>CAJTXE010000001.1:0-164783 GCA_910580225.1 uncultured Acetatifactor sp.
CTACACTCTTTCCCTACACGACGCTCTTCCGATCTATTCCGCAGCATGAAAACAGATGCGGAGAAAGATGGTGTGGCCCGGCTTGCCAGCAAAAATGACAGCCGTATCACACCTGTGGGAAGTGTGATACGCAAATGCAGGATCGATGAACTGCCCCAGCTGTTTAATATCCTGCGTGGGGAGATGTCCTTTATCGGACCCAGACCGGAACGGCCTGAGATCATTGAACAGTATCTGGAAGTCATGCCGGAATTTGCCTACCGCATGAAGGTGAAGGCCGGGTTGGCCGGCTTTGCCCAGGTATACGGTAAATATAACACTTCTCCTTACGATAAACTGAAACTTGACCTGACGTATATTGAAAACTATTCTGTGTGGCTCGACTTCAAGCTGATGCTGCTGACACTGAAGATTCTGTTTTGGCCTGACAGCACGGAAGGAGTGGAAGACGAACAGATCACGGCTCTGCGGGAAGAAAAAATGCGAAAGCTGCAGGAACAGGGCAGGAAGGATGAGGAATGACCGGAAAAGAGACGGAGGGCGCCTATACTGGAGAGCAGAAGTATAATTATAATTATGGAAAAGAGGCTTTTGACCTGCGCCTGACGCTGCTGCGGATGTGGTACAGACTTCCTGTGATCGCGTTTGTAACAGCAGCAGGGGCACTGGTTTTCGGAGGGGCATATTATGTGAAAAATGTCCTTCTGCGCACCACTCATTTTTATGCTGCCACATCTGTATACAGAGTGGAATACGCCGCTGAGGATGTGGAAGATATGCTGCGCAGCTATATCAATGAGATGAGCTGGAATACTTATGTGCAGTCACAGATGTTTCTGGATCTGGTGCAGACGCATCTTGGAGAGGGAGATCCTCTGACGGACCGGGAACTGGGCGAGAGCCTGGAAGCGTTTCTCTGGTCGGATGTGAGGGTGCCTGCAATTCAGGTGACAACGAAGCGTGCTGAAGATACGGAACGTATCACCAGAGCTGTGGAGAAAGTCATGGAAGAAGATTTCAGGCTTCAGGAGATTGCATCTGTGTGTGTGATTGACCCCGGCCGGGTGGAGGAGGTGCTGCCGGATGTCCGTGTGGGAAGAGCCATAGTGTTCAGTGCCATACTGTCCTGTTTTTTTGCAGTAATTCTGCTGCTTTTGAAAGAAAGCGTGGATGAGAGTATCTGGCTGCCCGGATCCATCCGCAGGCGCTATGGGCTGAGGACAGTGGGCACTCTGGAGAGCAGAGAACTGGTACAGAATCTGCAGTATTTTTTTTACGGAGAAAGCGGGCCTGACAGCGGTATATCAGCGGAAAGCGGGACAGAGAATAGACGATTAACCGGAGAGAAACAGTCGGCAGAGCGCGCGGAGAGTAAAACAGAGAAAGAGGAGGCAGCCGGAGGGAAACGGATTGCAGTCTGCGTGGTACAGGAGAAGATGGTGCCGGAGACCGTACTTGCAAAATTGCGGGAGCGCTGTCCGGAAGTCCTGGATGACGCATGGCAGGCTGTGTCGTCTCCTCTGGCGGATCCGGGTGTCAGCAGTGTACTTCGCAAGGCAGACGGAATCCTGCTGGCGGTGAAAGCGGGGATCCATGCAGGAAAGCATCTGGAATCTGTGCTGGAATATCTGGAACAGCAGGACTGCCGGGTGACAGCCGCAATTTTGTGGGAGGCGGACGAGAAGCTGATTCGGCGATATTATTTTGGGAGCGTCCGGAGGGAAAGGGCAGAATTTCCTGCATTGGGAAAGGAAGACGTATGAAGGTAGAAGTACTGGCATCGGTGATGCATGAGAAGCCGGAGGAACTGACACGCCGGATGAAGCTGGCGTCGGATGCGGTGGTCATCAACCAGTGCGACAGGCTGGGATATGAGGAACTTCTGGATTCCGGGCACAGAATTCGTTTCTGTTCCTTTCCGGACAGAGGGGTGGGACGAAGCCGCAATGAAGCGATTCTTCGGGCGGAGGGGGATATTTGTCTGTTTGCAGATGGGGATCTGGTATATGAGCCCGGGTATGCAGAGGCTGTTGTTGACGAATTTGTTCAAAATCCGGATGCAGATATGATACTTTTTAATGTTACAATAGAGGAGAGCCGCCGGACCTATCATATCACGGAGCGGAAACGGGTTCGGTGGTACAACTGCGGCAGATATGGGGCTGTGAGTTTTGCAGTGCGCAGGGAGAGTCTGCTCACATCCGGTGTGATGTTCTCGCTTTTGTTCGGCGGAGGCGCCAGGTACGGCAGCGGGGAGGACAGTCTGTTCCTGAAAGAGTTTATGGGAAAAGGGTATACCGTATACACGGCGCCGGTAACCATTGCCAGGGAGGAATCAGCGGGAGAGTCTACCTGGTTTGAAGGCTATGACGAGAAATTTTTCCGGGACAGAGGCGTGTTGTACCGTTTTCTGTACGGCAGACTGGCAAAGGGCATGGCGCTGCGGTTTCTGGTGGCTCACAGAGATAAGGTGTGTGCCCAGGTGTCGTTGCGGCAGGCTTACCGGTGGATGAAAGACGGAAAATCCCGGGAGGACGGCTGATATGGAACAAAGCGCGTTGGTTTATATCGTGTTGACGGCAGTGACGGTGGCTCTGGGGCTGGCTGTGAAGAATCAGGACTATGTGCCGGATGCACTTCGGGGCGGCAGAGCTTTCGGCAGCGCGCCCTGTCAGCGGCGCCAGGCCCGGAACCGGATTGTTTACCTGGCTGTGTTTACACTTATGACAGGAGTGTCAGCTTGCAGAATAGCAGTTGGCAACGATTACTGGGTGTACCGGGAAAATTTCAAACTGATTGCGCAGGAGCGGCATGTGTCTTCGGAATTCGGATTTAATTTCGTCGTAAAGTGGATGCAGGAGCTTTTCGGCTACGACGAATACCTATCCATATTTGCATTGTTTTCCGTTGTGACCGTGTTTTTCTTTGTGAAAGCTCTGTGTGATCAGGGGAGTTATTTTGCATTTTCGCTGTTTCTTCTAATGACAGGGGGCTATTATTTTAACAGTCTGAATTCTGTCCGCTACTATTTCGCCCTGGCCGTGGCACTTTTTTCCATGAAATATGTCCTGCGGGGGGAATATGGGAAGTTTGTCCTGTTGATTCTGGCAGGGGCCATGTTCCACAAATCGGTTCTTTTCGTGATTCCGGTTTATCTGACCGCACGGTTCCTGGCAGCAGCTCCGCTGAAACGCCGGCATTATATTGCGGGCGGTATTTTCGGTGGGACATTGATTTTCGGACAGGATGTCTATAAGGAGATTATCTTCTATTTCTATCCGTATTACCGGGATTCCGCATTTGACAACGGAGAGCTCTCTTATGCAAACATCCTGAAATGTGTCTGTGTACTGGCACTGTGCTTCCTCTGTTACAGGCGCAGTTTAAGGGAAAATGTCATGAACCGGTTTTACTTTTTCCTGAACCTCTTCGGACTGGTGGTATATTGCTGCGGGTCGTTTATTCCGGAGGTATCCAGGATTGGGTACTATATGATTGTATCCCAGGTGTTCCTCCTTCCGAGGCTTTTGGGAGAGATGCCCCGGGGATGGCTGCGCAGGTTCTGTATGGCAGGTGTAATCTGTGGATTCGGGGGATATTTCGGACTGCTTCTGAAGGGAATGTATGCAGTGGACATCCGGCTGCTTCCCTATCGGAACTGGATCTTTGATTAGGGATGTGCAGGCATACCGGCGGGAATACCTGCGGAAGGGGATGGAGATTATTATGAAAGTATTGTGGTTATGTAATATTGCGCTGCCGGTGATTGCCCGGGAACTGCATCTGGAGGCTTCCAATAAAGAGGGGTGGCTCAGCGGACTGGCAGGAATTCTGCAGGAGAAACGTGAGGAAAACGGAATCGAACTGTCGGTTGCGTTTCCCATGCAGGGCGGCGATTTTCCGGCGGGGCAGGTGATTGCTTCCATGGCCTGCTACGGATTTCCGGAGGATGTGGGGCATCCGGATAAATATGACCAAACCCTGGAACCTGTGCTGAAAAAAATCGTTGATAAGGTGGAGCCGGATCTGGTGCATTGTTTCGGCACGGAGTATCCCCACACATTGGCAATGTGCAGAGTGTTCCCACGAAAAGAAAGGCTGCTGGTGGGGCTGCAGGGGTTATGTACCCTGTATGCGGAAGCCTATTTTGCAGATCTGCCGAAGCAGGTAATTGATTCCGTGACTTTGAGGGACTGGCTGCGGCAGGACAGCTTAAGGCAGCAGCAGGAGAAGTTTGTATGCCGGGGCAGGCAGGAGCGGGAAAGTATCCGGCTGGCAGGGAATGTGAGCGGACGTACCCGGTGGGACCGGGAGAGTGCGGCGGAATGGAATGAGCGGGCCTGTTATTACGCCATGAACGAGACTTTGCGGCCGGAATTTTACGGGCCTGTGTGGGAGGCAGAGGGATGTATTCCCCATTCCATTTTTTTAAGCCAGGGAGACTATCCCGTGAAAGGGCTTCACTACATGCTGCTGGCCATGCCTGCGATCCTGGAGAGATATCCTGATGCGCAGCTCTATGTGGCCGGCAACAGCCTGGTGGCGGACGGCACATGGAAGGAGCGGCTGAAGAGGTCAGCGTATGGCAGATATCTTCGACGTCTGATGAGAGAGGGGAGCCTGGAGGGGAAGGTGGTTTTTCTGGGGAAAATGAGCGCAGAGCAGATGCGGGACAGATATCTGAAAAGCAGTCTGTTCGTATGCCCGTCCTCGCTGGAGAACTCACCCAATTCCCTGGGTGAGGCCATGCTTTTAGGGATGCCCTGTGTCTGTGCAGCTGTGGGAGGGATCCCGAGTATCTTTACCGGCGGACAGGACGGAATTGCATATAAAGGCTTTGTCATGCCTGGGGCGGAGCCGGAAAGTCCAGCAGGGACAGGCTGCGGAAAGAGAGAAGGCTCCGGACCGGGCTGGGGAGAGAGAACATACGGCGGAAACCGGGCGGAAAAGGATGCAGGAGAACTGGAGCGCATTGCGGCGTGTCTTGCAGGAGCGGTGGTCGAGATGTGGGACAATCCTGAAAAACAGCGTGTTTACTGCGAAAATGCCCGAAATCGTGCGGCAAAAACCCATGACCGCATCCAAAATTATATCAGATTGACCGAAATATATGCTGATATTATTACAAAAGCATAATCCCTGTGGAGAATGATGTCTTACGGTACAGGGAGTGCTTCCGGGGAATGGGAAATGCCGGGAGCGGGAGGCAGATCATGAAGGAAAAGAAGATCAGGGCGGCATTTGTATCCAATTATATCAATCACCATCAGATTCCTTTCTGCAATGCCATGTACAGTCTGTTGGAGGGGGAGTTTCACTTCATACAGACGGAACCGATGGAAGCACAGCGCATACAGATGGGATGGGACGAGAAGAGCCGGCCGGCATATGTGCGCTGTTTCTATGAGGAAGAGGCATGCTGCAGGCAGATGATTTTGGACAGCGATATTGTGATATTCGGGGGAACAGACGAAGAAAGCTATCTTACACCCCGGCTGGAAGCGGGGAAACCGGTGATTCGATACAGCGAACGTCTGTATCGAACCGGCCAGTGGAAAGCGATTTCTCCCCGGGGATTGGTGAAAAAATACAGAGACCATACCTGCTATCGGAAAGCACCGGTTTATCTGCTGTGTACCGGTGCCTATGTACCTTCCGATTTTCACATTGTCAGGGCTTATCCCGGAAAAATGTACTGCTGGGGATATTTTCCGGAGACAAGGCATTATAATGTCGAAAGGCTGCTGGCGGAGAAGGGGTACGGAAAGAACAGAATCCCCTATCTGCTCTGGGCTGCCAGATTCATTAGTCTGAAGCATCCGGAACTGCCCCTGGAGACGGCGGCCTACCTGAAGGCCAGGCAACAAACCTTTCACATGGATCTGATCGGGGACGGGGAACTGAGACCCCGGATGGAAGAGCTGGTAAAGACATACGGGCTGGAAAAGCATGTCACATTTCGGGGATACCAGACACCGGAGGAAGTACGCAGAGCCATGGAAAAGGCGGACATTTTTCTGTTTACCAGCGACAGACAGGAGGGATGGGGGGCTGTGGCCAATGAGGCCATGAACAGTGCCTGTGCATTGGTGGCTGATCATATGATCGGATCCGTCCCTTATCTGGTGAAAAATAAAGACAATGGATTAGTCTATAAGGACGGTGCAAAGCAGCAGCTGTTTTCCTTGACAGAGAGGGTGGTTATGGATAGAATCTATTGTAGACAACTGGGGAGGAATGCGTACCGGACCATCACAGAGAGCTGGAATGCGGAAAATGCGGCACAACAGCTGCTGAAACTGATAGAGCGGATTCTGGGTGAAGACAGCGGGGCGGCGGGGACGAACATTGTCGGCCAGGTGCCGGCAGAGATCGGATGCTGTGTTCCCTGTTTGCCGGCGCCCATTTTGTCTGAGCGCAGTGCCGGAAAACTATTTGAGGACAGATGAGGCGGGGAAGAATGGGATGGCGGTTTCCGGCAGTTGGTAAGATAAGGAATGGTCGGATTTTATCTGACAGTTTTCAGGAAAGAACACAGGAGGTGCTTCCATGAGCGACAGTCCTCTGATTACAGTCATTATCCCGGCATACAATATTCCGGAATATCTGCCCAGGTGCGTTCGTTCCGTTACGGCACAGACATACCGTAATCTGGAGATTTTGCTTGTGGATGACGGCTCCACCGACGGTACGGGGGAGCTGTGCGATGCCCTGGCGAAGGAAGACAGCCGTATCCGGGTCTTTCATAAGGAAAACGGCGGGACCTCCCGGGCCAGGAATCTGGCGCTGGAGCATGCCGCGGGGGAATATGTGGGGTTTGTGGACAGCGATGACTATATAGAGCCGGATATGTATGAAAAACTGCTGTGGGGGATTCGCAACTATCATGTTCCTGCGGCGCAGGTCGGCAGGGATGAGATTGGGGAGGACGGCAGCCGGCTTCCTGTACTCTGTGAACCCCCCAAGGAGCCGTTGGTGACAGAGAGCGAAGCGTTTCTGAAGGAATTGCTGCTCCACAGAGGAGATTGCTCTCTGTGTACGAAACTGGTACGCAGGGATCTCTTTCCGCCGGAAGCATTTCCGCCGGGAAAGCTGAATGAAGACTTTCATCTGATTGTACGCCTGCTTCCCGGTATGGGGAGGGTGGTATGCCTTCCCGGGCAGTCCTATCATGTCTTTTACCGGATGGGAAGCAATTCCCGGAAAGCAGACAGAGCAGAATTCTCCCGGGTATTTGCGGACTGTGTGGACAATGCGGATATGGCGGCAAATATTGTGGAGGGGGAGTATCCCGGGCTGAAGGATACGGCTTTCCGTTTCGGAGTGTTCCAGAGACTGGAATACCTGCTTCATATTCCCATTTCACAGATGACAAAGGATAATAGGATGTACCGGGATATTGTGGCCTATCTGAGAAGACATTGGTTCAGGTCCGTGAAAAACCCGATTTTGACAGGAAAAAATAAGATTTATCACATATTGTTTGCATTGGCACCCAGGGAAGTCAGGAAGTTCCATGCGCGTCTGCGGCGGAAAGATTGGGAAGAAAGTTGCTGAAATGTCAGAAACTACCTGTGAAAAGAAAGGAATCATGTGATATTCTTACATTGCGGCGGATGCAGGAACGGAAATTTGTGACTGCATTCGTCCGTAGGAAAAGCAGCCGGAAAAATTTTCCGGCAAGGTATAAGGAAGGGTCTGCAGTAAGAGACGCGGCAATTCGATCAGGCGCGCCGGAGCGCGCATGGGGGTACAAAGATGAAAAAATTCGGAAAGCTTGTGTGCGGAATAGCGGTGATTGCAGCACTGCTGAGCGCAGATATCAAATGGCCTGCGATCATGGCATCGGCAGAGGAAACAAATTCAAAGCGGACGGAAGGGCAGGAGAAACCATCTGCGGCCGGACAGAGAGACGAAAATTCAGAACAGGCGGCAGGGTCCGCGTTCGTACAGGCAGAGGGAACTGAAGCGGAAGAGAACAGCATGGACGGTGATGCCGCTGAAGGGAATATGGAAGGAACCGGAAGCGAATCCGCAGAGACCGGAACTGACGCCGGCGAAGGCGGGAATATGGAGGGAACCGGAACCGCAGAGAATGGAACTGACGCTGCCGAAGGCGGGAATAAAGAAGGAACCGGAAGCGAATCCGCAGAGAACGGAACCGGAGCTGCCGGCGGAAGCGGGAGTATGGAGGGAAACGGTGCCGCATCAGAAGAAAACGGCATGGACGAAGACAACGGTCCTGCTGACGAAGGCGCGGCAGAGCGTGATGAGACCGGGCAGACAGAAGGAGAGGGCGAATCATCGGATGCTGAAGGCGCATCAGAAGAGCCGGGGAGAGCCTGGAAGCGTACATCCGGAGCCATGGATGAGGAGACTGCCGGCTGGGTGGAAGAAGCCGGGGAGAGTCTGGCCGGGCTTGCCGCACAGCAGGATATTATGGCGCTTGTGTATCTCAGTGACGAATACACGGTGCGCAGTCTGCCTTCTTCGGAAAGCGATACGGTGGTGAATGTTCTCAGCGGACAGATGGTGAACATATTGGATCTGTACATCAATGACGAGACCGAGATCTGGTATTATGTGAATCTGGAATACAAGGGAGTACAGATGTACGGTTATGTGGAAAGTGCCTATCTGGCCTGTTCAGATGCACGTTTCCTGGAATGGCAGACGCAGTATGGAATGGACTTCAGTGCTGCAGCCTACACTGTGGACGGGGCAGAGAGAGCCGCTTATCCGGATATTGAGCAGTTTCCGGAGAGCTATCGTCCGGCACTGCAGGCTTTGAAGGAGAAGCATCCCAACTGGACTTTTGTGAAGATGAATACTACACTGGACTGGGAGTTTTCCATATCCAGTGAATTGATGAACGATAGGAGCCTGGTATACAAAACGCTTCCGGACTGGGCAAAGAATGGCCTGTATGATAAGGGAACCTGGTATTATGCGTCGGAAGCGGCTGTGAAGGTATATATGGATCCCAGAAACAGCCTGACTGAGAGCGCTGTCTTCCAGTTTGAGCAGCTGACCTACAATGAGGCCTATCATACTTTGGAGGCAGTGGATTCTTTTCTGGGCAATACTTTCATGAACAGCAATGCGCCGGCTCCGGGCTCCGACAAGACTTATGCCCAGCTTTTCTGGGAGATCGGCCGGGAGGACGGACGAAAGGTAAGTCCTTTCCATCTGGCAGCCAGAGTACTGCAGGAGCAGGGGGCAGGGACGTCTCCTCTGATTTCCGGAAAGTATCCCGGATACGAGGGATATTATAATTATTTTAATGTGGGCGCCAGCGGCAATACGAACCAGCAGGTGATTGAAAGCGGTCTGAAATATGCCAAAGATCATGGGTGGTCCACCGTGGAAGCAGCTCTGCGGGGCGGGGCGGATTTCATCTCTGCCAACTATATCAAAAAGGGACAGGATACATTGTATCTGCAGAAATTCAATGTGAATCCAAACGGGGCATATGCGCCCTTCACCCATCAGTATATGCAGAATATTTCGGCGCCCACCAGTGAGGCTTCCAGCATCAGAAGGCTTTACGAAGGAGCAGGAGCCCTTGACAGTACTTTTGTATTCAAAATTCCGGTATATGAAAATATGCCGGCGGCACCCTGCGGTCCTCCGAATGCCTCAACCGAGATCACGCTGCCTCTGCCGGAAGGCTATGGAGATCCTGTCATGTGGCTGGACGGAGTGGCATATCCGGCGGAAGTGCGCAATGGAAGTCTGGTTGTCACCGCGCCGAACGGCAACGCCAAGACAGCAGTACTCTATAAGTATAACGAAAACGGTGTGCCGGTGGGTATGTCTGTCTGGGGCTTAAGCTATAACGGAGTAGTCTATACAGCCATACCCATATCAGGCCTGGAGGATTTGCTGACCTACCACGGATTCTCCATCCGTATCACAGGAAAATCCGGGATTCGTTTTAAAACCGGCATATCCACGGAACTGCGGGGAAGGCTGCTGGCCGACGGTGTGGACGGTTATCGGCTGAAGGAATATGGTACGCTGGTCACAAACAATGCCAATTTGGGCCAATATCCAATGATCAAGGGCGGAACGAAGATTGCAGGCGGTGTGTCCTACGGTATGGACGGAAATGGAAACATGCAGGATGTGGTCTTTGAGACCGTGGACGGCAGGTATCGTTTTACCTCCGTGCTGGTGGGACTTCCTGTGGAGCAATATAAAACGGAGTTTGCCTTCCGCGGATATGCCGTGCTGGAAAAGAACGGTATACAAACCATTATATATGGTCCCGTAGTAGCCAGAAGCATTTACGCATTGTCACATCAGCTGATCAACCAGGGAACCTATGAGGCAGGTTCGGAAGCCGACACATTCCTGCGAAAGCTCATTCATGATGCCGATGCCCTGCCTGCTCAGACAGAGGGGCCGTGAAGGTTAGAAGAGGGAAGCATTCTGCGGGAGATCGAGAAGGTAAGAAGTAAAAAGCAGCGGCCTGCAGGAGATCGAGAAGAAGATAGACGAAAGTTGGAATCAATAAGAGCGGAATTAGGAGGATATTATGATAAAACGTTGGAAATACAGTGTGTCGGCGTGCTTGCTTGCAGCCGCCATACTGACCGGCTGTGGGGACGGAACCGAGGGCGGCGGAACGGATATGAGTATGGATGTACTGGAACCGGTGGCGTTGCAGACGGAGTCTGAACCGGAGGACGGCGGAGAGACGGGGGAGGTGCAGGAGACTGCGACACCGGTGCCGGTGGTACCTGAGGTTCAAAGCAGCATGGAAGGACTGGGAGTGGAAGTACCGGAAAATGTGCTTACAAGTCTGAAGGAGCTGCGTCAGAATCTGGAACTTCCCGAATATTTGGGGGAGGCGATTCATCTGGTGAGCAGCGAGGAATGGTTTGATGCTGTGACGGCAGGACTGTATGAGGGATGCCGCAGCTATACCATCGGAGGAGCAGGGGAAGCCGTACTTTCGGTACAGGCTGGTCGTGACATTGAGGAAAAGCCCTATATCAACGCATATTACCAGAAGGGAGAGCAGATTCTGCTGCTGAAGCAGGCCAGAGGGGTGATCTGGCTGCTGCAGACTTCCGTTTCCGGAGGCGTTTATAACGGTGCATTTGAGAAATGGCAGATCAACGGCGGAAGCGGATCTATTCTTAAGGAGACAGGGACCTATGCCAACGGGACCATAGTCGGTGAATATACGAAAGCGGAGCGAACCGGAAATCCCGGAGAGGCCTTTGATCTGTGGACAAACAGAGATAATTTTGAATATAATACTACAAAAGAAACTTACAATGAGGAGGGGGAAATCGCGGCTACGCCAACACCTGTGCCTACGGCTACGCCTAAGCCTACAAAGAAACCGGTACAGACCACTGCACCCACACCGGTACCCACGGCTAAGCCTACTCCGGAACCGGAACCGGATCCAACACCTGCGCCCACACCCGAACCCACACCGGCTCCTACTCCGGAACCGACACCCGAACCTACGCCCGTGCCGTCTGAGGGGGATACGGATATCAACTGGTCACCGGATTTAATGTAAGCAATGGATGAAAAATTTTCCTTTTGATTAAATCTTTCTGAAAAAACTGAAAAAAATATAAAATTGTGACATAAGCTGTTTGAAAATCCGGATAAGGTATAGTATAATAAATGATATATGGAATTTCAGAAGGGAAAGAGAATAACATGCTGAACAATAAATCAATTCTGATTACAGGAGGAACGGGAAGCTTCGGCAGAGCTTTCACAAAATATGTACTGGAACATTATGAACCGAAGAAGATTATCATTTATTCCAGAGATGAGTTCAAGCAATTTAAAATGCAGAATGAATTCAGTGCGTCGCCGTCAAAGCTGCGCTTCTTTATCGGTGATGTGCGCGATAAAGAGCGTCTCTGCAGAGCGTTCGAGGGAGTGGACTATGTGATTCATGCCGCAGCATTAAAACAGGTGCCGACCTGTGAATATAATCCGGCAGAGGCCATCAAGACCAATATTCACGGCGCACAGAATGTGATAGATGCGGCACTGGACATGGGGGTCAAAAAGGTGGTGGCGCTGTCTACGGACAAGGCAGTGAACCCTGTCAATCTGTACGGCGGTACCAAGCTGGTGTCGGACAAGCTGTTTATTGCGGCCAATGCCTATGCCGGGGCGAAGGACATCTGTTTTTCCATTGTGCGATACGGCAATGTGGCGGGCAGCAGAGGTTCTGTCATTCCGTTCTTCCATGATATCCTTCAAAAGGGAGGAACGGAGCTGCCGATAACCGATTACCGTATGACACGATTCTGGATCAGTATGCAGCAGGGAGTGGAGCTGGTCGTGAAGGCGCTGGAGGAGGCCCGGGGCGGCGAAACCTTTATCTCCAAGATCCCTTCCTTCAAGATTACGGACCTGGCGGAGGCCATGCTGCCGGGATGCGGGAAACCGGAGGTAGGGATTCGGGTGGGAGAGAAGCTGCATGAGATTATGGTGCCGGTGGAAGATTCCCTGAATACTTATGAATATGACAGACATTTTATTGTGTACCCGCAGATGGTATGGAGTGAAAACCGGCGTGTCATACCCACCGGCAGGAAGGTTCCGGAAGGCTTTTCCTACAGTTCAGGCAATAATACCGAGTGGCTGAGTGTGGAGGATATCCGCCGGCTGCTGGGGACAGTCCACTTTGAGTAGACAGGTCGTGTCGGTGATAAAAAGTGTAAAATGAATGAAAGAAGTCTTTGACACCACTTATAAAATAAAGTAAAATTGTAAGAAGAATAAAAGGAGGTGAGCAAGAAATGAAAATCAACCACAAAATAACCGACACAGAACAGAGTGTTATGGAGGTACTGTGGGAGCGTTCCGAAGCGGTTGCGACCAGAGAGCTGCTGGAGCTGATGAAGGAGAAAGGCAGAAATTGGAAGCGCCAGACCCTGAATACACTGTTGTTCCGTCTGGAGGAGAAAGGCATTGTAAGCCGGACGCGCGCTTACGCGAAGGCAGCCATGTCCAGAGAAGAACTTTACCAGGTGCAGACCCGGGAGATTCTGGATGATTTCTATGGTGGAAAGCTCAGTAATTTCGTTGCCGCACTTGTGGGAAGCACAAATATGACTGCAGAAGATGCTGACAGAGTGGATGCGCTTCTAGAGGGGCTGAGAAAAAAGTAAGATTACCTGATAGGCATTGTCGATATTTGTCGATGAAAATCTCTTTACACAAATGTATCAATGCGCTATCATGTATTACATAAAAGGGGATTTGAAAAAAGTGGCTTTGGTTTTGCCGGGCCGCTTATTTCATTTCCGGATTCTGTATACAGACCATTTCGGTCATTCAAGTGAGTACGGTTACGCAAAAACAGCTGAATTACCATTTTATGATTGGAATTATAAATGGAATCTGCTATAATGAAAAAAGTTTTAATTATTTCGTGGAGAGGAATACTATGAAGAAGGCATTGATCACAGGAATTACAGGACAGGACGGCTCCTATCTGGCTGAATTTCTTCTGGAAAAGGGCTATGAAGTACATGGTGTGATAAGAAGGGCTTCCATGCCCAATACCAAAAGAATCGACCATCTGATCGCCCGTAAGGCAGTTCTGCTGCATGACGGAGATTTGTCGGACTCTTCCTCCCTGGTCAATATCATCCGTTCGGTACAGCCGGATGAAATCTATAATCTGGCGGCTCAGTCCCATGTGCAGGTATCTTTTGATGTCCCGGAGTATACGGGGGATGTGGATGCCATCGGCGTACTGCGGATACTGGAGGCGGTACGGATGCTGGGCCTGACGGAGAAGACCAGGATTTACCAGGCCTCTACCTCGGAATTATATGGAAAGGTGGAGGAGATACCCCAGAGAGAGACCACCCCTTTTCACCCCTACAGCCCCTATGCTGTGGCAAAGCAGTACGGTTTCTGGATCGTAAACGAGTATCGGGAGGCATACGGTATGTTTGCGGTAAACGGAATTCTGTTTAACCACGAGTCAGAGCGGCGGGGGGAGAACTTTGTCACCCGTAAGATCACCCTGGCGGCGGGAAGGATCGCAGAGGGCATACAGGAATATCTGGAGCTTGGAAATCTGGATTCTCTGCGGGATTGGGGATATGCCAGGGATTATGTGGAATGTATGTGGCTGATGCTGCAGCATGAGAAGCCGGAGGATTTCGTCATTGCCACCGGGATACAGCATACGGTGCGGGATTTCGCAGAAAGGGCTTTTGCTGCTAACGGGATTGGGATCCGCTGGGAGGGCACGGGCATTGAGGAGAAAGGATATGACAGGGAGACAGGGAAAATGCTGATTCGGGTGAATCCTGACTGGATTCGCCCCACCGATGTGGACAACCTTCTGGGGGATCCGGATAAGGCCAGGAAAGTTCTGGGATGGAATCCGCAGAAGACGAGCTATGAGGAGCTGGTACGCATTATGGCCGAGCATGACCGTGCCCTGGCGAAGAAAGAAGCACAGGTGAAACGTGCTCTGGAAACAATGTAAGAAGAGGACAGAAAATGAGATATGATTATCTGATTGTAGGTTCCGGCCTGTTCGGCGCGGTCTTTGCCCGGGAGGCCAGAGAACGGGGAAAGAGATGTCTGGTGGTGGAGAAGAGAGACCATATTGCCGGCAATGTATACACGGAGGAGGTTCATGGGATACAGGTGCACAGATATGGTGCTCATATTTTCCATACATCGGATAAAAGTGTGTGGGAATACGTAAACCGGTTCGCCGAATTCAATCAATATATCAATTCTCCCATAGCGCGTTATAAGGACGAACTATATAACCTGCCCTTTAATATGAATACTTTCAGCCGGATGTGGGGTGTTGCCACACCCAGGGAAGCACAGGATATCATTGCAGGTCAGATAGCGGATCTGCAGATTTCTCAGCCCCAAAATCTGGAAGAACAGGCGCTTTCTCTGGTGGGACGGGATGTATATGAGAAGCTGATCAAAGGGTATACGGAGAAACAATGGGGACGGGACTGCAGGGATCTGCCTGCTTTTATCATCAGGCGGCTGCCGCTGCGGTTTACCTATGACAACAATTATTTCAATGACAGATACCAGGGCATTCCTGTGGGGGGATATACCCGGATTGTGGAGAAACTGCTGGAGGGGACGGAGGTTCGTCTGAAGACAGACTATCTGGCGAATCGGGCCGAACTGGACGGAATGGCAGAAAAGATTGTATATACAGGAATGATTGATCAGTTTTACAATTACTGCCTGGGCGTGCTGGAATACCGGTCCGTCCGGTTTGAGACGGAAGAACTGGAATTGGAGAATTATCAGGGCAATGCGGTGGTAAACTATACGGAGCGGGAAATACCGTATACCAGGATTATTGAGCATAAACATTTTGAATTTGGTAAACAGCCCACCACAATTATATCAAGGGAGTATTCCAGCGAGTGGAAGAGGGGGGACGAACCTTATTATCCTGTGAACGATGGGAAGAATGAAGCGCTCTATGAGGCCTATCGGGCCAGGGCCGAAGCAGAGAACCGGGTGATTTTCGGCGGAAGACTGGGAAGTTATCGGTATTATGATATGGACCGGGTGATTGCTTCCGCTTTGGAGTTGTGCCGTCGGGAACTTTAGGGGAAGGGAACGGAATGATGAATATTATCTTACTGTCAGGCGGAAGCGGACAGCGGCTTTGGCCGCTGTCCAACAATATCCGTTCCAAGCAGTTTATCCGGATATTTTCCAATGAAGAGGGGAAGCTGGAGTCCATGCTGACCAGAGTTTACCGCCAGATTATTTCAGCGGATCCGGAGGCTGTGATTACCATAGCCACCAGCAGAAAGCAGATCAGTTCCATCAGAAACCAATTGGGCGATCGGGTCAGCGTATGTGCGGAGCCCTGCCGGCGGGATACTTTTCCGGCCATCTGTCTGGCGGCGTCTTATCTGTACTATGAGCAGGGAGTAGGGGAAGAGGAAGCGGTGGTAGTCTGCCCGGTGGACCCTTATGTGGAAGACTCCTATTTTGAGGCGTTGAAGGAACTGAGTGGGATGGCGGAAACAGGCAGCGCAAATCTGTTTCTTCTGGGGATTGAACCCACTTATGCCAGTGAAAAATACGGATATATTCTGCCTGAGTCTTCAGCGCGGGTGAGCAAAGTGGAGACTTTCCGGGAGAAACCGGATGCTGCCACGGCCCAGGGGTATATCGCCAGAGGAGCCCTCTGGAACGGCGGAGTCTTTGCCTTTCGCCTGGGATATCTGATGAGACGTGCGCATGAGCTGCTTTCTTTTACCGATTACCGGGATCTGTACGCCCGCTATGGGGAGCTGAAGAGAATCAGCTTTGATTATGCTTTGGCAGAGCAGGAGAAGGCGGTGCAGGTACTGCGCTACAATGGCGGCTGGAAGGATCTGGGCACCTGGAATACGTTCACGGAGGCCATGACGGAGCCTGTCCTGGGCAAGGGAATTCTGAATGAGACCTGTGAAAATACCAATGTGGTGAATGAGCTGAATATTCCCATTCTCTGCATGGGTTGTCGGAATATGGTGGTTGCGGCCAGCAGTGACGGCATCCTGGTGTCAGATAAGGAGCAGAGCAGTTATATCAAACCTTTTGTGGAACAGATAGAACAACAGGTCATGTATGCAGAGAAGTCCTGGGGTAGTTTTACGGTGTTGGATGTGCAGGAAGACAGCCTTACCATCAAAATTGTCCTTTTGCCGGGTCATGGTTTGTATTATCACAGCCATGATCATCGGGACGAAGTCTGGACCGTGATGAGCGGAACGGGACGGGCCGTGATCGACGGGGTGGAGCGGAAGGTCTGTGCCGGAGATGTGATTTCCATGCCGGCGGGATGCAGGCATACGGTATCTGCGGAGACGGAACTGAAGATCATCGAAGTCCAGATGGGGGAAAATATCACGGTGGAGGACAAGCATAAATATCCGCTGCAGCAGGATGGCGGGGAGTGTAAGCCGGGCCTTGGGACAGAATGCGGCTGCGGCAGATAGACAGCAGAGGAGGATGGGATATGGAGCAGCTGGCAATTTTCGGCGGAAGTCCGGTGAGGGAGGAGCCGATCAGTTACGGCAGACAATATATTGACGATGATGACATCGCAGCGGTGGCAAAAGTCCTCAAAAGTGATGCCCTCACCTGCGGACCCGAGATAGGGGCATTGGAACGGAAACTTTGCCAGGTGACCGGGGCGAAATACGCGGTGGCAGTGAGCAACGGTACCGGGGCGCTCCATCTGGCGGCGATAACGGCAGGGTTTCAGGAAGGGGACGAGGTGATTGTCAGTTCCATTACTTTTGCGGCTTCTGCCAACTGTATCCTGTACTGCGGTGCGAAGCCTGTGTTTGCGGATATCGATCCGGATACTTACAATATTGATCCGCAGGCTCTGGAGAAGCTGATTACGCCCCGGACAAAAGGAGTGGTGGCGGTGGATTTCACCGGACAGTCCATAGAGCAGGATGCCGTCAGGGAGATTTGCAGAAGGTATGGACTGACCCTGATCGAAGATGCGGCCCATGCCATCGGCACCAGGTATCGGGGGCAGTCGGTGGGGAGTATGGCGGATATGACCTGTTTCAGCTTCCACCCGGTGAAGACGGTGACGGCAGGCGAGGGCGGAGCCGTCACCACCAATGATGAAGCGAAATACCGCAGGCTGCTGCGGCTGAGGGCTCATGGGATTACACGGATACAGGAAGAAATGATACATCCGTCGGATGCACGCTGGTATAACGAGCAGGTGGAACTGGGATATAACTACCGGATGACGGATATGCAGGCGGCGCTTTTGTGCAGTCAGCTGGAAAAGCTGCCGGCCTTTGCCCGACGCAGGAAGGAAATTGCTGCCCGGTACGACAGGGCATTCTCTGAGATGCCGCAGCTGAAAGTGCAGAAGGAAATACCGGAATCGGATACGGTGAGACATTTGTATATTCTGCGCCTGAACCCGGAGTTGCTGAACTGTGACCGGAGAGCGTTTTTTGATGCCTTGTGGGCAGAAAATATTTGTTCACAAGTGCATTATCTGCCGGTTTACCGGCATTCCTGCTATGAAAAACTGGGGTATGAGAAGGGGCTGTGTCCCAATGCAGAGGCATATTATGAGACGTCCATGTCATTGCCTCTGTATTATGGGTTCACAGACGAGGACGTGGACAGTGTGATATATGCGGTGAAAAAGATCATTGCATACTACGGAAAGTAAATGCGGCTTCTATGGGAAGGGAAGCTATGATTCTGGCAGACAAGGGGTTTTTCCTGTGGAGTAATTAGACTTTCCGGGGCCCGCACTGTTGTGGACAAAGGAAGAAAATGGAAAGAAAAGAGAGGAAAACCGGCTGGTATATGGATCAGGAAACCAAGTATGCAGAGATGAAACAGAAAAGGAATCGTATTGTGGATGCTGTTCTCTTCGGTGGAATGCTGGCAGCGGCATCCGCCTTCACGCTGGCTTTGTTCTACCGGCAGGCCATGGGAGAGATTCCCTCTGACATGAAGGCATATATTCTGGAAATGCAGGGGCTGGACAGCGGATACCGTTTTCCCTATCCGGTCTTCTTCCGTTTTGCTGCATTCCTCCATTTTTTCTGCTCTCCGGAGCTGGCGGTGGCGCTGGCGGTGATGCTGCTGAACGGGCTGGCGCTGGTGGTGGCAAAGCTGACCCTGAACGGGCTGGCACTGCCGGTTTTGAAAGCCGGGGGCAGGGAAATATTCTGGCGAATCGTTTTAAGCCTGTTGTCCGCAGCTCTTTTTTTTATCTCCATGCTGTATCCGCCGGAGGGGATTTACCTGCCGGGGATCCGGTTCCGATATCTGGGTGTGTTCACAGCGAATCCGTTTCACAATGCCACTTATATGGCGGCCAGGCCTTTTGCGATGCTGGCCTTTTTGTGGTATGTGAAGCTGCTTCCTCTGTATGAGAAAAATAGCGGAGAAAAACGGGATTATATCCTGTTTTCTCTGTTTTTGCTTCTGGCTACCATGACCAAGCCCAGCTTTACACTGGTGATGGTGAGCACCAGCGGACTGCTGATGCTGTATCGGCTGTTCCGGGCCCGGTTCCGGAATCTGATGCCAACGATTCGGCTGGGGTTTAGTTTTCTGCCTACTTTCCTGGCGCTGCTGTATCAGTACAGAGGGGTATTTGTGCCGGATGCAGGGGAGGAAGGGGGTGTAGGCTTCTGTGTGGGAGAGGTTTGGGCAGAATACTGCGGCTGCATTCCGCTGGCTGTATGCCTGGCGGTGGGATTTCCGCTGCTGGTGCTGGTATGCAATCTGCGGGAAGGGAGAACGCATACACTGTACCGTTTTTCCTGGCTGGTGTATCTGATCAGTTTTCTGGAGGCCTTTTTTCTATATGAAAAGGGATTTCGAAAGCCGGATTTCAATTTTTCCTGGGGTTATATGTACGGCATCTTTTTCTGCCATTTCGGAGCGTTGATTCTGCTGCTGCAGGTGACCGGCCGCACATTGAGACGGAAACCGGCTGTGGCTGCAGACGGCGGAGGGGGCACAGACGGTGCGGAACATGCGGATGCTCTGCATGAGTGGGGGCAAAAGGCGCTGCTGGTGCTGCAGTGGGCTGCATTTCTGTGGCATGTGACCTGTGGAGTTTTGTATTTTAAAGATTGTCTTGAGGGAATTATGTACTATTAGAGGAACAGACAGGCAATTCGGGAATGCGGTTCGCGAATAAGAATCATAGGACAATTAGGGAAAGGACAGGTACCAATGGATAAGATAGCTGTATTAATTCCCTGCTATAATGAAGCACAAACCATTGAAAAGGTGGTAAGGGATGTACAGGAGGCTCTGCCGGAGGCGGTGGTCTATGTTTATGATAATAATTCCACCGATAAGACGGCGGAACTGGCACGGGCCCGGGGGGCTGTGGTACGTCATGAATACAGGCAGGGGAAGGGAAATGTGATCCGGAGGATGTTTCGGGAGATTGATGCGGAGTGTTATCTGATGATAGACGGTGATGATACCTATCCCCTGGACTGTGCGGGAAAAATGGTGGAGCTGGTACTGGAACATAATGCGGATATGGTGGTGGGAGACCGGCTTTCCTCCACATATTTTACGGAGAATAAGCGGCCTTTTCACAATTTCGGCAACAGTCTCATGCGGGCAGGCATTAACGGACTGTTCCATACGGACATTAAGGATATCATGACCGGATATCGGGCATTCGGTTATGAATTTGTGAAGACATTTCCGGTGTTTTCCAAGGGGTTTGAGATTGAGACAGAGATGACCATCCATGCGGTAAATTACAGCATGCAGGTGGAAAATGTGGTGGTGAACTATCGGGACAGGCCTGAAGGCAGTGTTTCCAAACTGAATACTTACAGTGATGGTATGCGTGTAGTCTACAAAATGCTGCAGCTGTACCGGAATTACAGGCCGCTGAGGTTTTTCGGAAGCCTGTGCCTGGTGCTGATAGCGGCTGCCATGGTGCTGATGATTCCGATCTTGGGTGAGTATCTGCAGACCGGGCTGGTTCCCCGGTTCCCCACGCTGATTGTGTGCGGGTTCATGGTGTTGGCAGGGATACAATCTTTTTTTGCCGGCATGGTCCTGGAGGTTTTGGCCGCAAAGGATAAACGGGATTTCGAATATCACCTGGCGGAAGTAAGTGCGGAAAAGCGGAGAAGAAGCCGGGAAGCAGAGTGAGGCATTCCAAGGGGAGGTTATCGCTGGCGGAAAGAACCGGCAGGGATGCTGTCCGCGGGACGAAATGTAAGGAATGGGAGTTATGAGACAGTATATTGACAGAGGGGCGGGGATTTATCTGCGTCCGATTACATGGGAAGACACGGAATTGATACTAAAATGGCGCAATGCCGACAGTGTACGGAAACATTTTATCTACCAGGAGCCTTTCACCAGAGAAGGGCATGAAAATTGGATCAGAACCATGATAGATACCGGCAGGGCGGTGCAGATGATTCTATGCAGCCTGACAGAAGACAGGCCTATCGGCAGTGTCTATATCAGAGATATAGACAGGGTTCATAACAAGGCTGAGTATGGGATTTTTATCGGGGAGGATACCTTGAGAGGCAGGGGAATCGGTACCGCAGCCGCCAGGCTGATGCTGCAGTACTGTTTTGAGGAGGAGGGACTGCATCGGATTTATCTGCGGGCCCTTTCCGATAATCTGCAGGCGATCCGAAGTTATGAGAAGGCTGGATTTGAGAGAGAGGCATGTCTTCGGGATGATGTGCGGATAGAAGGGGAGTATCGTGATATCATTTGGATGGCGGTGCTGGGAACACAGTGGAAGGAAGGCAGGGCATGAGATGTATATGGAACAAAGGAAGAAAATCAGTTTTGTGATTCCCTGCTATCGCTCGGAACATACCCTTCCGGGGGTGGTAGCGGAGATCAATAAGACAATGGAGAAGCTGGAACAGTACCGTTATGATATTCTGTTGGTGAATGATTGTTCACCGGATCATACCTTCGAGGTGATCCGGAAGCTGTGTACAGAGAATTCTCATATTTTGGGAATTGACTTTTCCAGGAATTTCGGGCAGCATTCGGCACTGATGGCAGGGCTGCGTTACTCGGACGGAGATTATGTGATCTGTCTGGATGATGACGGACAGACACCGGCGGATGAGGCGGGGAAACTGATCGCGTGTCTGGAGGACGGTTATGATGCCGTGTATGCCAGATATGACCACAAGCAGCATTCCAAATTCCGCAACCTGGGCAGCAGCGTGAATGAACATATGACACGGATTATGCTGGAAAAACCGTCAGAGCTCTATCTGTCCAGTTATTTTGCGGTGAAGCGTTTCGTGGTGGAGGATATGATTCGCTATGAAAATTCTTATCCCTATGTAATCGGGCTGGTGCTGCGGGCCACGAAAAACATCACAAACGTGTCTGTGCATCACAGAGAGCGGGAGGTTGGGGTGTCCGGCTATAATCTGAAAAAGCTGTTTGCGCTCTGGCTGAACGGTTTTACGGCCTTTTCCGTGAAACCTCTGCGAATAGCCACCACCATAGGTGCAGTCAGTGCAGCCGCCGGTTTTTTATATGGTATATATACCATATTGAAACGTCTGCTGAATCCGGAGGTGCCTGTGGGATTCAGTTCTACCATGTCTGCCATCGTATTCTTCGGCGGTATGGTCATGCTGATGCTGGGGCTGATCGGGGAATATGTGGGACGTATCTATATCTGTCTGAATAATTCGCCTCAGTATGTGATTCGGGAGAAGATCAATGTAGATGAAGTGCAGGAATTTTCAAATGTGACCGGGAGAGAAGGCGGAAATCAGGATTAGAAATTCTACACAAATTCTATGGGATCTCCGTGGAACCGGAAACGGGAACACCCAGACAAAAGCCGCCGGGTTCGGCTGCAGAGAGATGAGAAGGTACATGGCAACAGAAGCTGCTGTGTCCGGAGCAGATGGGTGGAAGCATATGAGCGGCAAGGCGTATGGCTGGCTGGTTTCGGAAGGGAGGGAGTATGCGGAAGTTTATTCAATGGTGGGAAAAGGAAAGCGGATTTCCCCGGGAAAAGAGATATATCACACTCTTGAAGTCGTTTGTTCTGGCGCTGCTTCCGCTGGTATGCGTCATGGTATACTGCGTATCCCGGGGGCGTTCACCAGGGGAGGTTTATCTGCCGGTTTCGGAATGGAATGACGAGCTGTTTTATTTTAAGCAGGTAGAGGGGATTGTGCATTACGGATACCCCCAGGGGTATTTCGGATTCAATGAGAGCCATGCCATGAAGCTTTCTTTTGCGGCATGGAGCCCGGTTTTGGTATTTCCCTGGATTCTCTGGGGACTTTTATTCGGCTGGAATCTGCTGTCTCCCATAGCATGCAATATTTTTCTGCTGTCCCTATGCTGCTTTCTGTTTGTCTGGCTGGTAAAACCGGCCTGGAAACAGTTGGGCATATTGACGCTTCTTTTCTGTCTGTACACTCCCTTTGTGCGCTATATGCTATCCGGGATGCCGGAGGTGATCTGTTTTACCATGCTGATTCTCTTTTATGCACTGGCAATTCATTATCAGAGGGGGAAGAAGGGAGGGGAACTGGCGCTTTTGTTTCTGCTGTCCGGGGTGATGACGCTGATGCGGCCCTATATGCTGCTCTTCCTGCTGCTGCCTGTCTGGCTTCTGATTGACAGGGAGCGGAAAAAGGGGAAGCTATGGAGAGGTGCAGCGGGGTCGGCGGCAGTGCTGGTCTTTGTGCTGGGGCTGTATGCCTGCATCAAGCATTATCTGGGAGCGGAATATTTTACACCTTTGTTCTATATGGACTGGATTTCCTCGTATTTCGAACAGGGATTGTTCGGGGGAATGCGCTATACTGCATCCAGGCTGTATCGTATGGGGACGGAATTTCTGCGGCATACCAGGGCGGGATTTGAGAACGGTCTGGCGTCGGGGGCTTTCTTTGCATGCCATCTGGTCTGCGGTGGGATTCTGGCGGGATGGAGTTACCGGGACTGGCGGGTACTGCGGAGGAGGAAAGCAGACGCGGTCATGAAGGCAGATGGGGCAGGTAAAGAAAATAAGCCGGAGACTGGGGCATCCGGAACGGAAAAGGAGACTGCAGAAGGAGCTGGATCCGGAGGAAGCCGGATCGGAGCCTGGGTGACCACAGGAGAACGGGCGTTGTTTGCGGTGGAGGTGCATATGGCGTTGAGTTTTATTGCCATGCTGTTTGCCTTACTTCTGATGTATAAGCTGACGGAAGGAAGCAAGCATCTGCTGACCTTTATTGCGGCGGCGGTATTTGTGGTACCGCTGATGGATACAAAATTTTATAAGAAAGCCGTTTTGCTGGGGGTGACTTTTGCTTATTTTCTTTCCTATCGTGCCGTGGATCCTTATGATTATCAGGTGCCGTTTATACAGGAACAGAGAAGCCGGGAACTGGAAACATGGCGCGGAGTCCTGGATGGGGAGATGATGTTGAATTTGGTGGATACGCCAAACTACGATAATGTAGTAATCTGGGTTTTTGCCGACCAGGAGGAAGGAAAATATCAAAATATTCCATGGCAGCTGCTGTATGCTGTGCCGGAAGGCTTCGGCATCAGCTGCTGCATGGATGGCTATGTGAAAGAAAATTTCGATACCCTGAAAAGCCGGTATTTGGCAAGCATTCCGGGAGGACATATCGCTGCCCTGTGCCGTGAGGCCGGCTATCAGGAGGTGTACCGGGACGAAACGCTGGTCCTCTATGACCGGCAGGCACAGGAATCAGAATGACCATCAGGGAGTCGGTTTATCCTGCAGGGCAGATGGAGAGTCGGCTGTGAAGGAGTCAGCGCATTTCCAGGTCCACGAAGCGCACAATTCTGTCAGCAATGACGAGGCGCCCATTTTCGTTGGGATGGACACCGTCTGCCAGATAACGGATCATATCTTCTTCCGTGGTAATGTAATTGTAGTTGTCCAGCAGGAAGAGGCCCATTTCCGCCGCTGTTTCCGTTAATGCGTCGATATAGGCGGAGAAGACATTGCCATTATCTCCGTTGACCGCTGTGCCGCCGCCGAAGCTCTGGGTATGTGTGGGGGTCATCAGGAGAATGCGGGCATCAGGAAAGGCACTGCGCAGTCTGGAGATACAGGTGCGCAGGCTTCCCTTGAAGGTGGTTATATCGCCGGGGTCATTGGGATTTTCGATGGAATTCCCGGCGAAATAGTCGTTGAAGCCGTAATTGATGAGAAAACAGAGCTTTTTGTCCGCAAGTTCTTCCGGAGAATAACCCTCGAAAAGGAGATGGGATTCTCCATCTGAGGCAGTTACATTTTCCGTGAGAAATCTGTCAATGACGACAGGAAAACTTTCTACATCTGTCTCTTCATAAGCGGCCGGCGTTCCGCCTACGGCAAAATTGCAGGTCAGAGCACCGGACAGTCCGTTTACGTAACCGGGGATGGAGAAGCTGCCGGGGTAATTTCCCAGAACACTGTCGCCGAAGAAGACAAAACACCAGTCAGAAAGGTCCGCATAGCAGGTAGGAGCGGTTTTCTCTCGGGCGATGGTTTCCCGCAGGGTGTTCCAGTAACCTTCTGCATTCTCCGGATAGATCAGGTAATCGCCGTCGCAGAAGGTGTGCAGATAGATACTCCGGGTGATAATCTCATTGGCATCAAAGAGGGTGTCTGTATAATTGGCAGGATTTAATGTCAGCCAGGGTTCTGCGCCGGGGAAGAAGACCCGGACATTTGGATAGCGGTACAGTTCGTTTACCAGTGCGTGGTACAGAGTGAGAAGGGTATCCAGCTTATCCTCCCCCAGCTCCAGCCAGTAGCCGATATAAGGGTAAGGCAGCAGGAAGGAAAAGGTAATCTCCGGATAGCTGGTCAGGTGGGAATAGAGATCCTGTTCCAGGTTGGCATTCCAGACTGCGGCTTCTTTCCCGGCGGTGGTCCAGAGCAGTTCCGGGTCCAGGCAGAGATAGAGATGGGAAAGGGCATTGCCGGAGTTCAGAATGCATTCCAGATATTGAGACAGCTCTTCCGTATCCAGAACTCTGTGGGAAGCCACCAGGGCATTCAGGCCTCCATAAAAGAGAAAATCCTCTTCTGTGAAATAATCGGCGGCGTGCATGGATACCAAAGCGGCCTCGTAAGTTTCTTCCGACAACCGCAGAAGGTCCTGTTCCATTTTGCCGTCATCAGTTTGGGGATTATTGCCGGAGAACCGGGATTTGCTCCGCTGATACAGGATAAAAGCGCCCAGAAGGAAGGCGGCTGCCAAGAGGATTCCCAGAATGAAGATAATGCGGTAGTTGTATGTGCTTTTCCGTGATTTTGATCTTCTTTTTGCTGCAGACATTGCATGCTCCTTTCCGATTGCGGTTCTCTTCTATCTTAACACAGCCAACCTTTTCTTGACAATGAGAAAGGGCAAGTTTATGATAGTGATATTGGAAATGATTTGAACGTAAATGCAACAGGCACTGGATTGCCGGAAAGCGGAAACGATATGAAGAAGGGAAAGAATCAGGCGGTACGTCCCAGGATTTATGTCTGCCATACTTATTACCATGTCTATGTCACTTTTCTGAAGGAGCTGAAACTGCGGCGGGAGGCGGACGGATCTGGGGAACCTGCAGGAAAGGCAGATCTGGTGTTATCCAGCCTGTCTAATCAGTTTGAGAATCTCAAAGCCCGGGTGGAGAGCACGGGGCTTTTCGCCAGAGTCATCGAGTTCGACGAGAAAGGGGAAGATTTCTTTCCGGAGCTGGCTGTTTTGAGGAAGGGCGGCCGGGGGTTTCTGGGCAATCTGCGCAGCCGTATCCGTTTTACAAAGCGTTACGCCCGTCTGGAGGCGCCCTATGTACCGGTGGACTTTCGGGAATATGGGGATGTCTATGTTTATTGCGATTCGGATCCCATCGGTTATTATCTGAATCAGAACCGGATCTATTATCATGCCCTGGAGGACGGACTTAACTGTCTGAAAAATTATGATGCGGCCAGGTATGACAACCGGGGGCACTTTAGACTGAAAATGTTCCTGTCCAGGTATTTGAATCTGATATTTGTGCAGAACGGTTACGGAAAATACTGTCTGGATATGGAGGTAAATGACATCTCTGTCATTCACTATCCCTGTCCCCAATATATTGAACAGTCCAGACAGGAATTGGTGGACAGGCTGGATGATCATGACAAGGATCTGATCCTGCAGGCTTTTATCCGGGATAAGGAAGGTCTGGAACGGCAGATTGCGGAGAGCGGCAGGGTAGGGGATAAGATTCTGATTCTGACGGATCCCCTGTGTACGCTGGAGGTAAGGGAACGCATATTCCGGGATATCATCGAACGTTACCGTCAGGAGGGAACCATCTTCCTGAAACCCCATCCCAGAGATAATCTGGATTATCGGAAGCTTTTTTCCGAATATCCCCAGTTTGATGCTACGGTTCCCATGGAAATGCTGAATTTCTTCCCGGGGCTGCGTTTTAAAAAGGTGGTGGCGGTACTCACTGAGATCAAGGCCATTCAGTTTGCGGACGAGACGGTGCGGCTGGGAGAGGATTTCATGGATGCCTATGAGGATCCGCTGATCCACAGACAAAATGAGCAGATTTAGAAAGGCGTTCCGCGCAGACAGGCCCAAAAGCATCCCATAGAATTTACGGAAACATGAGTGAAGGGTCCGGAAATTCTATGACCTGAATAAGGGGGCGGGGGTTGCAGCAGAACTGAAATAGGAGGCGGCAGGTGTTACAGATCATAAAGAAGCTTCAGGTGTTATTGGATAAAAAGCAGAAGCGTACCATGGCGGGGCTGATGGTCCTGATGATCATTGGTGCCTTTCTGCAGACGGCAGGCATAGGCATGCTGGTACAGGCGGTGAACGTGGTTATCGACCCTCAGATACTGGAGAAAAGCGGGCTTGTGAGGGCGTTTTACGATTTCCTGGGGTGCGGGGATTTCAGAAGCTTTTCTGTCACGGTGATGGTACTGCTGGTGGTGACTTTTGTGGTGAAAAACCTGTTCCTGTTTGTCCAGCAGAAGCTGACGTTAGCCTTCGTGTATACCAATCAGTTTGCCACATCGGAACGGATGATGCGCAATTATCTGCGCAGGGGCTATGAATTTTATCTGAATGCCGATACGGCTGTAGTGCAAAGGAGCATCACCTCGGATGTGAATAATATGTATGCTCTGATTCTGGCATTGCTGCAGCTGATGTCTGACGGAGTAGTGTCTCTGTTCGTTGTGTCATACTGTCTGATGACGAACGGCGTCATGACAGTGCTGCTGGCGGTATCCCTGGTTGTCCTGATGGCGCTGATCAAAGGGATCCTGAAACCCATTATGTATAAGGCGGGCAAGGATAACCAGGAATACTACAGCGGACTTTTCAAATGGATTTCCCAGACTGTGCAGGGAATCAAGGAAGTCAAGGTCATAGGAAAAGAACAGTATTTTGTGGAGGAATACCGCAAGTGCGGAAGCGGTTATGTGAATGCAGTGCAGCGGTACAGTCTTTACAATAATATTCCCAAGCTGCTGATTGAGACGGTGTGTATTGCGGTGATGATGGGGTATATGATTGTGCTCACCCTGATGGGGGCAGCTTCGGAGAATATGCTGGAAGTGCTGTCCACGCTGGCGGCGGCGGCATTTGTGCTGCTCCCGGCAGTAAACCGTATCAACAACCAGATCAATTCCATCGCCTATTTTGAACCCTTTTTCATGGGAGTCACGGACAATCTGCAGGATGAGATATCGGACAAGCATGTAAATATGGCGTTTGCCGCAGATGAGGAGGAAAAGCTGCCTATACGGCATTCCATTGAACTGAGGGATATTGTATATGCATACCCCGATACTGACAAACTGATATTCGATCATGCGTCTCTCACCATTCCCATCGGAACCTCTGTTGGGATTGTAGGGACTTCCGGGGCCGGGAAGAGTACCCTTGTGGATATCCTGCTGGGACTGCTTGAAGTGAAGGAAGGAAGGATATGCGCGGACGGAGCGGAAGTAAAGGAACGGTATCGAAACTGGCTGAAAAATATCGGCTACATTCCGCAGATGATCTTCATGCTGGACGACACCATCCGCAGGAATGTGGCATTCGGAGTTCGTGACGACAAAATTGACGAGAACAGGGTATGGGAGGTTCTGCGGGAAGCCCGGCTGGATGAATTTGTGAGATCTCTGCCGGAAGGGCTGGACACCGGGATCGGAGAGCGGGGGATCAGGCTGTCGGGCGGGCAGCGCCAGAGGATCGGCATTGCCAGGGCACTGTATTATGATCCGGAAGTGCTGATCCTGGATGAGGCAACTTCTGCACTGGACAATGATACCGAGGCGGCCATCATGGATTCCATCAACCGGCTGCACGGGAGGAAGACGCTGATCATCATTGCCCACAGACTGCAGACCATCGAGAAATGTGACCTGGTATACCGGGTAGAGAACGGAAAGATGGTGCGGGAGCGGGGAGAAAGTTCGGTGGAAGAAAGGCAGAGCGCGCGCAGCGGGCATGGGGGATGAGAACGTGACGTTTTGCAGCGGAGTGTTCGATCCGAATACGGCAGCGCCTGTGAAACTCTGGAAGGACATTGTACGTACATGAGATTAAGCATCATTGTGCCTGTCTATAATATGGCGGCAGAGGGAAAACTGAATTATTGTATGGATTCGCTGGTGAACCAGACTGTGGATAATTATGAGATCATTGCCGTGGATGATGCTTCCACGGACGGTTCCCCGGAGATTCTCGGCAGGTATCAGGCGGAATATCCGGAGAAAGTCAAAGTTTTGACCCATGGAGTCAATAAACGTCAGGGCGGAGCGAAGAACACAGGACTGAGGGCGGCGTCAGGGGAATGGATTGGTTTTGTGGACAGCGACGATTGGGTGGCACCGGATTGTTATGAGAAACTTCTGGCAAAGGCCCAAGCTACGGGAGCAGATATGGTGGGTTGTGACTATAGCCTGGTAACAGAGCATGGTTTTACGCCAGGGCAGCCGGTAAAGAATAATACGCCGGATCAGACGGGGGTACTGGATATGGAAAAGCATAAAAAGCTTCTCATGCGCCCCGGCAGTATGGTGCTGAAAATATACAGAACCAGTGTTATCCGGGAGAACAGGCTGGATTTTCCGGAAGGGATTTTCTATGAGGACAATTGTGCCGGGTCCCTGTGGTCCCTGTATTTCAAACACTTTGAGCGGGTGGAGGAGCCTCTGTATTTCTATTATCAGCATGGACTTTCCACGGTGCATCATATTTCCGAGGAAAAGTGCCGGCATCGTATGAAGGCTGCGGAACTTCTGAGGGAAATGTGCAGAGAGAGAGGATTTTTGGAACCCTATCATCAGGAGTTGGAGTATCGATTTGCAGAGCTTTACTATGTCATTACCCTTTTTTCCTACATGCAGGGGATGGCGCGTCCAAAGCTGTCTTTTGTGAGAGAACTTCGAAAGGGAATGGAGGAAATGTTCCCAAAATTTCGGGAAAATATATACTACAGAGCGTATACGGGAGCGGAAGAACAGAAACTTATCGCCATGCAGTCCCGGTCAGACCTGAAATTCTACCTGTATTACAGGCTGAAGCTTCTGGTGCGGCGGATGCGGCAGGGATGAGCAGCTAATTCACATACATTCAGATTATTATCGAAAGAAAGAGACAGAGAGCAGAATAGGAGAGCATATGAGAAGTGTTGCGATTATTACGGCAAGAGGCGGCAGCAAGCGGATTCCGCGGAAAAATATCAAAGATTTCTGCGGCAAGCCCATTTTAGCCTATTCCATTGAAGCTGCACTGCAGTCAGGTATGTTTGACCGTGTGATGGTGTCCACGGAGGATGAGGAGATTGCGGAGATTGCACGGAGATATGGTGGGGAGGTTCCTTTTTTCCGCAGCGGGAATACCTCCGGGGATTATGCCACTACCAATGACGTGCTGTTGGAGGTGCTGGAAGAATACGGAAAACGGGGCGAGCATTTTGAACTGGGATGCTGCATTTATCCCACGGCTCCCTTTGTGACCGCCGGGAAGCTGGAGGATGCGGTGAAGCTGCTGCTGGACAGTGATGCGGATACCCTGATTCCCGTAGTGCGTTTCTCCTATCCGCCTCAGCGGGCCATGCTGGTAAGGGAGGGAAAGCTGGTGTTCGGACATCCCGAGTTTCTGGACAGCCGTTCCCAGGATCTGGAACCTCATTATCATGATGTGGGACAGTTCTATGTGTTCCGCACGGAAAATTTCCGCAGAAACAGGAAGCTGATGGTAGGCAATATCCTGCCCCTGGTGGTTTCGGAGACGGAGGTACAGGATATCGACACCCTGACGGACTGGGAGATCGCGGAGATCAAGTATCGGAGAATGTTCGGGGGCTGAAAGGCCGTTTTGGATGACGAAACGGCAAAGGGATAAAAAATGAACGATAAAAGAGATGATAAAAAGGACGGTACGACGGGGCAGAAGATTGCGCTGCTGTCAAACGTCAATATGGATTATGTCATACGACTGCTCCGGAAACAGACGGAGGTTTGGCGGGGGGAAGGATATGGAAACGAACTGGGCCTGCTGATGGACCCGGATTCTTCTTACCATGCCTTTAAGCCGGATATCACCTTTCTGGTGATGGATCTGATGGAGCTGACGGGACATGACCTGGAAGCCGAAACTGCGGGGCACAGCATGGACGGATGGTTTTCGGATCTGGAGTCTGGACTGAAAGCGGAAGAGATTTATTATATTTCGGATGCCTGTCTGTGGGGGCCGGAGCTGGGCGTGCTGGCGGATGCCGGGAGGAAGGCAGCGCTGGAGCATATGTGGCAGGAACGTCTGGAGGCATTGTGCGGCAGACGAAAGAATGTGAGGATTCTTCCATATCGACAGATGGTGGAGAATCTGGGCGAAGAGAACGCTTTTTCACTGAAAATGTGGTATATGGGAAAGATTCTTCTGGGAAATGAGGCACAGAAGCGGCTGTGCGGACTGATTCTGGAACGGGCGGAGCGGGAGAGGCGTGTCCCGAAAAAGGTGCTTCTCCTGGATTTGGACAATACGCTGTGGGGCGGTCTGGCGGGAGAGCAGGAAGATACGCCGGTGGAACTCTCTGAGGACCACGGCGGACTGGCCTATAAAAATCTGCAGAGAGTCATCCTGCAGATGCAGAAACAGGGAGTTCTCCTGGGGATTGTGTCGAAAAATAATGAGGCAGACGCCATGGAGATTGTGGAAAAACATCCCCATATGGTGCTCCGTCCCGAGGTTTTTGCGGCCAGACGCATCAACTGGAGGACCAAATCCGAAAATATCCGGGAGATTGCGGAAGAACTCAATCTGGGTCTGGATTCCATTGTTTTCTGGGATGATTCTCCTCAGGAGAGGCAGCTGGTACGGGAGATGCTTCCCCAGGTGGCTGTTCCGGATTTTCCGGAGCGGAAGGAAGATCTGGCCGGGGCCATGGGAGAGATCTACAGGCAGTATTTTGCCGCATCTGCAGTGACAGGAGAGGATTTGGCAAGGACAGTACAATATGCTGCAAATACGGCCCGGAGGAAACTGGAGACCGCAGCGGGAAGCTTTGAAGATTATCTGAGACAGCTGAACATGAGGGCCGTTCGGGTGAATCCCCGGAGACATATGGAACGGCTGGTCCAGCTGATGAATAAGACGAATCAGTTTAATTTGACTACAAGGCGCTATACACAGGGACAGATGGCGGAACTGACGGAGGCACCTGACAGGAAGGTCTATCTCTATCGTGTTGCCGATCGGTTTGGGGACAGCGGCATTGTAGCCGCGGCCGTGGCGGATTGCAGCGGTGCGGTGCCGGTTCTGACAGATTTCGTCATGAGCTGCCGGGTCATGGGAAAACACATCGAGGATGCGTTGGTGGAGGATATTGAAAGAGATTTGCGGGAGCGGGGATGTGAATGCCTGAGGGCACTTTATATACCGACGGAGAAAAATCTGCCTGCAGCAGGTCTGTATGAGCGGCTGGGCTACAGGTTGGTGGAGTCGGGGGAAAGTACAGTCTATGAAATCTGTTTTGCCAGTGTCCCTGCAAGAAAGCATTTTGTAAAGATAGAAGAGGAAAGCGAGACATGAAAGAGAAGATTATAGCATTGATAGAAGCAGCTCTGGAAGTTCCGGCCGGTACTATTACGGAGGACACCATGATTGCCGATGTGGAGCAGTGGGATTCTCTGGCGCATGTGATGATTATCGGAGAGCTGGAAGAGAAACTGGGGATTGTCATTCCTCTGGAAGAAGCGGTGGAGCTGACCGGTGTGCAGGATCTGCTGCAGCAGTGCAGCGTATGAGAATGGATGCCCGGAGCCAGAGCAGGCGAAATTGAGGTCAGGGGTATAAAGGTTTTGCGGAGCAGTTTGGGAAGCATCAAAAAACGGTAGAGGTCTTTCAGCAGGTTTCAAAAGTACCGAAAGAGTGTCGGTAAAGACAGGAGCGGCGCCGGGAAATGCAGTTGAGAGGATGGCAGAAATACGACGGGCCAGGGCAGAAAAGGCAGCAGGTTTACAGGGAGGACGTATGGGCGTAACATTGCGGGAAATCAGAGAAACGGATCTGGAAAATATCATGCGCTGGCGTATGGATCCGGAGATTACCAGGTATATGAATACAAATCCAAAGCTTACGACAGAAGGACAGATACGGTGGCTGTCCTCCATAAGAGAGAATCCGGATGTCAGATATTGGCTGATTCTGGTGGAGGAACAGCCGGCAGGGGTGATCAATCTCACTGGTTTGGAGAATCCGGAGGGCAATCTGGGATGGGCTTACTATATGGGAGAAAAGCGTCTGCGCAGCCTGGGGACAGCACTCTCGCTGGAGATGAGCATGTATGACCATGCACTTGCAGAATTAAATAAAAATGCTGTATACAGCGATGTCTTCACTTTGAATAAAGGGGTAATCCAGCTTCATCGGCTCTGCGGATGCGAGACATTGGAAGAAAAGAAGCAGCATGTATGCAAGGAAGGTATCTGGTACGATGTAACTTATCTGCGGATGACCAGGGAGCACTGGCTGTCAGTCAGAGATACCCGAAAATACAGGAAGATTTCATTTCCGGATGTTTCTCATGTTTTTACTTGAAAATAATGTAAAAACATGCAATATTGAGAAGGTAATTATGTTTCAAATGGATTATGGAGAAGAGTTTGAAAAGGAAAGTATGTTCCGATGATTATAGGAGCTTTTCGAAAGAGTGACATCGGAAACTTCAACAGGAAAGGAGTCGGCATGAACAAAGAGATTCGGATCGGCAGACATGTGATAACCAAAGACTCGCCTACCTTTATTGTGGCGGAAATGTCAGCCAATCATAATATGGATTTCGGGCGGGCAGTGGCAATCCTGCAGGCGGCGAAAGATGCGGGTGCGGATGCCGTCAAGATCCAAACCTATACGGCGGATACCATCACACTGGACAGCGATGCGCCCTGCTTTCAAATCACCCAGGGTACTCTCTGGGACGGAATTACCCTGCATAAGCTGTACCAAACCGCCTATACACCCTGGGAATGGCAGGGGAAATTAAAGGAAGCGGCGGAGGATATGGGGCTGGAATTCTTCTCCTCTCCCTTCGATTTCAGCAGCGTTGACTTCCTGGAGGAACTTCATGTACCGGCCTATAAGGTAGCCTCTTTTGAAATCACGGATATTCCCCTGATTCGGAAGATTGCAGGCTTGGGGAAGCCTGTGATCATGGCCACCGGCGTGGCACGGCTTTCTGATATTGAACTGGCGATGCGCACCTGCCGGGAAGCGGGCAATGAAGATGTGATTCTGCTGAAGTGTACCTCGGCCTATCCTACACCTTACAGAGATGTCAATCTGCGGACCATCCCTTCCATGGGGGAAACCTTTGACTGCATAACAGGACTGTCAGACCATACCATGGGGGGCGCGGTGGCAGGCGCGGCGGTGGCTCTGGGAGCGAAAATGGTGGAAAAGCATCTGACTTTAAGGCGTGCCGACGGGGGACCGGATTCGGCCTTTTCCATGGAGCCGGAGGAATTTAAGGAAATGGTGGATCAAATCCGTATCATAGAACAATCCCTGGGGAGGGTGACTTATGATTTGACGCCGGGCCAGACCAGGGAGAGGGAACATTCCCGCTCTCTGTTCATCGCGCAGGACATGAAGGCAGGAGAGCTGTTTACCCCGGAAAACGTGAGGAGCATAAGGCCGGCCAATGGTCTTCACACCATGTATTATGAGGAGCTGCTGGGAAAAAGAGCCGCTGCTGACGTGAAGAAAGGGACGCCGATGAGCTGGGACCTGGTGGATTTCGGAAAGAACCGGGAATAGAAAGTCTGAGGTATCAGCTATGTTTTTGATTCGAGGAGACGGAAACAGCCGGATTGGCATAGGGCATCTGATGCGCTGTCTGACCATCGCGGAGGAGGCGGCGGCACTGCTGCAGGGGGGCAAAGAGGAGATTTGCTTCGTGTGTGCGGACGAAGCGTCAGAGAAGTTTATCCGGGAAAATGGATTTCGAACTTACGTTCTGAAAACGGATTACCGGGATATGGAGGCGGAACTGCCGTTTTGGCGGGATGTTGGAATGGCGCTGCTGCCGCGACAGGAATCGTGGAAAGGATGGCAGTCCGGAGAGGAGACGGGAAAGGAATCCCAGTCCGGAGAGGGGACGGGAAAGGAACCCCAGTCCGGAGAGGGGACAGGAACGGAACTGCCGACGAAGGAGTCCGGGAAGAGAAACATTACAATACTGGTGGACAGCTACTATGTGACGGACAGATATCTGACTGCGCTGGGAGAGATGGGATATACGGTATTGATGGATGACATGGGAATACATCGGTATCCGGTAGACTGTGTGGTGAATTACAACGCCCAGGCGGACCTGCAGATCTATGAAAGTTTATATCGGGGGAGCAGCACCAGGCTTTTGATCGGCAGCAGATACACGCCGCTTCGGAAGCAGTTCCGAAGGGCAGATGCCGCATCTCTGAACGGTACCGCATCTGCAGCGTCGGTGAATGTGACAGGAGGTACTGCAGCGGCAGAGCTGACGGTTCGTGAGGTACTGATCACTACCGGCGGCGGCGACAGCGGTAACATTGCCGGAAGAATACTAAAACGTATTTATCGTGACGATATTTTATTTCATGTGGTCACGGGGTGTTTCCGGCCGGATTTCCGTAATCTGCAGGAATTGGAAAAGGAATACGGACAGATACGGCTTCACTATGACGTGAAGGATATGGCAGGGTTGATGCGCCGCTGTCAGATTGCCGTGACTGCAGGCGGCTCGACGATTTATGAGCTGGCGGCGCTTGGAGTGCCTTTCATCTGTTTTTCCTATACCGAAAACCAGGAAGCTCTTGTAAAATATATGGGAGAGGGACAGATTGCAGGTTCGGCCGGAGCCTGGCATAAGGAACCGGACCGGACACTGGATCGGATCGAAAGCCTTTTTGCGGAACTGGTCAGTCAGCCGGAGAGACGGCAGCAAAGCAGGATAAGGGAAATGCAGATGGTTGACGGAGAGGGTGCCGGACGCCTGGCGCTGGCAATCCTGAATCGGACAGTACCATAAAATGAGAACAGAGGCTTCTGCGGGAAGTTTCAGGAGGAAAAGCACAAAGGCCGCCCCCGGGAGTCCCAGGGGGAAGAGCGAAAAAACCGCCCCTGGGAGTCCTGAAAGGAAAAGCAGAAACATGGAATACTGGAATTTGCGGAAGGAAGCAACGAAATGGGAAATGATATTAGCAGAAAGAGGAGTGAGGCAGGCGGGAAAGTCCTGTATGGGATCATTTCCCTGTTTTTGTTCCTGCTCCTTTTCGGGTTGACCTTCCGAAGCCGCGGAGCGTCCGGAGAGAAGACACAGGCGCAGATTGTCATGTTTGGAGACAGTGTGTATGCACTGGTGCGGGATGAGACAGCAGTTTCTGCCAGACTGCAGGAACTGACAGGAAAGACCGTGTACAACGCAGCTCTGGGCGGAACCGGTGCCGCAAGGCGGAGGGAGGACCGGCGTCTGGATTATGCCAAGGGTTCACTGTCTCTGGCAGGCCTGACGAAAGCTGTGTGGGCCGGAGATTTCGGGGTACAGCGAACTGCCAGGGTAAGGGAGAGCAATACGGAATATTATCCGGAAGTGATCGACGGACTGGCGGCGGTAGATTTTACACAGGTGGAGACGGTGCTGATGCAGCAGGGGATCAATGACTACCACGCGGGAGTTCCGATTGACAACCAACAGGACCCTTACAGTGAATATACCTTTCTGGGGGCAATCCGCAGTTCTGTATATGCCATGCGGAAAGTAAACCCGGATGTGAGGATTATCCTGGTGACGCCTACTTACGCGTGGTATGTCAATTCCGGCCAAACCGGTGAAGAGGCTGACTATGGCGGCGGAATCCTGACAGATTATGTGGAGGCTGAGCTGGAGGCGGCCCGGGAACTGAACGTGGAGATTCTGGATCTGTATCATGATTTCTATCCCCATGAAAAGTGGGAAGACTGGGAATTGTATACTCAGGACGGCATTCATCCAAACCAGGCGGGACGGGAGAAAATGGCAGTGCGGCTTGCAGAAGCCGTTTCCGGAAACGAATGATCCCAGTTCTGAAAGATCGGCAGTAAGGCTGCGGCAGCAGGGAATATTCTGAATGCGGCAGACCGGGAATAAAGGACAGGAGACATAAAATGAAATCACCCACGGAGACATTTCGGTTTCTATATGGAAAAATAAAGCGGGAATGGCGGCTGGCCTTTCTTACCTGCTTTTTCACGGGATTGCTGGTCCATATGCCGGTATTATTGTCGGACATCCCGAATCATGATGGTCTGGACAGCATGTATTTTGACCAGAATATGATTACTTCCGGACGCTGGTTTCTTTCGGCAGCCTGCGGATTTTCTTCCTTTTATACGATTCCGTGGGTGATCGGCATACTTGGATTCGTATTTTTGAGTCTGGCGGCTGCGGTTATATGTGAGGTGCTGGAAGTGAGAAAACCATGGGCAGTCATGCTCTGCAGCGGTTTGCTGGCATCTTTTCCGGCGCTGACATCCACATTCGCTTATGTGTATACCCTTGACGGCTATATGCTGGCGCTGCTGCTGGCAGTGCTGGCGGTGCTTTGTACAAAGCATTTTCGTCTGGGCTTTCTGTCCGGAGGGATCTGTCTGGCGTTCAGTCTGGGAATCTATCAGGGATATCTGCCATTTGTAATGGTCCTGTCGATCTTTTCCGTTCTGATGCTGATGGCAGGAAACGGCAAGGACTGTGGGTTGTGGGATCAAAAGCAGGGAAGGAAAATGTCAATTCAAACACGCTCCGGGATTCCGGAAGGCGGGCAAGTGTGGGGCAAGATTCGAAGTGCGCTGCATTATCTCTACATGGGTATTCTGGGAGCCGGGCTGTATTACGGCATTCTGCAGCTCCTGCTGCGGATTCAGGGCAGGGAACTGAACACCTATCAGGGGATAGACGGTATGGTATCGGGAGCGGCTTCCGGGTCAGGACTGCTCGCAGCATCATTGAGGATGTATGAGGACTTCTTCCGCTTTTCCCTGAAGGGGAATGTGCTGTTCCAGAATATTTTCTCTCTGACAGCCTGGATTCTGCTGGCGGTTTCCGGGGCAGGGGCGGTTATTTTGTGGAGCAGAGGAAGAAAATACTGGAAGAATCCCGTATTGTTGGTTATAATGGTAGCAGCGGTGTTGGCTTTACCAATAGGAACGAATATTATCCTGCTGATATCTCCGGATGTAAATTATCATCTGCTGATGCGTTATCAGTGGGTATTGTATGCCATCGGAGCAGTGGCACTGGCGGAAAAAGGGGATGCGGGAACGGATAAAGGAAGCTGGACGGAGTGGACAGCCTTTGGGGCGGCTGCCGTTCTCGTCTTCTGTTATTGCATTACGGACAATATTGCCTATTCCAATCTGCAGAAGCGTTATGAGAAAACTTATGCTTACTGTATTCGTCTATTGGACAGGATCGAACAGACGGAAGGCTATTATCCTGGTATTCCCATCGCCATGGTGGGGGTGGTGGGGGAGGAGCAGTATCCTGTGACAGATCTTACACTGCCCGTAACATCCGGCATGATCGGCATGAATGGGGACAGCCTGTTGTACAGAGGAGATAATTACCGGCTCTTTATTCGGAACTATCTGGGGGCAACTCTGAATATTCTGCCGCCCTCCGCCATGGAGGAAATGTATTATTCCGAGGAATATACTGCCATGGACAGCTTTCCGGGAGAAAATTCCATCCGCATCATAGACGGCATTATGTACATTAAGACAGAAAATGTAAACAGATGAAAAAGGATTGCCCCGGATTCGGGAAGAGGAGAAAACATGGCACTTTTATCCATTGTTCTGCCGGCTTATAATGAAGAGGAAAATATAGCCAATACAGCGGCAGTTCTGGCCCGGCTGTTGGAGGAATATAAAATTGACTACGAACTTATCTTTATAAGCGACGGGTCCAGAGACGGAACCTTTTCTGAAATCAGCAGGGCAGCGGGGGAGAATTCCAGAATCAGAGGGGCGGAATTTTCCCGTAATTTCGGCAAGGAGGCGGCGATTTTCGCGGGCCTTCAGATGGCAGCAGGAAATGCCGTCATTGTGATGGACTGTGACCTCCAGCATCCTCCCCAGGTGATTCCCCAGATGTGGCAGAAATGGCGAAACGGCGCAGAAGTGGTGGAGGGCATCAAGCTGAACCGGGGAAAGGAGAGCCTGGCCCACAGGTTCTCAGCAGGATTGTTTTACCGGGTTATGAGCAGCCTGATCAACATGGATATGAAGTCCTCCTCGGATTTTAAGCTTCTGGACCGGAAGGTGGTGGATGTTCTGCTGACACTGCCGGAGCGGAATACTTTCTTTCGGGCCCTGAGCTTCTGGGTGGGGTTCCGGACGGAGTCTGTATCCTATGAGGTGCAGGAGCGGCAGTACGGGAAGAGCAAGTGGTCCTTTTTCAGTCTGATGAAATATGCAGTTACAAATGCCACTTCGTTCAGCACGCTGCCATTGCAGCTGGTGACGGTAATGGGGATCGTGTCTATTTTGTTCAGTGTGATTTTGTTTATCCAGACTCTGGTAAAATACCTGTCAGGCACTGCAGTGGAGGGATTTACCACGGTAATCTTTCTGATTCTGATCATCGGAGGCTTCCTGATGCTGAGTCTGGGAATCATTGGTCATTATATTGCCAGGATCTACGAGGAAGTAAAGGGACGGCCCAAGTATATTGTCAGCAGGAGAACCGCCGCCGGTGAGGGGAAAGGGGCGGAAGAGGCCGCAATCCCGGATGGGGTTGGGGGTGAGGAGCAGCAGGTGTCTGAGGAAGGCAGTCTGTACAACCGTCTGGGACAGCAGGAGTAACGCCTGGAAGACAGGTTTGCGTCAGTCAGATGAAGTAACAGCCGGGGGAACCGGGATATTCCGGAAATGCAGGAAAGAAAAGAGGTAGGATATGATCAATTTCAATGTACCGCCATATGCGGAAAAGGCATATGACTATATACGGGAATGCGTAAAGAATCAGAAAATATGCGGCGATGGAATGTATACGAAAAAATGTAATGAATGGATCGAAAAAAAGACCGGAACTGCCAAATGTCTGCTGACCACCTCCTGTACCCATGCCACGGAGCTGGCTGCACTGCTGCTTCCCGGTATCGGACCGGGGGATGAAGTTATCATGCCTTCCTTCACTTTCGTATCGACGGCAGATGCCTTTGTGCTGCGGGGGGCGGTGCCGGTATTTGTGGATATACGTCCGGACACCATGAATATAGACGAAAAATTGATAGAATCTGCCATAACCCAACGGACAAAAGCCATAGTGCCTGTGCATTACGCCGGTGTGGCCTGCGAGATGGATACTATAATGGAGATTGCAAAGCGCCGCGGGCTTGCCGTCATTGAGGATGCGGCTCAGGGAATCATGGCCTCTTATAAGGGACAGGCCCTGGGAACTTTCGGTAATTTCGGCTGCTTCAGCTTCCATGAGACGAAAAACTACAGTATGGGTGAGGGAGGGGCGCTGCTCATTCGGGATCAGAAGGATGTGGAGGAAGCGGAGATCATCCGGGAGAAGGGAACCAATCGGAGCAAATATTATCGGGGCCAGATTGATAAGTACACCTGGATCAATTACGGTTCTTCCTATCTGCCCAGCGATATGAATGCGGCCTATCTGTATGCCCAGCTGGAGATTGCAGAAGAGATTAACGATGCAAGACTGGCCTGTTGGAACCGTTATTATGAGAATCTGAAGCCGCTGGCAGATGCAGGCAGGATCCAGCTTCCGGTGATTCCGGAGGGGTGTGTGCATAATGCCCATATGTTTTATATCAAGGCGGCAGATATGGACGAGCGCACTGAGCTCATAGCCTCTTTGAAAGAGAAGGAGATTCTGTCCGTGTTCCATTATATTCCCCTTCATACGGCGCCGGCAGGACAGAAGTTCGGCCGTTTCCATGGGGAGGACAGATATACCACAAAAGAGAGCGAACGCCTGGCCCGTCTGCCCATGTATTATGGGTTGACCATAGAGCAGGTGGACTATATCTGTGATGCAGTAAAGAAATTTTATGTATAAGCATTCGATTCTGTCTGCGTGCCGGCCGGAAAACTCTGCCGGCGGGAGATTAAAACAGGTGATAAAAAAGACGGCTGTCCAGTTGGGCGTGGTGATCAGAGGATTGCTTTTCATAGGGTTTACGGTTCAGATTCTGCTGGGGGCAGGCTGGATGTGGGGCAATTTCCTGCAGGTACAGGATTTCGGAGAGCCGGAGTCCGCTTTGTACAGGGGGCTTATGGACCTGACAGGAGGGTGTCCGCAGATTCTGTACTTGCTGCAGACAGGTGCTGCCTTTTTTGCCGTATATTATTTTCTGGAGAAGCTTGGACGGTGTCTGGGCAGGTATTCTGACGAACCGGTTTTTACCGGTTCCGCCGGACGGCTTCCGGAAGATGATTTGTGGGCATGTTCCGGTGAACCGAAGAGCAGGAAGGGATGGCACAGGAGGTTAAGGGCGGTGTGGAGGACTCTGGCGCTGCTGTCCAGTCCGTTTGCCATGCAGTGTCATCTGGCATTGCTGCCCTGTTCTTTCCTTGGGTCCCTTTTTTTGCTGCTGCTTTCTTTTGGAATGCAGGCAGCAGACAGGAGGAGCACTTGGGGGAAATGGGATAAGGCAGCTGTGGGCAGTGCTGTCAGGAACGGCAGGATAAGGAGACTGCGGTTTCTGGTCCTTGCAGTGCTTTGCTGTGTGATGTCCCTGCTGCTGTCCGGGGCGGCGGACAGTGGTGCGGAAAAGAGACCGGGAAGAAGTGTGGAAGCGGCCCTGGCCAGCCGGTTTGCCTGGCCTACCATATGGAATGATCAGGATAACTGGACAGAGGATCTGAGAGAAATCACATGGGATGTATTGTGGGAAGCCGCCTATTGTCCTGGAAATATGGAGCTTGTGGAGGCCGCCGTTGAGGAGAGAGCTGATCCGGGGGCGGCAAAGGATTACTATATGCAGATGGCCGGGGTGGGGTGGGAGCGGCATGCTTCCATGATCATCCGGCAGATCGGCTGGGATGTACTGGGATATGCGGTGACACCTGTTATTGTCCGGCTGCAGCTTGCCGGGGAGGCCTATGATTCTTATACCGGAAGGAATTATGAGGTGATGCGGGGGAACATGCCGGTTCTGACACGGGACTATGTGGATTACAGCTGCTGGTGGTTTGTAATGGCTTTGATTCTGACGATAGTGTCAGTTTTGCTGCAGATGCTTCAGGGGAAAGGACCTGATCTGCGGCGGGCTGCGGGGCCGATTTTGACAGGTCTGTTTTTTTCAGGCATTTTGGTGGCCATTCTCACCATGAGGGGAGCAGGACTGATGGATTATAAGAATACCATAGCCATAAACCAGCTGTGGCTGGCTTTTGTTCTGCTGGAGGGGCAGGCAGCCGGGAGAGAGGGAAAATACGATATACCGGGAGAGGGGGAATGAGATTGGGAATACAACTGTTGCTTTTGGGGCTTCTGCTGTTTGCGGCGCCTGTGTTGGTGGGAGGGTTGTTCCTGAAAGTGGACCGGCTGGGAGGAAATCTGTTTTTTCGCTGGATCAGCGGGCAGTTTCTGATCTGGGCGGGGTTTCAGCTGATCTGTGTGCCCCTGATCCTGCGGGAAGAGACTTTTCCTCAGGTGGTACAGCTGTTTTCCGGATATCTGACGGCACTGGTGCTGCTGGCGGTGGCGGTGGATATCCAGCGCCTGGTGAAGGGAAAGAAAATCGATCTGCCGTGGAAAAAACAGCAGACAGGAGGGAAACTGCGGGAATCGGGTATGCTGCTGTGGGCGTTTTTCTGGGCAGTGCTGCTGTTTCAGTTGATTCAGGCAGTGAGATTGTCCTATGCGGATACGGATGATGCATTTTATGTAGCAATTTCGTCCATCACCCAGGAGGCGGAGACCATGTACCAGAAGCTTCCCTATACCGGAGGGGCTACGCTGCTGGATGCCAGACATGGGCTTGCGCCGTTTCCCATCTGGATTTCTTATCTGGCCAGGCTGTCCGGGATGCCGGCGGTAACTGTGGCAAAGGTGGTGCTGCCGGTGGCCCTGATCTCCATGACCTATGGGGTTTTTTATTTGTTTGGGAGGGTATTGTTTCCGGAAAACGGGAGGCAGCAGGCTTTGTTTCTGGTATTCACGGAAGTGCTGGTACTGTTTGGAAATACTTCAATCTATACGCCGGAAAATTTTATGATTGCCAGAAGCCGTCAGGGAAAAGCAGCGCTGGGAAGCATTGTGATTCCTTTCCTGCTGTTTCTGCTGCTGCTTCTGCTGAAGAAGATGCAGGAGAAAGGACAGGTACCGGCGGTTTATTATTTTCTGCTGTGTGCCGTGGTTGTAACAGGATGTCTGTGCAGTACACTGGGGGCGCTGCTGGTATGTCTGGCAATCGGAACGGCCGGATTGCTGGGTGCAGTCTGTTATAAACGGCCAGGGGTGTTGTTTCCCATGGCGGTCTGCTGTGTGCCGGGTGTATTGTATGCGTTCCTATATCTGGTTTTGGAGTGACAGGAGGGGTTATGGGAAGTGATGTGATAACGCTTTTCCGGGAATATATGGGGACGGGAATGCTGGTGATCTGGTTTCTTGTCGCCGTGATCTATCTGTGGATGAAGGAAGAAAAGAGGTATCTGCGGATCAGTTTTCTCTATATGCCGCTGTGTTTCCTGTTTCTGTATTTCAATCCCCTGTTTGCGCGGCTGGTTTACGAAAAAGCAGGGGATGAGATTTATTACCGCATTCTGTGGCTTCTTCCCGTTTCGGTGGTGATCGCTTATGCCTGTGTGTGCATTTACGGCAGGCTAGTCCACGCAAAGCCTGTTCAGGGAAGCTTTTTTCATGGAAAAAACCAGCTTCTGGGGGAGCTGTTTGCCCTGTGCGCGGCAGGGATACTGGCAGTATCCGGCAGTCTGATCTACAGCAGTCCCCTTTTCTCAGAAGCGGAGAACCTGTATCATGTGCCGGACAGTGTGGTTCATATCTGTGACAGGATCAATGTGCCGGGGCGGGAGGTTATGGCTGTATTTCCCCTGGAACTGGTACCTTATGTGCGTCAGTATTCTCCTGTTACCTGCATGCCCTACGGGAGAGAGATGACCGTAGAACGCTGGAATTACCAGGATCCGCTCTGCGATGCCATGGAACAGGAGGTCATAGACCTGGAAGTGCTGGTTCCGCTGGCCAGAGAAGCGGGCTGTCATTATTGTATTCTGCCGGCAGAGCGCAGGATACAGGGGGATCCCGCATCATACGGCTGGATCCGGCTGGCAGAAACTGACGGTTATGTCATATATAGAGATCCGGCTCAGGAGCTTTGGAATCCAGAGACAGAGTCATTCCAATAGGTGGCTGTAGTAGTTGAGCGCATAAACAAAGCGTTCAGCTACTTTTTTTCTCCCGTCCACATTCAAATGCAGATGGTCGGTAAGGTATTTGGAGGCATGATCTTCGTTGATGGTTCCGTACAGGTTGTCCACGAAAGTTACGGATCTGTCACAGCAGGAACCATATTGTTTGATTACGTATGTGCTCAGGACATCCAGTTTCGGACCATATCGCTTCATGTCGCTGCTGACATAGTTTCCGTTTTCATCCAGAGCATAAGCGTAAGCCGGCGACAAGATGATGATACGGATGTTCGGGTAGCAGACATTCAGCAGCTCGATTCCGGCTTCCATATTCCCCGTAAACTGAGTCAGATCAGTGGCGTTTGCATCATTGTACATCTCGTGGGCAGCCAGATAGTCACTGCCGTCGTACATGGCCACAATCACGTCAATGGTGTTCAGGTCAAGAGATGTCAGGGTATTGTACACTTCTTCTGCCTCCGGAGGAGCAGTGTCCCCCAGGATTTCCAACCCTTTCCGGTATTCTCTGTCCGTGGAAGCATGGTAGCCGGTAGCCAGGGAGCAGAGCCAGTAGAAATTGAAGATATCTGTGGGATGTTCCGAAGCATTCAGTTCTGCGGCTTCTGCGGCCAGGTAGCTTCCGCTGACAGAGCAGTTGTAGACAGTGGCGCCGGTCATCTGCTGTATCATATTGGCCAGATTGTCTTCCGAATCTCTGTCGTCCGCAAAGGGGGCATTGCCGAAGACCAGTATATTGGAGCCTTCTCCGTAGTTTTTGTACAGAGCATTCCCTTCAGAGTCGAACAGGGGAAGGATGGTATCATAGTTGTCCTCATAGGTACCGGGACCATCCTTGAAAATCTCATCCAGGTCCACATGTACGCCGAAAGTCAGAATCTTATAGATGATACCGGATACAAAAAGGACTGTTACCACCAGAAGGAGCATATGAATATTGAACCGGAACTTCCGCTTTGCTCCCTGGTCCCGGGAAGACGGGTCGGCGGCCGGGGATTCCACGGAACCGCTGTCCAGGTCTATGATATCGATTTCGGGTATGGAAGAGGTGCTCATTTGGGAAGGATCGGGATTAGCTTTTTTATTTTTCATACGGAACTCCGTTTCTTCTTTTTTCTACCATTTTACTATTATGAGGCAGGAAAGTCCACATTATTATTCCGAATTAAAACATTTTAAGAAATTATGAAGAAATGGGGTTCTGACTTGAAGAAACAGTGCCGAAATGTTATAATATTACAGCTTTATTACAAATAGAGCGTTGGGTAAGGATAAAGTTTGAAAGTAAACTTCCAAATATTGATTTGTATGCGCGCCCAAGAGCGCAGAGAGGTATAAATATGAAAAATTTATTTCGGCGCGGCAGCAGAGCAGGCGCTCCCAGGAAAACAGATGCCTTCATGGAGAGAGAGACTTATTGGGACGAGGAGGATCAGGCGTACGATTGGGACAGTGCGGAAGCGGAAGAATACGAGGCTGCCGGGATGACGGCGGACTCCCGTGAATTCAGGGAGGACGGGACCGATACCGGTTATGAGCCTGTCGAAACGGATTTCAGCGAGGATTTTCAGGAAGATATGGCTGAGGACTTTGCTTTTGGAGACGCGGCTGAGGAGATGGACATAGATCTGGATTCCTATGAATTAGAAGAGCCGGAGGAGCAGAATGCGGATACATTTTCCCGTGAGTTTGGGGAAGATGTGGATGCAGATATGCCCCGGAATTCCAGAGCGGAGAGGAGAACGGATGATTATGACTTTGTGGGATATGAGAGGGAGAATTCCGGCATAGCGCCGGGGTATCAGGAGGAAGCGGCGTTTTACGGCGACGCAGGTGAAGAGGAGGAATATCCGGAAGCGGCTGCCGGGGAGGGAGATTACTGGGAAGAGGGATACGAGGAAGAGGTATCGTCTGTAACAACCGGCAGGAATACCTGCTATGAGAGCGATGCGGAAGCCGATTTCGGATATGAAGAGCAGGAAGACTCGTATTATGAGGCGGAAGAAGAGTCTGATTCCTTCTGTCAAGACCAGCCGGTGCAGGATTTCCGTGAGAGACACAGACCTGAGAGAGAGATGTGGGACCGCAGGACTCGCCCGGAGACGGGAGGGCCGAACCGGAAAACGGCAGAGGGTCAGAAGAAAGGATTTTTTGCCCGTATGGGAAGTGCAGTCCGCAGTATGGACGTTATGGACCGGGTGATGATCATCGCCGGCGTGGCTGTGCTGGTGATGGCGATTGTGACAGGGGCCGTCTTTGTCAATATGAATATTTCCAAAAAGCAGATAGACAGTTTTGCCGATGTGGGCAGGCAGCTGGAAGGCATCACCATGATCGGAGGAAACGGTCTGATGGCAGTGGCCGGCGCTCAGCTTGCAAGGCTCGACACGGCTACGCCGGAGCCTGAAGAACCGAAGACAGGCTACGACGAGACCGGTTATGCCAGGGATGTGTCTGTAAAACCCGATTTCACGTCTATTCAGAAAGATCTGAAGATTAAATTTATCAATCAGAAATCGGATAAACTGGTGGCAAACGTGCCTTTTGCCGTCACGGTTACGGACCCGGATGGAAAGTCGCAGATCTGGTCCGACGACGATATGGATGGTATCATTCATAAGAAAGACATTGCGCCCGGTACCTGGCAGGTGGCGATGGAACCTTTGACGGACGGAAAGTATGCAGGGTATACGATTTTTACAGATGCACAGTCCGTCGAGGTGAAAAAAGAAATCGTCTATGAAAAAGTTAATGTAAAAAATGAAGTAAAGACGGAAAGTGAGGTCAATGCCGCCCAAGAGGACACCAGAAAGAATGAGACGGTGGTGGAATCTACCCTGAAGGATACGGTGCAGTGGGTTGAGAGTAAAGTGCTTTCCGCTACTTACAGTGAAGTGTCAAAGAATACCATACCGGATCCCATTACATTGGCCATGGGGCGGCGGAACCTGTTTTTGAGTTCAGAGGAAAACGGAAGCATGCCGGCGACGGAGGGAGATGCCGAGACCGAAACTTCGGAGGAACCGCCGTCAGAGACATCGGAAGAATCCTCGGAGCCTACGGCAACACCGGAACCTGCCGAGACGCCTACACCGGAACCTACGGCAACACCGGAGCCCACTGCGACGCCTACACCGGAGCCTACGGCAACACCCACCGCAACGCCCACACCCACACCGGGAGTGACGCCCACACCTACGCCGGGAGCAACGGCAACACCCACACCCACGCCTGTCCCTACAGTGACTCCGTCTCCGGGACCGGTACTGACAAAGGGGACGGTGACAGTTGCGCCGACGGAATTAAATGCGGTGCCGGGAACCACATTGGCGGCACAGGCAGTGTCAGCAGGTTTTACTGCCGGTCAGAAGATTGTGTACGCCATTGTCTCCAGCAATACGGCTGTGGCGACAGCAACGGTGGATGCAGTCGGTAATATCAATGTCAATGCCGTGGCGGACGGAACGGCGGTTCTTACCGTTGCCGCCAACTATGAGAACGGCGGTGCAGCAACCCAGGCTACAGCATCTATCCGCATAACGGTTCAGAGCAATAACACCATGACTCTGGACAAAACGGCATTGACTACATATGCGGAGGTGCCGGCAGTTATCCAGGCAACGTTTTCCAATACGGCAGTACCGGCACCTGTGCTGACAGCGGAATCGTCGGATCCGGGTATTGCCGCGGTGAGTGTGGATACGACTACCATAACCGTTACCGGTATGGCAGAAGGAAATGCAGTTATCACCGTAAAGGGCAGACAGGGGAATCTGGAATTGACGGCAACCTGTACGGTTACTGTGCGGAAGCATCCCAGAGAGGACAATGTAACACTGCTGAAAAATGCAGACGGGCAGCAGCTGTATGTGCTGGTTGAGAACAACGGCAATAATTACAGGGAAGCAACCCGGGCTGATTACTACACGGCCAGCAAGTTTTTTATAAAGGGAGAGGCCAAGTATACCGGCTGGCAGACGCTGGAAGGTAAGGTGTATTATTTCAAGGCGGATGGCAGCAAGGTGACCGGCGAACAGGTTATTCAGGGGGCTAAGTACAATTTTGCCAGTGACGGTTCCCTGGTGACCGGAGGCAACGGTTCCGTGGGAATCGACGTGTCCAAGTGGAACGGCAAGATTGACTGGAATGCAGTGAAGAATTCGGGAATCTCGTATGTGATTATCCGCTGCGGATACAGAGGGTCCGCGCAGGGAAGCCTGATTGAGGATCCAAGGTTCGAGGCCAATATCCAGGGGGCTACGGCCGCGGGACTGAAGGTGGGAGTTTATTTCTTCTCCCAGGCGGTTGACGAGATGGAAGCGGTGGAAGAAGCTTCCATGGTACTGGAACAGATTAAAAATTATAAGATTTCCTATCCTGTCTTCCTGGATGTGGAAGCCAGCGGCGGACGTGCCGACAAGATTGATAAGACGACCAGAACGGCAGTGTGCAGGGCCTTCTGCCAGACGATTCAGAATGGGGGATATACGGCAGGAATCTATGCGAATAAGACGTGGTTGGAGTCAAAAATTGATACCGGCAGCCTGAGCGCCTATAAGATCTGGCTGGCACAGTATGCGGCGAAACCGACCTACAAAGGCAGATATGATCTGTGGCAGTATCGGTCTACAGGCAGCGTCAGCGGAATCAGCGGGAATGTGGATTTCAATATCAGTTACCTGGGATATTAAGGCAGAGACAGGTGAAAGGCACTTCCCGGGGTAAAGCTTTCCGGATGTTAAGACAGACAGGGCGGAGTCGATGCAGAGTCTCTTCCTGTCTGCCGGCAGTAGGATTGCCGGAAAGGCGGCATTCGGAGAGAAAGGAAGATAATACAATAAAAGGACAGCCTTGCGGGGAGTGATTTTCCGGAAATGGCTGTTCTTTTGCTTTGCTGACTGTTACGGAAAATTGACATTTCTGCCAGCCTATATTATGATGAAAATGCAGCAGAAACAGGTATCGGCTGCAGAAAAAAAGCAAAATCAAGTCGGAGAGCGGAAAAGATAAAGTTAAGTGACCAAGAAAAAGAAGCAGTAAAAAAGGGAACATAAGGAGAGGAAACGATATGTATGAATGCCCAAACTGCGCCGGAAATCTGAAGTTTGACATTGCCAGGCAGCAGATGTATTGTGAATATTGCGGTACCCAGGCGGACCCCTACAGTTTATGTAAGGAAAAAGATGCAGAGGAGACCAGGGCTCCGGGAGAGACAGGGGAATATGAGGTGACGATATTTACCTGCCCTCAGTGCGGAGGAGAACTTATGAGCGAAGACAATACAGCAGCTACTTTTTGCAGTTTCTGCGGTTCCTCCGCGATTTTGGACAGCCGGATCAGCAAAAAGCGCAGACCGGCATATCTGATTCCTTTTACCAAAACCAGAGAGGAGTGCCAGGCGGCATGGAGGAAAATGCTGCGCAGGGCTGTTTTTGCACCAAAAGAGCTGAAGGAGGAAGCGCTGACTGAGAAGTTCCGCGGGATTTATATGCCCTATTGGGTGTATTCTTTCGAAAAAAAGGGAAATATTTCGCTTCCGGGAAAGAAAAGCCGCAGAAGGGGTGACTATCTGATCACAGATCATTATCGGATCAACTGCCGAGTGGAAGAAGAATACAGGGGACTGGCCTATGACGCTTCCGCTGCTTTTGCAGACAGCCTCAGCGAAGCCATAGCGCCTTTTGATTTGAGACAGGGCAAGGCCTTTTCGCCGGCCTTTTTGAGCGGTTTTTATGCAGATACCAGCGATGTGGACAGATATGTCTATCTGTCCGATGCGGAGGAGGTAGTGGTGGAGGATGCCAGCCGCCGTCTGGCACAGGACGCGGTGTGCAGAAAATATCATGTGGGGCAGGAGGGAGAGCGCCAGGTGCTTCGAAATGCGGTTCGCCCGTCTGACAGGACAGTGGAACCGGCCATGCTGCCTGTGTGGTTTGTGGCCTGCCGCAGTGGGGACAGGGTATGCTATGGGGTAGTAAACGGACAGACCGGAAGGGCAGCGGCCGACCTTCCGGTAGACAGAAAGCGGTATGTGGCAGGTTCCTTGCTGCTGGCAGTTCCGCTGTTTTTCCTGCTGAATCTGTTTCTGACCATCACCCCGGGGAAGATTTTGCTGATTGCGGCACTCCTGGCCTTTTTGTGCATGGTAATTTCCAATAGCCAGATTTCTCGCATTCTGGCGCGGGAATCCGGAGAAGAAGACAGGGGACTGGCATCGGTGAGGCCGCCGGCCCGAGAGCGGAAAAGCCCGGCGGCAAACAGGGGGTGGGTCAGAAGAATATGGAGCAGTCCGATGGGAAAGGTGCTGTTGATTATGATACTGTTTTATGCGACGGCGTTGCTGCCTTCTTTTCTGATAAGGGGTATGCTGAGAATGACCGGAACAGGTATGGGCAGTAATATCTGGATATTTCTGCCTTTGGGGGTTATGGGGGTATTTTTCTGGGGAATCGGCCGCTGCTTTACCGCTTTGAGCGGAGGAAGCAGGAAGAGACGAAGCAAGGAGAGACCTTTTGGCGGCGGGCATTGGAAAGAGAAATGGCCCGTGTTGAGGAAACCTGCAGGAGGGATACTTCTGGCTGTGGTTATCCTGGTGTTGAATCCGGTTTCCGACTGGTTTTACTACATAGGAGCCTTTGCCTGTATGGGCATGGTGCTTTGGGCGATTCTGGATATTATAAAGCAGCATAATATGCTGACGACACGAAAGCTGCCTCAGCTGAACCGGCGGGGAGGTGACGAGATTGAATAGAGGGATTGGGGAGAAAGCAGTTTACGGCATACGGATAGAGTTTTTGGTCAGGCTGGTAGTCCTGCTGCTCCTGGGAGGGCTTCTGCTGCCGGGTCCGGTGTCGCGGGCAGGCAGCGTGGCAGAAGGCGGAGAAATGATTTCCTTAGAAAGCAGATCCGAATCCCTGAAATACGAAAATCCAGATACATATTATTGTATTTTTGTAGATGACTGCGCCGGACTGTTAACGGAGATACAGATTCGGGATCTGGTTTTGGAGATGCAGAAGATTACTCCATATGGGAATGCGGCATTTCTGACGGTGGACACAAATGATCTCTCCACCGAAAACCTGGCAAGGGACTATTACAGCCGACTATTTGGTACGGACAGCGGCACCGTGTTCGTCATCGATATGGATAACCGAAATATCTGGATTCACAGTGACGGGGATATTTATGGTGTGGTTACCGCGTCCTATGCCGATACAGTGACGGATAATGTGTATCGCTATGCGTCCGGCGGTGCATATTACGATTGTGCGAAGGAGGCGTTTCGGCAGATTCAGGCATTGCTGGAGGGGCAGAGAATTGCTCAGCCTATGAAATACATCAGCAATGCCCTGTTGGCAATGATTCTGGCCCTGCTGATTCATTTCGGGCTGGTGATCTGCTTTACCCGATTAGGGAAGCCTGGGCGAAGCCATATCCTGGCAAATGTTCACAGGAAATTTGTTTATACAAAGCCGGAGGCGGTTTACACCCATCAGACAAAGCTTTATGACCCTGTTTCCAGCGAGAGCGGAGGCGGCGGGGGAAGCAGCGGCGGTGGGGGAGGCAGCGGAGGTGGGGGAAGCAGCGGCGGTGGCGGTGGACACAGTTTTTAACAGACAAACTTGGAGATAGAGGAATGCCTGCTGAAAAAGCTTCAGATAGGATAGCTTTATTATATATGAGAACATACGAAGATAAAAAATAAACCATCTTCCAGTATGTCCACAATCTCGTTTGACCGTGTGCCCTCACTTTGCAATTGACATAATATGGAAGAGTCCGTATAATGAATTTAGAATAATTATTTCTTTTGCTGTCTTTTGGGAAAGCGCAGAAGGACAGAATGGAACTTCACTTTTCAGAAATACTAGTATGGAATACATTTTAGAAAAGGAGTGGAAAAATGCGGACTTATCTTGTGACAGGAGGCGCCGGCTTTATCGGTTCCAATTATATTCACTATATGTTCCGGAAATACGGTAATGAGATACGTATTATCAATGTGGATTTGCTGACTTATGCGGGGAATTTGGAGAACCTGAAGGATATCGAGAATCTTCCCAATTATACCTTTGTCAGAGCGGATATCTGCGACAAGGAGGCGATTGCCCGGATTTTTGCGGAAAATGATATTGACAGAGTGGTACATTTCGCAGCTGAGAGTCATGTGGACAGGAGCATCCGCAACCCTGAAGTCTTTATTCAGACCAATGTGCTGGGCACGGCGGTGATGCTGAACTGCGCCAAAGCGGCATGGGAGCTTCCGGACGGCAGCTATCGGGAGGGAAAGAAGTTCCTCCATGTATCCACGGATGAGGTATACGGTTCCCTCCCGGAAGATGACAATGCATTTTTCTATGAGACCACACCCTATGATCCTCACAGCCCCTATTCTGCCAGTAAGGCATCGTCGGACATGTTGGTGAAGTCCTATATGGACACATACCGTTTTCCGGCAAATATAACCAACTGTTCCAACAATTACGGCCCTTACCAGTTCCCGGAGAAGCTGATTCCGCTGATGATCAACAATGCGCTCCAGGGCAGGAAGCTTCCGGTATACGGAGACGGAAAGAACGTCCGTGACTGGCTGTATGTGGAGGATCATGCAAAGGCCATAGATATGGTGCAGGAGCAGGGAAAACTGTTCGAAACGTATAATATCGGCGGACACAATGAGAAGCAGAACCTGGAGATTATCCATACGATTCTGGAGGTGCTTCAGGAGAAGCTTCCGGACGGGGACCCCAGAAAAGCACATGTAAGTGCGGATCTGATTCAGTATGTGGAGGACCGCAAGGGACATGACCGCAGGTATGCCATTGCTCCGGACAAGATCAAGGCAGAGATCGGCTGGTATCCGGAGACTATGTTTAAAGACGGAATACGAAAGACAATTGAGTGGTTTTTCGACCATGAAGACTGGATGAAAAATGTCACCAGCGGCGATTACCAGAAGTATTATGCGGAGATGTATGAGAAGTAAAGGGACTGAAGGCTGGATCAGGTAATCTGCATACAGGATAGGGTGTATTTTATCAAAACAGCACCACATCCTGTATGTGTTTTATTATCAGGAGAATAGAAAACTGGGATAAAAAGATGCGCCGAAGGGACTTTATGCTTTTGAGCTGTCGCCCAGGAACTAAATTAGGAAAAAGAGATAAAGTTGCGCAGGGACGAAATGAGGAGGAATGTGATGAAGGGAATTATATTGGCGGGAGGTTCCGGTACCAGACTCTACCCGCTTACAGGGGCGATCTCCAAGCAGATTATGCCTGTATACGATAAACCGATGATTTATTATCCGCTGTCCACGTTGATGCTGGCAGGAATCCGTGAGATTCTAATCATTTCCACACCCAGGGATCTGCCTGTGTTCCAGGAGCTTTTGAAAGACGGACATCAGCTGGGGATGGAGCTGTCCTATGCGGTGCAGGAGCATCCGGGAGGATTGGCGGAAGCGTTCCTGATCGGAGCCGATTTCATCGGAAATGACAGAGTTGCCCTGGTGCTGGGGGACAACATTTTTTATGGGCAAAGCTTTTCCAGGGTGTTGAAAAATGTGGCCGCAAGGGAGAAGGGAGCTACGATTTTCGGTTACTATGTGCGGGACCCCAGGGAATATGGGGTGGTAGAGTTTGATGAGAACGGCAAAGCCATATCCATTGAGGAGAAGCCGGAGAAGCCCAGGAGTAATTATGCGGTGCCCGGGTTGTATTTTTACGACAATGACGTAGTGGAAATTGCGCGAAATGTGAAGCCTTCTGCCAGAGGGGAGTTGGAAATCACCAGTGTGAACAATGCCTATCTGGAGAGGGGAACGCTGCATGTGGAGACGCTTGGGCGGGGCTTTGCCTGGCTGGATACGGGGAATCATGACGCCTTGCTGGATGCGGCGGATTTTGTGGCTGCTTTTCAGAAGCGGCAGGGACTTTATATATCCTGTATTGAGGAGATTGCATACAAGAGGGGCTTTATCGACAAGGAGCAGCTGCTGAAGCTGGCAGAACCGCTGATGAAGACCAATTACGGGAAATATCTGGTAGAGGTAGCAAATGGACTCTAAATTGCGCAGAATGGCGATTCTTTCCTCTATGGGGGTGATTTTACTGGTGTCGCTGCTGGTGCTGTATACCAACAGGCCTCCGGAGAACCGCGGAAACGGAAGAGTACCGCAGACGACGAAGGAGCCTGCATCTGGGGAAGGGGAAGATGGGGCAGAAGAGGAAGGCGGGAAACCGTACGGACAGATCGGAGATGACCTGTCGGCTTTTCTGAAGGATCCGGCTTTTTTTGATCAGGAAATCAATCCTGTCCTGGAGGCGGCGAGGGAGAATGCATCCAGACTGTCGCTGGTGGTGACTTCCGTGGAGAAAGACCTGCGTATCCAGATCGTGAATACAAAGGGGGAGCCGGTTACAGGGGAGAGTTTTTTTGTGAAGCTGGACGGCATGGGGGAGTACAAGGATCTGGATAAGGACGGTATCATTTATATCGGCGGACTGGCCGCAGGAGAGTATTATGTGGAGCTGATGCCTGCGGAGGGATATCGGGTGCCTGCCAACGAGACCCGGGTGCGTGTGAAGGACAAGGTGGAATATGTGGCCATCGATGATATCTCACTGCTGATTATGACGGAAGAAGAGATTGATCCCGAGGCCGAGGATACCGGCGTGGCAGATGCCCTGGAGGACGCGGATAAGACAGAGATCATGCAGTTCCAGAAGTCCACGTCCAATTCCAGAGTGGGCATTGATGTCTCTAAGTGGAACGGCGAGATCGACTGGGACAGAGTACAGAATGCAGGCGTAGAATTTGCCATTATTCGTGCAGGATACCGGGGCTCCGTGACAGGCGCGTTGGTGGAGGATCCCTGCTTTACCATGAATATGAGAGGTGCTGCCGCCAGCGGAGTTCCGGTGGGTGTCTATTTCTTTACCCAGGCTGTGAACGAGGTGGAGGCCGTGGAAGAGGCATCGGCGGTATTGCAGCTGATTCGGGAATACGATTTGGAATTCCCGGTGTTCATTGATACCGAAGGCGCTGGCGGAAACGGCAGGGCGGACAGCCTGGACGTGGAGACCAGAACCAGGGTCTGTGAGGCATTCTGCCGTACTATCACCAACGCAGGTTATGATGCCGGCGTCTACGGCAGCCGCAACTGGTATAATCATTATTTACATGCAGGTCAGCTGGAGCAGTATTGTATCTGGCTGGCGGAATACCGCAGTGCGCCGCTGTATCAGGGATATTATCAGATGTGGCAATATACGTCAAAGGGCAGCATTGATGGTATCGAAGGAAATGTTGACATGAATGTCAGTTACTTGCCGTGGACGGACAGATAGGGCAGGGATGCATGTACGGCAAAGACAGAAGCAGCAGAGACACACAGAAAAGAGCATACAGCAGAATTGGAACAGGAGAAAAGGGATTATGGGAAAAATCAGTGTGGAAACATGCGAGATAGAAGGGCTGAAGGTAATTACCCCCAGGGTGTTCGGGGACGAGCGAGGATATTTCTTTGAATCCTATCAGTACGAGGAGTATAAGGAGGCAGGAATCGGAGAGATTTTTGTGCAGGACAATCAGTCTTCCGGCAGAAGAGGGGTGCTGCGGGGCCTGCATTTTCAGAAGCAGTTTGCTCAGGATAAGCTGGTGCGGGCAATCCGCGGCGAGGTGTTTGATGTGGCGGTAGATTTGCGGAAAGGGTCGCCTACCCTGGGCAGGTGGTTCGGTGTCGTACTTTCCGAGGAGAACAAGAAACAGTTCTTTATTCCCAAGAATTTTGCCCACGGCTATCTGGTACTGTCGGATTATGCGGAATTTTGCTATAAATGTACGGAATTCTATCATCCCGGCGACGAGGGCGGATTGCTGTACAATGATCCTGCTGTCGGCATAGAGTGGCCCGTTCCGGAGGGAATGGAGCTGATCATGGTGGACCGGGACAAAAACTGGGGGGGATTGGAAAGTGCGAAGGAAAGCCTGGGGTTACTATGAACATAAGTAAAAAAGGCGGAATCGCCATATTTTCCTCCATGGGGGTTCTGATGGGGCTGCTGATTATCCTGCATCAGAATCCGGGGCCAGGAGCAAATGCCCAGGAAGAGCTGCTGAAAAAAGTTCTTTCCTGCGGCATGATTCTTGCCGCCTGTCTGGTATTTGCAAAATGGTATGAAAAATTTACCACGGTTCCGGTTGAACTATATCAGAGCCGCCATCTGATCTGGAAACTGGCGAAAAACGACTTCAAGAAGCGGTATGCGGGGTCTTATATGGGAGCGCTCTGGGCACTGGCGCAGCCTGTTGTGACTGTGGGAATGTACTATATTGTATTTGACAAACTGATGGGAAATACGGGGCGTGGTGTGGAGGATGTGCCTTTTGTAGTGTTTTTAACCGCCGGACTGGTACCCTGGTTTTATTTTAATGAAGCCCTGAACAATGGGACCAATGCGCTGAGGGAATATGATTATCTGGTGAAGAAGGTGGTATTCAAGATCAGTATTCTGCCCATTATCAAGATCATTGCAGCAACCTTTGTTCATGTGTTTTTTGTGGCGGTGCTGCTGGCGGTGGCGGCTCTTTATGGGTATTACCCCACGTTGTATACAATACAGATTGTTTATTACAGCTTTTGTCTGTTTATCTTTGTGCTGGCGCTGTGTTATGCCAGCTGTTCTGTTGTAGTGTTTTTTAAGGATCTGACACAGATTATTAATATTGCGCTGCAGATCGGAATCTGGGCTACGCCGATTTTGTGGAATATTGAGTCGGCTCCGGCCGGATGGGTGTTTGTCCTGAAGCTGAACCCTCTTGTGTATGTGGTGGAGGGATATCGCAGTGCCATATACGGAAAACAGTGGTTTTTTCAGGACTTTTTTTCCACCATGTATTTCTGGATTGTAACAGTGGTGCTGTTTGGTCTGGGAGCGGCGGTGTTTCGTCGTCTGAAAGTACATTTTGCAGATGTGTTGTAATGCCGTATAAATTTGTTCCATAATACAAACGCAGAGCGATACCTGGGGCAGTTTTTGCGGTTAAGCGCCCAGAAATCTGAGGAATACGGTATCTGACAGAGATGAAACCGGTGGGAGCTTGGCAGCCGGTTTCAATAACGGAAAGTTCAGTGTAGGGGCAGTATGAAAGACAGAGAGACGAAGATACAGGTGCAGGAGGTGGATATCCCTGCAATTGAAATCAAAGATGTGGTGAAGATTTACAAGCTGTACGACAGAGCCAGAGATCGGGTGAAGGAGGCGCTGGGGCTTGGCAGAAAGCAGTCCCATAAACTTCATTATGCCCTCAACGGGGTCAGCATGAATATTTACCGCGGGGAGACCGTGGGGATTATCGGTACCAATGGCTCCGGGAAATCCACCATACTGAAAATAATCACAGGAGTACTCAATCCCACCGCAGGAGAAGTCCATGTGGCTGGGCGTATTTCTGCGCTGCTGGAGTTGGGCGCCGGCTTCAATATGGAATATAACGGTATTGAGAATGTGTATCTCAACGGCACCATGATGGGATTTACCGACAGGGAGATTGCCGAAAAACTGCCGGAGATACTGGAATTCGCCGATATCGGAGACTATGTGAACCAGCCGGTGAAGACGTACTCCAGCGGCATGTTTGTGCGTCTGGCTTTTGCAGTGGCCATCAACATAGAGCCGGAGATTTTGATCGTGGACGAAGCCCTCTCTGTGGGAGACGTTTTTTTTCAGGCAAAATGTTACCATAAATTTGAAGAATTTAAGAAGCTGGGCAAGACGATCGTGTTTGTCAGTCATGATCTGAGTATCATCAGCAAATACTGTGACCGGGTATTTTTGCTGAACAAGGGGAATCTGCTGGGGGAAGGCTCACCCAAGGAAATGATTGATGCCTATAAGCGGGTGCTGGTGGGACAGTATGAGGTACCGGAAGGAAAGGGAAAGCAGGGGCTGGCCTCAGATGCAGGAGGGACGGACGGACAGATCAATTCCGCATCAGGACCGGATACGGCAGGCGCCCAGAGCACGAATCCGGAGCGGCATACGGTGGGCGTCAATCCGGATGCTCAGGAATACGGCACAAAGCAGGCAGAGATCACGGATTATTACATTACGGACGAGCGGGGCATACAGGCGATGGCTATTCTGAAGGGAAGCAGGTTTACGATGCATATGCGTGTCAGGTTTCACGATCATGTACCGGCTCCTATATTTGCCTTGTCGGTTAAAAATGTACTTGGAATCGAAATAACCGGTACCAATACCATGATTGAAAAGGCTTTTCTGGAGAGTGGAGAACCGGGGCAGGTGAAGGATATCACTTTTACTCAGAAGATGACTCTTCAGGGCGGAGAGTATCTGCTGTCTCTTGGAGTAACCGGATACAATGGGGATACATTTGAGGTGTATCACAGATTATATGATGTAATGGAAGTGACAGTGGTGTCAGATAAAGATACCGTAGGGTATTATGACATGGAGTCCGAGGTGACTGTGACAGATGCATTGTGAGAGGACGCCCTATAAAGCCGCAGTGCGCTGACGTCAAAGGAAGGGAAGCATGAGAACCGGTGGTGAGGACGGCGTAAAAAACGGCAGAGTTCCGGCGTCAGAGGAAGGGAAGCACGAGAACCGGCTGTGAGGACGGCGTAAAGACCACAATGCCCCGGCAGGGAAGAAACTGCGCAGACAGTTCGGAGAGAGCAGGTAAGGCAGGAGAGAGAATGGCGGCAGAAAATAAGATAGAAGAAATCGGAAAAGTCAGACTGGATTATGGGAAATATTCCGGCAAAGACTATTACAGCGAGGGGGCAGTGGAGGATACCCTGCTGGATATTGTGAAAAGCAAATCTTCCGCGGAATACGACAGGATCATTGAAGAGCGAAAATCCTGGCCTTTTTTATATCATTTGTCCTCGCTGCGTGAAAATATTGTGGACTGGATTCCCATGCACAAGGGCTGCAAAGTATTGGAGGTGGGCAGCGGCTGCGGGGCCGTCACAGGAGCTCTGGCCAGGAAGGCAGGAAGTGTGACCTGTGTGGAATTGTCGAAGAAGCGGAGCCTGATCAACGCTTATCGGCACAGAGAGTGGGATAATATCACCATTCATGTGGGCAATTTTCAGGATATTGAGCCGGAGCTGCCCGGAGATTTTGACTATATCTGCCTAATTGGTGTGTTCGAGTACGGGAAGAGCTATATCGGCGGGGACAGGCCCTATGAAACTTTTCTGGAAAAGCTTTTTCCGCATCTGGCGCCAGGGGGACGGATTGTCATTGCCATTGAAAATAAATATGGATTAAAATATTTTGCAGGGTGCCGGGAAGATCATCTGGGCACTTATTTTTCAGGCATTGAAAACTATGTCTCAGGCGGGGAGGCCAGGACTTTCAGCAGAAACGGACTAGAACGCATTTTCTCAAACTGCGGAGTGGGGGAGTATCATTTTTATTATCCCTATCCGGACTATAAGTTTATGACGGCTCTGTACAGTGACGGTTACTTGCCCGGAAAAGGAGAATTGTTTAATAATGTACGGAATTTTGACAGCGACCGGCTGTTGTTGTTCAATGAAAAAAATGCTTTTGACGGCATGGCGGAGGATGGGCTGTTTCCGCTGTTTTCCAATTCCTATGCCGTGATCGTCGGGCGTGGGTTTGACGTGAAATATGTGAAGTATTCCAATGACCGGGCACCGGAGTATGCGGTGCGGACGGAAATCCTGGAAAGCTGGTTCGGAAGCCGACAGGAGATGGATGTGGTACGGAAATATCCCATGGGGGAAGCCGCTGAGGAGCATGTGAGGGGTATGGCGGCAGCCTGTGAGAGCCTGAAGGACAGGTACCAGGGCGGGAAGCTTGCAGTGAACGAGTGCGAGTTGGTGGAGGTGGACGGACAATTCTGCGCCCAGTTTGAATATGTGGATGGCATCTCTCTTCTGGAATTGATGGACAGATGTCTGGAGCGGGATGATCTGGAAGCCTTTCAAAGATATTTCAGGGAATTTGTGGAACGGGTAGGCTATAACAGTGAGTATCCGGCGGCTGATTTTGACCTGGTCTTCGGGAATATACTGATAACGCCCCGGGGCTGGGAAACTGCCGATGAAAAGGAGGCGCAGGGACGCAGCTTTCGGGAACATGGAAGCCGGAATCAGAGCATGCAGCGGAGTTTATTTCAAAATCCGGGATTTTTGCCGGGAGATGGGCAGGAGGGAAGGCAGGCGCAGGATTACCCGGAGGAGGATCTGCTTCAGGGCACATGGACTCTGATTGACTATGAATGGACCTTCGGAAAGCCTATGGACAGGAAACGTCTTGCCTTCCGGGCGGCTTACTGGTATTTGTTGGAGGATGAAAAGCGGAAGAAGATCGGTATGGACTGGATTCGGGATACCCTCTCGGTCACAGAACGGGAGGTGAAAGCCTTCTGGGAGGAAGAGGGAGAGTTCCAGCGTTTTGTCACAGGGGAACGTGCTTCTCTGGCGGAAATGCGGGAGAAAATCGGCAATCGGATCATCCGGCCTCTGGATTGGCTGGAAAGATATCAGGATTCTCAAGATGTAAATCGTGTTCAGATCTATGAGGACAGGGGACAGGGATACAAAGAGGAAGAGTCCTATTTTGTCAGAGATGCCTATCAGGGAGACTGGATAATTGAATTGGAACTGAAGGTGGGCGGGGATGTGAAGATGCTGCGGATCGATCCTGGCATGTACGCCTGTTCCGTGAAAATAAGGGAAATGACCTTTAATGGAGCTACGGTGCCTTTGCACAAAAGGAAGCTTCTGTATGCCAACGGAAGCATTGTAAGGCCGACGGATAAGGCGCAGAGAGACTGTCCGGGCATTGTGTTTGCCACGGAGGATCCCAATATCAATATCAATGTAGAGCGGCTGGAACGGAAGGAAGAGAATATCCTGCGGGTGCGCCTGGAAATCGTGCGCCTGCCCCTGCAGATTGCGCAGGATATGGAGGCCGGGTGTAAGCGGAGATTTTGAATTGCCCGGCAAATCCGGCAGGAGGCTACAGCAGGAACAGGATAGGAAATTCATCAGAGAGAATCGCAGCAGCAACAGGAATGGCAAATCCGGGAGAGGGACCCCTGTAGGATAAGACATCATTCTGCCTGGGAGAAATGCCGCTGTGTGAGACCCGGAGAGCAGCCGGATTCGGGAATATATGGAGTGGAACGGAAAGGAATCGTATGGGAGAGACTGACTACAGGGAAGCTTACGAACAGGAACATTTGAAATGTGCGGATCTGGCAGGCAGGGTGGCGGATCTGGAGGCAAAAAACGAGGAGCTGGAGTGGAAATTGAACCGGATCAAAGGCAATCCCATCTGGAAGCTCAGCAAACCGGCCAGAAACGGGATTCACTGGGCAATCCGTCAGCGGGACCGTCTGCGTAACTGCGGAGGTCCCAGGGGGGTGCTGCAGAAGATAGCCTACAAGAAACGGGAGAGGGAGGCTATGAAGCAGTTCGGCACCCGGAGCTTTCCTTCCCCGGAGCAGGCTGCGGCAGAGCGGGATACGATATTTCCAAGGATGGTGAAGATCAGTATCCTGGTGCCTTTATGGAACAATCCGAAGGAATTTCAGATCGAGATGCTGGATTCCGTTATGAACCAGACCTATCGGAACTGGGAGCTGTGTCTGGCGGACGGTTCCGACGAGGCTCACAGCTATCTGGGCGAAATCTGCAGAGAGTACGCTGCCCGGTCCGAAGGCAGAATTGTGTATCGGCATCTGGAGAAAAATGACGGCATAGCCGGCAATACCAACGCCTGTCTTCAGATGGCCACGGGAGAGTATATCGGATTGCTGGACCAGGACGATCTCCTGCATCCCAGCGTGCTCTACGAATATGTGAAGGCTATCAACGAACAGAATGCAGATTATCTGTATTGCGATGAGACTACCTTTAAGAGCGGAGATATCAACCATATGCTCACGATGCATTTTAAGCCGGACTATGCGCCGGATAATCTGCGTGCCAATAATTACATTTGCCATTTCAGTGTCTTTTCCAGGAAACTCCTGGACGGTACGGAGCTGTTTCGGAAGAAGTTCGACGGCAGCCAGGACCATGACATGATCCTTCGGCTTACGGATCATGCGCAGAAGGTGGTTCATGTGCCCAGGCTGATGTACTATTGGAGAAGTCATGCCGGCTCTGTAGCTTCCAATATTGAGGCCAAGCCTTATGCCATCGAGGCGGCTAAGGGTGCAGTGGCGGAGCATCTGCGAAAGCATGGCTATGAGCATTTCAAAATCGAAAGTACCAGGGCTTTTGAGACGATTTTTCGGATCCGTTATCAGATTATCGGTACACCGAAGATTTCTATTGTGATTGCCAATAAGGATCATGCAGAGGATCTGCGGCGCTGTGTAACCTCCATTCTGGAGAAATCAACCTATGATAACTATGAAATTATAATCGTAGAAAACAACAGTACATCGGTGGAAATCAGGGAATATTACAGTCAGCTTCTGGGGTATGATTATGGCCGGGCTCTGGAGGCAGCAGAAGGTGGGGCTGAAGCAGACAGAATTGTTTCCGGGAGCATTCTTATCAACGGAGCAGAGGAAAGGATGGCTGCGGATGGGGGAGCCGGAAGTTCCGGCGGAAGCCAGGCGGAGAGAGAAGCGGGAACAGGGGGAGCTGTTTTGCGGGAAAACGGACTTCTTCACAGCAGAGACGGCAGAATCGGCATTGTCACATATCGCGGAGGCTTCAACTACTCTGCCATCAACAATTTGGGTGTGCAATATGCGTCCGGTGAATATGTGCTGCTACTGAACAATGATACCGAAGTCATCACGGTGACCTGGATGGAGGAGCTGCTGATGTACGCCCAGCGTGAGGATGTGGGGGCCGTGGGGGCCAAGCTCTTTTACGCGGATAAAACCATCCAGCATGCAGGCGTGGTCATAGGATTAGGCGCCCACAGAACGGCAGGTCATGTCCATTATAAGCAGCATCGCCAGAACCTGGGTTATATGGGACGGCTGTGCTATGCCCAGGATATGACTGCAGTAACCGGAGCCTGTCTGATGGTAAAGAAATGCCTGTATCAGTCTGTGGGAGGCCTGGATGAGACTTTTGCAGTGTCTCTGAATGATGTGGACTTCTGTCTCCAGCTGCGGGAGAGGGGGCTGCTGAACGTTTTCACCCCTTTTGCCGAGCTGTTTCACTATGAGTCTGCTTCCAGGGGACTGGATACGGAGGGGGAACGTGCGCGCCGCTATGATCGGGAATCTGCTGCGTTCCGAAATAAGTGGAAAGCGGTGCTGGAAGCGGGAGATCCGTATTTTAATCCCAACTTTTCTCTTGACAGAAGTGATTTTTCACTGAACTTGATTATTCTTTCAATCCATGATAAAATAAGAACAGATTGTTGAAGAATTGGTATCAGGGAGAACTTGCATGGATATCAGAGATTACGAGAAGATTTTGGATTCCATACCGCAGGCCGGGGTTTATGTCATCCGGGAAGAAAATCATGAAATTTTATATTTTAACAGCCGGATCAGGCAGATGGTGCCCAGGGTGGAAAAGGGTATGATCTGTGACCGGATGTGGACTTATTCCTGTGCCAACTGTCCGCTGCAGTCCATCGGGGATAAGGAGGAGAGCCGTACGGTAAGCTGCGAGGGACCGGTGGGCAGAGCGATGGACATTACGGCGAAGCGGATTCTGTGGGAGGATAAGATTCCGGCGTTTGTCATCACCATGACGCCCCACAAGGATGAGGTCAGTTCTATTTACCGTAAAATTTTGCGCGTGAATCTGACAAAAAATAGATATGATATTGTGAAACCTGCCGCGGAGGACTGGGCTGCGGATAATGAGGCTGAGACTTTTTCCGAGTGGCTGACACAATTCAAGAATGACGGTATTCTTCATCCGGATGACAGGGACCGGTTCTTAAGTTTCACGCATCTGGAATATCTCAAAAGTGCACTGCGGACGGGGCGGAAAATGCTGTTCTGCAGCTATAGACGCCGTTCTCCCAACGGATTTCGGTGGAATCTGATGGAGGTGGTTCCGGATTCCGGGTATACGGATCAGGAGCAGATCGTATTGTTCTATATGAAGGATGTCCAGGATATGCTGAAAGAAAGTCTGGAACTGGACGAAGCAAGTGTCCGGCTTCAGGAGGTTACCCGTACGCTGGGAGAGCAGAATTTCGGTGTCTATGCCATTGACCTGAATGACGGAAAAGTAAATCTGATCCGGGAGGAAGGGTACACCCAGGATGGGTGGTATTCCCAGAGCCTGATGTGGGATGTGATTCTGAATTCCCGTCTTCGGGGGCAGGTACATCGTGAGAATCAGGGAGAGTTTGCCGACAGGTTTTCCCTGGACGGGCTCCGGCAGGCAAGGGATACAGGACAGCAGAAAATGGATATGCTGTGTCAGTGGAGAAACGGGGAGGGGTACCGCTATGTGGCTGTGATCGCCTATTTCGGCAGAAATCAGGGTACGAAAGATCATGCGGTGCTGGCGCTTCAGGATGTGGACGAAAGGGTGCGGCAGGAGAAAATTCTGTCTCAGCGGGATATGCAGATGGCGGCGATCCTAAAGTCCCGATTCGGTACCATGACCACGGTGCACCTGGAAAATGATCAGTGTGAGCGATTCTGGCTCAATGAAAGCGCTAAAACAAATGTGGGAGCAGGCAGTTATACGCACTATTATTACAAGGCACTGGAATCTTCCATATGTGAGGAAGATATGGAGGGATTCCGGAAAGTAATGGCGCCGTCCCATCTGAGGGAACAGGCCGGTAAGACCCAGGATTATTCCGAGGAGATCTGCCAGTATCGTCTGGACAGATCTCCAGTCCAGTGGCTGGAGCAGCATGTGACCTATATCCGGAGGGGCGGACAGGTGATGGTGAATATTCTGGGCAGGGATATCACCAGAGAGAAACTTCAGGAGGAGAAGCGCCGGAAGAAAGCCCAGGAGCAGGCCAGTATCATCGGCAGTCTCAGCAGTATGTTTTTTGCCACCTATTACGGGGATCTGGAACGCAGACTGTTCCGCAATGTCACACAGCTGGGAGAGGTGGAAAAAGCGCTGGGTGAACAGACGGATTACGATACTGCGCTGCGTACCTATGCGGAGACCTATGTGCATCCGGAGGACAGGGCGAATTATCTCTATACTATGAGTGTCCGGAATCTGACTCAAGTACTGGGGAAGGACCAGCCATTTGTGACTTTTGCATACAGAAAGCGTCCGGAGCATACAATGGCTGACCAGGAGGATTTTGGCTGGATTCGTGCCACTGCGGTAATGGCCCAGGCCGACGAGGAAGGCAGGGCCAAAGATATCGTGTATGTGGCGCAGGATGTAACCGAGAGCAAGCGAAAGGAGATGCGGGAGCAGAGAGCACTGCAGGCGGCCTGTCAGGCGGCCAACCAGGCGAATGCTTCCAAGAGCGAATTCCTCTCCCGCATGAGCCATGACATCAGAACTCCCATGAACGGAATTATTGGGATGACCCAAATTGCATCAGAACATATGGAGGAAAGGGAACGGGTGGTGGATTGTCTGGGAAAGATCCAGTCCTCCAGTGCCAGTCTGCTGTCTCTGGTGAATGAGATTCTGGACATGAACGAGATTGAGTCCGGAAATGTGGATCTGGTGGCGGATGCATTCTGTCTGCCGGATCTGGTGAAGAACGTGACGGAAGCCTTGCTTCCGGATGTGATGCAGAACGGTCTGGAGCTGAAGGTACATCCGCTGCAGCTTACCCATGAGAAGGTCATCGGAGACTGGGGGCGTCTGCGCCAGGTATTTTTGAATATATTGGGAAATTCCGTGAAATTCACGCCTTCGGGTGGTTTGCTGGAATTATCTGTTCTTGAGAGGGAAACCAGAAAATACGGATGCTGTTCCTATGATTTTATATTCAGGGACAATGGAATCGGCATGAAAGAAGAGTTTGTGCCCCGTATTTTTGAACCCTTCAGCCGGGAGGAGGATTCCCGCATCAGCCAGGTGAAGGGTACCGGGCTGGGGATGACCATTGCTCAGAACATCGTCCGCATGATGGGCGGAAGCATTGATGTGGAGAGCATTCTGGGAGAGGGTACCAGGGTGACAGTTACGTTGTTTTTAAAGCGGCAGAATGATGCCGGGGCGGAAGGGGCACCGGCGGTACAGGAGGAAGAAGCCGCAGCGGACGGCCTGTTTCGAGGCAACAGAGTCCTTCTGGTGGAGGACAATGTGATCAACCAGGAAATTGCCATGGAGATCATCGGCGCCACCGGGGCTGCGGTGGAATGTGCAGCGGACGGCAGAGAAGGCCTTCAGCGGTTCGGCGAGATGGCGGAAGGATATTTTGATCTGATTTTTATGGATATCCAGATGCCCGTGATGAACGGGTACGAGGCAACCAGGGCCATCCGGAAACTGTCTCGGGGAGATGCGTTGTCTGTGCCTATCATTGCGCTGTCGGCCAATTCCTTTGCGGAAGACATTGCCGCCAGCCGGGAGGCAGGGATGAACGAACATATGACAAAGCCTCTGGACGTACCGGAACTGATTGCCATGATGAGCAGGTGGCTGAAACCCAGGGAATAACCGAAAGAAAGCGGACTAATTCAAGACACCCGACGTAAGCCCGCCGGAGAAAGTGAAAATATAGTGGCATATTCCAGGGACATATGATATAATGACCTTATTCTTGGCAGAAAAAGGCCGAATGGCCATAAAATCCATGAGCGATCTGTGCCCATGGAATAATGACCTTATTCTCGGCAGAAAAAGGCCGAATGGCCATAAAATCCATGAGCGGACTGTGCCCGCAAAGCATCGTATTCGGACAGGCGCGGTAAACGAATGCGAAAAGGTTGCTACATAAACCATGAGGCTGCATGGATAAAGCAGCGAAGCAGCAGTATGGGGTGGCTGCAGAAGCATGGAAGAATCATGCGAAGTGGTGCAACCGCCGGGCGGACACGGCAATGTGTGACGGGGTATGGGAAAATGCGTTTGAAATCAAGGACCGCGCAGAAAAGAGGAGAAGCGATATGAGTTTTATGGACGAGTTCAATTTCTGGTTGGAAGACGATTATTTTGATCAGAACACAAAGGATGAGCTTCTGGCCATCAAAGAGGACAAGGGGGAAATTGAGGAGAGATTTTACAAAGAGCTGGAGTTCGGCACCGGAGGCCTGAGAGGGGTCATCGGTGCGGGCACCAACCGCATGAACATATACACGGTCCGGAAGGCGACACAGGGGCTGGCAAACTTCATTCTGAAAAACGGGACCCAGGCCAAAGGCGTTGCCATTGCCTATGATTCCAGAAGAATGTCCCCTGAATTTGCAGATGTGGCTGCACTGTGTCTGGCAGCCAACGGCATTAAGGCATATGTGTTTGATGCACTTCGTCCTACTCCGGAACTTTCCTTTGCCTTGCGTACCCTGGGCTGTACCGCGGGCATTGTGGTTACCGCAAGCCACAATCCCCCTGAGTACAATGGCTACAAGGTATACTGGGAGGACGGCGCCCAGGTAACCGCACCCTATGATAAGCAGATCATTGAGGAGGTTCAGGCCATTAAAGACTACCACACCGTGAAGACCATGGACAAGGCAGAGGCGATGGAGAAGGGGCTGTACCAGGTTATCGGCAAAGAGATCGACGATGCCTACATGGTTGAGCTGAAGAAGCAGATCATCCATCCGGAAGTAATTGCGGAAGTGGCCGATGATATCAAGATTGTATACACGCCCCTGTGCGGAACGGGAAATGTTCCTGCAAGACGAATTCTGTCAGAGCTTGGTTTCAAGCATGTGTATGTGGTTCCGGAGCAGGAGAATCCGGATCCCAACTTTACCACTTTGGACTACCCCAACCCGGAAGATCCCAAGGCATTCACCTATGCCCTGCGTCTGGCAAAGGAGAAGAATGCAGATATTGTTCTGGCTACAGACCCTGATGCGGATCGACTGGGTGTGTATGCCAGGGATTCCAAAACCGGGGAGTATGTGTCCTTCACCGGCAATATGTCCGGCATGTTGATTGCGGAATACATTCTTCGGGAGAGAACCGCGACAAATACCATGCCGGAGAACCCTGCACTTGTTACCACCATTGTCACCACCAATATGACCCGGCCTATTACCCGGACCTACGGTGTGAAGCTTATCGAGGTACTCACCGGATTCAAGTTCATCGGCGAGCAGATCAAGCTCTTCGAGAGAAGCGGCAGCAACAATTATGTGTTTGGCCTGGAGGAGAGTTATGGCTGCCTGGCCGGAACCCATGCCAGGGACAAAGATGCCATTGTGGCAGTGATGTGCCTCTGCGAAGTGGCCGCATACTGCAAAAAACATGGCAAGACTCTGTGGGATATGATGCTGGATACCTACGAGAAATACGGTTATTATAAAGAATCCCAATATACAATTACTCTGAAGGGCATTGACGGTTCCAGGCAGATTGCAGAGATTATGGATAAACTTCGCCAGAATCCGCCCAAATCTTTCGGAGATCACCAGGTGCTGAAGTTCAGGGATTATCAGACAGACCGCTGTGTGGACATGGTCACCGGGGAAGAAGGAAAAACCGGACTTCCGAAGTCAAATGTACTTTACTTTGAACTTCCCGACGATGCATGGTGCTGTGCCCGTCCTTCCGGCACAGAGCCCAAGATCAAGTTCTACATGGGCGTAAAGGGAAGCAGTCTTGAAGATGCACAGGCAAAACTGGAGAAATTGACAGAAGATCTGAAGGCTGTGCTGTAAAAGGGCCGTATCCCATGCTCTCCAAACTGTAATTCCGGATTTTTATGCGGAGTGGTGCAGTTGGCTGTATGAGGATATTGTATAAGAGAGAATAGAGGATCCCCGGAAAGCGCAGGCTGCTTTTTGGGGATTCTTTTTGCCGATATTCTTAAATGTCTGGAAATTACAGAGCACACATGATAAGATAGTAGCAATGGTCAGAGAAAGATTCGGTGGTTTGTTCTTTGTGCAGAAGGGCATATACGAAGGAAGAATTTTGTTTCAGGATAAGGGTGGCAGGAAAAGGGAGGTTTTTATGAGGAAAAAAGGATGGCTGATTGCGGCAGGGATGGTCTGCGTACTTGTAGGCGGGATCATACTCCGGAGTCCTTTGCACGCGGATACCGGGATCTATATTGATGTCGGGGAGTCCTTTGTTGTTTTTGAGGGAGGCTCCGGTGAGCCGGTGGTCATGAGAAGCGGACAGGGGAATGATAAAATGTTCCGGAAACTGCAAACGGGCGACAGGATTCTGGTTTTTCATGACGGCACTATGATGCTGTCATATCCGGCTCAGATGAACATATTATTCTGTATCCGTCTGAAGAAGGGAGATGTGTCCGCATTGCCGGAAGGGGTATTGGAATCGCTGGAGGAGATGGGGTGGATCCAGGGAGGTGCTTTTGGGCAGGATCAATAAGGCGAATTGGAAGAAAACCATATATTATCTGAAGCGGAATGGTTTCCGGGAAACCTGGTATGCTGTGGCAGAGCGGCTGAAGGAGCGGAAGATGCCGCCCTATGTATGGGTTCCGCCGTCGGAGACAGAGCTGGGGGCACAGCGCATCCAATGGAGAGAAAAGGGGTTTACTGCCGCTTTCAGTATTCTGGTACCCGTATACAGAACGAAACCCGAGTATCTGAGGGAACTGACAGATTCCCTGCGCCGTCAGACGTATCCGAACTGGGAGCTGATTCTGGCGGATGCCACGGAGGATGACAGCGTGGAGAGAATTCTTCGGGATGTGTCGACTTTCGGAGAGGTGGATTTTGGAGACGGTGTACAGAACATGCTGTATTCACAGAGTTCCGTGATGGATGCTGCGTGCAGTGAGGCGTATGGCTCCGGGGAGATGAAAGGGCAAAGCACGGAGGAAATGGTGGGTGCCTCCTGGAATAGGGGTCGTGAAGCAGTGGCCCATGGGAAGGATGATTTGGAGAAAATAGGACAACAGGCCGGCAGGAACAGAACGTTGGGGAAGGAGCCAGGGCAGGATTTTCCGGTTTCCGAAGCTGCCTCTCCGGCGTTCCGGCCTGGAAGGATCCGGTATATTCCGCTGGCAGAAAATGCAGGCATTGCAGAAAATACCAACCAGGCCCTGCCTTATGCGGCGGGAGATTATGTGGGGCTTCTGGATCATGATGACATTCTGACGGAAAATGCACTGTATGAAATGGCGGCGGCAGTGGAGGAAGGAATCCGCCGGGGAGTAATGCCCTGGATGCTGTACTCCGACGAAGACAAATGCAGTGGGGACAGGTCGGAATACTATGAGCCTCATTTTAAGGAGGATTTCAATCTGGATCTGCTGCTGAGCAATAATTACATCTGCCATTTTCTGATAATGAAGCGGGAATTGATTCAAAGATTGAAATTTCGAAAAGAATTTGACGGTTCACAGGACTATGATCTGGTGCTTCGGGCGGTTTATGCGCTTCGGAAGCAGGAGAGCGCCATAGTGCATGTTCCCAAAGTGCTTTATCACTGGAGGTGCCATCCCGGCTCTACCGCGGAGAACCCCCAGAGCAAGCTGTATGCTTACGAATCCGGAAAACGGGCTGTACAGGAGTTTGTCCGGACGATGGGATGGCAGGCGGAAGCTGTGGAGACTGCCCATGTGGGATTTTATTGTCTGCGATATGAGGGCGGGATATTTGCATGCAGGCCGGATGTGGGCGCCGTGGGAGGCAGAGTGGTCAGAAGGGGCAGAACCGTGGGAGGAAGGTTCGCCTGTTTTGGGGAGCCGTTTTGTGGGATGGCGACGGAAGAAGGGCGGAATGACGGTATGTGCCCGGACAAGTTTTCGGCTGTGGAGGGATCTTTGACAGGGCAGGAGAATGCAGGTGTGGGGACGGAGAGGAGACAGTGGGACGGAGGAAGCCGGAGGGAAGGCGTAGTCCTGTATGAGAACCTTCCGGTTTCCTACAGCGGTTATCTCCACCGGGCCAAACTGCCCCAGGATGCCTGTGCCGTGGATATCCGGAATATCCGTGTGCGCCCGGAATGCCGGGAGCTGTTTCGGCAGGTGGTGGGCGTGCCATATAAAACCGTTGGAGGAAAGGATATGTTTGATGCGTCTCTGCTTCCGGAGGACTGTGATATCTGCAGGGTCAGTCTGGAGCTGGGCAGAGCGCTGCGGAAGGCGGGGTATCGGATTCTGTATCTTCCCCACAGGGACTCCGATGTAAAAATCCGTTCCGGCGTGGTCTGTTTTTAAATTTTCCGGCAACCAGGGAGGCCTGCCGTGTTGGCGGAAGGCAGAACAAATAGAGGGAAAAAGAGATATGTGCGAAATAACGATTATTATTCCAAATTACAACGGTATCCGGTTTCTGAAGGATTGTCTGGAAGCGCTGCAAAACCAGCAGGATGCCCCTGCCTGCTGTGTTTTGGTGGTAGACAACGGTTCCTCGGACGGAAGCCTGGAACTGCTGAAGACGCAGTTTCCGCTGACAGAGGTCATTTCCCTGCCGGACAATACCGGTTTCTGCCATGCTGTGAACGTGGGCATTCAGGCGGCTGACACACCTTATGTCATTTTGCTCAACAACGATACAAAGGCGGCCCCCCGTTTTGTCCGGGCTCTGTACGATGCCGCAGAGGCCAGGCCGGAAGCATTTTCCGTCAGTGCCCGAATGCTGATGTGGGACAATCCGGATCTGCTTGATGATGCCGGAGACCGATACTGCGTCCTTGGCTGGGCCTATGCCCGGGGGAAGGGCAGGCACGCGGCGGCTTATAATCAACCGGCCGAGATTTTTTCAGCCTGCGGCGGAGCCGCCATTTACAGGAGGCGCATTCTGGAGGAGATCGGCCTTTTTGACGAGAACCATTTTGCCTATCTGGAGGATCTGGACATTGGTTACCGGGCCCGTCTCCATGGATACCGCAGTTATTATGAGCCGGAGGCCCGGGTAATCCATTACGGCAGCGCTTCCAGCGGTTCCCGGTACAACCTGTGGAAGACGGAGTTAGCGGCGGCGAACTCTGTCTATGTCATTGGGAAAAATATGCCGGTGCTGCAGTGGGTTTGGAATCTGCCGTTTTTATGTGTTGGTTTTATCGTCAAATTCTTGTTTTTCCATAAAAAGGCCATGGGGAGAGCATATCTGAAAGGGTTGGGGAAGGGGCTGGAGAAGATCTGCTCCCAATCCGGAAGAGCACGGAAAGTGCCGTTTCAATGGAAAAATCTGGGTCATTATCTGGCCGTTCAATGGCAGCTTTATGTAAATACCATAAGACTTCTTAAGAAATCTTAAGAAACAGCTTCATAAAATCCTAAGTTGCTTTTTTCATAATAATATTGTAAGGTAGTACCGTAGGTGGCGCTTATGATAAAAGATAATCAGAAAGTATTTAACCGAGCGATGGTAATGTTGGATGCTGCCATTACGGCGGTATCTTTTATGTCGGCCTATTATTTTAAATTTTATGTTTTGGAGGACGGGCCGGGAATCGGTGTACTGCCTGGGGGTGAGTATGTTAAGCTGCTGCCCTTTATCGTCCCCATTTATATGCTGCTGTATTATGCCTGCAGTATGTATGCACCCAAGAGGACTGTACGGCGTCGCTTTGAGATCTATGGGGTAGTCAAGGCAAATACCATTGGGATCCTGACGTTAATCATTATATTGTATATGATTATACGGGAAATCAATTACTCCAGGTCCGTGATGGTGTTTTTCTATTTTTTTAACGTGTTTTTCACATCCTGTTTCCGTCTGGCTCTGCGCAAGGGACTGCGCACCATCAGAAGCAGGGGATATAATCTGAAACATATACTTCTGGTAGGGTATTCCCGGGCGGCGGAGGAATACATTGACAGGCTGACGGACAACCCTCAGTGGGGATATGTGGCATGCGGCATTCTGGATGATCATGTTCCGGCCGGAACCCTTTACAAAGGGGTGAAGGTATTGGGCAGACTGGCGAATCTGAATGTCATTCTTCCGGAAAACAAACTGGACGAGATCGCCATCTCCCTGTCCCTGAAAGATTACCATAATCTGGAAAGCATTGTTTCCGTCTGCGAGAAGTCGGGCGTGCATACAAAGTTCATTCCCGACTACAATAGCTTAATACCAACGAAACCTTACACGGAGGATCTGATGGGGCTGCCGGTGATTAATATCAGGTATGTGCCTCTGACGAACACAGGAAATATCATCATCAAGCGAATGGTGGACATTGTGGGGGCACTGTTCGGAATCGCAGTGACATCTCCCATTATGCTGCTTGCGGCAGTGCTGGTGAAAATAACCAGTCCGGGGCCGGTTATTTTCCGACAGGAGAGAGTAGGGCTTCACAATAAATCTTTTTATATGTATAAATTCCGCAGTATGGAGCGGCAGGCTCCCGGTGAAGAGAAACGGGCATGGACCGTGCGGAATGACCCCAGAGTGACACCGGTGGGGAAATTGTTAAGACGCACCAGTATTGATGAGCTGCCACAGCTGTTTAATATACTGAAGGGGGATATGAGCCTGGTGGGACCCAGGCCGGAACGGCCGCTTTTTGTGGAGAAATTTAAGGAAGAGATTCCCAGATACATGGTAAAGCATCAGGTGCGTCCGGGGCTTACAGGATGGGCTCAGGTCAACGGTCTGCGGGGGGATACTTCGATTCGGAAGCGGATTGAATATGATCTGTACTACATCGAGAACTGGACTTTGGGATTGGATCTGAAAATAATCCTGATGACCTTTTTTACAGGATTTATTAATAAAAATGCGTATTAACGACAGCAGAGCCCTGGAAAGAGGGCTGCAGGAGGAAAGAGGAGAAGTATTATGGCAACGGCAGGAAGAAGGAATTCAAAACGCGCGGCAAGGCAGAAGAGGAAAATGGTGCTCTTTGCATTTGAGATTATCATTATCCTGATTATGGTGGTGATACTCTATCTGGTGATGAACAAGACCAGTGAGGGCCCTAAGATGGTGAATCTGGACCCGAAGAATCTGGCGATTCCCACGGAAGTCATTGAGAAGACGGAAGAAGGCGGTACCATGCATGGCTATATGAATGTAGCTCTGTTTGGTCTGGATGCGGAGACCGAGAGTCAGCTTTATAAGGGAAGTCGAAGTGACACAATCATGATCGCCAGTATCAATCTGGATACAGGAGATATCAGGCTGGTCAGTGTGTACCGGGATTCTTATCTGAACATTGGGCCCTATAAAGGACAGTCGGAATATTACTGGAAGTGCAACACCGCCTATGCGGCAGGCGGAGCAGAGCAGGCGGTCAGAATGCTGAACATGAACCTGGATATGGATATCAAGGATTTCGTGGCTGTGGGATACAAGGGGTTGAGCAGTGTGATTGACGGTCTGGGCGGTATCTATCTGGATATCAGTGCAGAGGAAGTGTCCCATCTGAATAACTATCAGATCGGTGTATCTTCGGTTTTAAAGTGTGATTATACACCGATCAAGGAGGCAGGATATCAGCTGGTGAACGGACTCCAGGCTACCGCATACTGTCGAATCCGTGCCACTGCCGGAGACGACTTCAAACGTACAGCCCGTCAGCGCAGCGTGCTGAAGGCAATCGAGGAACAGGCGAAGAAGACGGATCTGACCACTTTGACCAAAGTATTTAATGACTGTATCGGCGATATTTATACCAGTATTGACTCAAAGGATATTCTGGAGCTGCTGGGAAATATTACGAAATATAGTATAGCGGAGGAAGCCGGATTTCCTACTGAAGAGCTGCGGACCACCGGTAACATCGGTGCCAAGGGAAGCTGCATTATTCCCCAGAATCTGGAGGAAAATGTGGTATGGCTGCACCAGTTCCTGTTTGACGATATGGATTATGAGGTAACAGAAAACATAAAAGATTATGATGTGATTATCAAATCCGAAACAAACCAGTACCTGAAAAAGTAAAATCAGAGACAAAAGGGGCTGTCGCAGAAACGATTGCGGCAGTCTCTTTGTATATGAAAAGAGGTGCCCAGAGTGAAAACTGATGTTATCATACCTGTCTATAAACCGGGAAGGGAACTTTTGACCTTGCTGGACAGACTGGAAAACCAGACCATATCAGTCCGAAAGATAATTCTTATGAATACAGAGGAAGTGTGTTCATGGGAGAAAGCGGCCTGTCAGAACAAGACGCACTGGCAGAAGCTGACGGACCAGGTGGATTTTGCCCGAAAATATCCCAATGTGGAGATCCATTCCCTTCCAAAGGCGGAGTTTGATCATGGCGGAACCAGGCATCAGGGGGTGCAGTATTCGGATGCGGAGCTGTTCATCTGCATGACTCAGGACGCCATGCCGGCGGATACCCGGCTGGTGGAAAATCTGATAAAGCATCTTTCGGGAAATACGGCCGCGGCCTACGCCAGACAGCTTCCCGGGGAGGCTTCCTCGGAATTTGAGAAAATGTCCCGCATGTTCAACTACCCGCAGCAATCCAGATACAAGACGCTGGACGACCTGAAGGAATTGGGCATCAAAACCTTCTTCTGTTCCAATGTGTGTGCGGCTTACCGAAGGGATATATACGATAAATTGGGAGGATTTGTTCATCATACGATATTTAATGAAGATATGATCTATGCGGCATCTATGATCAGAGCCGGGTATGCCGTTGCCTATGAGGCCGGGGCACAGGTGATCCACTCACATGACTATACGAATGTGGAACAGCTGCGCCGCAATTTTGATCTGGGTGTTTCCCAGGCGGAACATCCGGAAGTTTTTGCGGATATTCCGTCTGAGGCCGAAGGCAGAAAGTTTGTGGCGCAGACCTGGCAGTTCCTGAAGGACCATAAGCGTTTATACAGATTTCCGGCATTCTGTCTGCAATGTGCCTTTAAATATGCAGGTTATCTTCTGGGCAGGCATTACAAAAAACTGCCCCGGGCTCTGGTTCTAAAGATTACTGCAAATAAACAATACTGGAAGGGCATATGGACCGAAGCCATAAAATAAAGCTGTACAAAAACAAAAGGGGAGCTGAAACGGTATTTATTTTTCACAATCACTTCATTTTGTAAACACAATTTCATCACAATTGGAAGCTATACTGAAGTGCATAAAGATGAAACAACAACTTACACAATATTAATAAGAAGAGAGGTAGTCATTATGTACGAAAACGAAATTTATTCCAATTCAGAAAATGGTGGTTACACATCTTATCAGACAGGCAGCGCCTACAACACGATATACAATCCGGTTGCTGCAGGAGACGACGGAAAGAAGAAAAAGAAGGGAACCTTCCGGAAATTTGTAATCAGCATGGGACTGGGCATCACGTTCGGAGCATTTGCCGGGGCAGGGTTTTATGCAGTACACCTTGGGGCCGGCAGACTGCTTCCGGCAAACCAGGAAGTCATTTCCACAGAGACTTCCCAGGGGGAGAATCTGCCCGGCGATGCTAAGATGGACAGTATCAACTACGTGACCTATGTCAGTGATGATATTTCCAATGTGGTGGCAAGCGTGATGCCTGCCATGGTGTCTATCGTCAATACTTCCACCAGGACCACATCTTTCTGGGGATATACCTATCAGCAGTCGCTGCCTTCGGCGGGGTCCGGCATCATTGTGGAGGAGAAGGACGGTGAACTGCTGATCGTCTCCAACAATCATGTGGTGGCGAATGCGGATTCTCTGGAGGTAACCTTCATCGACGGTACTACCGCGGAGGCGAACATTAAGGGACAGGATTCGGAGATGGATCTGGCAGTGATTGCGGTACCTTTGGAGAGTCTGTCCCAGGAAACCAGGAAGGCCATTACCGTTGCCACTCTGGGGGACAGCGACAACCTGAAACTGGGCCAGCCCGTTATCGCAATCGGCAATGCTCTGGGGAACGGTCAGTCCGTGACCAATGGCATCGTCAGCGCCCTGGACCGTGAGGTGACCAATGAGGATGGTACTACAGGCTCCTATATTCAGACCAATGCGGCCATCAACGGCGGCAATTCCGGCGGTGCTCTGCTGACTATCACCGGGGAAGTCATCGGCATCAACTCCGGCAAAATCAAGGCTACCGGTGTAGAAGGCATGGGATATGCTATCCCCATCAGTTCTGCCAGTCCCATTATCGCTGATCTGATGGAGCGCCAGACCAGAACCGAGAAAGCTTCCGAGGAGGAAAAGGGTTATATGGGAATCTCTCCTCAGACGGTTGACAGTGCCATGGCCCAACAGTTCGGTATTCCTCAGGGGGTGTACATTGCCCAGGTATTTGAAGATACCGCAGCGGAGGCGGCAGGGATCAAAAGACGGGATGTGCTGGTAAAGCTGGATGGACAGAAGATTTCCTCTTCCGAGGAACTGATGAAGGCAATGGAATATTACAAGTCGGGAGAGACTGTGAAAGTTACAGTGAAACGTGTGGAAAACGGGGAGTATGTGGATATTGAACTGGAAGTGACTCTGGGAGACTGGCCGGAAGAAAACAGATAATTTCTAATTGCAAATAAATAAAAAAGGAAAAACAAAGAAAAGAAAGATGGGAAACAGCCGTACCGGGAAGGAGACACCGAAAGGACGGCTGTTTTCTGTTCTATTGAAAGCTTTTTCAGGACGTTGTGAAATCTTTCTTTAGAAAAAGTTCACTTGTATAGATGACGATTTTCCAGTATACTGATAATACGGAATTGTATCAAAAGAACTCGTGTAATTTAGGGGGGACATTGTGCGGTTTCGGGGATGCGGACAGTGAAGCAGGAGAGAAAATAACGGTGTGGTCCGGACCGGGGGATGTCGTCAGCTGCCGGAAGGGGAGAAATTGTTTTGAAGCGGCTTAAAAGGAAAAGATTTTTCGGCATGCTGCAAGAGGAAAACGGACAGCACGGAAGAGAGGAAACATAGAGATGTCAGATTTATATGAGGAAAATGAAGAGACCGAAGGCACTACAGAGGAGAAAAAGGGCGGAGAGGACAAAACAGACCTGACGGAAGGGCATCCGGATGCCTCCGCTGCGAAGAACGCAGGGAAAAGTGATAATAAAGACTATGAAGATGTCTGCTTTGTCTGCCGTCGTCCGGAGAGCAAGGCGGGCAGGATGTTCAAGCTGCCCAACAATATCTGTGTCTGTGACGACTGTATGCACAGGACAATGGAGACAGTCAGCCAGTTTGACTATCAGGGGATGTTAAACAATCCCCAGCTGCAGAAGGATCTGGATCAGCTGTCCAGGCAGGGCGGATTTCCCAATATCAGCTTTGTGAATCTGGCGGATCTGCGGGGAGACGGCGGCATCCCCAACAAGCAGAAACTGAAAAAGAAGAAGAAAAAGGAAGGGGAGCAGGAGCCGGTATTGAATATCCGGGATATTCCCGCTCCACACAGGATCAAGGCAAGTCTGGATGAATATGTTGTGGGTCAGGAGCATGCCAAGAAGGTGATTTCCGTGGCGGTTTACAATCACTACAAACGTGTCGCTACAGGCACCATGGACAATATCGAAATTGAGAAATCCAATATGCTGATGATCGGCCCCACCGGCTGCGGCAAGACCTACCTGGTAAAGACTCTGGCCAGGCTGCTTGATGTGCCTTTGGCCATCGCTGACGCCACATCCCTCACCGAGGCAGGATATATCGGAGACGACATCGAGTCCGTGGTATCCAAGCTGCTGGCAGCGGCGGACAATGATGTGGAGAAGGCAGAGCGGGGCATTATTTTCATTGACGAAATCGACAAGATTGCCAAGAAAAAGAATACCAACAGCCGGGATGTCAGCGGCGAGAGTGTGCAGCAGGGGATGCTGAAGCTGCTGGAAGGAGCGGAAATCGAAGTTCCCGTGGGTGCCAACAGCAAGAATGCCATGGTGCCCCTGGCCACAGTGAATACCCGGAATATACTTTTTATCTGCGGCGGCGCGTTCCCGGACCTGGAGGAGGTAATCAAGGAGCGTCTGCGGAAGAGCGCGTCTATCGGCTTCAACTCTGAGCTGCGGGATAAGTACGACAAGGAGAAGAATATCCTGGAGAAGGTGACGGTGGAGGATATCCGGAAGTTCGGCATGATTCCGGAATTCATCGGAAGGCTTCCCATTATCTTTACACTTCGGGGACTGACCAGAGAGATGCTGGTAAAGGTGTTAAAGGAGCCAAAGAATGCTATTTTGAAGCAGTACCAGAAGCTGCTGGAGCTGGATGAGGTGAAGCTGGAGTTCACGGAGGATGCGCTGGAGGCCATTGCGGATAAGGCCATGGAACGGGATACCGGCGCCAGAGCCCTGCGTTCCATCATTGAGGAATTCATGCTGGATATTATGTATGAGATTCCCAAGGACGACAACATCGGCAGGGTCACCATCACCAGAGAATATATTCAGGGCACAGGGGGCCCTATCATTGATATCCGCAGCAATCAGATCCTGGAGGATCCGGATCGTCTGAAGCAGATCAGCGGCAGCTGAGGCACAGAAGAGGAGAGGTTTTTATTCCCAATCGGGAGATCGGCTCTATTATAGAACTTTCTTCAGACAGAGGGCTTGCGGATGTGGCTTATCTGCCGAAAAAGCATGTGGACCGTCCGGCGCTGGTGGTGGAACTGAGATGGGATCAGTCAGGGCCGGGGGCCATCTGGCAGATTTGGAATAAGAAGTATGCTGCATGTATTGCATTTTGGAATGGTATCCCAGGGGATGGGGCTGCTGCAGGAAGGAGTTGCGGCAGCCTTTTTGCGGTGTATGCAGACTTTTTGAAAATATACGATTCGGTATTGACATTTCCGGAATTTGTGGTAATATAAACATATGAACAATAATTCATATGAAAAAAAGGGAAGAAATAAATAACCTGACACTGCAAAATGAAGGAGGAGAATTACCATGAAGAAAACGTATCAGATTGAGGTGGATTGTGCCAATTGCGCGCTGAAAATGGAGGAAGCGGCGAAGAAAGTGGAGGGGGTACAGGAGGCGACAGTGAGCTTTATGACCCAGAAGATGAAAGTGGAGTTTGCGGAGAGCGCAGAGGAACGGGCGGTAATGGAAAGAGTTCGCAGTGCCTGCAAAAAGGTGGAGGATGACTGTGAGATCTTTTTAGATTGAGACTGTCAGGAGGGCAGAGGCAGTTTGCGGGGACTGCAGTCAGTTCCTTTGCAGAAAGGGATCGCAGGGCGGTTCCTTTTTCTGTAAGGGGAAGCGGAATCTGATCAAAGACAAATAGAATTCTGGAATAACCATTATGGAAGATGATAAAACATACTGAATTAAACGGAAAACAAATCAAGGGATGGAAAAAGAAAAAGTAAGGTGAGAGAGAATGACGAAGAAGCAGAAAAAAGTATTCTATCGTATTATAGCGGCTGCGGTGTTGATGGTGATGCTGCATTTTGTGCCGGCGGAAGGGTATTTGCGTTTGGTGCTGTATCTGGTACCCTATCTGATCATTGGATATGACATCCTGCGGAAGGCGGCGCTGGGTATTTTACACGGGGAAGTTTTTGATGAAAATTTTCTCATGGCGGTGGCCACTGTAGGAGCCATGCTGCTGGGGGTGTATCATGAGGCCAACGGCATGGAGGGAGAATTTGCCGAGGGTGTGGCGGTTATGCTGTTTTACCAGATCGGAGAATTGTTTCAGGCTGTGGCAGTGGGAAAGAGCAGGCGCAACATCAGCGCGCTGATGGATATCCGGCCGGATTATGCCAATATTGAGGGGGAGAATGGCAGTCTGGAGCAGGTAGACCCTGATGAAGTGGAGGTTGGAACCGTTATTGTGGTGCAGCCGGGAGAGAAGATTCCCATAGACGGTGTGGTGGTGGAGGGCAGCTCCACCCTGAATACCAGCGCACTTACAGGGGAAAGCGTTCCCAGGGAAGTGGAAACCGGCGGCGAAGTCATCAGCGGCTGTGTGAATATCTCCGGTCTTCTGCGGATTCGAACCACCAGGGAGTTTGGAGAGTCCACTGTATCCAAAATTCTGGATCTGGTGGAGAATTCCAGTATGAAGAAGGCACGCACGGAGAATTTTATCACGAAATTTGCCAGATATTATACGCCTGCGGTCTGCTACAGTGCCCTGGCCCTGGCCATTGTGCCCTCTGTGATGAACCTGTTGATGGGCAATCCGGCAGGTTGGAGTACCTGGATTATCCGGGCATTGACTTTCCTGGTCATCAGCTGTCCCTGTGCCCTGGTAATTTCCATTCCTTTAAGCTTTTTCGGAGGCATCGGCGGGGCGTCGGCCTGCGGCATTCTGGTAAAGGGATCCAACTATCTGGAGGCACTGGCCCTTACCAGGTATGTGGTATTTGACAAGACAGGGACGCTGACCAGAGGGGTATTTCAGGTGACCCAGGTGCAGGTTTCACCGGAATTTGGGAGAACGGTATCGGCTGCGCCGGAGACTGCCGGGATAGCGGAAGATGGTGCTTTGGTGGAAAAGCTGCCGTCAGCCAGGCTGGTGGAACTGGCGGCGTATGCGGAGAGCTATTCCAATCATCCCATCAGCAAAAGCCTGCGGGAAGCGTACGGACAGGAAATCGACATGAGTAAGGTGAGCCGGGTGGAGGAAACCGGCGGCCGCGGTGTTTCTGCATTGGTGGATGGCCATACCGTGGCTGCGGGAAATTTCCGGCTTATGGAGAGTCTGGGGATTTCTTATGAGAAAAATGTAGGCATCGGAACCGTGGTCCATGTGGCAGTGGACGGCATTTATGCGGGATATATTCTGATATCCGACGTGATAAAAGAGCAGTCCCGGGAAGCCATTGCCGCTCTGAAGGCAGCAGGGGTGAAGAAGACTGTGATGCTCACCGGAGACGGCAAAAAGACGGCAGAGCATGTGGCCGGTTTGCTGCAAGTAGATGAAGTCAGGAGCGAACTGCTGCCCGGAGATAAGGTGGAGGCGGTGGAGATACTGCTGGCACAGAAATCCGGCAGAGAAAATCTGGCGTTTGTAGGAGACGGCATCAACGATGCCCCTGTGCTTTCCCGGGCGGATATCGGCGTAGCCATGGGTGCCCTGGGATCCGATGCGGCCATAGAGGCGGCAGACATTGTACTCATGGACGACAATCCCATGAAGCTGGCACTGGCTATACGGATTTCCAGGAAATGTCTGCGGATTGTCTATGAGAACATAGTATTTGCTCTTGGAATCAAAGCAGTCTGTCTGGTGCTGGGTGCCTTCGGCATTGCGAACATGTGGATTGCCATCTTTGCAGATGTGGGAGTCATGGTGCTGGCTGTGCTGAATGCCATCCGGTGCCTGAAGGTTAGGCCATAGGAATCCTATCATTTTCCGGAAAATTTCCGATCCAAATGCTGCACCTTATACATGCGTGACCACATACAATAATTCAGAGTGGCGGAAAGTCCGCAGCCGGGCTTTCCGCCGTATCAGTGGGAAACGAAACCAGGGGCGGAGGCAAGTTCGGGTTGACTGAAGCGGGCGGATGGGAGCGGATATGGATGAAGTTGCAATTATAGCAATTCCTTTTCTGGGGACTTCGCTTGGGGCAGCGATGGTGTTTGGTATGAAGGCGAAGATGAATCCGGGGCTTGAGAGGATTTTGCTGGGATTTGCCTCCGGAGTCATGATCGCCGCATCGGTATGGTCCCTTCTGATTCCGGCGATGGAAATGTCTTCGGAACAGGGGAAGACAGCCTGGGTTCCCGGAGCGGCGGGGGTTCTGGCCGGGGTGTTTTTTCTGCTTATGTTGGATCATCTGGTTTCACGTATGCAGGGAGCAGACCATATTTTGGACACAGGGACGTGTTCTGCCGGAAATGAGGCGACAGGATGCAGCAGGCAGATCGGGGCTCCAAACAGCAGCCGGAAAGTGACTATGCTGGTATTGGCTGTGATTCTTCATAATCTTCCGGAGGGAATGGCTGTGGGGGTGGCGCTTGCCGGGGCGATGACGGCCAATACGGGTATTACCATGGCAGGCGCCATGATGCTGTCAGCAGGTATCGCTATTCAGAATCTGCCCGAGGGTGCCATCATTTCCATGCCTCTTAGAAATGAGGGGATATCCCGGACAAAGGCGTTTCGGACAGGGGTATTATCCGGAGCGGTGGAACCGGTCGGGGCATTGATCACCATTCTTCTGGCGGAGCTTGTGATCCCTGTACTGCCATATTTGCTGGCATTTGCTGCGGGGGCGATGTTGTATGTGGCTGCAGACGAACTGATCCCAGGGGCCTGTTCCGGTGAAAAAGGGAAGCTGGGTACTGTCAGTATGGCAGCAGGTTTTGTGTTGATGATGGTTTTGGATGTGGCGGTGTGAAGTGTGAGACAAAAGTACAAAATACGGAGGAAAAAAGATGCGTATATTGATTATCAGACATGGAGATCCGGATTACGAGAGAGATTCTCTTACGGAAAAGGGGTGGAGAGAGGCTGCGCTTCTGGCGGAAAGGATTTCGGCATTGGAGGTGAAGGCTTTTTATGTATCCCCTCTGGGTCGGGCAAGGGACACAGCCTCTCTTACGCTGCAGAAAATGAATCGGGAAGCCATTGTATATGACTGGCTTCGGGAATTTCCGCCCCAGATCAATCGACCCGATGTGAAGGGCGGGCACAAAGCCATTGTGTGGGACTGGCTGCCTGAGGACTGGACATCGGAGAGAGACTATTTCCTTCGGGACAGGTGGACCCGGACCGAAGTCATGCAGGAGGGAGGAGTAGGAGAAGCGTATGAGCGCGTGATCCGAAATTTTGATGCTTTGGTGGCACAGCATGGCTATGTTCGGGAAGGCGAGTTCTACAGGGCGGAGAGACCCAACAGGGATACCATTGTGCTGTTCTGCCATTTCGGTCTGGAATGTGTACTGCTGAGCCGGCTGATGAATGTGTCCCCCATGATCCTGTGGCATCACACCTGTGCGGCACCGGCTTCCGTGACCACGTTGTATTCTGAGGAACGTCGGCCGGGCCGGGCATCTTTTCGGGTAAGTGCCTTTGGGGATATTTCTCATTTCTATGCAGCCGGTGAAAAACCTTCTTTTGCAGCCAGATTCTGTGAGACTTATGACAGTACAGATGAGAGACGGGACTAGAGCATGCTGAAAGTCTGAAAATTGCTTTTCGACAGCTGTGTGTCCTCCCTTGTCCGCACCAGTACTGCGTTGTCGCCGGCAGGCATATCCGCAGCACCGCCTTCCTCTTCAGCCTTGTGCTGGTGCGGAAATCAGGCACTGATTATCTTATGGCTTATCACATTTTGGATTATTTACGTCATATCGAATAAATCTTAAGTTCTTTTTTCCCCATTGACAACATTCCGCAGCAGTGTTATGCTATATCTAACCTCAACATGTCGAGACGCGACATGTTTTGCATAGACATATCGCATGGCGATATGGCGAGAGTCTATATATGGACCAGAGACAGGTTTGGTGTCCGGATTAACGAGATATGAAATAATGCAGTCTTAATGTTACAGTGCAAAGGATTCATATGTCGGAAAAACACAGAAAGGAGTCGTTGTATTGGATGATACACTGCGAAAAAAATACATACCCATGACAGAGACCATTTATTATACCCTTCTGGCCGTCATCCAGCCCAGGCATGGATACGCCATTATACAATATGTCAATGCTTTGACAGTGGGCAGGATACTCCTGGGAACAGGAACGCTCTACACCATGGTGGGTCGTCTGGCGGCCGACGGTATGATCGCGGTGGTGCCGGAAAACGGAAAAAAGACTTACCGGATCACAGAGAACGGAATGGCGCTGCTGCTGGAGGAAACCAGGCGCCTGGAAAAACAGCTGACAGATGGGCGAAAAATCCTGACAGGGGGGGTATAAACCATACAGGACATATATGCGGTCCGGAGCAGGAACTGTTTTCAGCCGCAGGAAAATTGCGGAGGGGGCTTTATTTTGGACACAGGAAATGCATTTTCCGTGTCTGTTCCGGAGATGACCGGAGAAAAATGAGAATGGTTCCGGCTTCCCGGTGCGGACAATTTGTACAGAAGATACACACATGGAGGAATCGGAATAGAAAGGAGCAATATGAAATTAGAAGTCAAGGAGATTCGTAAAAATTTCGGAGAAAAGGAGGTGCTTCACGGTGTCAGTTTTGCGGTAGAGAGCGGGAAGGCGCTGGGGCTGCTGGGCAGGAACGGGGCAGGTAAGACCACGACGATCCGTATTCTGATGGATGTGTTTCATGCCAACAGCGGGGAGATTCTGCTGGACGGCAGGAAGTTTATGCCCTCCAGGCACCAGATCGGCTATTTGCCCGAGGAGAGAGGACTATATCCCAAAAGGACTGTGATGGACCAGATGATCTATTTGGCCTGCCTGAGGGGGATGAAGCCGGCAGAGGCAAAGGAGAGTGCCGGCAAATGGCTTGACAGACTGGAAGTGAAGGAATATGCACCCCGAAAGCTGGAGACCCTGTCCAAGGGCAACCAGCAGAAGGTGCAGCTTGCGGCAACTCTGGTGTGCAACCCGGAGATCGTGATTCTGGATGAGCCTTTCAGTGGTTTGGATCCAGTGAACTCACAGATTTTGAAAGATGTGGTGGGGGAGCTGATCAGGGATAACCATCTGGTTATTTTTTCCAGTCATCAGATGAGTTACGTGGAAGAATTCTGTGATCAGATTGCCGTAATTGACCATGGGGAGGTAGTAATGTCTGGGGAGCTGAAGGAGATCCGCAAGGAATATGGCAGGAACCGTCTGATGCTCGCTGCCGAGAATTATACCCTGGATGCCCTGGCAGAGAAGACGGAGCGGGAGTGGAATGCGTTTGTGAAGGTTTCCGGCAGAAAGAAGGAATTTCTGATTCTGGAATTGAAGGAAGGGACGGACAGGCGCAGATTTATGGAGCAGCTTGTAAAGTCCGATGTGGAAGTGGAGAAATTCGGCGGGTATGAACCATCCCTGAATGATATATTTGTGAGTAAGGTAGGTGAAGAGGCATGAGAAAGTTTACGATCGTTCTGTGTTATGAACTGAAGGAGTATTTTACAAACAGGCTGTTTATGGGGTTGACGGTACTTCTGGCGGTGCTGGGAGCGGCATTGCTGTGTTTGCCCCGCTTTGTGGATATGTCCGGTTTTACCGGCGTAAAAGTAGTGGGAGAGGGCGAAGATGCATCCGATGCGGACCAGGAGGAACAGGAGTTGTTCCTTTATCTGGACCAGGCAGGTGTGGTGAAGCCGGAAGTTCTGGCCCGGTTTTTCCCGGAGAGCCAATGGCAGGAAGCGGCGGATGAGGCGCAGCTGAGAGCGGCTGTGGAAGCGCAGGAGGCAGAAGCCGGATTTGTGGTGACAGGAGCGACACAGTACGAATACTATGTCTTCAATAAGGCTATGCGAGACAGCAATGCGGCGGCTTTTGAACAGGCGATGAAACAGTTTTACCGTATGGATGTCTGTGCGGCTTCCGGGTGGAACCTGGAGGAGATTACAGCCATGTATGATGTGCCGGTGACTGCAACAGAGGTGGTTTTAAATAAAGATACGGAGAGCAATTACTGGTACAGTTATGTGCTGATTATTATCGTCTTCATGCTGATTGTGTATTACGGACAGATGATAGCGGTCTCCGTCACAAACGAGAAAAGCAACAGGGCCATAGAGGTGCTGGTGACAAGTACTTCCTCCAACAGTCTGCTCTTTGGCAAAGTGATTGCAGGAGCTATCGGCGGGGTATTTCAGATGGGAGTGGTGCTGGGGGCGGTTCTGCTCTCCTACCAGATCAACAGAGCGCAGTGGGGAGGCCAGCTGGATATGTTCCTGCATATTCCTGGTGAGGTGCTGCTGGCGTTTGCCTTCTTCGGCCTGGGGGGATATCTGTTCTATGCCTTTCTCTATGGAGCCATGGGAGCCCTGGTCAGTAAGACAGAGGATATCAGCAAGAGTGTTTCCGGACTTATGATAGTGATTATGGCAGTTTATTTCTTCTCCCTGATGCAGCTGAATAATGTAGACGGAGAGATCATCAAGGTGCTTTCTTTCCTGCCGGTCAGTTCCTACAGTACCATGTTTGCACGGATTGCCATGGGTACAGTATCGGCCTGGGAGATTGTGGTATCCTTCCTTATTCTGGCAGGCTCTATTGTAGGGGCAGGAGTTCTGGGGGCAAAGATCTATCGGATGGGTACTCTGCGGTACGGGAATCCGATTAAGATCACTACCATTCTGAAAGATATGAAAAAGAAGGATTGAATTTCACCGAAAGAGGGAATCAAAAGGGGCTGCCGTGACAGCCCCTTTGCATTTCCATTGAATTTTTTGTTCCTGTATGTTATTCCCTGGTGCTGTCTCCTGCCGATTCCGCTGCCGCCAGATAATCAAGAAACAGGGAAGAGAGCTTCGGATCATAGAGAACGCCGCTGTCAGCTTCCATTTTCTGCCGGGCTTCCTCCGCAGTATAGTAACCGCCCCTTATGGTGGGGTGAGTGCGGTAGACATAGTCGCTGGTAATCCGGAGAATTCGGGCTTCTATCGGGATATGCTCCCCTGTCAGACCTCCGGGATACCCTTTTCCGTTCCAGCTTTCATGGGAATAGAGGATGATATCTGCAATTTTGTAAAGTTCGTCGAATTGTCTTGCCATGGTATAGCCATGGGTGACATGCATGTGCATCTGGGTGGTTTCTTCTTCCGTTCTGGACTGTCCCCGGATGACAAAAGATTCCGGCAGCTTAGCCATGCCGATGTCCTGATACCGGGCAGCCAGGCTGATTTCCTTTGCGTGTTCCTTTGTAAAGCCGAGATGTCTGGCAAAGCGGTAGGTTACTTCGGCGGTACAGGTCACCACTTCTTTGTTGAGAATCTGTCTGTCATACAGTCGGTTCAATATGTAGTCAGGGATACGAAGCTCATGTTTCAGGGCCGTTTTGTTCTGATACATTTTGGCATCGGCTCTGGAGAAGCAGTCCTGAAGAGTCTCAGTCTCACTGTTCCATTCCGCGGCGCCCAAGGCTACGGACAGGGGCAGCGTGAGACTTTTATCATGGCGGCAGTTCCGGGCAACACGTCTGCAATAGTCAAGCGCCGTCTCCAGCTTTGTATCAGGCAGTATGACGCGAAATTCGTCTCCGCCGCATCTTGCCACCAGCCAGTCGCTTTTCGACAGATCCTTCATGATCTTTGCGATGGCCTGCAGGAGCATATCGCCGGCTTCGTGTCCGAAGATGTCATTGGTCAGTTTCAGAAAATTGGCATCCGCCGAAATCATGCAGATGGTCCGTTCTTTCTGCAGAGCATAGGCGGCGGCCGCTTCTTCAAATTTACGCCGGTTGAACAACCCGGTCATGGAATCTCTCTCGGCCCGTGCTTCCAGAGCGTTTCGCTCCTGCTGGTACAGGGATTCCTGATCCTCCAGGGAATTGATGGCGGTCTTCAGATTCAGATTCATTCTTCCCAGCTGACAAAGCTTTCCGGCAAGCAGGGAAAGCAGATTCAGGATATGCTGAAGGCGAATGCCGGTAATCAGGGGTAGTCCGTGAATTCCTGCCAGATACTGTTTTTCGTCAATCTGCAGGGAACGGGCAATTTCCCGGTATCGATCATCGCTGACAGAATTTTCTTTCAGGCGGATATCCTCCACTACGATCGTGGCGATAGGCGCATCCTCGATCAGGATTTTGACCGCAGCAGCAGCAAGCCCGACAGAATGACAGTAACGGATACAGGGAACCGCGCCGCAGCAGACACAGAGTTCAGAGATAAACTGGTCATAGATTGTACTTCCGGCAGAGGAAGGCTCCAGAACATCATGATAAAAGCTGCCGAAACGGCTGTCGCCGGTAACGTGTGTTCCGTCCGGCATTCTGATACAGATGCTTACCTCCAGAGCGGCAGCGAGAGAATCTGTCAGCTCCTGTAAGGAGTCAATACTGGAAATATCAGAAAAATGGTGGGTATTCATGTCTCACCTCCTGTAAGGCTGTCTGCCGGTATAGGCTTATTCATCCGCTTTGGGCTGGTTTTATTATACTGGTTTCTCCATAAAAAATCAAGTCCGCAACATGCATGAAAAGCTGTTTGACCACACCGGCAGTTACAGTTCACTCTGTTCACAGCATCAGATGTACAGCACAGCATGTTCCGATGGCACCGAGGAAACCGTAGCTGCCGACAGCGTAATACTTCAGACAGCGCGTCGGATGTTACCGGGAATTTCCGTTTGAAGTATAGGCAGGAAATATCCGGTAAAACCGCATTTGGAGCCGGTCTGTATATGGCAGGAACTGGCAGGGGTATCCGGCAGAAATCAAGCCAAAATCTAAGGGAAGTGAATTGACATTTATTCGGGAAAGTGGTATCATGATTCTGGAATGAATACGTGAAGAGTAATGGTGGTAAAATGGAAAAGCAACAGATTTTAATTGTAGATGATGAATACATAAACCGTGTGATACTTGCGGAAATGTTTCAGGACGAGCAGGATGCCTACGAGCTGATAGAGGCGGAGAACGGTGAGGAGGCGGTCCGGCAGATTGAGAACGGTCAGGACATTGTCCTCATTCTGCTGGATATCGTGATGCCTGTCATGGATGGCTTCAAGGTGCTGGAATATATGGAGGGAAAGGGACTGCTGAATAAGATTCCGGTTATCCTGATTACCGGAGAGACGATTCAGGACAGCGAGGGCAAGGCATACGCCTTTGGTGTGGCGGATGTGATACATAAGCCGTTCTATCCAAATATTGTGAAGCGCAGAAGCAACAATATTATAGAGCTGTATCAGAATAAGCGCAATATGGAGATGCGCCTGAAGGAGCAGGAGATTGCAATCCGGGCACAGGAGAAGGAAATTCGTGAGACCAACGAATTTATGATCGATGCCTTGAGTTCGGTGGTGGAATCCAGGAGTGTGGAGACAGGGGATCATACCAAGCGGATCAAATACTATACCAGACTTATGGCAAGGTGTCTGAAGGAGCATTTCCCACAGTACGGTCTGACGGATATGCAGGTAGATGCGATATCCAGAGCTTCGGTTCTGCATGATGTGGGTAAGATCGGGATTTCGGATGCCATTCTTTTGAAACCTGGGCGTCTGACAAATGAAGAATTTGATATTATGAAGACGCATACGACCATCGGGTGTGATCTTCTGGAGAAGTTCTACAGGAACCGGACGAGTGAATTCTACCGTTATTGTTATGATATCTGCCGTCATCATCATGAGAGATGGGACGGGAGGGGATATCCGGATCACCTGGCTGGCGATGAGATTCCGCTCAGTGCCCAGATTGTTGCCGTGGCGGATGTTTATGACGCACTGGTCAGCCCCAGGGTATATAAGAGTTCTTTTACCAATGAGAAGGCATTTGAAATGATTATAAATGGTGAATGCGGTCAGTTTGCTCCGGATATTTTGAAATGTTTCGAACTTGCCAGGGAGGATTTCTTCAATATCAAAGAAATGATTGGAGTATTCGAATTTTCGTGATAGAGGCAGGCAGCAAAGAAGTGAGTGCGTTTTGCTGCCTTTTCTGATGAAGTTTGAGAGCGGCCATTGGGAAGGTTTCGGGTAGATGGCTGCTTTTGGAGTTTGAAAGGAGCGGTATGGGAGAGGAAGGAAGCTGCGCATTTTCCATAGAAGCTGCGTTGGAGATGATCCTGATGTTTGACAGGTCAGGAAAGCTCTTCTATGCCAACAGGACGGCGCGGGAAAAGCTGGCATATGAGAAGCTGGAAGGCCAGCATATCAGTACCCTTTTTCCCAATACATTCAGAAGGTCAAAGGAAGGCTTTGAGACGGAATATCTTTTCGGGGAGGATATTCGGCATCTTGTGGCCTACCGGGGAAATCAGACTTGCTTTCCGGTAGAGGCACGGATTCTGGAGGGTGCCGGTACTTCCGGCTATTATGTCTGTATGGCAAATGATATTCTGGAGCGGGAGCATCTGGGCAGGGAGATTGCCGAGGTGCGGGAGGAAGCACAGCAGGCGGCCAGGGTGAAATCGGAATTTGTGGCCAATGTGACACATGAGCTGCGCACTCCTGTAAACGGGATTCTCGGCAATGTGAGGGAATTGCTGGCGAGTGTGGAGGATGCGGGAACCATAAAGACGCTGCAGCTGGTGGAGCGATGCTGCGGAGATATGAACAAGATTATTAATAATATTCTGGATTTTTCGAAGCTGGATGCGGGAAAGTTCGTTCTGGAGCCGCGCCGCTTTCATTTCAGGAATATGCTGGACTATGTGAAAGCCCAGCATATCAGCAAGATTACCGAAAAGGGCCTGGATTTTTTCATGACGGTATCGCCTCATGTACCGGAATATGTAATTGGGGATGAACTGCGCATTGTGCAGATACTCAATAATCTTCTATCCAATGCGCTGAAGTTTACTTCCATGGGGAAAATCACGCTTCAGGTGCTTCGAACGGCAAAGGTCGAGGAAAAGCTGGAGTTGTTTTTCATTGTTTCTGACACCGGAATCGGAATCGGAGAAGAAGATATGGATAAACTGTTTCAAAGCTTCTCCCAGGTAGATGCTTCCATTTCCCGAAAATACGGCGGGACGGGGCTGGGGCTCAGTATCTGCAGACAGCTGGCGGAATTAATGGGCGGCAGGATCGAGGCGGAAAGCCAGAAGGGAAGGGGCAGCAGTTTCTCCTTTTCCGTGTGGGTGGGGGCCGAAGAAATCCCCCATCAGGAGGCTGGGGATGATGTGAAGAGCGCTTTTATGCAGATGGCGGCCCAGGCCGAGGATTTTGGTCGGACGGCGGAGGAGAATCAGGAAGCCGTGAAGCGAAATCTGTCCCGGCTGATTCTCAGTGTGGAGATGGAAAACTGGGAGAAGGCGGAGATGTTTATGGAAACAGTGCGGCAGCTGACCCAGGAGGCGCCGGCGGATGTTAAGAGACAGGTCCTGCGCCTCAAAATGGCAATTCAGAAAGAGGACTATGACAAGGTGATGACAGAATATCATAAACTGGAAGCGCTTCAGGCTGCTGTCTGAGGCATGGTTCAAAAACAGCCGGATTTATGGAGAATGCAGAGGCGGGGGAATTCCTGTCGTTTTGATTGATGATTGCGGAAGGAGGTGGGGGCATGGAATGGGGAGACGGGAATCAGGCCAGGGTCCTGATCGTTGATGACCTGGAACTGAACAGACTGATTCTGGAGGAGATTATCCGGGAGATGGGATGTCATCCTGTGCTTGCGGAGAGCGGAGAAGCTGCCCTGAAGGCAGTAGCAGAATTTCGCCCCCAGCTGGTGCTGTCCGATATTTCCATGCCCGGCCTGGACGGATATGAATTGTGCCGGATTCTGAAGGGCAATGAGAGAACCCGCAACATTCCTGTAGTCTTTATCTCCGCATTTGACAATCCGGAAGCTGTGGTGAAAGGACTTGATCTGGGCGGGGAAGACTATATCACAAAACCCTTTGTACCTGAGATTGTGCAGGCCAGAGTGGGAGTCCATTTAAGTCTCTATCAGGCGAACAGGGAGCTGAAGGAGACCAACCGGAGACTGCAGGCTTCTGTAAAGGAACAGCTGCAGCAGATTGAGCAGGAGAAAAAAGAGGTCCTGTATGCTCTTGCTGCCATTGTGGCGCAAAATTCGTGTTATCAGCGGGAGCATATAGAGCGGCTGCGTCATAACTGCAGTATTCTTGCTCAGGGAATGCAGCTTTCACCTCTGTTTGAGGATCAGATTTCGGATGCTTATATCAATACCATAGAGCTGGCGGCACCGCTCTGTGATATCGGAAATATCGGGGTTCCGTGGGAGCTTCTGAACAAGGCGGAAGCGTTGCGGGAGGATGAGATGGCCATAGTCAGAAAGCATACTTCCATCGGTGCGAAGCTTCTGGGAGATCTGCATGTGGGAAGCGATTACAATGAATTTCTCAGTATGGCACAGGATATTGCACATTATCATCATGAGAACTGGGACGGAAGCGGATATCCGGAAGGACTTGCAGGAGATCAGATTCCGCTGGCAGCCCAGATTGTCTCCATCGTGGAGGTTTACTGTGCTCTGACAGAAAAGAAGCATTATACCAGAGAAGAAGCACTGGAAATCATGGATGGGGAGGCGGAGATCAAATTTAATTCCGATATTTTTAGAATTTGCCGAAAAATATCGCGGCAATTATGTTAAAACAGCCGATATTATTTCAGAAACATCATTGTTGCGGCAGGAGGTATGAGAAATTGTGATTAAGGATGAAGAGTTTCAGAGAATATCCGTATATATGAAACAACGATACGGAATCGACTTAAGCCAGAAGAAAGTGATCGTAAACGGGCGGCTGGAAAATTATATCAAGCGGGGCGGATGGCACAGCTTTGATGAATTTATGAATGCAGTGGAGCATGACCGCACCGGCAATCAGGAGAAGATGCTCGTAAACTTTCTGACGACCAACCATACCTATTTTATGCGCGAGTTTGAGCATTTTGATTTTTTCAGGAGTGAAGTTCTTCCCTGGCTGAAGCAGAAGGAAGCGGCCAGAAAAGATCTGCGTATCTGGTGCGGTGCGGCGTCCTCCGGTGAGGAGCCTTATATGATTGCCATGGTTCTGGCGGAGTTTTTCGGGATGGAGAAATCCCAGTGGGATACCAAAGTGCTGGCCACGGATATCTCCACCAAAGTATTGCAGAAGGCACTGGCAGGTATCTATACCGCGGAACAGCTGAAAAGTGTTCCGCCACAGTGGAAGAAACGTTTCTTTAAGACCATGGCGGGAGACACACATTTTCAGGTCACACCGGAGCTGAAGCAGGAGGTAATTTTTCGGCAGTTTAATCTGATGGACCCTTTTCCCTTCAAAAAGAAGATGCACACTATATTTTTACGGAACGTGATGATCTATTTCGACGAAAAGACGAAACGGGAGCTGGTCCAGAAGGTATATGACACACTGGAGCCCGGTGGGTATCTGTTTATCGGAACCACCGAAACCATTGACAGAAGCACCACGCCGTTTCAGATCATTCAACCGTCGATATTCAGAAAATAAGGAAGGAATGGATATATGCAGCCAATCAAGGTATTAGTGGTAGAAGATTCCCTTGTATTCAGGGAATTGCTGGTTCAGAACCTCAATAAGGATCCTGCGATCAGGGTAGTGGCCACAGCGAGAGATCCCTTTGAGGCAAGGGATGCGATTCTGGCCTATAAGCCGGATGTCATGACGCTGGATGTGGAGCTTCCGAGGATGAACGGAATTGAGTTTCTGCGGAAGCTGATGCCTCAATATCCGCTTCGGGTGGTGGTGATCAGCTCTCTGAGTGACAAGGTTTTTGACGCCATGAGTGCGGGGGCCGTGGACTTTGTGGCGAAGCCTGCAGTGTCCAACCGCAGACAGCTGGAAGACTTCATCCGGAATGAGCTGCTGGTGAAGATTAAAATTGCATCCACTGCCAGGATCGGTAATTTCAAGCGGGTGGTGATGGCGCAGCAGCAGCAGTCGCTGTCCTCCCGCAAGAGTAATCTGATCGTGGCGATTGGTGCTTCCACAGGTGGGACCGAAGCCATATTCAGTGTCGTGAAAGACTACGGAACAGATATTCCGGGGATTGTCTGTGTACAGCATATGCCCCCGGGATTTACGGCCATGTATGCCAAGAGGCTCAATGATCAATGTCGGATTCAGGTGAAGGAAGCGGAAACCGGGGACAGAGTGTTGCCGGGACATATGCTGATTGCGCCGGGAGGCGACAGACATATGCATCTGGTGAAGGTAGGTGAAGGCTATCAGGTAGAAGTGAAGGCCGGACCCAAGGTGAACGGCCACTGTCCGTCTGTGGAAGTATTGTTTGAATCTGTTGCGAAGGCAGCAGGTGCCGATGCAGTGGGAATCATACTGACCGGAATGGGAGGCGACGGTGCAAAGGGGCTTCTGTCCATGCGCAGGGCCGGAGCCAGGACCATCGGACAGGACGAGTCCACCTGTGTGGTTTATGGAATGCCCAAGGTTGCTTATGATCTGGGAGCGGTGGAATATCAGGAGAAACTTTCCGACATCGCTGGGAGGACATATGCGTTATTAAATAAAATGTAAAGGAGAAAGAACATGAAGATTCTATTGGCGGAAGATGATTTCGCGACAAGAAAATTTATGGCCGGCTTTCTCTCCAAGTATGGTGAATGTGATATCACCGTGGACGGAATGGAAGCGGTGGATGCGTTTATGATGGCTTTGGAGGACGGCGAACCCTATGACCTGGTATGCCTTGATATTATGATGCCGGTTATGGACGGATATCAGGCGCTTATGGGTATCCGGAATCTGGAAAAGCAGAGGAATATTCCCGACGAGCAGGCAGTGAAGGTGATTATGACTACCGCATTGAATGAAGAGAAGAATGTCAAAATGGCATTTGAGCTGGGATGTACCATTTACTCCGGCAAGCCAATCGATCAGGAGCGGTTTGAGCAGGCAATGAAAAAGCTGAATCTGATCTGAACCTCATTTGAACAAGAAAGGAGATCAATATGGCTGACGATTTTAATACCGAAAGCATGTTGGATATGTATCTGTTTGAGAACGGCCAGCTGCTTGAACAGCTTCAGGAGACAGTTTTGGAACAGAAGGATGCGGAGTGCTTTGACGAAGACAGCATCAACGAAATCTTCCGGACCATGCATACCATTAAAGGGTCTTCGGGCATCATGATGTTCGACAATATAACCGCTGTATCCCATAAACTGGAAGATGTCTTCTATTACCTGAGAGAATCGCATCCCGACAATGTTCCTCATGTGGAACTGGTGGAACATGTGCTGGAAGTAGAGGATTTCATCTCCAACGAGATGGAAAAGATCCGAAGCGGTGACCCCGTTGACGGTGATGCCACCAATATTATTGCAGACCTGGACAAATTTTTGAATATGATCAAAAACGGAGGTGTACCGGCGGAGGGAAACGCACCGCCTGAGAATGTGCATGAGGAGCCGAAGCACTTCTACATAGCGCCGGTGGCTACCAGTGCCAGCCGTTTTTACAAGATATTTATCACATTTTTTCCAGAGACAGAGATGGCGAATGTCCATGCGTACAAGACCGTATATGCGCTGAAGGAGATCGCAGAAGACATCCTGTATTCTCCGGAGGATATCCTCACGGACGAGAAGAGCGGGGAGGCAATTATTAAGGACGGCTTCCGCATTCTGCTGCAGGCACAGTGTACCGAACAGGAAGTGCGGGATCTGATCGGCGTGGGATATGACATTGAGAAGGTTGAGGTCTATGAGTGTGATGCAAATCAGTTCCTGTTAGGCTTTGAATTCGGTGATTCTGAGCCGGCGCCCCAGATTGATTTGGAATCCAGTGTGGAAGTTATCGAGGCAAAGCAGGAGGAGACGCAGAAGGCGGCTGAAGAGGAGAAAAAGCCTGAAAAGCCTCAGATCGTACCGGGTGATTTCGTCATTCAGTCCAAAGAACCCGGAAAGCAGAAGAAACTGGCAAAGGATAAACCCAAAGGTGAGAAGGCTTCCTTTATCAGCGTGAATGTGAGCAAAATGGACCAGCTGATGGATCTGATTGGGGAACTTGTCATTTCCGAATCCGTGGTACTGCAGAATTCGGATCTGAAAGTGCCTGGGCTGAATCTTGACAACTTTAATAAAGCGGCGGCACAGCTGGCTACCATTTCCACGGATCTGCAGAATGTAATCATGTCCATGCGCATGGTGCCCCTGACCAATACCTTCCAGAAGATGAACCGTATCGTTTTCGATGTGTCCAGGAAGCTGGGCAAGGATATTGAGTTTGTGATGGTGGGGGATACCACGGAAGTGGATAAAAATATCATCGAACATATCTCGGATCCGCTGATGCATCTGGTGAGAAATGCGGTGGACCATGGTATAGAGACCAATGAAGAGCGGGTCCACAGCGGCAAACTGGAGAAGGGTAAAGTGACCTTGTCCGCCAGAACCGAAGCAGGTAAGGTATGGATCTGTGTGGAGGATAACGGTCAGGGCCTTGACAGGGAAAAAATTCTGGCAAAGGCAAGGAAGCAGGGAATTCTGGAGGACAGCAAGCCGGATGCAGCCTACACGGACAAGGAAGTATATCAGTTTATCACGCTGCCCGGTTTTTCCACCAATGAGCAGGTAACGGAATATTCCGGCCGAGGTGTGGGCATGGATGTTGTGGTACAGAATATACAGGCTATCGGCGGAGCACTGGAAATTGAAAGCTCTCCCGGAGCCGGCAGTACCATGAGCCTGAAGATTCCCCTGACACTGGCCATTATTGACGGTATCGTCATGGAAGTGGGTACTTCGTCCTTTGTTATGGAGACAGGTGTGATCAAACAATTTATCCGCGTGAAAGAGGATATGATGGTTCATGAACCCAATGGTGATGAATTCGTCATGATCCGGGGAGAATGTTTTCCTGTGCTCCGTCTGGGTAAATGGTATGGACTGGAGGAATACCAGGAGTCTGTGGAAGACGGCGTCATGTTGATTTTGGAAGTAGAAGACAGGAAGGTCTGCCTTCTGGTTGACAAACTGGTGGGGGAACAGGAAATTGTGGTAAAACCGATTCCTTCTTATATCAAGAAGGTCAAGGGCCTGTCAGGCTGTACACAGCTCGGCGACGGCAGTATCGCCCTGATATTGGATGCCCCTGGACTTGTAGAATAAATGAAAGGAAAGGACCGGTAAGCTTATGGATGAGACGAACAGATTGTTAGGATTACAGGATGAAGCGGTCGGCGAGGACAGCGGCGATACACAGAAGGGCAAGTATATGATATTCAAATCCGGAAATGAGTATTTCGGCCTTGAGATCCAGTATGTGCAGCAGATTATTCAGTATCAGAAGGTAACCAAGATTCCTGAGACCGAGGATTACATCAAGGGACTGATTAATCTGCGGGGCAGGATTATTCCGGTGGTGGATGTACGACTGCGGTTCAGACAGGGAGTCTGCGAATACAATGACAAGACATGTATTCTTGTCATCAATGTGAAGTCCACTACAGTGGGACTGATCGTGGAACAGATTGCCGAGGTTGCCGAGATCAGGGAGGAGAATATTCTGCCTCCGCCTACCATTGGACGCGCGGAAAAGGCACATCATAAATATGTCTATGGCATTGGTAAAGTTGGAAATACGGTAAAGCTGCTGTTGGATCCGGAGAAGCTGCTGTATGATGATGATCCTGCAGATTCGGAACAGGGAAAAAAGAGTGAAGAATGAGAGGTAGGAAATAATGAAAAATATGAAAATAAAAACAAGATTGATCGGGGGATTCTGTATTCCGATTTTGTTGACAACAATTAATGTGATATTCGGCATTATGTCAATGCGCAGAATCACCCATGCAGATGAAGCGGCAAGGGATCTTGCAGCCCAGAATTCCATGATTTTTTCCATTGGTGCACTGGTGGTATCCATTGCGATCACCCTGTTCGTTGCGTTTGATTTGATTAAGACGATTGAGAAGTCGCTGGTGCTGCTCTCCAATGCGGCGAAGGATATTGCTCAGGGACGTGTTGATGTGCATTTGGAGAAATATAACAATGACGAGTTCGGCGATCTGGTGGATGAATACACCAAGGTGGTGGACAATATCAAGTATCAGGCAAAGATTGCAGAAGAGGTATCAAACGGTAATCTGACTGTGACGGTAAATCCCAAATCTACCGAGGACGTATTGGGACATTCCCTGAAAAAGCTGGTGGAGGATAACCATAATGCTCTGAGCAATATCAGCGATGCGGGTTCCCAGGTGACTGTCAGCTCCTCCCAGGTAGCCAGCGCCAGCCAGGCATTGGCACAGGGGTCTACAGAGCAGGCCAGCGCGATTCAGGAGATCACGGCTTCTATTGATGAGATTGCAGAGAAAACAAGACAGAATGCAGAGCAGGCGAATTCTGCCGCAAGCCTGGTGGTTCGCGCCATCAGCGATGTAAAACGCGGAAACGTACAGATGCAGAACATGGTATCTGCTATGGGAGATATCAACAAAGCTTCAGAGAGTATTTCCAAGATCATCAAGACCATCGAGGACATTGCGTTCCAGACCAATATTCTGGCCTTGAATGCTGCCGTTGAGGCTGCAAGGGCAGGAGAAGCGGGAAAAGGATTTGCAGTGGTGGCCGAGGAAGTGAGAAGTCTGGCAGCCAAGAGTGCTGAGGCGGCAAGCGAGACATCTGCACTCATTGAAGATTCTATTGATAAAGTAAATGCAGGTTCCAAAATTGCGGATGAAACTGCCAAGGCGATGGAAGAGATCACCAAAGTAGTACAGGAGAGCGAGCATATCATCAACGGCATTGCGGAATCCTCAAACTATCAGGCAACAGCTGTAGCGCAGATCGAGCAGGCGATTTCACAGGTGTCTCAGGTGGTACAGACCAACTCTGCTACCAGTGAGGAATGTGCGGCTGCCAGTGAAGAACTGTCCAATCAGGCGTCAAGAATGCGTGAGATGCTGTCTATTTATAATCTGGGCAATGGTCAGGGACTGGTATCCAGAGGGAGCGCAGGCTACAGCCCGGCTGTTTCCAATGCCAATGAACAGGTGATTTCCCTGGGAGACGGTTTCGGAAAGTACTGATGGAAACCGGAGGTGCAGGAGCATGATTTCTGTATTGCTTTGAGGGAGAGCCAAAAGGAAAAGAGGTGTAGCGGAATGAATTTGCTGGATGAACTGAGAGCTTTGGGCGTGGATGTGGATGACGGACTGAAGCGTATTATGGGAAACGAAAAATTATATATAAAGCTGTTGGGATCTTTTGTCAAAATGATTAAGGCCCAGGAGGTGGACCCTGAATTCGATGCTGCCAACTGCACAGAGGTCATCGAGAAGGTGCATGCGGTCAAGGGAACTGCCGGGAACCTCTCATTGACACCGATTTTTACAGCTTACAGTGAGATGCTGGGACTGCTGCGCGGAGGACAGCCGGAAGAAGCAAGAGAGATTCTGAGAAAAGTACTTCCTGCACAGAACGCTATCGTTGCATGTATTGAGAAGAATATGAATCAGTAAAGCAGACGAAAATGATAAGGCATCTCAGGAAGAGAAAAGAATCGCGGCGCGGTGGGAATTATTCCTGCAGCGCCCGTTTTGTCCTGAAATATTGAGGGAATACTTATAAAAGACAGGACAGTGAAAGAATGTTTGCAGAAAAAATAAATCAAACTGGAGCGAGGAACAAATATGGATTTTGTGGACCATAGACCACAGAGAGGGATTAAATTACAACCTCTGGATGAAATAGACGGCTTTCAGGTTCGTCCGGGATTTTACAATAGAGATGGTGCGGCAGCGGCGTCGAACGGAGTCAGTTTCACACTTCATTCTCATGGCGCCACGAGCTGTACACTGCTCCTGTTTCATCCCCAGGAGACGGAACCTTATGCAAAATTAAAATTTCCGGAATCTTATCATATCGGAAATACGTATTCCATGCTGGTATTCGGACTGAAGATTGAGGAGTTTGAATATGCATTTCAGCTGGACGGGCCTTATGACAAGGGAAGGGGATTGCTTTTTAATAAGGATAATATTTTGCTGGATCCTTATGCAAAGGCAGTGACCGGACAGCGGAATTGGGGAGACAGGCCTGAAGACGGAGAAGATTTTGTATATCATGCACGCGTAGTGGAAAACAATTTCGACTGGGGAAATATCAGGCAGCTGGAGATTCCGTTGGAGGATTTGGTTATTTATGAGATGCATGTGAGAGGTTTTACGAAAGATCCATCATCCGGGGTGACTGCCAGGGGGACCTATGAGGGTTTGCGGCAAAAGATTCCCTATCTAAAAGATTTGGGAATCAATGCGGTGGAACTGATGCCGATTTTTGAATTTGATGAGATGGAAAATGCCAGAATTGTGGATGGGGTTCAGCTTTATAATTACTGGGGATATAATACAGTATGCTTTTTCGCCCCGAATACAGGCTATTCTTCCGTGGTGGAGCACAACCATGAGGGGGACGAACTGAAGCAGTTGATATATGAATTGAAAGAAAACGGAATTGAAGTTATTCTGGATGTGGTATTTAACCATACCGCGGAGGGGAATGAGGATGGCCCCAATTTCTCCTTTAAGGGAATTGACAATAATATATATTATATTCTGACTCCGGACGGACATTATTATAATTTCAGCGGCTGCGGAAATGCATTGAACTGCAATCATCCTATGACACGGAGATTTATTATCGACTGTCTGAGGTACTGGGTGACAGAATATCGGGTAGATGGATTCCGTTTCGATCTTGCATCTATTCTGGCAAGGGACCAGAACGGGGAACCAATGGCAAATCCGCCGATTTTACAGGAAATCGCCTATGATTCCATTTTGGGGAAGGTGAAACTTATCGCTGAAGCATGGGATGCAGCGGGACTTTATCAGGTGGGACATTTTCCGGCATACAACAGATGGTCTGAATGGAATGGAAAGTACAGAGATGATCTGCGGCGTTTCCTGAAAGGAGACGAGGGAATGGCAGGGGCAGCTATTACCAGGATAACAGGTTCCCGAGATATGTATGATTCGCTGAAAAGAGGGCAGAGCGCATCGGTTAATTTCCTCACCTGTCACGACGGATTTACGCTGTATGATCTCTACTCTTATAACAGCAAACACAATGAAAACAACGGCTGGAACAATACAGACGGTGACAATAACGGCAACAGCTGGAACTGCGGTGTGGAAGGGGAAACGGACAATGCGGAAATAGAAAAGCTTCGCCGCCGCATGGTGAAAAATGCATTTGTGACTCTGATGTGCAGCAGGGGACCGGCTATGTTTTATGCAGGGGACGAATTCTGTAATACACAGTTCGGAAATAATAATGCCTACTGTCAGGACAACAGGATTTCCTGGCTGGACTGGGACAGGTTGGAGGAATACAGGGAAATACACGACTTTTTCCGATATATGATTGCTTTTCGTAAGAAACACACCATTTTGAGAATGTCCACAAAGGAAGCGGCCTGTGGTTTTCCGGACATCAGTATTCATAACGACTATCCATGGAATGCCCGTACCAATTACTCCAGCAGACTGATCGGTGTTATGTATGCAGGAAGAAATATGGAAGATACAGGAGATGATGTTGTTTTCTATGGGATGAATGCTTATTGGAATCCATTGGAAATACAACTTCCCAGCCTTCCGGAGAATATGAAATGGAAGGTCTGTGTGAATACATTTGTGGAATACGCGGACGGGAAGGACATTGAGGCAGAAACGGAATTCCAGTTTGGAAGCAGACTGAGGGTGCCGCCCAGGAGTGCTGTGGTATTGGTGGCGGAGGAAGTCAGTGATGAAGTAAAACCGTAGAAAGCAGGGATTTTTTGCTGCCTGGAACCTGCGGCAGGCTTTCTGTATATAATAAATGGATTGGATCAAATCATGAGGAGATTGTGATATGGATTGCAGGGAAAAGATCCTTTCCAATAATTATTATGATGTCATCACAGAATTCCCGGTGCAGGTTCTGGATACGGATATGTTTGATCTGTGTTATTTGAATATTGATAATTTATACAATATTGTCTATATTGATAAGGCCAATATTCCAAATACGGATGATTATGTCTATACCTATAAAGGGGTGCCCAAGCTGTATGGTCTGATGCAGGGAGAGAAAAACAGTCAGTTATTTGATCCAAACAGTCTGATCGTCAGCGGCATCACCCAGGTGCAGCGAGAGCCTCTGAACCTTACAGGGCAGGGGGCGGTAATTTGCTTTATTGATACGGGAATTGATTATACGAATGCGGCGTTTCGGGACAGTGAGGGAAACAGCCGCATTTTGGCTATCTGGGACCAGACCATACAGAGTGGGACGCCGCCGGAGGGACTGTACTACGGTACGGAATATTCCAGGACGGAAATCAACCGGGCTCTGGAAGCGGAAGATCCTTACAGCGTGGTGCCCAGCAGAGATGAAATCGGTCACGGCAGTGCTATGGCCGGGGTGGCAGCGGGAAGTCGTCTGGGCAATGGTGTGAGCTATCTGGGGGCAGCGCCTGATGCAGATATTGTAGTGGTGAAATTAAAGCAGGCCAAGGAATTCCTCCGGAGTTTTTATATGATACCCCCGGGGATTCCGGCCTATCAGGAGACGGACATTATGCTGGGGGTGCAGTATGCGGACCGCTTTGCCAGGCAGTTTCAGCGACCGGTGATTATCTGCCTGGGAGTTGGGACAAATTATGGAGACCATGCAGGAAGTGCACCTTTGCCCAGTTATCTGGATGCCATTGCCTCCAGGAGGAGCAGGGCCGTGGTGGTGTGCGGCGGAAACGAAGGCAATGCGGGCCACCATTATCAGGGATACATGGAGACACCCGGCAGGGCGGGAAGCACCGGAAGTGTGCCGGTGGAGGTGCGGGTGGCAGAAAATGTGGAAGGCTTCCTGATGGAATTGTGGGGAAATGTGCCGGATGTGTTTACCATATCCGTGCGATCTCCCGGTGGGGAGACCATCCCCCCGGTCCGTCTGGGCATACAGGGCAGCATTACTTACAGCTTTGTCTATGAGCGGACCAAAATTACCATAGCCGGTACGCTGGTGGAACCTGCGTCAGGGGAGGAAGTGGTGGTGCTGAGAGTGTATCTGCCCACGCCTGGCATATGGACCTTTCAGGTGGAGGCCGTGGGTGATATTCACAACGGAAGCTTTCACATGTGGCTTCCCATCACCCAGTTTATGAACAATACAGTACAGTTTCTGGAGGCTACACCATACATTACCCTGACGGAGCCGGCCATGGCCAAAGATGTGATCAGTGTGTCCACCTACAATGCCGCAAACAACAGCTTCTATATTGACTCTGGCAGGGGATTTACCAGAACAGGCGGGGTAAATCCGGATTTTGCTGCTCCCGGGGTCAATGTTTCCACCATCCGGGGCAGGGAGACCGGCAGTTCCCTGGCCGCTGCCATTACTGCAGGTGCAGTGGCGCAGTTTATGCAGTGGGCAGTGGTGGAGGGGAATAACAGAGCGGTGGCAAGCAGGGAGATTAAAAATTATTTTATCAGGGGTTCTTCCAGGAGTTTTGATATGACATTTCCTAATAGAGAATGGGGTTACGGAAAAATGAACGTAGTGGGGACGTTCGACGCGTTGATTGGGGTGTAAAATATATGCACGGACCGGAAGAGGAGCACAGTCTGGAGGATACAATGACTGTTTTTATGAATAAGACAGCACTGACGCAGAAGAAGATGATGTGGACCAGGAAGCCCTGGCCCGCGCTTTGAAAATTGGTATTCTCGTATTGCTTATGCCTTCTACATGGCAGTTTTCGGGATAAAGTTATTTTGGTATGATCAGTACGACTTTGAATCCGCCGTATTCGCTGTGGCCGATACACATTGTTCCATTATGGCCTTTTATAATCTGTTTCACAATAAGCAATCCCAGACCATGCCGTTGTTGGGTTGTATTGGTGTCGCAGATCATATAGTGGGGTGTCTTGTTTAAGCGGTCAATCTGTTGGTCGGAAACTCCTGTCCCGTTATCTTCAATGCAGATTCTGCAGGCCGTGTTGTCCTCATCCACGGACGCATAAATCACACAGCCTTTTTCATTGTGGTTGATGCTGTTCTGAATCAGGTTTGCTATTGCGCGCTTGAGCAAATCCTTATCCGCGTTAATGTAACAGGCAGACAGGGTATCCGCAGTTTTCCATTCAAAGGAAAAGGTATCCTCAATATTCGTGTTCATAAAATCCACAACAACCTGCCGGACAATGGAGACTGCATTTTCCTGTTTCCTTGTCAGCGGCTGCATATCATATTCAAGTTTGGAAGCGAGATTGAGGTCATTAATCAAGTCTTTCATTCGGCTGCTTTGCCTTACAATGACAGCGGCCTTTTTCCGCTCAGTTTCCGGCAGATTTTCTGAAGTTTCCAACTGTCCGGCATAACCAAGAATCATGGACAGCGGCGTTCTGACATCATGGGAAACGCCCGCAATCCAGTTTGCCCTTGCAGTTTCTTTTTTTCGCAGCTGTTCAGCCTGGTTTTGCAGGATTGCAGACGTTTTGTTGATTTTTTCGGCTAATTCAGAGAGTACCCCTCGTTCCGTCAGGCAGACAGGACTGCCCCTTGACAAATCCTGTATTCCATTGGTTATTGGCCGAAGGGAACGCAGCAGCCTTGCATCAACAGCAGCATAGATGAGGAAAACGAACACAACATTGACGGCCAGAAGAAGCATTGTGTTCCTGGGTAAATCTGCAATAAAGCCATAGTCCCAGCTTGCCCTTGTATGCTTCCAAAATCTATCCTTGGGAAAGCCCAATACCAACAATCCGTTCTGGGCTGCTCCCGTAAATGTGGGGTATCCGTCTATATAGCCGCGGGTTAGCTCCGCTATATCCGACAAGGTGTACTGCAGAGGAATATTGTCAGGCAGATGGTCTGTGTGCCATACAACCTGCCGCGTATCATTGTCAATGAGGACAGCCCAGGCATTTTCTTCCCTTAGTTTCGCCATAATATCATCAGATAGGGAATAGCCGCCATCTGTTAGTTGCAATGCGGCTGCTGCATGATCCGCCATATCCCAGGGAGAAAATGTTGACGTATTTCCGACAAATAGGATGGCAAAAAAAGTAATATTCAAAATAACAAGCAGTATTATGCTTAACGTCATGATTCCCATAAAGCGGCGTATTAGTTTCGGAATACTTTTCATGCTATTTCCCTTCTACAATTAACTTATAACCTAATCCCTTGACGGTAACCAACGAGACGGGGCGCGAGGGATTTTGTTCTATTTTTTCTCTGATACGACGTATATGCGCCATTAAAGAATTCTCATATCCAAAGGGATTGTCGCCCCATGCCGCTTCGCACAATGCGTCAATCGTGACAATACGCCCTGCATTGCGGTATAAGACGGACAGCAAATCATGTTCTTTTGCCGTCAATGGGATATGTTCTCCCTGTTTGATGACTTCGGCACGGGAAAAGTCAATTTGGCTGTCACGCAGGCATACAAGAGGATTTTCGTCTTTGTAGCTTCTGCGCAGAATTGCCAGGACACGAAACAAAAGCTCTTTGGGCAAAAAAGGTTTGACGATATAATCATCAGCCCCCAAACCAAAGCCTTTGAATTTATCATCCTCTTCACCCCGGGCAGTCAGAAAAAGAATGGGGTAATCGCCGCCTTTTTTTAACTGCTCCATTAACGCAAATCCGTTCCCGTCCGGAAGCATTACGTCAAGTATGGCCAATTCCGGGCGGGATTTTTCCGCCTGTTCCATGTCTTCCTTCACATTTTTTGCCGTTTTGATATTTTGAAATCCGTAATCCTTTAAAATCGACAGAACCAGATCCAAAAGGGCCTGTTCATCGTCAACAAGCAGGATGCGTTTATTCAGCAGATAATCTTCCTTCATAGTACACTCTCCTTCCACAGCTATATCCGGGGCTGTCGCATTAAGAAATTCTATACAGGATTCAGGCTGTCCGGTAATCTGGCATAGCTATATCTGGTGTTCATGACTCTAAATGAGACAGCCTTACGCTTCGCGAAATTATACTCCCTTCGCCGGGCATCAATAGCTTTCTGTGGGCAAGAGCCATGCCTTTCACGTTATGTTACCATGAACACAGCACGTTCATGGGCTGATGGCCATTTCACCGCTTTCTTCCCTGAATAAGGTCATTTTACCATATAACTGTGAATTTGGTTGGGTTTTTCGAAAATGTAAGGTAGATGTAAGGGAAAGAGAATGTTGCCGCAAGGTTGCGTTGGTATCATGTAGGCAACGAAAGGAGATGGTTTTATGGAGTACATGATCACAACAAAACAGCTGACAAAAAAATACAAATCCTTTGCGGCTGTTCAAAACGTTTCACTGAACATTCGGAAAGGCAGCATTTACGGCTTTCTGGGTCCCAACGGCGCGGGAAAATCCACCACCATGAAAATGCTCTTGGGGCTGACCGCGCCCACAAAAGGCAGTTTTATAATCGACGGAAAGCAATTTCCGAATGACCGCCTTTCCATTTTGAAAGAAGTAGGTTCCTTTATCGAATCCCCTTCTTTTTATGCAAATCTGACAGGCAGAGAAAACCTTGACATTATCCGCCGCATTTTGGGCCTTCCCAAAAGCAGCGTTGAGGACGCATTGGAGCTTGTGGGGCTTTCCGAATTTGGCGGGCGGCTTGCAAAAAAATACTCGTTGGGCATGAAGCAGCGGTTGGGACTTGCAGGAGCCTTGTTGGGCAGACCGCCTGTCTTGATTTTAGACGAACCCACAAATGGACTTGACCCATCCGGCATACATGAAATCCGAAATTTGATCAAATCGCTGCCCCGCCTTTACGATTGCACGGTTCTTATTTCTTCGCATATGCTGTCGGAAATCGAGTTAATGGCAGACGATATCGGAATACTCAATCATGGGCATCTGCTGTTTGAGGGCAGCCTGGACGAGTTGCGGCAGAATGCACTGCAGTCGGGATTTGCTGCAGATCATAATAACGGCGTTGCCAATCTGGAAGAGATGTTCCTGTCTATGATTGATAAAGACAATGCTGACAGAAAGCAGAGGGCAAGGTTATGAGTATCACCATGAGAACATTTGTAATTGAGCTGAAAAAAGAAAAGCGCACAGGGATTATTCCGTTCCTGCTTGCAGTGGGAATTTTGGGGGCAGCATACGCCTTTGCCTTTTTTCTGGTGCGGAAGGACAGTCTTTTGAACCTGCCGTTAGCGCCCATGGATGTGCTGCTTACGCAGTTGTATGGCGTGATTATGGTTCTGAATATGTTCGGTATCATCATGTCCGCCTGTATGATCTACAATATGGAGTTTAAGGGAAGCGCCGTTAAAAAAATGTATATGCTTCCTATGAGTGTTCCGCTTATGTATTTTTGGAAATTTTTGATTATAACGGTTATGGTCCTGATTGCAATTGTTTTTCAGAATCTGGCCCTTACGAAAATTGGTCTGACGGATTTACCCCGGGGCGCATTTGCGTTCGGAAAGCTGCTGTCTTTTGCCGGGTATTCCTTTATAACGTCCATGCCCGTATTTTCTTTTATGGTTTTCGCAGCTTCCCGGTTTGAAAATATGTGGGTGCCTCTGGGTATAGGCGTTGCAGGCTTTTTAAGCGGTATGGCATTGGCTTCGTCAAATCATCTTCTGTTCTGCATACATCCCTTTGTGATTATGCTGAAGCCCGCTGTTGCCATGAGCGCACAGCCGGATCTGACAGTTGTGATTTTTTCACTGGTTGAAACAGCTCTTTTTCTTTTTGCCGGATTATGGGCTGCGAAATACCTGCGTTACGAATAGGGAGGTGCAGGACATGGGTTTTTGGGAACTGCTGAAAATTGAATTGATGAAAGTAAAACGAGGGAAAATGATTCCCCTGCTTTTTATCGCGCCGCTGTTGGTTGTGGCTTCCGGCGTGGCAAATCTGCAGAATTATTTTTCGCCGGAATATACCAACGCATGGGCGGCGATGTTCATTCAGAGCGCTTTGGTTTATGCCTATTATCTGCTTCCGTTCAGCATGATAGTGGTATGCGTGATGATTGCGGGACGGGAAACGGGGAACAACGGAATTTTGAAAATGTTGGCCCTGCCCGTCAGCCGTCCTGCCCTGTCGGCCGCAAAATTCTGCGTGATTCTCTTTTACTTGTGGATGGAAATGGTTGTTTTTCTTGCTGTCTTTGTGATAACAGGGTTGATTGCAACGAGCAGTACAGGAATTACGGAGGCTTTACCCATTCTGTATTTATTGAAGTGGTGTGCCGGATTATTTTTTACTATGCTTCCCGGTGCGGCCACAATGTGGGCCATTACAGTACTATTTGAAAAGCCATTCCTGTCTGTGGGCTTAAACCTGCTTCTTGTTATCCCCGGCGTGCTTATGGCGAATACACCCCTTTGGGTGGTTTACCCCTATTGTTACAGCGGTTATCTGGTTTCCTGCTCCCTCCATGATTTTACGGCAGAGGGCGTCAGCACTGGTTTTGACCTGGTCCCGTTTTTGCCATGTGCCGTTCTGGTTTTCGTATTGGTACTTACCGTGTCGGTAAGGTGTTTTGGAAAAAAGGAAATGAGGTAAGCAGCGGGAAAATATATAATCAGGAATACCCGGCCTTTTTCATTTCCCTGCAGAACTCTGCCTCCGGAAGCTTTGCCCGCCGGGCGGCTTCCGCAGGTTTGACCAGTCCGTCATTGACCAGGGAAAAGAGGGTTTTCAGGGTGCCGGATCGTTCCCCCTGTTTTTGCCCTTGTTTTCTGCCTTTTTTCATAGCATATTTTTCGATATCGTCCAAAGCTTTACACATATCTGCTTCCTCCTCTCTGCTGTCTTGATTCCACTGGTACTGCAGGCAGTCTCTGAATTTTTTGATATTGGTGCAGGAATCTATTACATCGACAGCGCTCCTTGGTATCCGGGAAAAATAGGCCCGGTTATCCTGTATGTATTTTCTGTATTGCTTTGCGGAAGCGGTACGGTTCAGAATGCCCAACACGTATTTCAGATCAGAGTCCATTTTCTGCAAGTCCTTTTCCGGAATGTTTCTCATGGAGACCAGATGGACTCTGTAGTCTCCGGCCAGATCCTGCAGTTTTTCGGGCAGTGCGGATATGTCTGCAGACATGTCTTTCAGGCACAGGGGACCAGTCCACTGTTTTCTGCCCCAGTAGAGCATTAAATTGAAAACAGGTTCCAGTCGGTCTTCCCGCTTATAGCGGTATTTGAAATCGTCGCCGCTTCCGTAATGTACTTTATCTGTGGTATTGCGTTCCTGAATCCGGTCAATGTTCCTGCCATAGGTAAGGCAGTCCATTTCCATCACACGCCAGGGATAAGTCAGATTGACAGTTTCCTGGTTTTCCAGTCCCAATAGAAATTGGAATCCCCATGCGCGGGCTTTTCCCAGAAAATCCCTTTCCCGGAAGGAAAGTTTTCCGTTGGCATCCCTTACCGGAACAAATCCCCCGGTTTCTTCACAGGCCCAGTCTTCGGGCAGTTTCTCGCCCAGATAGTATTCCAGAACGGACCGGATTCTGTCAGGACGGCTCATGTAGGCTTTCAGTGCATTGTTTGGCGCTCCCATGTTTTCCTTTCCCTAGGGCGGCATGCAAAAATCTCTTCTATGGCGTGTGGAGAGTTCGCCCTGTCTCATGATAATGATACTTGGTGTAAGCAGGGGACTCTGAAATGATAGAAGGTCAGAAATACAGTCTCGCAGGCTCTTGGCTGCGGATGGAATATCCTGCTTGTTGAAAAGGATGTTAGAATATGAATGATACTCTGTCACAACCTCTTGTGGCTTATTATATCATGGAAAGCAGGGATGTGCAACAGAAACGTGAAAATCAACCTCATAATGCATACCTAATAAAAAGCCATTTCTTTTCTTGAAAAAACAGGAAAAAGAGTCTATACTGGAAGAAACATTTGCAGCAAGCAGGCGCAAGAGGGTGTCTGGGAGGAACAGGAAAACGGGAAACGGCCCGGTATGCCCCTGGAGACCATTGCGAGGGTCCTGGGCCGTTACTGCGAACGGAGTGAACAAGTACTTCTGGGCCTGCCTGTGGGCTTGCTGTGAGGATTTGAAATTGATTCAGGAAAGGAGTAGGGTAATATGTTTATATGGAGGAGAGGTTTCGGTTTTCAGATTTCATGAACCGGTAAATCACCGGGGACGGCGATATAATTGTGCTCTTTTTGATCAGGGTTTACGATTGAAAGGAGCGAAAATGAATTATATCAATGCGAAGGCCGTATTGCCGGAAGAACTGATAAAAGAGATACAGAAATACGTAAACGGCATTAGTTTATACATACCGCAGCTGCCGCGGGAAAGAGGGGTCTGCAGCTATAGGATGGAGCTGTGCCGGAGAAACCAGGAAATCTGCAGACTGTTTCTGCAGGGGAAAAAGGTGCCGGAACTGGCGGCGCAATATTATCTGTCAGAGAAGAGCATTTACCGGATTCTGGGTGAGATGCGGGAGAGAAATGAGAATTCTGGACAGCAGAAAGCCTGAAAGAAGGGAATGGTGTTACTGTTTACAGGTTCCTTCGCGAAATGGTTTCTCCTGTTCTTTTTGACTGAAGGATAAGAATGACACACAGGCGTTTCCATGTTATACTGGGATCAACCAGGAGGATAAGAGACATGGAAAAAGGAAGAATCATTTTTTTAAATGGTGTTACCAGTGCGGGCAAAACGTCTATTGTGGAAGCGCTTCAGGACCGGGAGGATGTATTTTTTTATGTGGTGGCCAATGACCTCTTCCAGGAAATGGTGGGGGAGCGGTATTTGCGTGATAATTACTGGAAATATCTCAGCGAGGTGATTATCATGATGTACCATTCGGCAAAGCTGTATTCCGATATGGGGAAGAATGTAATTATTGACGGAATTTTGGTGGAGAGGGAAGAACTGAAGCCCCATTATCTCCGGCTTCTGGAAATTCTGAAAGACAATCCCCTGGATATTGTAGAGGTACATTGTCCGTTGGAGGTGTGCAGACAGCGAAACATCATCCGTGGAGACAGGTACGAAAATCAGTCACAGGAACAGTACGAAATAATAGCTAAAGACATTCGGTACAGCGCCAGAGTAGATACCAGTGCCTGCAGCGCGCATGAATGTGCGGACCAAATTATCAGGGAACTGTTAAAAAAGAAATGAGGTAAGCTGCGGACCATGACAGCCGCCACAGAGACCCTGCGCCGGGCCAATGCCTGGTACTTAAAGCAGCGTCTCCTTCATGGCGCAGACTATCTTCTCATGAATGACGCATATGAGGCGAAGGTTTCTCTATAAGCTCCTTCGCCTCTGTTTCTTTTCTTCTGCTATGCCTTTTTCTCAAAGTCTTCTGACTGGAAAGAACAGATGCCACATTCCCCTTCCGGGGCAGCCAAAATCATGTGCTGCCCCGGAAGGGATACTGCCGCAGGTCCCTTATCCCAGTCGTTTCACCGGTATCCAGATGGCACTTTCGTAATTTTCACTGTCTGTATCGCTGCCGGAATACCACTCAATATTCAGATGGAACGCCATCTCATACTCCCTGTTTCCGGGAAGCCACTCCCTGAATATCCGCGTGTTAACCGTCTGCAGCGCGTTGGGCATGGTGCCGGTGCATCTGAATTTCGCCCACTCACTGGCAGGAATGTCGATAACCTTCATCCCCTCCGGCACTTCACCGCCCTGATAGGCCCCGGCAATATAATAACGGAAATGTTCCGCATCGCCTTCGTCCTCCAAGCAGACGCCGAATTCTCCCACTGCGCACTCCGCGATGACCTGCCGGATGCCTTCCTCTGCCGGCCCCCCGGCTGCATCCTGTCCGCAGTATTTCCCGCAGAATTCCTGCCAGAATTTAGGAATCTCCTGGTAGGAGTTTTCATAGGAAAACACCCTTTCAAACCCGATCATCTTCATGGCTTCTCTTTTTTCAATCCTGTACTCCATCCTGCTGCCTCCTTTTACTGAAATCTCCACTGTCAACGGAAGAAATACCTTGATCTGATGCGGCTGTGTCCGAAGCTGCATGGGAGATACCCCATGGAAGCGGGTGAAAGCCCTGGTAAAGCTCTCCGGTGTATCATACCGGTACTTGTACGCCAGATCTATGACCTTCCCTTTCCCGCCGCCCCGGGCTTCATTCCCGGAAGTATTGGACTTCAGCACCTCCAGGCCTGCCAGATACAGCCTGCGGTTCCTCAAATACTCTCCGATGGAATATCCCGTAATGATTTTAAAGCACTTCTGGAAATAAAAAGGGGAAAGATACACTGCATCCGCCACTTCCTGCGCGCCAATGTCTTCCAGCAGATGCTCCTCCATGTAGTCGATTGCCGTCTTTAATCCCGTCAGCCAGTCCATGCTTCCTCCCTGCCGCCCTCCGATTTCGGATGGCCTTCCGTCCGTTTCCCTTAGTGACAAATCCATAATACCCTTTCCGCCCGTAAAAATCCTGACTTTTTCTGCTCGGTCTTGTTGGCTGTGCCTCACTTCCTGACCGCTCCCGCCCGGACATTACCTGGAATGCGGCTGCTTTTCGTGTTTTCATGGGTTTGTTTTTCGATGACAAAATGATGTTTTTCCCCACAAGCTCTGACAAGTCCCTTCCGCGGAATCAATAATTGCAAGGTGTCGATTTACTTTTCTCAGGAAAAATGCTATCCTGTAAGAAAGTGAAAAAATCGGTAACAGTTCAGCGCCCTGTCTGAACTGTTACAAAAATTGTGGTAAAATACAGAGAAAAACAGATAAGGAGGCATCCTGCCATGAAAGTACTGTTCATCGGAAACAGCCATACCTATTTTAACGACATGCCCCATCTCTTCGCGGAGATCTGCCGGGAAAACCATGCGGAGGTGGAAGTCACCATGCTGGCCCACGGCGGCAGGGGGTGGGATTTCCACCTGGAAGAGCCGGAGGTTAAGTTCAACATCCGCTATGGCGGCTATGACGCGGTAGTCCTTCAGCACACCGCCCATCCCATGGGAGATCCGGATGTGATGGCCAGGAGCGGCAGGGAGCTGATCGCCTGGGTGCGGGAGGCGGGAGCCAGGCCCATTCTCTACATGACCTGGACCACCAAAGAGGACGGAGAAGCCGCCCAGAACGCCATGAGCAGTGCTTACCTGGCCCTTCAGCGGGAAACCGGCTGTGAAGTCGCCCCCGTAGGAGAAAACTGGTGGAAATACCACAGGGAGCACCCGGATACAGAATTGTATGCAGAAGACGGACAGCACGCCTCGGAGGCAGGCTCCCGGCTGGCAGCTGCCACCATTGCGGAAGTGTATCTGCAAAGGAAGCTGCATTAAACTGACCTAAACTGCTTTGTGCTGCCCTAAGCTGTTTTGAGCTGCCCTAAGCTGCTTTGAGCTGCTCTAAAATGCCCTAAGCTGTTTTGAGCTGCCTGCTCTGCCCTTTCCCTTAGCCAACTGCCATGCCTGCTCCATGCCCCATGCCATAACATGGCGGTTCCGGTTTATCCGGGTCTGTGGGCCAAAAAACGCAGATCATACAGAATGCCCTCCTCCACCCCGGCCGGAAGTCCCCCACCACACTCCTCCAATGCGGAAAGAATGTCCCTGCGGAGGACTTCCGAAACCTGTGCGTACATAAAGCGGACCCGGATGCCCGACAGAACCTGATCGCCCTCCAGTTCCGGCATATCCCGCCTGTACAGCCGAAGCAGAAAGGGCAGCCTTTCCCAGGAACTCTCTGCCAACAGCAGCTTCAGCAAATATCTCCTCTGATGGGCATATTCCGCTTTTCGATATGCCTCGTAAATCCGCTGTGCTCCGAAATGAAACCCCTTTTTCCGGATGGACAGGAACGCTGCCCTGGACAGTTCAATCCGTTCCTCCAGAAGATACCCCCAGAGAAGTTCCTCATCCGAAAAATCTTCCTGACTGCCCAATGCCAGAAGAGTACATTTCAGAATGCTGCGCTCCGGTCTCTGGAGACAGTTTACCAGTGGGAGGACATTTCCCCTCCTGCTGTACTCCGCCAGACCCAGAATCGCGTTTTCGGGCCTGGAATCCTCCAGATGTCCCAGATAATATTCCCGGATATCCGGTCCGCCATGCTTTTCCAGAATATAAACCACATATTCCCTGACGCCCCTGCTCTTGTCCAACAGCATCCTGTCCAGTCCCGGCCACCCCGATTTCAGCCGCTCATAACGATATTCCACCGCCATCCTCCGAACCTGCGCGGAGGTGTCCCAAAGGTACTGTTCCGCCCTCTCCGGCGTGCAGTCCGGATGGGAAAAGATTTTCCGGACCAGAAATCTTTTCAGGCAGGATTCTTTCTCCCTTTCCTGGCAGGCTTCCATTTCCTCAAGACTCCACAGCGCGCTGCCCACTGCCGTCCGGTACAGCGCCATGCGCACTGCAGATTCCATGCAGGATATCTCCCCCGGTTCTATTTCCTGCAGCACACGGGAAAGCTTTTCCTCTATCTGTTTCTCCAATGCCTGCATCCGGTCCTCTGTCCTGCGCCGTCCTGCCCGAAGGCGCTCAAATGCCGGAATGCTTTCCATCAGCTCTTTTGCGCCGCAGCCTGTTAAAAATTTGTCCAATACTACGTCTGCCGCGTCCCGCACCTGCTCCACCCAGTCATTCATTCTGGGAAAAATCCAGAACAGCATTCCCGGATAACCTGCCATGGCAAGTACACATTTTTCCCGATAGTAGCCGTTGGGATGGAAAGAACCCAGAATCAGGACATACCTGCAGGCTTCCCCGGAAAGCACCTTTTGTATCCGTTCCGTGGACACCTCCTCCCAGTTGATTGACCATTCCAATGAAGTGTAAAACCCAAACCTCCGGCACAGCCCCAACAGCTGCAGATCTGTCATGGGTGACAGCTGCTGCCGCACCGCCTCCCCCGCACGCTTGATCAGTTGATCGTCCTGTGTGGCAAAAACACCGTAGACCGAGCGGAGCCGCCCCAGATCTCCCCTTTCCAGTTTCTCTATTTCCCCTTCCATGATTTCCAGATATTCTTGATACCTGCTTCCGCTGTAAAAAATCATTTCGTCCCTCCTGGCCATACCTGCTGCAGACTTTCATTCCCGCAACTTGCCTCCGGTTATGGGCATCATAAGCCCCTGAACTCACTTTCCGCCCCGGGAAATCCTTCTTCCTATCCGGGAAATTCAGTCCCTTGCCGTAAAGGGCGATACCCGCATCCCCCAGGTGCCGCGCCTTGCCTTTTCGCCCGGTTTTCTCCGCCCAATGCCCAAAATGAACTCCCGCCCCGAAAACCAGACAGGTCAGTTGGCCGCCGGGTTTTCTGCAGGTTCAGGTCTCTTCCCAAAACGCCACATCCTTATTATAAACCGTCAGAAATGTCCCCCTGCCTTTCCCGGCGGGCCTAAACAGCACCCATTGTTCAAGCGCTTCCTCATAATGGGGCCAGGCGTTTGCCACCAGACATTCAATCATGACGCCGTTATCCAGTTGGATGCACAGATCATGCCAGGGACTCACCCTGACGGAAACCACACTGCCGCCCAGGATTTCGTCATGGAATCTTTTCAGGTTAAACCATTCGTCATTATGGGTACTTTCCGCCTGGTCCCAGGACTGATAATCCAATGTGGTCACAAGGATGTCGTTATTTTTGATTATCCTGGAACATCCCATACCGTGCAGTACAAGCTCTCCAAAGCCGAAATCCAGAATTTCCGCCTCGCAGCAAAGATAAAGCAGTTGTCTTCCCACAAGGGAGTTTACGAACTCCATGACCCGCTCATCCATACGAAAATTCCCCTCCTCTGTATTCCTTCTCATCCTGCCCAAGCTTCCATTCCCTTGTCAGCCATCAAATTCTGGAATAAAAAATGTCAGTTATTTATAGCGTGTCATTTATAGTCAATGAGATATAACTGAGAGTTCCGCGGGGAATGTCAGTTCCTTTTTCAAGCAGGGCCACCAGACCCCGGATGGTATCCTCCGAATCTTCCGCGGTGGCGGATAGGAACGTATTGTTCAGCTTTACGGCAAGCACGATGAGGACGATCTCGGCAAGGGCGGCCGGGTAGTCAAAATGAATATCACCGGCAGAGATTCCCTGGTTAATGATTTCGGTCAGGCTGGGTTTCAGTTCGGCAATCAGATGATTCATATACTTCAGGTGCAGGAATGCGGTGTCCTGGATGCTGGTTCCTGTGCCGGAGGCTGTATTGTTGTGATTTAGGAAGGCAGCAGAAGAGCTGCGGCAGGCCTGCAGAATCATGGCCATGCGGATAAAAGGTGAAATCTCTGTCTGGCTGGCGAGCGCTTTCGCTGTTTTCAGGGGTTGCTCATAATTTCGCTCAATGAGCGCATCCAGGATGGCATCTTTCGAGGGAAAGTAATAGTAAATGCTTCCCTTTCCCATTCCGGCTTTTTTCGCAATATCGCTGACTGATATATTCTGTATCGTCTGGTCTTCCAGAAGCTGGTGAAGCGCATCTAAAATTCTGTCATATTTCTTTCCGTCCGGCATATGGTACCTCCCTGCAAGTATGATGGCCTCGGCTGCCTGGTTTTCGGCAGACTTTGCGGGAGTGTCAGGAACTGAGGACTTCCGCTTATTTCTGCCAGTCTATCGTATTTGATGATAACATAAACCTGGTTGGGGAACAATTGTGAATAGTGCTATAAAAGGAGGCTGTTATCCGGAACAAATTGGAGAAACAGACAGTTGACCAATGGTCGAAAAGTGTGGTAGAGTGTCCTTGTAAATGAATCGACTGACGGTCGAATGACGCGATGTAACAAGAGTTCAGGAGGAAAACGATGACTTACGCAGATTTTTTTTACGAGATCAAAGGAAAATTTATGGGAGCTGATGTAAGCGACATACACGAGCACCTTGCTTTTCAATTCAACATTGAGGATCCGGAAGCAGGCGGTGCTTTTTATGTGGAAGTGAAGGAAGGTGTGCTGTATGTAGAGCCTTATGAGTATTATGACAGGGATGCCATGTTTATCTGTGCCCCTGATGTGCTGCTTAAGATTGCAGACGGGGAGATGGATCCGGTGGCTGCGTTCACTGCCCAGAAGCTTCGGGTGGAGGGAAATATTGAGAAGGCGCTGCGGCTAAAGGAGATCATCGAACTGAAGCGCGCTGCCATGCAGAAGGAAAAAAGTGTTGCCAGAAAGGCCGCCGATAAGGTAGTGGACACCGTAGTTAAGGCTGCCGCAAAGAAGGCCGCCGGAAAAGAGAAGAAGTAGAGAAAGGTGAACCATGGGGATATTGAAAAAGATCGCCGCAGCGGCAGGATTGCTGGCAGCGGCAGGCGTGGGGGAAACCTTATATTTTTATAACAGGACAATGAAGCGCGGAAATGCGAAGACAGAGCGGACGACAAAGATGTCAGGCACGGACTGGGAGAAATATTTTCCGCTGATGGAAGAGAGAAAGGGATTCGTACTGGCACAGACTCACCGGGACGTGTATCTTACCTCTTTTGACGGGCTGAAGCTTCACGCCACCTACTTTCCCGGAACGGAAGGCGGGGAAAGGGCTTCGGGGGAGAATGGCTCCGGCGGCAGGAAAGCCGTCATCTGCTTTCACGGCTATACAGGAGAGGGGCTCAGCAATCACATCGCCATAGCGGACTATTTTTTGAAACAGGGTTATGCCATGCTGATGCCGGATGCCAGGGCCCACGGCGGAAGCGAGGGAGAATACATCGGTTTCGGCTGCCTGGACAGAAAGGACGCCCTTGCCTGGATCAATTGGATGATACAGGAGTGTGGAGAGGATGTGAAGATTATGCTACACGGCACATCCATGGGAGGTGCGACGGTGCTGATGACAAGCGGACTGGAATTGCCTGTGAATGTAAAGGGAATTATCTCGGACTGTGGATTTACCTCTCCCAAGGAGGTGTTTACCCATGTGCTGAATCATATGTATCACCTGCCCGCATTCCCGGCTATCCAGGGTGCAGACCTGCTCAATAAAAAGCTGGCTGGCTACGGAATGGACGAATGCAATGCCAAATATGAGGTACGGAAGGCAAAGGTGCCGATTCTGTTCATCCATGGTTCTGCGGATACTTTTGTACCATGCAGCATGTGCCATGAAATTTATGACAATTGTGCTTCGCCTAAGCGTAAGCTAATCATTGAAGGGGCTGCTCATGCGGAGAGCTATTATAAAGATATGGAAACCTATGAGAAGGCAATGACGGCATTTGCGGAGGAAGTCATGGAAGCATAGCAGCAGGAAGAAGAGACAGATGCCTGGAAATTCGGGAAGGGAGTATATTATGAAGACTAGAAAAGGTTACAAGACATACCCGCTGACAGTGGCGCAGAAATTCCACAATTACTATGCCCAGTACTGCCCGGGAAAAGAGATTCTGAATGTGGGAACGAGCCTGACCATTGAATTCGAGCTTAACCTGGACGAGCTGCGGAAGGCCATCTACAAGGCATACGACAGGTGCGAGTCCATGCGGGCCCGGCTTGCCTATGATAAGAAAGAGAAAGAATGGTATCAGTATATCGTGGAAAAGGAAGACCGGGAGATCGAATTTGTTGATTTCACCGGGAAAACCATGGAGGAGGCGGAAAGCCAGATGACGGCCTGGACCCGGGTTCCTTTTGACAAAGAAGACGCTCCCATGAACAGGGTCGTGATCATCAGGACGCCGGACAATTTTGAGGGAATGTTTATTGTGGGGGACCACAGGTTTCTGGATGCCCAGTCTCTCATCGGCTTTCTGAAAGATGTGATCGAACTGTACTGCAATGCCAACTTTGAAAACATTCCCTATCCTGCGGATATGCGGTCTTACACGGAGCAGGTGGAAAAGGATCTGGCTTATGAAGCTGGCAGTAAGGCACAGGCCAGGGACCGGGCCTTCTTCCGCAGACTGATCGAGGAATCCGAACCCATTTACAATGGAATCGAAGGCCCGGAAAAACTGGAGGCGGCAAGAAAAGCAGCAGGCAACCCGAACCTTAAGGCAGGACCCACCGGGTCGGACAGTTTTGCGGCAGCCATAGACATTTTTCATCTGGAGGAGGAGCCCACCAGACGGCTTATGTCCTTCTGTGAACAGCAGCATGTGTCCCTGCAGTGTCTGCTCATTATGGGGATCCGTACCTGCCTGCAGAAGCTGAACAACTGTGACGATGTGTCCATGCAGGTGGCTTATGCGCGCAGGGCCACCCTTCAGGAGAAGAAGTCCGGCGGCACCCGGATTCACTGTTTTCCTTTCCGCACCGTACTTTCGGAGGAGAAAACCTTTCTCCAGGGAATCCATGAGATTCGCGATAAGCAGAATGAGGTGTTCCGCTATGTGAATTTCAACCCGGCAGAGTATCTTTCCTACAGAGGCGAGTATTATCAGACGCCCCGGGGATTGGGATATGAGACCATATCCCTGACTTATCAGCCAGCAACCCTGCGGGAAAAGGGACTCACGGATCTGGGCGGCATCCGGTACAAGACCAAGAGATACTGCAACGGCTATTATTCGGACGGTCTGTATCTTACGGTGATGCACAGAGCCGAGGACAACGGCCTGGATTTCAGTTTTGAGCATCAGACAAAGGCATATACCAGGGAGCAGCTGGAATATTTTTACTATTATATTTGTAAGATTATGTTCAAGGGTGCGGAGAGTCCGAACCTGAAGATTGGGGATATCATTAAGTTGATTTAAGAAACCCGCCATAGAGCGGAAGCCTGTTCCTATAAGCGATTCCCGGACAGCGAATAACAGCGCTCTGTGCACCGGGCAGGATAACACAGAGCAGAGGCTTGTGGACACATAAACTGCACAGGCGGAAAGGATGACAAAATGTTTGATCAATTGACAGAAATCATTGTAAATTATGTTGAGGTGAAAAGAGAGGATATCAGGCCGGAATCCCGTTTTATTGAAGATCTGGGATTTACCTCGTTTGATTTCATGAGCATGTTGGGCGAGGTAGAGGATGTACTGGACGTGGAGATTAATGCAGAGAAGGCAGCCAATATCCGTACCGTGCAGGAAGCGGTGGATTACCTGTCAGAACTGGCGTAAGCATCATCTTGAAATCATCTGTGCATTTCGTAATCCGGCGGCGGGATCTGTCTGTGAAAATCTACGGCAGCCTGGCTCCGGTATCGGGTCTATGCTGCAGTTCCTGTGAGGACAGCAGGCCGGGTTACCCGGAAGGGAATGCACAGGTGAACCAGGCAGAAAAAGGAGTTTTTGTAGGGAAGGAAAGACGGGTTCAAAATTGAAAACCGTTTCCTGTCAGGGAAGGTTACAACGGCAGATGGGGAGGAAAAAGCAGATGAACGAATTGCGCAGTACGATTTACGAACTTCTGGTAAAGGCACAGGAGGCATACGGCAGCCGGGATGCCATAAGATACAAGGTAAAGGATGTGGGCCAGGGCGGGAAAAAAGAGACAAAGATTGAGGCAAAGACATATACGCAGCTGCGGGAGGACAGTGAATATTTTTCCGCAGCATTGGCCCGACTGGGGGAGCAGGGCAGTCATATCGCACTCATAGGTGCTACCTCCTATGGGTGGATCACAGGCTATTACGGCATAGTCAGCGGCGGCAGCGTAGCGGTACCCCTGGACGCCAATCTTCCGGCAGAGGACCTGTGTGAACTCATTGACAGAGCAGACGTGACGACGCTGGTGTATGACGGCACCAAAGAGAATGTGGCCGGAATGGCTGCAGAGAAGTGTGCGGGGCTGAAACATCTCGTAGCCATGGAGGAGGGCAGCGCCGTTCCGGGAGCTTTGTCCATGCAGCAGCTGCTGACAGAGGCGGCACAGGAGAAGAAGCAGGAAAACAGGTATGTGCCGGTTCCCGACGATCTGGCTACCATTATGTTTACTTCCGGTACCACGGGAAAGAGCAAGGGCGTCATGCTGACCCACAGAAATCTTGCGGAAAATGCCACCGCTTTGGACATGGGTTATGAGCCGGGCACTGTGCTTATGACCGTGCTTCCCATACACCACGCCTACTGTCTCAGCATGGATATCCTCAAGGGAACCTCCGTAGGAGCGGTCATCTGCATCAATGATTCTCTGCTGCGGGTGGCGAAGAACATTAAGCTTTTCGAGCCGAATATGATTTTGATGGTGCCGTTGATGGTGGAAACTCTTGCGAAAAAACTGGAGGAAGTATCCTTCATTCCTGCGCCTCTGGTGAAGGCTAAGGTATTTGGCAGACAGTTTCACACCATCTGCAGCGGCGGTGCATATTTAAATCCGTCCTATATTGATCTGTTCCACAAATACGGAATCAATATTCTGCAGGGATACGGCATGACAGAGTGCGCCCCCGTGATCAGTACCAACTGCGAAAGCGCCCAGAAGGCCGGTTCCATCGGCAGATGTATGCCCAACTGCCAGGTAAAAATCGTGGACGAGGAAATCTGGGTACAGGGAACCAGCGTGATGCAGGGATATTACAAAATGCCGGAGGAGACTGCGCAGACGCTGGAGGACGGATGGCTGAAAACCGGCGATCTGGGATATGTGGACGGGGACGGTTACCTGTTCCTCACCGGGCGCAGGAAGAACCTGATCATCACACCCAACGGCGAAAATGTGTCTCCGGAGGAGATCGAGAATAAACTGGCTGAAAACCGTCTGATCCAGGAAGTCCTGGTGCGGGACAGCGAGGGAGTCATCGAAGCGGAGATTTTCCCTGATCTGGAATATGCGGCAAAGAAAAAGATCAAGGATCTGCAGGCAGAGCTGCAGGCTGTCATCGACGCCTACAATGAAACTGCGCCTCTCTATAAGCGGGTTTTCAAATTAAAGCTGCGGGAGGTGGAATTTGAGAAAAATACTACTAAGAAGATCAAGAGATTTTAACTGTCTTCTGCATGCCGGTTAAGGGCTTGTTATGTGGGAAGGTTGGGGCTGTATTGCAGAACCTCCAGGGCGTGCGCTGGACGGTCAGGACTTTTTGCGGTATTTTCGCAGCAGCGGTTTATCCTGGGAGGAAAGCCATGCCCCAATCCCCATGAAGAAAAGGGCGGCAAAATAAGCAGCGGAGGGCCTTTCACGGAACACCGCCAGGGAGAGAAGTACGGCGATAAAAGGTGCAACCGCATAATAGGCGCTTGTCCGGGCCGCACCAAGGAGCCGCTGGGCATATACATAGAAATAGATACTTAATCCATATGCTATAAATCCCAGTCCCAGTACGGCGGGTACACTCCAGTATACGGTAATCCGCTCACCAATGCACAGACCGATGATAAGAGACCCCATTCCGGAAAAGGTACCTTTCAGCAGAACAATCTGCAGAGGGTCCCTGGAGGATAGTTTGCGGGTGCAGTTATTCTCAAATCCCCAGCACACCGCAGCCAGAAGCACAAACAGAGAGCCGTAGGAGAACTGCAGGCTGGACAGATCCTCAAAGGATAATATGCCGCAGGAAAGCGTGATGAACAGGATCCCAAGCCATAGCCGGGGACTGATTTTTTCCCGGAACACAAACAGGGCAATCAGCGCCGTAGCCACGATCTCAAAGTTGTTCAGCAGTGATGCGTTTGCAGCAGTGGTGGCATTCAGACCAAACAGGAGACAGATGGGGGCGGCTATGTCCAGAAGGATCATGGCGACAGTGTAAGGCAGCTCCTTTTTCGTCAGATTTGACTCCTTTGTCCCCGATTTCTCCATTTTTCGGATCAGGGCGATGAGAAGCATTCCCAGTCCGGCGCCAATGTACAGAAATCCGGCCATCAGGGTGGAGGGCATGAAGGCGAGCAGTATTTTGGAGAAAGGCGCGTTGACCGCGTAAAGGGCGGCTGCAAGCAGGGCGAAGGCGATTCCTTTGCGGATCTTGTGGTTCATTTTAATACCTCCTTGAGAAAAACGGACATGAATGCGGGAAGACCGGACAAGGAACGGTAGAGGTAAGCCTTTCGCCGCAGGCTTATCCCGCCACCGCCAGCAGTACCGGAATGGTAAATACGCATAGTATAGTAGTCAAAATGATGGCAGCGCTGCAGGTACTGCCGTCCATGCCCTTCTGGGTTCCCAGGATCAGGGGCATATTGCCGATGGGCATGCCGAACATAACCATACAGACCGAGATTAACGCATTGTCCCCGGTGACCAGTTTCAGCAGGGGCAGCAGCGCCAAAGGAAGTGCCAGTAATTTGATAGCCGAAAAAACGTACAGTCTGGGCTGACAGAATATCTTTTTCAGATCGGAATGTGCCAGGGTAAAGCCGACTGCCACCAGGGCCATGGGGGAAGTTACATTGCCCAGATAGGTGATGGCGGTTTTGATGAAATCCGGCAGCTGTATGCCGCAGATAATGATCAGCAGGGCGGTCAGTCCGGACACTGTGCCGGGATTGAGCATGGATTTCAGGGAGGACAAGGAGAATTTACCGTCCATAAGAGCCACGCCGTAGGTGTAGAACACAATGGTGTAAATCAGCAGGAATTCCGTCACATAGACAACATACTCTTCTCCCAGGATACTGGAGACCACCGGGATGCCGATGAATCCGAGGTTAGAGAAGACGAACATCTCCTGAAAGATTTTCCGTTGTTCCGGAGTCCTGTCGAAAAAGGGAGACAGCACCATACCTGCCGCGATGAAGACGGCAAACATTCCCAAGGCGATGATTCCAACCAAACCGATGGTGTCCAGGGACACCAGACCTGCAGAATTGGCAGCACTGGACAGGATCAGCATGGGGTTGAACACATTGACGATCATTTTGGACATCTGGGTGTTGGTGTGGCTGTCCATCATGCCTTTTTTTGCCATAAAATATCCTGCGCCGATCATAATCAGCAGCGCAAGCATCTGAAAAAATACCGTAAAAATAGTCATATCATAAAATAGTTCCTTTCTATCTTTTTGTCAGTATACTATATCTTTTCCTATCATACAATCTCAAAGTGTGTTTGTAAACTGCTTTCTGTCGGACGGGCAGTTTTTTTCGTTTGTTACCAATGTAAAGCAGCGGACATACCTCCGCTTTGAAGAAAAAGTTATCGGATATTTTGTATATTTTTCCGTTGAAGTGAGATGCTATCTTCAAAATGCCGTGGCAATACGTGTATGGCAGATGATCAGCCATTCAGGGAGATTGGTGATTCTGTGGGGCTGCGGCAGCAGGAAATCCGGCCTTTTGGCAGGAGCGAGTTCAGGGAGATACAGCGGAGGGCTTATGCGGAAAATTGTGGATGAAGACATGGAAAATAGAGAAGGAGCCGGGGATAGCATGATCGTGGGAGAGGCTGCGGAGAAAGGAGTTCCGGACAGGACAATACCGGATGACAGCGGCAGCAGAAAAGCGGAAATCACTGAGTCGGTGCGTCCCTTTGGTCTGGGGGACAAAATCGGCTATATGTTCGGAGATTTCGGAAACGATTTCAGCTTTATTTTTGCCAGTAATTATCTGATGGTATTTTATACGAAGGTACTGGGACTGGGGGGCTATGTGGTGGGGCTTTTGTTTCTGGGGGCCAGATTTGTGGACGCTTTTACGGATGTAACCATGGGACGTATCGTAGATAATCTGCAGCCCGCAAAGGATGGCAGGTTTCGATCCTGGATCCGCAGGATGAGCATTCCTGTAGCAGTGGCCAGCTCCATGATGTACCTGTATTTCGTTCGGGACTGGGCTTATTCGGCCAAATTGACATATGTGATTTTTACGTATTTGCTTTGGGGAAGTTTTTGCTATACCGCCATCAACATTCCCTATGGATCCATGGCTTCGGTGATCAGTCCGGATGTGAAGGAGCGGGCTTCCCTGTCCACCTTCCGGAGCATCGGCGCCAGTCTGGCAGGATTTGTCATTGGTGTCCTGGTACCTCTGATTGTGTATGAAACGGATGCAGGGGGAAACCAGATTGTGAAACCTGTGCATTTTACGCTGACAGCTTTTGCATTTGGTATTCTTGCCGTAGTCTGCTATTTTCTCTGTTACACACTTTGCCGGGAGCGGGTGGCTTTTGAGAAAAAACAGGGAGAAACACAGAGCGCCGGAGAGCTCTTGAGGGGCCTGGCAGGAAACCGGCCTTTGCTGGCACTGGTTTTCGCGGCATTGATCTTGCTGCTTGCTACCATGCTGACCCAGGCTATGAACAATTACCTGTTTCTGGATTATTTTAAAAATGCAAAGGCACTGGCTGCGGCAAATGTGGTAGGAATCGCAGGAGCCCTGCTTCTGGCCCCTTTTATAACGGGTATCGTGTCAAAGTTCGGCAAAAAAGAAGCCGGGGCGGTAGGTATGCTGGGGGCCGGGGCGGTATATCTTCTGTTGTTTGCACTGCGGGTGAGAAGTATTCTGCTGTTTATGGTACTTTTGTTTCTGGGCAGTCTGGGAACCGGATTGTTCAATATGATCATATGGGCTTTTATCACGGATATTATTGACTATCAGGAGATAGTCACCGGAAGACGGGAGGACGGCACGGTTTATGCGGTGTATTCCTTTGCCAGGAAAGTAGGGCAGGCTCTGGCGGGAGGTCTGGGCGGTTTTGTGCTCACGGCAATCGGTTATATTTCCCAGGCCCCTTCCCAAACGGAAGCGGTGGCGGAGCGGATTTATACGGTGGCCACCCTGGCACCTGGGCTATGCTATCTGGCGGTGTTTCTGATCCTGCAGTTTGCCTATCCCCTGACCAGGCGGAAGGTGGAGAAAAATGCGGCGATTCTGCGGGAGAGGCGGGGGCAGAAGGAAAAGGTCTGATGATTTGTGTCGGGAAAGGCTGCCTCCGGAATCGGCAGAAGAAAAACCAGACAATATGGGCAGGATAAGGCAGGAGATCAATGACGGATACAAAAACAGAAGGAAAATGCCGGATAAACGAAATAACATTTAAATTTGATCGTTCAGCAGAAGGAGGCGGGGTAGAAGCTTTATGCACACTGGAAAACGGAAGAGCATTTCTGGAATGGAAATTTCATCTGGAGATATATTCAAAAAAACAGTTTAAAAAGATTGTTATTCCAACCAATTTAGAAGCGGATATCAAGGATTGGGAAGCGGCAGAAGAGTATATCCGGCTTCGTCTGACAGACAGGGAAAACAATCCTGTATTGGAATGTGTCCAGTTCTTACGGGAGGAGGAATCTCTGCAGTCGATTTTGCCAAAGCCTGAAGTCTGGAGAGGCGTTTCAAATCCATACCTGTATAAGGCGGAGGCGGTTCTGGCGGACAGGGACGGAAATTGCCTGGATCGAATTGCGGTATCCCTGCCGCTGCGTCATATAGAAGGCAGAAGCAGGGAAGGAAAAGAAGAGATCCTTCTGAACGGAGAGATTTTGGAACAGAGAATGGTTCACTATGTTCTGCCGGAAACCGGTAATCCGGCCCAATGGCAGCGGCTTGTGCTGGAGGATCTGGGACTGCTGCGGAAGCTGGGAGCCAATTGCATTTCTCTGGACGGTATAACACCGCATATTTTTGCACAGATCTGCGACAGGCTTGGATTCATGGTCTTTAGGGCAGGGAATCAAGTTGGAAATTCCGGTGGCACAGGCGGCAGGGTGAGGCAGGAGGCAGCCAGAGAAGAGGAAAAGGACTTCGAAGATGTGAGGAAGGAGCATGCCGGAGAAAACACAGAAGGCTCTGTCTGCGTGCATGCTGAGACTTTCGGACCGGATACAGAGAAGAGGGAGGTTCCCGTTTTTCGGGGAATCCGAAACAGTTTCTTCCGCCCGGGAAGGAAATCTCCTGGTGCTCTTTTTTACTATTACATGGCAAAATGGAGTCAGGAAGCTTTCGTCTACCTGGTACCGGAAAGCCTGAAACGGTTAGACGATGGAAATTATACGGTGATGTGTTACAGCAACTGCGGCAAAGTAGCTCTGTACACGGACGGCAGGTTATTTGAATTTAAGGCAGGGGAAGTGACATTTCTTTTCAGCGAAATTCCCTGCAGAAAGCCTACGGTGATGCTTACCGCCGAGGCAGACGGCTGTACGCATTCTCTATCGATTCACAAATCTTTCACAAAACAATCACGGAATGATGACATTTTCCCTTTAGAATAATTCTCAATACCGTGCCGCAGCCCGGACAGAGAACCGGACTGCGGCTGCAGTTAAGAAATCAGACAGAAAGGGAATGCGGGTATGATTGAAGTGACGAATCTTACAAAAAAGTATGGGGAACATGTAGCGGTGGATCACCTTTCCTTCCGAGTGGAAAAGGGGCAGATCTACGGATTTCTGGGGCCCAACGGAGCTGGAAAATCCACTACCATGAACATGATTACCGGCTACATAGCGCCGTCGGAAGGCACGGTGACCATAGACGGCAGGGACATTCAGAAGGAGCCGGAAGAGGCAAAACAACACATCGGGTATTTACCGGAGCTGCCGCCTTTGTATATGGAAATGACGGTGGAGGAGTATCTGCATTTTGCCGCGCAGCTGAAAAAGATTCCGAAAGCGGAGCAGAAAGCACGGATTGAGAAGGGTATGGAGATGACGGGAATCGCAGAAGTGAGGGGGAGGCTGATCCGTAACCTGTCCAAGGGTTATCGCCAGAGAGTGGGACTGGCCCAGGCCGTACTGGGAGACCCGGAAGTGATCATTCTGGACGAACCCTCTGTGGGACTTGACCCCAAGCAGATCATTGAAATCAGAGATCTGATCCGCAGTCTTGGAAAGGAACATACCGTCATTCTAAGCTCCCATATTCTCTCTGAAGTAAGTGCCATATGTGATCACATTATGATCATTTCCCATGGAAATCTGGTGGCAAGCGATTCCCCGGAAGGGCTGCGGAAGCTGATGAGCGGATCCATGGAACTGGAACTCACCGTCCGGGGCAGGCAGGAGGAACTGGAAAAGGCGCTGGAGGCAGTGCCGGGTGTAGATACCCTGGAAAAGCTTGCTGCACCCAGGGAAGACTTTGTCCGGGTAAAGGTGATTCCGGAGGAAAAAACGGATATCAGGGAGAAGCTTTTCTATGCCCTGGCAGAGGCACATCTTCCGATTATGGAAATGACTGTGTCTGAGAAATCCCTGGAGGACATCTTCCTGGAATTGACCCGGGATCCGGAATCCGCAGAGCAGGAAAGCGTGGGAAAGAAGCTTTTCAAAGGCAGAAGGCGGAAGAAGGATACAGAGACGGACCCTGGAGAAGAGAACGATATGGAGAAGGTTCCGCAGACGGTTGCCGAAGAAGCGGACAGGAAGGAGGAAAAGTAAATGTTTGCCATTTATAAAAGAGAGATAACATCTTATTTCCGATCTTTTATAGGGTTTCTGTTTATTGCAGTCACCCTGTTTTTTGTGGGGCTGTACTTTACGGCAGTCAATCTGCTCCAGGGATATCCGTATTTTTCCTATGCGGTATCCAGTGTGATCATCCTCTTCCTGGTGAGCGTACCGGTGCTGACCATGCGGATCCTGGCAGAGGAGAAAAAGAGCAGGACAGATCAGCTGATTTTGACGGCTCCGGTGTCCGTTGGCGGGGTTGTCCTGGGAAAATTTCTGGCATTGCTGACCATATTTGCAGTTCCGGTGGGGCTGATCTGTATCTACCCGCTGATTCTGTGCAGCTTCGGCACCGTTCCCATGGCGGAGGCTTACCTGGCGGTTCTGGCTTTTTTTCTCTATGGAATGATGGCTATAGCGGCGGGTGTTCTGGTGTCCTCTCTGACGGAAAGCCAGGTGATTGCAGCGGTGTTGACTTTTCTGCTGTTGTTCCTGGCGTACATGATGGACGCCATCTGCAGCCTGATTTCCTCTACAGGAAACCTGCTTACCCGGATTCTGGCCTGTCTGGATATGTATACGCCGTTTAACAACCTGATGACCGGCACATTGGATCTGAAATCCGTATTTTACTTTGTCTCCATGACGGCTCTGGCTCTGTTTCTGACAGTGCAGTCTATTCAGAAACGTCGATACAGCTTTTCCCGCAGGACCTTCAGCATGGGGGCCTACAGCACGGGTATGATTGCCGCGGCAGTTGGAATCATCGTTATCGCCAACCTGGTTCTGGGAGAACTGCCCGTCTCCTGGGTGACGCTGGACGTCACGAGTCAGAAGCTGTACTCCCTGACGGATCGGACGAAAGAATATGTGAATACAGTGGACCAGGATGTGACGATATACGTAATTTCATCGAAGGATAATTGCGATGCCATATTGGCACAGACGCTGCAGCGATATGATGACCTGTCGGATCATATCAGGGTTGAATATGTGGATCCGAATGTGAATCCCCGGTTCCACACCCAATATACCAGTGAAAACATCAGTCTGAACAGCCTGATTCTGGTCAGCGATAAGCGCAGCGCTGTGGTTGACTACAATGATATTTACGAAAGTGACTACAATTATGATTCCTATACCGGAGGCTATTCGGCAGACACCACGGGATATGACGGGGAGGGGCAGATCACCAGCGCTTTGGATAAGGTGCTGACAGATGATGTGCCCAGGGTATACATGACCCAGGGACATGGGGAAGTTTCCTTAAGTACCACCTTTACAAATGCCCTGAAAAAGGAAAACACGGAATATGAAAGCATCAACCTGATGGATTATGAGACGGTCCCGGAAGATGCAGCGTGTCTTATGATCCATGGGGCTACCGGAGATTTCTCGGAGGATGATACAGAGAAGGTGATTCAATATCTGGAAAGGGGCGGGAACGTGGTTCTGGTGGCAGGTATCACGGAAGGGGAGACACCGAATCTGGATGCCCTTTGTGCGTATATGGGACTGCAGGCGGCCCAGGGACTTGTGGTGGAACAGGATCAAAACAATTATTATAGAAATCCCTACTATCTGCTTCCCAATATAAGCTACAGCAGCTTTACATCCGGTCTTTCCGGACAGTACTATGTATTTGTGCCTTTTTCCAGGGGAGTCCGGATACAGGACGAGAGCCGGGAGGACATTTCATACACAAAATTCCTCACTACTTCAGACAGCGCATTTGCCAAAGGGGATCTTACCAACCTGGAAGACTATGAGAAGAGCGAGGGAGATACGGAAGGCCCATTTGTGCTGGGGGTATCGGCGGTAAAGACCCTGGAAGACGGCAGGGAAGCCACTCTGGTGATGTTTGGTTCCGAACAGATTTTTTCCGAGGAAGCAAATGTGATGGTGGGCGGCGCCAACCAGATCCTGTTTACCAATACCATTGGGACCTTTGCAAAACATGAGGTCAGCGTTTCCATCCCGGCGAAAAGCTATCATGTATCCTATCTGATGATTCCCCAGTCCCGGGCAGTGTTGTTTGGGGTGCTGCTGACAGTGGTGATTCCCCTTGGGTGTCTGGCGGCAGGTTTCCTGATCTGGTTCGGAAGGCGGAAGCTCTGATCCGGCTGTTTAGCCGGCGTTATCATTGTTGGAAAAATTGTATCTTTAGAATGAGAGGTAACTTTATGAAAAAGCAGCGAAAACAATTGATGATTCTGGTGGCAGTTCTGGCCGTATTGGCGGCTGCGGTTCCCGCCATTCGGCTTTATACGGAAAAACAGGAGGAAAAAGACGCTGAAGCGGCAAACGCGGAGCAGGAGAGCAAGGTGCTCGTTGATGCGGCTTATGAGGATGTGCTGAAGTTTTCCTATGATTATGAAGGGAAAAATTATGCCTTTGAGAAGACGGAGGATACCTGGTACGCTGCAGAAGACCACACGCAGAACATCCGGGAATATTCCATGGAAAATATCTTGTCCGGAGTGACTCCTCTTTTTGTGCAGCAAACCATAGAAGATGTGACGGATTTCAGTCAATATGGTCTGGATCAGCCCGAGAGGACCATTACCTTTGAGACGGCTTCCGCCAGCTATATTCTGTATGTGGGGGACTACAATTCTCTGACAGGAACTTATTATGTGAGTTTGCCGTCGGAAGCCAGAGTATATGTGGTGGAACAGACAGTAATCACCAGGTTTAACCAGACTTATGAGGATGTGACGGAGACAGAAGAGGAGTCATAGACGCAGAAATACCGGGAAGATGACAGAAGCGGACAGCAGCGGGGAGATACCGGATCTGCCAGGTGACCAGGGTCTTCAGCAGAATGCAGCTGAAACAGGCGGCGGAAACAAATCAATAAATTTATTGACAATACCTTCGGTTTCGGGTACCATTTAAGTAGTGGCATACAGGACCATTGACTGCGGCTGAAACTGGTTGTACAGTTCAGGGCAAGGAGGTATATGAAACTGAATACATCAAAGATAAGTGTCCCTGGCCTGTGGGATGTGATACAGGCACACGAGGGAAAACAATTTCTGACCAAAAAGGGACTGCCCTTTACCTACACCATCAAAGGCGGAGAGCTTTTTACGGACAGGCGGGAGCGTTCCATTACAAAAAGCACGTTTGAGAAGGCTTATGAGAAACTGCTGCAGGACCAGACGGGAGAGAATGCACCGAAAAAGATCGTGGGCCCCAAGACACTGAATGTCTACGGTGCCCCTTATGTGTGGGCGGTATTTGTGGGAATCGGGCTGATTGAAGAGCCGGTTTATGTGCAGCATGAGATTGATATGGAGCCGTAACAGGGCGGATTTCAGGGGATTGCCGGATTGTTTGCTGTCCGCCATGGAGGTGATTTCGGATTGACACTGCAGAACGGCAGGCGTTTTTCCAAATTGGGTTACAGCACAGAGAGAACAGAAGGGGCTGCCGCATTCAGGAATGAAGGAAATGCGGCAGCCTGTTTTTATGCCCGGGCCCGCATATGGAAGTTTGCTGCCGGCGCAGCATGGGACCGGTTAGCGGGGAAGAATATGAAAATCAGTTCCGTACACAGGCGATGACAGCCTTAACCGGTTCTCCGTCCAGGGCCTGTAGGGAATAGGCGCCTGCCGCTTCCGGGATGATGCAGGTCTCTGCATAATGCAGCGCAAAGGGTGCAAACTGTCCGGCTGTACTGACCAGCATGGCGCTGCCGCCCTCTACCAGGTTCATCACATGGACACTGCCGTTGCGGCGGATGGGTATGCTGTCTGTGGTGCTGACCCGGAAAGTGTCCAGAAATTCCCGTTCATGGAGACCGGTGCGTTCCACAGTGCCCCTCCTGTCACTGTGGATTAAGGTGATTTGGTTAATAATATTATGTTTAACCCATTCTGTATTGCGGTCCCACTGAATATTGGCTGCGCCGTGTTTGAGATGGATGGGTCTGGGCGTACCGTCCAGGTCCAGACGTCCCCAATCCCACAGCTTAAAGGTGAAGAGATAGGGGGTGGCACTGATCTCCAGTACCATGGTATCGGCACCGGAGCAGTGGACGGTTCCTGCAGGAATCAGTACATGGTCATGCTTCTTCACGGGAATCCGGTTAACAAAATTTTCTACGGGGAAGGGGGCAATGCCTTTCTGGGCGTTTTCCAGGGCCTGCACCATGGCATCTGGGTCTGCGCCTGTTTTCAGTCCAAGATAGACACAGGGATTGTTCCCACTGACGTCAAGCAGGTAGTAGCTCTCGTCCTGGGTATAGTGCATGTTGAAGTTCTGCTGTATATATTCGGTGAGAGGATGGACCTGCAGGGAGAGGTTCTGGCCGTTTATGGTATCCAACATGTCGAAGCGGATGGGGAATTCTGCCCCGAACCGTCCATGGACCCGTTCCCCCAGAAGATTCCGGGGGTGGGAGTGCACCAGATTCAGGGCAGGGGTCTGTACCAGTTTTCCGCCGAAATCCAGAAGAAGGCTGTTCTCTTCCGGCACGCCGTCAAAGCTCCAGGCATAGTTGGAGCCATTCTCAGGCAGATTGAAATGGTTTTTCATCCAGTCGCCGCCCCACACGCCGGGGTCGAAATAGGGGACCATGCGGAAGGGTTGCTGTGACACCTGTCCCAGAGCTGCCCGGTAAGCTTCTCCGGTAACCATGGAGAAAGCATGTTCTGCAGTCATGTCCAGATAGAAATCCATCTCTGGAAGAAGCCGGTCCTTGACCCGGTCTGCCCAGCGCCACTCGGCGAAATAACCCCTCTTGTACTTTTTGTTTTTGGGAAGGTCTGTTCTGGCAGCGTGCCAGTTGGAAAGTCCCCTGCGGTAGCGCAGCTGAATCTCCCAGCGAGTGATGTCCGCAACAACCAGAAGGTCGCCTCGGCACACAAGGGAGGCGCCCACCCCATATACCAGTACAATACCTGACATTAGGATATCGATTTTCCGGCGGGCTTGCGCCAGGTTTTCCGGCGGAAAAAATTCTTCCAGGCGCCTGGTGGTCATAATGCCGAAGACGGGATCCTCGTCTGTAAGGTCATGTTCTATCCGGGCGTCAATCGTCTCAGGAGGTAGGGCCAGGTCGTCGCTGTGTATGATTTCTGTCAGGTTCAGTTCGGATAGCAATTCCAGAAGGTCTTCCTGTCTTACTCCGGGATAGCACTCAACGGTGATGACGGTTTTGGTTCTTCCCGTGCAGAGCCGGGAGAACTGCCTCAGGATACTGTCACGGTCCGTGGCAGCGGCGGTGTCATATCCCTGTATTCTGATGACAGGAAACTGGCGGTAGGAATGAGTGGACTGCATAGGTTTACCTTTCTGTTTTGCCCTGATTTTTCAGAGAAACGATATCTGTGAGAGATACGGACGGTTGTCTCTTGATATGTATATACAATACGTTATTTATTAGATAATGTCAATACATAAAACGAAACATCTTAACAAGGTATTTTAAAACAGAACATCAGATGAAAAAAGGAAGAAAACAGGGGATTTTTGCAGCAAACTATGTTACAATGAGAGCGTAATGCGTAAAGAGAAGCAATGGAACCGAAATTCATACAGGGAGGCAGGACTATGCAGGCACGTTATGTTCAGATAGCAGAGCAGATCCGGGGACAGATTGCCAGTGGCGAATATCCGATAGGTGGTAAGATACCCACGGAGAACGAATTAGCGGATGCCCTGGGAGTCAGCCGTCCCACGGTAAGGCAGGCTCTGGACCTGCTCTCCAGAGAGGGGCGCCTGGTGCGGGTGAAGGGCAGCGGCACTTTTGTGTCACAACCCAAACTGGTTCATGAATCCACCAGCTTTGTTACAGGCTACCGGGAGGAAAGCAGGAAGAAAAACCGTATTCTGAGGACGAAGGTAGTCTGTCTGCAGACAGAAAGGGCAGGGGAGAAGGTTGGAGATGCGCTGCGGATCAGTGCGGCTGAGATCGTTACCAAACTGGTGAGGATACGGAATCTGGAAAATCTGTATGCCAATGCGCCGGTGGTGTATACCACGCTGTATGTCCCGCTGAGGCTTTTTCCGGAGATGCCCGATATGGATTTTACGGATGTTTCTTTTTATGAAGCACTGGACAGCCGGGGGCAGTCGGTGGTTCATGCTTCCCGGCGGCTGGAGATTGTCATGCCTCCGGCGGAGGTGGCGGCAGGTTTGGGAGTCACCATGTTTGAACCCACGGCTTTTATTACCTCCCGGGGATATACGCAGGCAGGTCAGGCCATCGAGTATACGGAGAGTTATTATCCGGCCAGCCGGAGCAGTTTTCAGATTGAGATCAACAGATAACAGAGAGGACGGCGGCGGAGGGAGCTTCACCGGAAACGTGTTGCATAGGGTACGGGAACGGCAGCAAAGAGACAAAACAGGAGGAGACATATGTTGAAAGTAGGAATGGCGGGAATCGGCGGCATCAGCGGCGCGCATATTCCTGTATGGGAAAGCATGGAAGAGACAGAGCTTGTGGCATTGTGTGATATCAGAACAGAGCGTCTGGAACCGTATTCAGGAAAGCACCTGTATACGGATTTTGAAGAAATGCTGGACGCAGAGCAGCTGGATATTCTGGATATCTGCCTGCCCACTTATCTTCATGCGGAGTATGCAATTCGTGCAATGGAGCGGGGAATTCATGTGATCTGTGAGAAACCCATCTCCCTGAAGGCAGAGGATGTGGAGCGGGTCTATGATACTGCCCGCAGGAACAAGGTGAAGTTTATGGTAGCTCATGTACTGCGTTTCTGGCCGGAATATATGCTGCTGAAGGAGCTCTGTGATTCGGGGAAATACGGAAAACTGCTGTCCGGTTCCATGAGCCGCCTGGGGGGCATTCCCAAATGGAGCTGGGATAATTGGATGGCGGATGAAAAGAGAAGCGGACTGGTGCCCTATGACCTTCATATCCATGATCTGGATTTTCTGGTGTATGCCTTCGGAGCACCCAAGAGTACGCAGCTTCATCGGGCAAAGCGTCCCGAACAAGACTATATGAATGTAGTGTATGAATATCCGGACTGTTTCATCTCCACAGAGGCGTCCTGGTACGCGGCGCCCTATCCTTTTACAGCCAGTTTTCGGTTCCAGTTTGAGAAGGCTATTCTTGCCTATGAAAGGGAGCAATGCATATTGTATGAGGAAGACGGAAAGGTTACAGACCTTACGGAGGCGGCAGAGGGAGACACAGGCGGGATCAACCTGCCAAAGAGTGATGCGTATGCCAATGAAATCCGTTATTTTACAGGGTGTGTGCTGGAAGACCGTTTTCCGGAGCGTGTGAAGCCGGAGGAACTGGAAGCGGTTATCCGGATTTTAAATGCTCTGTAGGGGGAAGAAATAGAATCGGCGGCCGTTTTCAGAGGTTTGCTGGATCCGGCAGGCATTTCAGGTTCTTAAAGGCAACGGTGTCGTTGACGAAATGTAAATTCATAAATAAAATATAGAAATATGTATTTACATTATAAAGGCCGGATGATATAATGAGCCCAATGTAAGCGAACGGCCAGTCTGAATTGTAAAAGAGGAAAAAAGCGGGAGACTTTTCCGGAAGCTTATGTTACAATGGGGATGGTTCGGGAGGCAGCCAGATTGCCGCAGAGCACGCAATGGACGGAAGCGGCGGTGAGATTACGGCCCAATAGAATAGAAAGCAGACTTTCTATGATTTGTGAACAGGAGGAAATCAATATGATGCAAGAGTGGTTCAGAAAAGCGAAACTGGGTATTTTTATCCATTGGGGCATTTATGCCGTGGGGGACGTGTCAGAGTCATGGTCCTTCCACAACGGCGCCATTTCCTATGAGGATTACATGAAGCAGTGCGACGGTTTCACAGCGTCAAAATTTGACGCGGCGGCATGGGCGGATCTGTTTAAACGCGCAGGTGCCCAGTATGTGGTATTGACCTCAAAGCACCATGACGGTGTGGCGTTATTTGATACCCAGTATTCCGATTTGAGCGTGGTGAAAAAGACTCCGGCTAAACGGGATCTCATAAAGGAATATACGGCGGCAGTCAGAGATGCCGGCATGAAGGTAGGAATCTATTTCTCTCTGATTGACTGGTCCGATCCCCGTTACAGGACGGTTTATCCGGAAGGGTCTGATCCTCAGAATCATCTCAAGGACGTGTTTGCTACCCCGGCAGGGGGACCGGAGGATCCGGAGAAATGGCAGGAGTTCCTGGAGTTCAACAACAACCAGATGAGGGAACTGCTGACCAATTACGGCACCGTGGATTTGTTGTGGTTTGACGGCGACTGGGAGCGCAGTGCCAATCAGTGGAAGGCCAGAGAATTCAAGGAGTATCTCCAGTCCCTGAATCCCAATATCATCGTGAACTCCCGTCTCCAGGGGTATGGCGATTACGAGACGCCGGAGCAGGGCATTCCGCTGATGGGCCCCAAGGGCGTATGGGAATTCTGTACCACCATCAACAGCTCCTGGGGATATCGTCCTTCCGATAACCATTACAAGACCAGCCGCCAGGTGATCCGCATGTTCTGCGACTGCCTGACCCTGGGCGGAAAGCTGCTTCTGGATGTGGGTCCCAAGGAAGACGGAACCCTGGATGAGCGGCAGGTGAAGGTACTGGAAGATCTGGGCCAGTTTATCCGTGACAATGAGGAGGCCATCTATGAGACAGAGAAGGGCTTAAGCTACAATCAGTTTTTGGGAGGAAGCACTCTTTCTGCAGACAAACAGACCATCTATCTCTTTGTCTATGATAAGCCCTCTGAGTTCCTGTGTGTGAAGGGTGTGAAGACCCGGGTAAAGAAGGTCAGCGTTCTCCATACCGGGGAGGAGCTTTCCTTCAGCTATACCGGTTCTCTGCCCTGGAGCGGCATTCCCGGAACCCTGTGGATCCGTGCTGACAAGATGCAGATGCATCCGCTGACCACGGTTTTGAAGGTGGAACTGGAAGGTGAGATTACCTACAATCTGGGACATGGCGAGGTTGTGACCAATAACGACTGAGTTTACGGAAATCCTGCACTGGAGCAGAGGTAAATAAACAGCTGCTGTTTCATGCAGTGCTAAGAAATCTCCATCAGTTTTGGTGGAGATTTTTTGCAGACAGGGAAATAAAACAGGGGGCATTGTACCGGAAATGCTTTGGCTTTTCCCGGAGTATGATTTCGAAATGAGAGGATTCGAAACAGGAGGAGATATGGCGGAATTAAAACTATGGTATGACAAACCGGCAGAAAAATGGACGGAAGCCCTGCCTATGGGCAATGGGCGCATAGGTGCCATGATATACGGCGGCGCGAAAGAGGAGAAAATCTGTTTTAATGAAGATACCCTGTGGTCAGGGTATCCCCATGACAAAAATGAGCCGGAACGGTATCCCTATTTTCAAAAGGCACGGGAACTGGCTATGGAGCAGCGCTATCAGGAGGCGCAGGAGCTGCTGGAACAGCATTTCCTGGGCAGCTACACGGAAAGCTATGCGCTTATGGGGGATCTGTGCCTGGAAATGGAACACGGGGAGGCTGACGACTACAGGCGGGAACTGAATCTGGAACGCGGGGTACACAGCGTATGCTATCAGGCGGACGGTTGCGGTTATACCAGGACGGCGTTTGTCTCCTGCCCTGCCCAGGTATTTGTGATGCGCCTGCAGTCGGAGGCAGGGAAAAAGCTGTCCTTCCGGCTTTCATTTACCAGTAAGCTGCAATGCAGGGTTACTGGTGCGGCGGAAAATGGTGTCCCGGGAAGCTGCAGTCTGGAAGTAGAGGGTCTGTGCCCTTCTCATGCGGATCCTCATTACCTGGGCAATCCAGATTCCATCGTCTATTCTTCCAAAAAGGAAGAGATGGGAATTCGGTATTTTTCGCTGATTCATGTGGTGACGGACGGGAAGGCGGAGGCGGATGAAGAAGGAATCCGGGTGAGGGAGGCGGCAGAAGCCCTTGTGTACGTGGGGGTCAGGAGCAATTTTTCCGGATTTGACATAAGCCCGGAGCTTCAGGGAAAACCTTACGAAGAACCCTGCAGGGAGGATGTGGCCAGGGCAGCGGAGAAGGGATTCCGGCAGCTGCTTTCAGAGCATACGGAGGATTTCAACAGCTGTTTCCGCAGAGTGGACTTTTCCCTGGGAGAGGATGAAATGGCACACCTCTCCACCTATGAAAGACTGCGCCGTTTCCGGGATACCGGGGACGACCATTGGCTGCCGGTGTATCTGTTCCAGTTTGGGCGCTATCTGACCATCTCGGCCTCCCGGCCGGGAAGCCAGGCCATGAACCTTCAGGGGATCTGGAACGAGTCCCTCCTGCCGCCATGGAGCAGCAATTATACGGTGAACATCAATACGGAGATGAACTACTGGCCGGTCTTTTCCTGTAATCTGGCGGAGATGAACGAGCCTCTGGTGGATCTGATCCGGGGAATCTGTGTTCAGGGAAAGACAACTGCGGAGCGTTATTATCAGGCTCCCGGATTTGTCTGCCACCACAATACGGACCTGTGGCGTTCCACCAATCCGGTGGGCGGCAGTGCCAGCTGGGCGTACTGGCCCATGTCCTCAGGGTGGTTGTGCCAGCATTTGTTTACCCAGTATGAATATACGTTAGACCGTTCTTTTTTGGAGGAGACAGCGTATCCTATTATGAAGGAAGGAGCCCTGTTTTATCTGGCGGTACTGGCGGAGGACGAGCAGGGGAATCTGGCTTTCATGCCTTCAACTTCCCCGGAAAACTGCTTCCTTTGGGAGGGAAAAAGCACCGCCGTGTCAAGGTCTGCTGCCATGACTATGACCATTATCCGGGAGCTTTTTGAAAACTGTCTGAAGGCGGGAGAAATTCTGGGGATCCGGGATGCGTTCCAGGAAAGCCTGTCCGGCGCTCTGAACCGGCTGGAACCCCTGAAGATCGGAGAGGATGGAAGACTTCTGGAATGGAACGAGGAGCTGGAGGAGACGGAACCGGCTCACAGACATCTGTCCCATCTGTATGGGCTGTTTCCCGGGGAGCTGATTACGCCGGAGGGAACGCCGGAGCTCGCCCGGGCCGCCAGGATGTCCCTGGAAAAGCGGGGTTTTGGAGGTACAGGATGGAGCCTGGGATGGAAGGTCAATCTCTGGGCCAGGCTGAAGGAGGGGAACAATGCCCTGCGCCTGATCAGGAATCAGCTCCATCTGGCGGAGGAAAACGAGGCGGGTACGCTTCCTAATTTCTTCGGAAGTCATCCTCCTTTTCAGATTGACGGGAACTTCGGGGTGACTTCCGGCATTGCGGAAATGCTTCTCCAGAGCCGCAGCGGAAAAATCTTCCTGCTGCCTGCCCTTCCTGAAGAATGGCGCGAGGGGAGTATAACGGGACTTCGTGCAAAAGGAGACGTGGAAGCGGATATTTTCTGGAAACAGGGTAGGCTTACCAGGGTAACGCTGAAATTTTCGGCAGATACCGATGTGGTGTTACAATACGGCTCCAACAGTCTTGCGGTGGCCGGGAAGGCCGGAGAAGTCTGGCAGAAGACTGTGGCTTCCGGGGGATTTTGAGGTGCAGGGCCCGGACAGCGCAGTCCGGACAATGAGATCTGGGCAGCGCGGCCTGGACAATACCAAAAATGAGGCGATAAATCAAGATCAGAAAAGGAAAGAAAACACCATGGGAACAAAGATTAAACATGTATACATCATCCACCACTCCCATACGGATATCGGTTATACGGATCTGCAGGAGCAGGTGATCTATAATCAGGTACATAATATAAAGAATGTCATCTCCATACTCAAAAAGGCATATGAGGAAAACACTCAGGAGAAAGACTTTAAATGGAACTGCGAGACTTATCTCTGTGTGGAACGTTTCCTGGAGAGTGCTTCCAAAGAGGAAGAAGCGGATTTTTTTGATCTGGTGAAGAAAGGAAATATCGGGATTTCGGCAACTTACCTAAACGGCACAGATATGACGGATGTTGGTATGTTGGGACACAGGACCGGTGAAATGCAGGCGCTTTTCACCGGAAAGGGTTTTCCTGTGAAGGTGGCCATGAATGCGGACATCAACGGCATTTCCCTGGGGGCCAGAGATGTGCTGATCAACAACGGTATTGAATTTTTATTTACCAATATCCACACCCACCACGGCATGTATCCTCTGTATCAGAATCAGAAGCCCTATTTCTGGGAGAACGAAGGGGGAAAACGGCTCCTGGTGTGGAACGGAGAACATTATAACCTGGGCAATTCTTTGGGAATTGTGTTCAGCAAAAATGTCAACTACATGACTGAGAATTATTTTGGGAAAGAAGGGCCTGGGACAGCCCTGGAGACTCTGCACACCAGACTGCAGAACAGCATTGCGGAATATGAGGGGAGCGGTTACGCATATGACTTCTATATCACCAGTGTCAGCGGTGTGTTCTCTGACAATGCTCCCGCCAATCCGGCAATCATTGCCATGGTGAATGCTTTCAATCAGCAGTATGGCGATGAAGTGACTCTTCACATGGTGACGTTACAGGAACTGTATGATCTGATCAAAGAGAAGGTTGCCGATGCACCGGTATACCGGGGAGCCATCAATGACTGGTGGGGCAACGGCGTAGGCAGTACCCCCTATGCGGTGAAACATTATAAAGAGGGGCTGCGTCTTTCCCATATATGTGATCGCCTGGAGGAGAAGACAGGGGTGCGCAACGAAGCCCTTGCCCGGGTGGGGGAGGACAATGCCCTGCTCTATGCGGAGCATACCTGGGGACATTCGGCCACCATAGGCAGTCCTTATGAGACCATGGTGACCAATTTGGATATCCGCAAGACGGCTTACGCCTCCAAGGTTCATGAGGCAGCCGCCATGCGCAGGAGTGAGCAGTACCACCTGTTGGGAGATATCCTGCGGTATTACAACAACGGCGGCGAAGTGAAAGCGGTCTCCATGAGCGGCAGCAGGGGCGTTTTCCCGGTGGAATTTTATGTGGAAACCCTGGGACTGACAGGTGTGGAAGTAAAAGACAGGAAGACGGGCAGGGTGCTGACCTCCCAGATGTCTACGCATCCAAGGGGAGTTCTGGTTAGTTTCCTGGCGGAGTTTGAACCTGGGGAGGAGAAAGTATTCCTCTATGAGGAACAGCCTGCGCCGGAGCAGAAACTGTATACTCGCACGGCCTGGGTAGGGGCGGAGAGAGTACGGGATATCATCAATGACTATGACACGGAAACCTGTCAGCTTCCCTACCGCCTGGAGAATGAATGGCTCCGGATTTGCTACCGGGTGGGGGAGGGCATTACTTCCTTTTTCCATAAAAAGGCAGGCATTGAGATGCTGAGGCCGGGATTGGAAAATATGCTTACACCCATTTATGAAAATACAGAAATTCGTAAAGGTGTTTACAGAGAGCGGGCTGCACTGGGACGGAATATTCGAGGACTTCACGGGGCTCAGTACCAGGGAGATTTGCAGGATATTAAGATCCTGGAGCATGGACCTGTATTTGACCGGGTGGAGCTGGTCTTTGAACTGGAGGGAACCCGCCACAGCAGCGTGATTCTGAAACTGTATCGGCAGCTGCCCAAGGTGGAATTCACCTATCGGATTGCAAAGACTTTAAGCGAGGATATTGAAAGCGTCTACCTGCCTCTGTGTCTGAACCTGCCGGGCAGCAGCGTCCATATCCACAATGGCGGTGTGTCCATGCGTCCGGGGGTTGATCAGCTGCCGGGCAGCAATATGGAATATTATATGGCAGATGAGGGACTGCTTTACCAGAGCGGAAACGAAGGCGTCCTGATTAATACTTTGGATACCCCTTTGCTCTATATGGGGGAGATGGAGCATCATCCCATTCTCTTGTGCGATAATAAAGAAGAAAATAATCATCGTCCCGTATACAGCTGGATCATGAACAATACCTGGGAGACCAATTTCAAGATGGATTTATCCGGCTTCGGGGAATTCCGGTATGCTCTGGAAATAAAAGAGGGAAGTCTGGAAGAAAATATGCGGAGGCTGGCTGAAAATGATCTGGGAACGGTGAGTTTTATTACAGCCTAGGACTCGACTTTATACACATTTTGTGATAGGATGACGTAAGAAAAGGGCATGCGACCTGCTTCCGCGGAGAGCATGCCCCAAATGCAGGCCTATATTCTGCACGATATAAGGAAAGGACAAGTAAGTGAAATGAAAAAGGTAATTTTGATTTTAGTGGACGGTTTGGGGCCGGATTTTGAACCGGGGAAAATCTTTGAACATGCAAATATATGCGACATCGCGCCTACGATTACGACCCTGATGGGGATTGAGGCAGTGGCGGAATGGGAAGGGAAGAGTCTGCTGTGTTAAAAAAACTGACAAATGAAAATCAAATGAAATTTTTGTGTTTTCTTTGCTGTCTGGTCTATTTTATGAGCTATCTGACCAGGTTGAACTATGCGGCCTGTATGGTAGAGCTGCAGAATGATCTGGGCATCGGGAAAAGCATTGCGGGGCTGCCTGTGACCATGTGTTTCTTAAGTTATGGCATAGGGCAGCTGGTCTGCGGAGTCCTGGGAGACAAATTCAGTCCCCAAAAGATGATTTTCACAGGGCTGGCAGGGGCGTCTGCCTGTAATCTGCTGGTGGCAGTCTTTCCCGGAATGGAGGTGATTATCCCGGCCTGGTTTCTGAACGGCTGTTTCCAGTCCATGCTTTGGCCGCCCATGGTGCGGATTATGGCGGAAATGCAGGATGATAAATGGTACAGATTAAGCTGTGTACTGGTGTCCATGGCGTCGGCTCTGGCCACGGTGGCCCTGTATGTGTTTGTGCCTGTGTGCATCCAGGTCTCCGGATGGAAGACTGCATTTATTCTGCCGGGGATTCTGGGGATTGTGACGGCACTTTTCTGGATCAGGAAAGCCGGAATGGGGGAAGGAATTGGAAGCCCGGAAACAGGCAGGAGAGAAAAGCAGGGGAAAGATGAAATATCCGGACAGATTTCGGAGACTGAAAAGCAGGAGAAAGTACCTGAAGAACAAAAAACTGTATCATTTGCCAGGCTGTTCGCGGAAGCTCCGCTGGTTCTCATTTTGCTTGCGATCATCCTTCAGGGAACCCTGCGGGACGGCATGACCACCTGGATGCCGGTGTATATGAAGGAAGTCTTTGGCATGAGCAGTGCAAAATCGATTTTGTCAGCTGCTGCCCTTCCTGTTTTCGGCGTGTTCAGCACCCTTTTTGCCTCCATACTTTTAAGCAGACTGAAGAGTGAGGTATTTACTGCAGCGCTGCTGTTTGGAGCAGGTATGATAGCCAGTACTGCTATGCTGCCCTTTTATGACAATGCCCCGGCAATGTGTATTCTGATGATGACTCTGATTACAGGATGCATGCATGGCGTAAACCTGATGCTGATCAGCCGTGTACCCGGACGTTTTACCGGTTTTGGAAAGGTTTCTACGGTTTCCGGTGTCCTCAATGCGGCTACCTACATAGGTAGTTCTCTGTCTACCTACGGCTTCGGCGCAGTGGCTGACCGTGCGGGATGGCTGACCGTAATCCTGCTCTGGGCGGCGGTTGGGCTTCTGGGCGCGGTTTTGATGCTGGCGGCCAGGCGGAAATGGGACCGGTTCTGCGGAGGCAGGTAAGATTACCTGCTTCCCGGGTGAATGAGCTGATCCCAAAGGAGACGGCAAGGCTGTATCCGTCGGTGGACAGTGATGGTAACTATCCCTGCCGATAGTATGCCTCCCGGTAATCGCTGGGGGTACAGCCGGTATACTTTTTAAAAGTCTTCAAAAAGTAAAAATAATCGTTGAACCCTGTCTGCATGGAGATATCGGTGATGGAGATATCGGTGGAGAGCAGCATCTTTTTGGCATTGCTGATGCGCAGGTCGGTCAGGTAATGGGAAAAGGTAGTTCCTGTGGATTTCTTAAAAATCTGACTGATGTAATTCGGGTTCATGTTTACTATTTTTGCCACATGCCTCAGTGTGATATTTTCATTATAATACGTATTGATGTATTTCATGATCTTCAGGAAGTAGGTATTGCTTAAGCTGTCCGCTGCTTCCTGTTCCCTGGGGCAGACTCTGATGATCTGAATGAGGCTGTCCATCATATCCTGAAAGGATGCATAATCATGGATGAGCTGCCGATGACTGTGGATAAAGTAATCCTGTGCGTCCGCAGCCAGGTTTGGGTTGGACACGATCATGTTGAAAAGCTGACGGGCTGAATGGATGGAGAACTGCTTATAGCTGTCATCTGTCTTCAGCAGAGTCAGGAGTTCACAGAGCCTTTCCTTTTCGGCAAAGGAGATGGCATTCTGGATCTGGGACATCAGGGGCAGGGACGCAAAATCGGGGTAGGAGTCGCAGATCCTGTTCTTCGGATCCAGAAAAAAGTGATAGGACATGGCGGTACATTTGTAAAATGCAGATCGAAAGTCCGACAGTCCTACCGGCAGGGGATAGATCCCGATTCCCAGAACACCTGCATCCAGCAGCGCATTCTGAAACAAGGACTCATCATAGGGACAGCAGGACAGATAAGCGAACTGGGAGGGACCGCTTCGAAAAGCCAGGGCTCCCGGAAGCAGCAGAGCCGTGTCGCTGACGGAAGAGGCAAGGTAATAAGATTCTTCAAAGAGGTTGTTTGCCTCCAGATACAGCCGGATCTTATCGATATTATTGTCTTCAATGGCATCCAGGAAGGTATCGGCCGTAACAGATGCCGGCGTCTGTTCCAGATTGTGGGCGGCCTTCAGGAGCAGTGCCGCCAGCTCGTCATATTCCACAGGTTTCAGACAATATCCCAGCACTCCATACTGAATGGCTTTCTGGGCATAGGAAAATTCCGCATATCCGCTCACAATGATAACCTGAGTCTTCAATCTCTTCTGGGCGATAAGACGGCACAGTTCCAGACCGTTGTATCCGGGCATACGGATATCCAGCACAGCCACGTCCGGGGGGGGTATTTACCAGAATATTGTAGGCATCATTCCCGGTGGAAGCAGTGTAAGCCACACGCATGCCGTACTGCGTCCAGGGAAAATGGTGAACCATGGAATCTACGATGGACTGTTCGTCATCTGCCAGCAAAACATCATACATTGTATTCTTCCTCCCGATTATGCAATGCCCATTTCGCATGTGCCTTTTCTCGCGTTCTTCCATATCCTCCCGATGTTCCTATGGGAGGAATAGCTATCATGTGGGACCTTACCCTACAGGCAGATGGATTGTAACAACCGTTCCGTCATTTTCAGCCCCGTCGATTGTTATTCCATAGTCATCTCCGTACTGCAGTTTCAGTCTGGCGTGAGTGTTGATAATGCCCACATAATTGGCAGTATCATAATGCGTTTGGGACAGGAGCTGTTGTATTTCCCGCATACGTTCCCCGGGCATGCCAACTCCGTCATCCCGCACCTCAACGAGGAATTCTTTCTCTGTCACCGTACAGCCGATATAGAGGATACAATGCTCCAGAGCAGGTTCGATTCCATGCTGGATCGCATTTTCCACAATGGGCTGAAGGATGAGTTTGATGACAGGAATCTCCATTGCTTCCTCCGGTATATTATATAGAATATCAAATTTACTGCGAAAACGCAACTTCTGGATTTCAATGTATGCTTTCGTCATCTCCACTTCTTCCCGAAACGGTACAACAGGATCTCCCTTGGTATTATAACGATACATTTTTCCCACCGCCACGGCGATGGAAGCAATATCGGGCACCTGATTGTCCAGGGCCAGAGAGCGGATCAGCTCCAGGACATTATAGAGGAAATGGGGATTGATCTGGCTGCGGAAATAGTCGATCTGGGTGGCCTGTGTCCGGATCTTCTCTTCGTAGAGCTTGGAGGAAGCTTCAAAGATCTGCATGTTCAGCTCATCGATATCAGAGAACATATTGGAGAAGGCCTGTGCCAGATTGTGCACTTCCGCACAGCCGCGGATGTTCAGGGGATATTTCAGGTGGCGCTGTCTCTGGCTGCGGATATCTTCGATGACATTGTTGAACTGATTCAGGGGCAGCGCCATGTTCCGGTACAAGACAGCGATCAGGACCAGGGAAAAGACTACCACCAGGATCAGAATAAACCAGATATAAAAGGAAATATCGGATAGCTGTGCCCGGATGGCAGGGATGTAGACCGCGCTGATAATATAACAGTTTGCGGCTTCCGAATACAGCATCTGAATGGAATAGGAATCATCGGAGACCGTATACTGGGGCAGGGCGCTGTCGGGAGTCAGAGAAATATATTCGGGACAGGCATCCAGGACAGCAGCTTCAAACTGTTTCGTATTTCGGCTCAGTCCGTAGGCATCGCCCTCCCTGTCCATGATAAAAAAGGAAGCAGGAGAATCGGCGTCGGAAGAATCCAGATTCAGTTGTGCGATATCCAATGAGATAAAGGCGCATCCCACCGGCTTTCCGAAGCGGTAGATCTTGCTGCAGTAGACATAATAAGTCATGTCCGCCAGAGGCAGGAAGCTGCTCTTGAACAGCCCAACGCCGTGGCCGGTGCTGATACCGTCCTGAAGGGCCTGTCGGTATAAAGCGTCCAGATCCTCTTCGGAAAAAAGGGTGGACCAGTGGATCAGTTCATTGGCAAAAGCCACATCCACGATATTGTTGTTAAGAGATTTGATATAGGCAATGTTCCCGTTGACTTCATCTATGATTTCAGGGGTCAGATCCTGATAGGAGTCTGCAGACAGAAGGGTCCGGTAAAGCTCGTCAGTCTGAAATTCGCTGCACAGCACATCCAGCTGAAAGAAAAGTGTTTCCAGCTGGTTTCCGTATTTTTCTGTGAACAGATTGACATAATTGGTCACGTTGACAGTGACAATCTGCTGGACGCTTTTGAGCATCAGAAAAGAAAGCAGCATGATCATGAAAACGGAAAGTCCGCTGACAACCAGAAACTGTTTGTGTATGGGAAGCCTGCTGAAGTTGTGCCCGGAGCTGTTGTTTCTGTTTCGGCGGCTTCGGATGACACCTTTGTCCATAGTAATCTCCTTCTGCTGCAGATGGAGGCGCGTTCCTTATTATCGCTCGTCCAGATACAGCTGTATCCGATTCTGCAGTATCTCCCCTACCTGGGGAATGCTCTTGGATCCATAGAAGCATTCCCGCAGCTCTTCCGATATGGCAGCCTCAACGGCATCAGGCATGACAGGATAGGGAACGCATTTCTCATAGAGGGCAAGAAGTTCTTCCTTTACAGCAGTCCAGTCTGCCGAGACGGTAAAGGTCTCTCCGCCTATGACATATTGACTTCTCTGTGCCGGTTCTTTTAACTGCTCCATAAAGATATCTTCTCTTACACTGAATCCTGATGTGCCAAGGCTTCTTTGAGATTCTGTGTCCAGGAGCCCGGACAAAAACCAGAATGCTACCTGCTTTTCTTCTTCCGAGGCGGAACTGCGAACCGCCACCGGGTCTGCAGTCCGGATAAAATGACAGGAACCCTCTCTTCCCGGGAACCCGATGAAATTTACATGTTCGCCGTAGATTTCCCGGTAGTAGGCGATCTGGTCAGGACAGTTCAGATAGGCGATATCTCCCAGATAGTTTCCGCCACGAATCTTTGGTATCTGGTCGGATCGTTCTTCCGGCAATTCATCTGTCTCCAGCCCTTTTGCCAATTCCGCGGCTGACAGAAATATACCGGTATCAAAATACGCATTTACGCCTGCAGCGTCTACGAAGAGGCTGTCATCCAGAGAGCGCAGTAAAAACAGTTCCATGAAATTCTGCGGTGTTTGTTCCGGAAAAATCTTCTGAAGGGAGTCGTTATTTTTTATATATTTCAGAAAAGACTCATAATCCCAGTTTTCTTCTTCATAGCAGTTTGTCAGAAAGCTTATCATATCCCAGGAAAATACCAAACCATATTGTTCTCCGTCAATCAGGCCTCCCATCATGGGCTTGTCTAAAAGCTGGTCCTGCAGTTCCCATTCTGTCAATTTACCTTCCAGGTTTTCCCAAAGCTTCCTGTTTGATACAAAATCTATCACATTTGTATCTACCAGAACGGGGCCTTTTCCTGCTGTCAGTTCTGTCAGGAGCTTTGCCTCTTCATATACTTCCAATGTAATCAGGTAGGCAGGATGCTCTCTGTTAAAGCGATTTACAGACTCCAGATACTGCTGTCTGCCTGAAACGGAGACAGCAAAACTGATCTCCATGGTTTCCGTTTCTTCCGGAGTAGGTATAAGGTGCAGAAAGTACAGGTCATCCTGGTAGGTACAGATTATGATATCGATACTTCCGTCCGGTTCTGCGGACATTTGCAATACTTTTGAAACATGGAGGCCATGGTTTTCCCACAGATAAAGGGCCTCTTCCTCTTGAAGGTTATAATCGCTCCGATAGATTCCTTTCTCATCGGCGTACAGAAGGCTGTTTTCATCAAAGGCAGTAAGAAAATACGTATTTTCGGTTCGGCGTGTGAGCAATACGTTTTCTCCCGTTTCCAGATCCGGTTGATAGAGCGTACCGACCTGAATTTCCCCTTGACTTTCAAAAGAGAGGGCGGTACAGAAGCATCCCACACTTCCGTCCGGGAATGCAGTCAGGATGGCACTGGCTTTTCCCATGTTGTCAGTATCTGTCATGATTTCGGTTCCGTTCGGATGATAAACATGTAAGGTCCGATTCTCATCAATTACATAGAGATTGAAATCTTTATCAGACATCATATCCCCGTCTCCGACTTCATGAGGAATCTCATAGCGCTGAAGCAGGATACCGTTCTCACCGATTATACTGATTCCATCCGGGGTTCCGGCGTTTCCACCGAGATTTCGAAGCACATAACCATCCATTCCTGACATACCGCCTACGGAAACTACCATGCCCGTTTTTTCCGGATCCGGGGAATAGGGCTTTGCGTCCGCTTCAAACGAAACATTTGCTCCATAGATGTCTGACGCGGTAATTTCCTGTCTTCCCGTGACTTTTCCGTCCGCTGTCTGCCAGAACCACTTTGTGAACAGTCCGCCGGCAGACCGTCCCAGGAAAGACCTGCTGGTCATGTAACTGGGTGTATCTTCCGGGAGTGTCTCCGCGTATTCCAAATAGGCGGCTGGGGCTTCCGGCACAAGGTTTTCCCGTATTGCGGCCATATATTGATCCTTACCGTTGTCTACCTGTAAGCTGCTGGAATAGACAGGGGAAGAAGCGCTTCCTGACAGCAAATCGGAAACACCCTTCTGTGACAGGAGGGTATCGGCTGTTACGTTTGGCTGCACAGCTAACGGGTTTATATCCTGGCTGCAGCCATCTCCACATCCCAGAATATTGACTGTCAGTCCGATACATAACAGTGCCGCAAGAAATCTACTTTTCCCCTGCATGAATTTACTCCCTTCTTTTCGCTTTATCTGCCGCAGCTATGCCCTCGGTCACCATAAGAGACTTCTTCCGTTTTGTCTGAATCAGCACCACAATCAACGCATGTAAAGCGTAAAAGGACAATAAGCTCGTGATAATTACATGTTCTTATATCTACACTTCCATCAGGAAAATATCCATACAGATACTCATGGGAATGTGATACCGTACGACTGCTAATGTATGACCTGTTTGAGAAATCATGCGGCGGACATTTTGCTTGTGCAGATATACCAGTTCCTAGCAGTGTGGATGCAGTTAATAGTGTTAAAAATAATTTTTTGCACATCATTTGATCACCCTCTTATAATTTTTGGATATATTTTTTACAGTTTGCCCAATTATTGAATGCTGCAGCTATTGTTAATTGGATAATTTTATAATACGGTATTTTTTAAACTTAGTCAAGAATGCTGTTGATTTTTGAAGAAACCATTTTGGATAAACAACAGAAAACATATGGAAAAATTTTATGTTGAGAATCATCAATTCACACCATATCAGCCGATAGGAACAGAGCAGGTCGATTTGAAATTCAGACAGTGTAAGCAGCAGCGTTTTGATAAGATCTGTTATTCTCGTGCCGGGAGGTTTTTGTTCCGTTGTTTTTAGAAAAAGGTATTCTTGCAGGTACAGAACGTCTTTTTTGCCGGCTAGATTTTCCATTTTATCCAGATAAGCATTTAAGGATTTCGGAGGGAGAGAATGTTCATGCACAATCTTGTTTTCGACTTTTGACAGAGTCTTTGCCGTACAGATGCCTTCTGCCATCTTTTCTTGTGTGAGTCCTGCTTTCAGCCTGGCTTCCCGAATCATATTTTTGACGTTATATATTCCCATCTCAAAATTCCTTTCAGTGTAATGTTTATCTCATACCAGCTGAGCAGGGCAGATTAAAATTAGACTACAATCATATAATACAATTTCGGGAATGTCAAGAACTCTACCTAAATGGAAATAAAAAAATTCCTGGACGATAATGTAAAGTTAGATCTTCATAACAGTATATTACTGATAAAACCCACAGAGGATCGCTATGGATATGAATTTCCTATAAGGATTTTTGAAGCACAGATCCGGGAATATCTGAATCTTGTTCCGGCGTTCGGCGGGCGGGAGCGAGGGGAGGACTGGATATACGGATTCGAGAATTACCATTTTCTGACAGCTTATGTGGAAGATGTCATCCAGACGAAGGGCGCTGACTTCCGGAATGATATCCGCGGCTTCTGTGTTTTGCTGGATCATAAAAGGAGTCTCTGTCATACCTTTGCGTATTTTGAAAGACAGGGTGAGCTGGAAAACGGTTTTTCAGAACATTATAACCGGATTGTGCAGAAGACTTTCCTGATCAGAAATTTAGTACTCAAGCTTTATTTTAAATATACGGAAAACACAGCGGTCTCGCTTCTGCATAGGCTGAAAGAGCTGATGGCAGAAGAACAGGAAGTTCTGCATTGTTTTCTGGAGAGACAGTCCAAATCTGCTCTTCCAGGTCTGCCTATAATGCCCACACAGAAGTATTCGGGATAGTATTGCTAAGATAACCCATCCCACAGGGTACAGAGGATTTTCACGGCACAGTATTATTTGCATATTCCTTTAAACCGTGCTAAAATGGATATGGCAAACATAATAAATATGTCAGAATGGGGGCAGCAGCCATGGAAGAAGAGAAGTGTTTATATCAGACAGTATATTCCACATTGCAGGAACAGATCCGGACGGGAAAGATTCAGCCGGGAGAACGCCTGCCTGCCGAGAAGGTACTGGCAGAGGAATTTGAGGTCAGCCGCATTACCGTGCAGAAAGCGATGAGCATGTTAGTGCAGGACGGTTATGTGATACGGCGGCCCGGCAGAGGGAGTTTTGCTACCATAAATGCGAAAGCACTGGAAGGAGAAAAGGGAGAGGACAGTAACGGATATGGGGAAGCAGCCCGGGTCATTGGACTTGTGATGGAGGATTTCTCTGCCAGCTTCGGCCTGGAGCTGCTGAAGACAATTGAAGAAGAGGCGGACAGGGAAGGTTATTCCCTGTGCATCAAGCGTTCTCGGGGGGATCAGAAGCGGGAGAAAAGGATGTTGGAATCCCTTCAGGAAATGGGGGTCAAGGGGATTCTTGTCATGCCCACCCATGGGCAGCATTATAACCGGGAGATTCTGAAAATGGTGGGTGAGGGAATGCCGGTGGTATTTTTGGACCGATATCTGGAAGGGCTTCCGGTACCCTTTGTGGGCACGGACAATAAGAAGGCGATAGAAGGGATGATAGAGGATCTTCTTCGAAAAGGCTGCCGTAAGATGGCACTGCTTACGGCCAAAGCGGTGGATGCGGTGTCCCTGGAAAAGCGGATTGAGGGATTTGAAGAAAAGTGCAGGCGCAGCCAGACGGAAGGACAGCGCTGGGAAGGGTACCTGCTGGACACTATCCGCAGTACCATACCGGATCTGCAGAGTCCGCAGAGTATGGAGGCGGATGCGGAAAAGATGGAAGCTTTTTTCGCAGAGCACAGGGATCTGGATGCAGTTATTGCAGCGGAATTTGACATTGCGGTTCTGGCGGAAAGAGTCTGCAGAAGGATGGGAATCAATGTTCCGGAACAGATGGTAATTGCCTGCTTCGACGGTCCGGTATCAGCCTATGGGGAATATACGTATCCTCATGTGCGCCAGGACGAGGAAGGAATCGGGAAGGCGGCCGTGCAGACCTTGATTCGGCTGATCCAGGGGGAAACGATCATCGAGAGGATGTATGTGGAGTCCCGAGTAGTGAATCTGGATTAAGATATGGTTGATATAAAAATTTCCCCTGTTTCTGCCCATATGGGCAGAAGCAGGGGAAATTTTTTTGTTGCGGACTTCTATGTAAAATCCTTGGTTCTTCATAGGGAAAGGAGATAAAGACATATTTAATATATCAAATATAATTTACATAATTTTACTATTGACATTTTTGCCATATTTAGTTAATATGTACATATAATAATTCTGACCTAAAAATCCCTGGACGGAGGTTTGCACAAAAAATGAAGAAAAAATCGTTTATAAAGGACATCATGAAAAACCCGGTTTCTTACCTGATGCTGCTTCCGGCAGCAGTGTATTCCCTGGCGTTCGGGTACTGCACCATTCCCTATATGGTGATTGCCTTCCAGAAATACTCCTACAAGGGAGGGCTCCTGGGCAGTGAATGGGTTGGATTCCGGAATTTTGAATTTTTCTTTAAATCCAATGATGTGCTGAGGATTATTTTGAATACCATCAAGCTGAATCTGCTTTTTATTACTTTTACAACATTGTCTGCGGTGACATTGGCGATTCTGGTGAATGAGGTGCGCAAACGGCGATTTAAGAAGATTGCTCAATCCTGCTATCTGCTGCCGTATTTTCTGTCCTGGGCCATTGTGTCCTACATACTGAATGCCATCATAGGGAGCAAGTACGGAATTGCCAATACGTTTCTGCAGTTTTTGGGACTGGACCGGATCAATTTCTATGTACAGCCCAAATACTGGACCGCCATATTGGTGATTCTCAAGGTGTGGAAGGATCTGGGCATGCAGATGGTGATCTATCTGGCGGCCATCACGGGCTTCGACGAGGAAGTATACGAGGCGGCAGCCATCGACGGGGCAGGGCGTTTCCAGATGTGCAGATATATAACGCTGCCCATGCTGCTGCCAACTGTGGTGATGCTGACCATCATGGCGGTGGGAAAGGTATTTTATGGAGACTTCGGCATGATCTATGCCATTGTAGGGGATAACGGCGTACTGTATGATGCCACGGATGTAATTGACACTTATGTGTTCCGTACCATGAGGACTATCGGCAGTCCATCCCAGGCCATGGCCATCAGTTTATTCCAGGCCTGTATGGGATTTGTCTGTGTATGGGGAACGAATTACTTTGCAAAAAAGAAATTTTCGGAAGGAGCGCTGTTTTGATGAGAGCCAGAAAGAAAATTACACCGGGAAAAGTTCTGATTTATATGGTGGTGACATTGGTGGCCTGCTTCTGCCTGCTGCCCCTGGTTTTGGTGGTGGCGGTTTCCTTTACGGCGGAGGAGGAGATTATCCGCAACGGGTATTCTCTGCTGCCGGGGCGTTTTTCCCTGGAAGCCTACAAAATGCTGTTTAAAAACGGAAAAGAAGTATTTCGATGTTACATCAACTCTGTGGGTGTGACCGTGGCCGGGACGATTTTGGCCACAATGATTACGGCCATGGCGTCATACAGCCTGGCGAACCCTTCCGTCCGGTACCGCAACGCCATTTCCATGTTCTTTTTCGTGACCATGGTGTTCAATGGAGGGATGGTGCCCTGGTATATTATGTGCAAGAATCTGGGGTTGACGGAGAATTACCTGGCGCTTTTGATTCCTACGTTGATTTTCAGCCCCTTCAATCTGTTCCTGATGCGGAATTACATGCAGCAGCTTCCGGCATCGCTGATGGAGTCCGCCAAGCTGGATGGGGCCAATGACGGTGTGATTGCTTTTCGGATCTATTTTCCCCTGTGCAAGCCTATCCTGGCCACAGTGGCGTTGTTTTACGGGATTGCTTACTGGAATGACTGGTGGAATGCCATCATGTTGGTATCAGATTCGAAAATGTATCCCATCCAGTATTATCTGATGAAGCTGCGCTCGGACCAGAATTTTATGAAGCAGCTTCAGACCGCCGGGGTGGCCGGAAAAGGGGCATTTGCGCCTTCAGAATCTCTGCAGATGGCCACGGCGGCCATTACGATAGGACCGATTGTATTACTGTACCCTTTTTTACAGAAATACATCGTGAAAGGGCTGGTAATCGGATCCGTGAAAGGTTGAGAGGAAGGATTTCGGAACCTGTGTCCGTATTTGCTCCGTGACCGGTAAGCATATGCAGGAGCGACGGACAGCCGGGAGCTTTCTGTCAATAGATGTGTAAGAGACAATTGCCGAAGCGCGGCAGGGTGAACCGATTCCCGCATGAAACGACCGAATGGCCATTCGGCTGTGAGCGTTGCCTGGCTCATGGATGAGCAGGCATTCACACAGGGAGAAAGCGGGAAGAGGATTGCGGGTACACAGGGAATCGGCAAAAGAAAAGGAGGTTTTTATGAGAAAAACAAAGCTAAGACAGGCGACAGGGTTATTGGCAGCTGTGTTATGTTCCGCTGCACTGTTTACAGGCTGCGGAAACGACGGGGGTTCTTCCGAATCGGAAGGCAGCAGTGCCCAGGGCAGTGAAAACCAGGAGAGCGGTGAGAGTGCAGAGAATAACAGCCGGGAAAACAGCGGATCAGAGAGCGGCAGTCAGGAGAACGAAACTGCCGGGGAGGTGGTAACCATTAAATACCTGCGTCCCGGCACGGAGGTGGAACACAACGACGAACTGGTGCAGGCCATCAACGAAAAGCTGGCGGCAGACGGTACCGGGCTGCAGCTGGAAATAGTGTATGTGCCATCAGATGTTTTCTCGGACAAGGTGAATATGATGCTTCAGGGCGGCGATGAGTTTGATCTTCTGGCCGTGATGGAGGACCAGAAGTCTTTTACAACTTATATTGGCTCAGAGGGAATTATTCCCATTACACAATATGTAAAGGACAGCGAGGTGCTGAATCGGGTAATTCCGCAATATATGTGGGAATCGGCCACGGTAGGCGGTGAGATTTACACCATTCCCGCCAACTGGACGGAGAATGCAGATCAGGCCTGCTGCATCACCATCCGGAGGGAGAAATTGGAGGAGTATGAATTGGAGGATCCCAAAACCATGGAGGATCTTCTGAATATGTGTGAAGTGTTTACGGAAAACTGGGACGGTCCTTCGGCGCCTGTGATCATTCCCATGTACAAGGAGCCTTTTACCTGGCTGTTCCGCACTTTGGACACTTATCCGTTCACGGTGCAGAAGGACCTGATTTTCATCGATCAGGAAGGAAATGTGAAGAATTGGATGGAAACCGATGAATTCAGGCAGACTGCGGAGTTTTTCCGGACATGCTATGAAAAGGGATACATTCCTGAAGACGTACTGTCTTCAACATGGTCTTCCTGGAACACCATGTTGACTGGAGATTTCATCTGGGTGGACGGATGTCAGCTTTGGGGAACAGAGGAAGTATGGAATGAGCGGATTCCGGGAACGACTCTGGACACCATCTATCTGAATCCGGATGCGGCATCCTTCCGTCCGGCATCTTTCCGGAATGATACTGCGGTATCTGTGACCAGCCAACATCCGGCGGAGGCTGTGAAATTTATGGAATGGGTATATTCTTCTCAGGAAAATTATGATCTGATGGTGTACGGTGTGGAAGGTCTCACCTGGAAAAATGAGGGGGAAGGGTTGTATACCAAGCTGATTCCGGATTTTGAGTTCAATGCGGACTGGATGATCGGCAATATGGAATTTGAGCGCTATGAAGTGGGAACCTATCAGAAATTCATTGATATCATGGGCGTGGAAAAGCCGGATGCGGAAAACAGCATTGTCTTGAACTTTGTGTTTGACCCGGCAAAGGTGGCTGCCGAATATGCCAATTGCCTGGCAGAGGTGGAAGCCAGGGTATATCCCATCAAGCTTGGCATCATTTCTATGGAGGAAGGGTATGAAGATGCACTGGCGAAGCTGAAGGCGGCCGGCATTGATAAGGTTGTGGAAGAATACCAGAGACAGCTGGACGAGTATCTGGCTGCACAGGAATAAGCCGCAGCGCAGACGTGGTCAGGTGAGGGATAAGCAGAGCAGAAAGCCTGTTGGAAGCGTCAGGGGCATTTGCAATATGGAAACAGGAGTATATATGGTAAAAATCAGTCTAAATGGGATTTATCAACTGAAGAGACTGGAATACGGGGCTGATATGGGCCCCGTATTTTCAGAGAATTTTTTCCCGGCAGGGTATCTGGATGCCCGGGTGCCGGGAGACGTGAGGACCGTCCTGCGGGAACAGGGGCTTATAGACGGTTATTATCTGGGGAAAAATCTGGATAGGGAACGATGGATTGAGGAGAGCGACTGGCTCTATGTGAAGGAATTCTACTGTGGGGAGAATCTGCAGGGGAAGGAGAATCTGCTTTGCTTCGAGGGAATCGACACGCTGTCGGAAATATGGCTTAATGGGGTTTGTGTGGGTAAGACCAATAATATGTTTATCCCTTACCGATTTGATGTGGGAGAAGTGCTTCGGTACGGGAGCTATAATACGCTGGCAGTACGTATCATATCTCCGGTAAAAGGGACAGAAGCTATCGACAGAACAGATATCTGGCCGCCTGAGGACAGTACCAGGATGGTAATCCGGAAGTCCCAGATGAACTGGGGATGGGATTTCTGCGGACATTGTCTGACAAACGGGATATGGAAATCCGTGTATTTGCAGAGCCGGGACAGGGCTGTGCTCCGGAAGCTGCATCTGCGGACCAGGGAAATCCGGGAAGGAGAGGCGGTTCTGGAGGCCCGGTGGGAGGTGCGGCCCTGGGAGGCAGAGGCCGGGCTCAGGAGGTGTGTGACTGCAGAAAGCGGAATCGGATCCGATACAGTGTGCAGCTTGGAATCGGGTTGCAGTATGGGGTCTGCAGTGGAAGACGGGGAGTGCATGCAGGCAGGATGCGGAATCGGTTCGGACGCGGAGTCCGGGTGCGGGGCGGCAGCATGCAGGGAACGTTTCGGGGCAGAATGCCCTACTGACAGGAATGCGGAATTCGGGACCGATATGGGAAGTAAGGGACTTGCATTGAAGCTGACTCTCATGTATGAAGGAACAGTGGCTGCAGAGCTGACGATTCCCATTCATCTGACCTCAGACGGCGAAACAGAAGACAGGGTTAGTGCGGTGTCCGATGTCAGCCAAACGGTATGCGGCAGCAGGGAGATCCGGGTGAAGGACCCTCATCTGTGGTGGCCCCGCCCGTATGGTGCGGCGTCTCTGTACGATGTCAGTGCCTGTCTGTATGAGGACGGACAGAAAGTGGACAGCCGCAGGTTCCGTTTCGGTATTCGGACTGTGAACCTGAACCAGGAGAAGCTGCCGGAGGGCGGGCGGCAGTTCTTATTTGAGATCAACGGAAAGCGGATCTTCGTCAGGGGAGCCAACTGGGTGCCCCTGAATTGTGTCTACAGTGAGATCCGGCAGGAAGATTACGATTTTTATTTTAAGAGGGTCCTGGAATCCAATTTGAGCATGCTTCGGGTGTGGGGCGGCGGAATTTATGAGCCGGATCTGTTTTTCGACTTCTGCGATGAAAACGGCATTATGGTTTTCCAGGACTTTATGCTGGCCTGCGGGCTGTTTCCACAGGATGACGGATTTCTGGAGCAGGTGTCTGAGGAAGTGGAGACAATCATAGACCAGTATTACAACAGAGCATCCCTTGTGCTGTGGTCCGCGGACAATGAATTGGACGAAGCCTATGAATGGGCAGGGCGCAAAGAACAATTCCGGGAGAACCGGGTGAACAGGGTGGGAGTCCGCAGGGCCGTTCAGAAATGTGATCCTTACCGACCGTTTCTGATCAGCAGTCCCAGCAGTCCTTTTGAGGAGGAAGAGGGAGGGGCGATTCCCGCATCCCCGCTTCAGGGAGATGTTCATATCTATCTGACCCGGTTTGAGAAGAGCAGTGAGTATTATTACAGGAAGCTGTTGGAATTTGTTCCCAGGTTTATGAGCGAATATGGATTCAGCAGCCTGCCGGTGGAAGATTCATATTATCGCTTCAATTTCTTCAGAGAGAAACTGGATTTGCAGAGAAATCCCTGGCTCGGAGAGCTGCCCTGGCTGGCCCGTATGGGAGAGCAGGGGGGTGAGAGTGAGCTGATCTACATCACTCAGTATACCCATGCTCAGGCGCTGAAGTACTGGATTGAGTATCTGCGCAGTGCAAAATGGACCTGCGGCGGCTCGCTGTACTGGAAGTTCAATGATCCGGTTGCTCCCAACCGGGAAAATATGCTGTTCCCATCCCTGATGTCTGCCATTGATTTTATGAGACGGCCCAAACTGGCTTATTATTATGCCAGACGGGCCTATGAGGACGTGATTCTGGCCTGGCGGGAAGAAGAAGCGGGACTGGCGGTTTACGGCTGTAACGAGACGGAACAGGCCCTGCCCGGAACCCTGGTGGCAGAAGTGCTTGACTATTCCGGAGTAGTGTATGGACGGTGGCGGAAGACGATGGCAATAGAGGCGGACGCGTCCACAAAGATGCTTTTGATTCCCAGGGAGGAACTGGCGTGCTTTGACAGATGCGAAACTTATGTGCGGGCAGTTTTTTCCAGTGGGGAGCAGCGGTACGAGAACCGATTTACCCTGTTGGAAATCGGGGAATTTGACCGGATAAAACTGCCCCGGGCTGTACTTGGGGTTTCCCTGGACTATCCGGAGGAAAACAGGGTTCGGGTTATTGTGGAGACAGATTTCTTTGCCCAGGATGTGACGTTCACTATACAGGATACAGATGTATTTTATTCCGATAATATGTTCCATTTAGACGCCCACGGAAGGAAGACGGTTATTCTGACCTTTACCGGGCAAGGCTATTCCGGGAAGCGGCTGCAGGTGAAGGCATGGAATGCGGAACCGGTGGTGGTGCGGTTGTAGCGCAGGGATAATGGATTTTTAACAGAAACAGAGACCTGATCGCCTGGGAAGCGAGGGTCTCTGTTTTCTTGTCAGTATCTCTGTTTTGTAATTGTGTCAGAAGAAATCCGCTGCTACATCCTTCCGGAATTCCGGCTTACGGACAGCAGCTTCTGGCGCATCTCATCCTCGATCCGGACCAGTTCCTGTTCCGCGCTCTTTCTCTTAGCCCGGCCGTCCTCCTGTATTTTCATCACTTCGTCCAGGGTGCTGATAAGGGTCTTGTTGGTGGCGGTGAGTGTCTCAATATCCACAATGCCCCGCTCACTTTCCCGGGCAGTTTCAATGGTGGCCATCTTCAGGGTTTCCGCGTTTTTCTTCAGCAGGGAGTTGGTCATATCGGTGACTTCCTTCTGGGCTCTGGCGGCTTCGGAGGAGTGGTTCAGGCCGATGGCGATGACCATCTGGCTTTTCCACAGAGGAATGGTATTCACCAGAGTAGACTGGATCTTCTCTGACATGGCGGTATCATTGCTCTGAATCAGGCGGATCTGGGGAGCCATCTGCATGGAAATGGTTCTGGTGAGCTCCAGATCATAGATTTTTTTCTCAAAGCGTTCACACATAGACGCATAATCGTTTGCAGCCTGTGTGTCTTCAGGCAGTCCGCTCTGCTCTGCTTTGGCCAGGAGCTTGGGGAGCTCTACGGTTCTGGCCTGCTCCAGTTTCTGTTTACCTGCCAGAATGTACATGGACAGCTCCTTAAAGTAGTTCAGGTTCAGCTCATACATCTTATCCAGCATGGCGGCATCCTTCAGCAGGGTGATCTGATGGTCTTCCATGACTTTGCAGATTCGGTTGATATTGCCTTCTGCCTTGTCGTATTTGATCTTCAGGTTTTCCAGTTTATTGCTGCTCTTCTTGAAAAAGCCCAGGATTCCCTTTTCGTCTTCTTCGTTGTCGAAGTCTTTCAGTTCTGCCACCACACCTGCCAGCATCTGGCCGATCTCGCCCATATCCTTAGTGCGTACATTGTTCAGGGCGTTCTCGGAAAAATCCGCGATCTTTTTCTGGCTGCCTGCACCGTACTGCATTACCAGCTGGGTGTTGGTGATATCGATCTGAGCGGCAAAGTCATTTACCATTTTCTGTTCTTCCGGGGTCAGCACCACCTGGGGGGCTTTCGGCTCTTCTTCCTTTACCACGGGAGCTTCCGGCTGGGGGGCTGCTCCAAAGGGTTCAAAGGTCAGGGAAGGGGCTTCTTTCAACATTTCATCTAAATCATTGCTCATCTGAATTTCCTCCATATCTATTTGATTCATAACGATTCATTTCGGTGTCATGTGTTCCGGTATATCAGACAGGAGACGGGAGATTTCTTTGCCCCCCATGGGGTGGTATACTCAGAAGCATGCTTCACCAGGCAGTATGTAATTTGACCGGCTGTGAAAGAAAACTATGCCGTTGAGAATAACACTCCGTTTTGCAGGAGGCGCAGGGCAAGGCAGTCAGGAATTCTGCTCGAATCCCGCAAAATCCATATCTTTGGTAAGGCCTTCCTTGGCCAGCATGGTCTTCAGAACCTGGGCGTCCGTAGTGACATCGAATACGGTGTCCTGGAACAGATTATTCAAAAGTTCCCGGAAGGCCTGATTGATGGTATCCAGGGTATTTTCAATCTCGTTTTTGGCCTTGATGATGTCAGGACCGGGGGAGCTGACCTTGTCAAAGGTTTCATAGGATTCCACCAGTTTCAGCGTGGTGGGCAGGTAATAGCTCATCAGCTTATGCATACGGTCCATCTGCTCCGGATGCTGTCTGACGCTTTCGAAAATATCCTTGAGGAGATTTTCCAGGCAGAACAGCTTGGCGGAGATTACTTCCCCGGGGATTCTGTCATTCAGATCCCGAAGCTTGCGGATGTATTCCGTGCCTTCGTCTATCATGGTATGCAGTTCGGATTTCTGCTGGGGGGTCACTTCCGGCTGGGGCTGTGGCGGCGATGTCCGGGAGGCAGCCTTGTCCGCCAGGGCTTTCCGGTTCTCCAGTTCCCGGAGACGACGGTTGTTCTCCGCTTCCAGGTACTGTCTGTAGACCACGTCGTTGAGCATGAAACAGGTTTTCTGTTCGTCCAGATGCCCCTCCGGGAAGATACCCAGATCCAACATTCTCTGGAGATCTTTCACTACGTAGTGTTTGCTTTTCCCGGTGCCTTTGGCCAGGTTCTCGATCTGTCCATATACTCTGTAGTCACACAGCTGAAGGTAACGCTCCGCACGTTTCAGGCGTTTTCTCTGACCTACTCCCAGACGGACCATACCATAGAAGCCGAACAGGAACATAAGGTTCGTAATCCATCCGCCTAAAGAGGAGTCGCCTGACAGCAGTACGAAAAAGTGTATCAATGTTATCAGACCTGTAATACCCAGGCCGATTCCGCCGAATACCTGATACAGCACATTGGATACATTGCCCACCCGTTTGATCTTAATGGACGGCAGGTTCCGGCGGCGGGCCTGTTCCTGCTGTCTATGCTGCAGCTGCTGCCATTCCTGCTGCCGTTGCTGCTGTTTTTTCCATTCCCGTTCCTGGGCGCGCTGCTGCCAGACCGGGATATCCGGCGGAGCCTGTCTTTCTTCGGCACCATGACTGCCTGGATCCGTGCGGGGGGTGTCGTTGGTAATGAAAGAGACATGTTTTCCCACTTCGTTCATGGCATCACTCATGGTCTGTGATACCAGATCATTGAGATTCTTAAAATCTCCACTTTGCAAGGCCTCTGCCAGGGCTCCCTTAAACTGCTCCCCGGTACGGCTCCAATTTCGATTTCCTTCCATTTATATCAACCTCTTCATCTTATCTGATGCATTTTCTTCTGCTTTTTATTATTGCACAACACGTCCTGTTCCGCAACAATTTCTTTGATTCTAAAGAGAAAATTCAGAAAGTGGAAATCTCATAGAGATAAATCTCATAATAGCTGTCCGCTGTCTCAAATGGGGTGTCCTTCAGCAGCACAAGTCCCTGTTTCCCGGCATCCTGAATGGGAGCTGCGGCGAACAGATATCTGCCCCCCATTTGATACAGGGCTGCTGTATCAATGTGGTAATTTCGGAACGTATATTCTTGCTTTTTCATCGTGTATTGGCCCGGGTATTCCGAAGTAAAAAGATAGCAGCGGTTTCCCCAGTCGTCAAAGTATTGTCTGATATAGTCGTTTTTATCCAGTTCCGGTGCGATGACCTGACGAAACTGTTTTTTATAATCCAGGGCATAGTTGTTGGAATAACCGTCCAGACAGTAGAAGCCATGGTAGAGAGCCGCAGCAGGATCGATTCCCAGGCTGACGACACGGTATTCGCTGGGACTTTTTCCGGTATAAGACTCCAGAAAGTCCTGAATCTGCTCCATAACTCCGATGGCATAGTAATCCCGGTAACTGACGGCGCCGTAATCCGGAAGACGAAGTTTCTGCAGGTTCAGTTTACTTTCTCCGATGTACAGGGACCAGAGGGCTGTGGCGCCGAAGAGAGCAGTGACGGGCAGCAGGCAGAACAGATAGCGGAAATGATGCCGGAAAAGCCTGTAGCAGACCGCCAGGCCACATGCAGCGGCAAGATACCACAGACAGGGGGCGATCCACAGTACTCTGTCCAGCTGGAATGATCCGAGGAAGGACAGGCGGGACCGCAGATATACGCCGGGCGCAGAGCGCCAGAGGGCGGAGAGGAGTACAAAGAAAAGGTTGCAGGTCAGGCAGAGACAGAGCATTCCCAGAAGCTGCCGGATCTGCAGGTACAAGCTGCAGTCAGAAGAGGAATTGCGGCGTTTCTGCCAAAGCATCCATGAAATCCCTGCCGCAGCCGCAGCCAGGGTTCCGGCCAGCAGCAGAATATGTTTGCTGTCTGCGTGCTGAATTCCATGGAGAAGATTTTCCGTGAAGACTTCCAGGAAGGGGCGGGCACTGAAGACATAATCTGTTTTGTGGGTGACAATGGGATTCCTGAAACCCAGCAGTTCCAGAAGGAGCCGCAGATTTTCCAGCACGTACACCGTCAGAAGCAGGAGCCAGGCCATAAGGGCGCGTAGCAGCTGCTTTCTGTCTAAGGACAGCGTCCGGCGATGGGAAAACAGGTTCCACAAAACCCACCCAAGCCCCATTCCCAGTACCCCGAAACCTACCAGTACCAGAGAAGAGGACAGGGCATACAGAAGAATATAGAGATAGGAGATCCGCAGATGTTTTCCGCTGCGGATTTGTAAGGCGCACCAGAACAGCATGGGGATGCCGTATTCGGCCAGACCGTATACTGCCAGAAAGGGAATACAGCTATAGACGAAACCGGTCAGTGCAGCGATCCATCGCTCCCGGGTAGTTTCTCGAGCCAGAAGGTACATGCCCGCATAGCCGAAAAGCTTTCCTGCCACGGCCATGAACGTCAAGGCGCCGCAGTAATGTCCGGTGAGAAACAGAAGCACGGCCAGAGGGGCGGGAACAGTCAGGGCAGTTTTGGATGCCCCATTCATAAATTCCGGAAGGACGTCGCCCTGAAACAGATGCTTTGCCTGTAAAATATAGGCGATTATCTCTCCGTCCAGCTGGTCCAGGGATGTAAAGATGGCGTCTTCACCCAGCAATATGCAGGGCAGCATGGTGAGGAACACTGCCAGCATGCCCAGGCCCATCCAGACACGGTCTGTTTTCCATATTGTTTGTATTGATTTCATGGTTGTAGTATCCTTTCTGGGCTGCGTTTATGCCCGGAGACTGCAAACTGCGGAAGGAACCTACCGCATTACAAAGTATGCCGTATGGTTCGGGAGCGGCTGAATGGACGGAGGACCAAGCCGGCCTGACATA
>CAJTXE010000001.1:164883-187724 GCA_910580225.1 uncultured Acetatifactor sp.
CAATGTGCCGTATGGTTCGGGAGCGGCTGAATGGACGGAGGACCAAGCCGGCCTGCCGTATAACAAAGCGATGTGCTTTATGAACGGGTATCGGCTGCTGCGGTATCATACATAGCGGTTCTGCCGCAGATCAGCATCAGAAAGGGCCAGGCGGCCATCACCGGATAGATGTAGCGCAGCTGTACGGTGGGGCCCAGGAATAAGGTAATATAGTAACCAAGTATCAGGGAAAGGGGCAGGCACAGCCGGGCTTTCCCATGATAAAGCAGGAAGGCGGCCAGCAGCAGATACAGCCACAGCCATATCCCCGGCACAAACAGATATTTCAGGACCGGCAGGTCTAAATAAACATTTTGATCTGCCCAGCGTTCCAAACATGTGTACAGGCCTTCCCACCGGGACGCCTTATAGATGCCGTTTTCATTCAAAGTGCCTTCTTCCCAGCGGGTCTGTACATAACTAAGCCCCTTTCGCTCTTCCGATACATTGATGTACGCATGGCTGGTGTCTGCAGGTGAAAGAAAACCGGCATTAAGTGCCAGTGCCGCATTCAGAAAATCGCCGGGATACGCTGTCAGCAGGCTCAGATAGGAGGAAATAAATTCCCCTGTCCGATATCTGACTACGGAAGTATTGGTATGCCTCTTCACCGGGTCAGAGATGTGGGGATCATATTCCCGATAGCATTCGTCCTGAAGAAAATCATTGATCAATGCTTTATCTTCTTCGGTCATGGTATTGTCATCCTCTGGAAGTTCGCCGATGCCGCCGTGGTAGAGCATGGTCCGGGCCAGCTGCTGGATCGGCATGCTGAGCATTTCCCGCTTATCACCCTGCTGTGCACCGGTGGCCGCAAACAGGATATGGAGGGACAACACACCGGTGATAAAACCGGCAAACGCCAGAAGGAACAGTTTTCTCCATCTTCTGCAGTCTGTGCCGAACACTGCCGCCAGCGCCAGAAAGACCAGCAGCACCAGAAATGCATATTGACCGTTGTTCCGAAAAAGTATCATTCCAACGGTACTGAGAAAGAACCCCACGGCGGTCCGGCGTCCGGGCTCTATCAGCAGCTCTGTCAGACTCAGCAGCAGCAGCAGAAAAAATGCGGTGAAAATGATATCCTTTGTTACACTGATGCTCATATACCAGTGAAACGGGTACAGCATACATAGAAGCTGTACCGCAAGAATTCCTGCCGGGCCAAAACAGCGGCGTTTCACAAAGACGATGCCGCAGGCAAAGGATGCGCTTAAGAACAACAGCTGCAGCAGGGTATACAGGCCGATGCCTGCGGTGACACTTCCCATAAGGCTCCCCAGTTTCATAGCACCGGTTATAAGCAGGGTATGGGCAATGGGATGGTGATCTATATAGTTTCCGCTGACTGCCTGGATGGTCTGAATATAGGAGTCATAAGCACAGATACCGGGATAATAGGCCAGATAACCGGGAAGCCAGGCGAGCACCATGAGAAAAAAACTTCCGGCGAACAGTTGTCCCGAGGAAGCCTTACCGCAGAGACGCTGCAGCGGACGGAAGGACGAGAGGAGGCCGGTTCTGGACGGGGACACTGATTTTAATGACAATTCTGTCGGAAAAATGCGGCCTTTAACAGACCGGCGGTACAGGGCATACCTTCCGGCAGCACCGGCAAGGAGTCCGCCGCACAGGCTCACGGTCAGTATTTTCAGTGTGTAAGGGACAGTCCAGACGATGTTGCCGTCTCTGGCCAGATCGGCTTCCGTCAGATAACAGAACAAAAACAGAAAGCCTGTGAAGGCAAACATAATACAGGCTGTTTTGGGCAGAAAAGATGCCCTTTTTTCACGGTCCTTTTTCTCGCTTCTATGTCTGAATCGCATCGCACTCTCCGAGGGTGTTATCTTTTTATCCTCATTCTATCATGGTTATTTTATACCGTCAACTCTGAAACATTGTGCTTTTGAGGGAAACGCCCGGAGTCCGGAAGCCTGGACCGCTGTTTTTCGGATTTTGTGTCTTTACCGAGATTGGTTAAGTATGGTATAGTAAAAATAGTTATTACCGTGAAGGAGCGTTTGGTATGTATGCTTTGACAGATAAGATTTATTCCTTCTGTGTATGCAGTGTGAAAGTACTGGGGCTGATGCTGGCTGCCTTTCTGTTTGCAGGGAGCTTTCTGGTGACAAGTTACAGTACGGATATGGAATCTCAGACCGTGTTGTTTCGGGCAGACAATCCGCTGTGGAATCTGTTGGGAATAGCAGTGTTTTCGGTCATTTTTATCCCGGCGGTGCGGAGGAGAAAGGTGCGGACAAACCGGCTTCTTTTTCTTACGCTGGGCTGGTGCTGCTTTGCGGGGGCCTTTCTGATTGTGTTTGGGCGGACGGCGCCGGCCGCGGACGGCATGTCTGTTTATGCGGCTGCCGGGGAATTGGCGGTGGGACAGACGGCGGTTATCTCCCCGGACAATTCTTATTTTTCCTATTATCCCCAGCAAATCGGCCTGGTGTGTTTCTACGAAATCGGAATCCGGCTGTGGAATCTACTGCCTTTTGAGATACCGGCGTATCACATGATCAAATGCGTCAACGTGCTGGGGGCCTGTGGGATTCTTTTTTTCCAGCAGCGGACGGTGCAGCTGCTGTGGCACAATGAAAGGCTTGACTGCATTTATCTGATTCTCGCGGGACTGAATCTGCCGTTTTTGATGTATACCTCCTTTATATATGGGGAGATTCCGTCGTTTGCCTTTATGGCGGCAGGTCTTTACTGTCTGCTGTGTTTTCTGGGAGACAGGGAGACGGGCAGCGGATGGCGCCAGGCGCTTTATGCCGTGGTTTGTTTTTCCATGGGAGTGGCGCTGCGCAAGAATAACCTGATCTTTGTCATTGCGGTGCTCATTGTAGCCCTTCTGCAATATCTGCGGGACAGAAAAGGGGTCGTTCTGATGTTTGCGCTGCTGTGCGGTGTATGTGCTTTCGGGGTATTGCCGGGGATCCGGAAGGTATATGAGCTTCGGGCCGGGAATTACCTTCGCTCCGGTGTGCCTGCAGCTGCGTATTTTGCCATGGGTATGCAGGATGTTCCGGGAAGCAGGTGCGGGGGATGGTATAACGGGTATAATTTTGAGGTGTATCAGGAAGCCGGTCTGGACGGGGATGCGGCGGCGGCAGTGAGCCGGGAGGCCATCCGGGAACGGCTGGAGGATTTCAAAGAGAATCCGGGATACGCGGTGAAGTTTTATCTCAGAAAGCATATATCCCAGTGGGCGGACGGTACCTATGCCTCCAGGCAGGCCACACTGTCGTCTTTCGGCGGACGGGGGCGGGTGCTGCAGTCTCTTTATGAGGGGCCCCTCAGCAGATTCTTTATTGAGTATGGAAATTTTTACCAGAATATGCTGTATCTGGGATTTGTGGTATTCTCCATTGTTTCCTGTAAGGGGATGTTCTCCGGGATCAGGAAGCAGGACGGCCGCGGGAACGGCGATGGAAACACCGGAGAGAGGCTGACAGACAGCCTGCCTCTCTGGGTCGGGCTGATCGGGGTGTTGGGCGGTTTTCTGTTTCACATGGTGTGGGAGGCCAATTCCCGTTATATCCTTTTGTACAGTCTGGCAATGCTTCCCTATTCGGCCTGGGGAATCGGCCGGATTATGTTACGGAAAACAGATTGTCCCTTGTAGGAGTATGCAGCAACTTTCTGTTCCGGTAATACCTTATGCCTCAGGGCCGCTTGACGGATTCGTCCGGAGATAAGGGTATCAATGCCTCTTTTCTGGGTATACTGTCCGGTATGACAAGGAAAAAGACATTTCACCAATTTGATTATTATGTTCTGTTGTTTTTTGCTATGGCCTTTATTGGATGGATCTGGGAGGTATTGCTGTTTTTGAGTACGGAGCATGCCTTTATCAACAGGGGGGTGTACAGGGGACCGTACCTGCCCATCTACGGGGTCGGCGGGCTTCTCTTATGTTTTCTGCTTCGCTCTTTTCAGAAAAAGCCCCTTGGGGTATTTATCCTGTCGGCGTTGCTTTGCTCTGTATTGGAGTATTTTACCAGCTGGTTTCTGGAATTTCTGTGGGGAATCCGGTGGTGGGACTACAGCGGACATGTTTTGAATCTGAACGGCAGAATCTGTCTGGCGGGGGCGGTGACCTTCGGGCTGGGCGGGACGGCACTGATATGCCTGCTTTTGCCTTTTTACGAAAAGCAGTATCAACGGATATCCCCAAAATGGCGGATTATATTGTGTATTGTGCTGCTGATTCTATTTATCGCGGATGCAACTTACTGTGCTGTGGGTCCCAATACCGGACAGGGGATTTCAGAGGAAATCGGTCAGGAAGCAGCTTGAGAAATTCCCGAAAATCAGGGTGTGGAGAGGAGATGCTGTGATGTTTTTCAATAGGCTGATAGAGCGTCGGATAGAAGCCTATCAGAGCGACCTGATCAAAAAGTATTACGACGAAGTGGAAAGCATCTATACGAAGATGCGGGGCTGGCGGCATGATTACCACAATCATATCCAGGCCCTCCAGGCCAGCATGGCTATGGGGAAATATGATGAAGTGAATGAATATTTAAGGCAGCTCAATGATGATCTGACCAATGTGGACACGGTGCTGAAAACCGGGCGCGTTATGGTGGATGCCATACTTAACGGCAAGATTTCTCTGGCTGTGCAGAATGATATTTCTGTAAATGCCAGGGCCAGACTTCCGGAAGGCCTTGGGATGAGTGATGTGGATCTGTGTGTTGTGATGGGCAATCTGCTGGATAATGCCATTGAGGAGAATCGGAAACTGAAGGTGGGCGAACGTTTCCTGCGTGTTTACATAGGGACGAAGAATACATTTCTGTATATTGCTGTTACCAATGCCGCAGGGAAAAGGCAGGAAAAGACAGGCCGTCTGTTCCGTTCTTCCAAGGGGAACCGGCATGGTTTCGGTCTGGCCCGGGTGGAGGGCATCGTGAAGAAATACGGGGGAACCTTCACGGCAGCCAGTGAGGACGGCGGTTTTACGGCGGAGGTGCTGATTCCGGTATGTGCTGTCTGCGGGAAACAGGGATCTGTCTGAACGAAGTACAGGAGTTACATCATAATGTTATAAAAGAACAGCGGCTGTCGTCTTGCCCGAGGATTTGCCGGGAAACGCAGCAGTTGGCCGGAGGTGTTCCATGATTTATAAAATAGCTGTCTGTGATGATAGTACCACAGATGCAGAATATATTACAACGCTTGTGAATACCTGGTCCGCGGCGTCGGAGAAAATGGTGCATACAGAGACATTCCCTTCCGCAGAAGCTTTTTTGTTTCGGTATGGAGAGGAGAAGGATTATCATATGCTGCTCCTGGACATCGAGATGGGCGGTCAAAACGGCGTGGAACTGGCCAGGAAGGTGAGGGAGGAAAATGAGTCGGTTCAGATTGTGTTCATCACCGGTTTTCCGGATTTTATGGAGGAAGGATATGAGGTGTCTGCCCTGCACTATCTGATGAAGCCTGTGGTGCAGGAGAAGCTGTTTGCTGTTCTGGACAGGGCTGCGGCCGGCCTGGAGAAGCAGGAAAGGCGCCTGGCGGTCACCTATGACCGGCAGACGGATTTTGTTTCCCTGGACAGAATCCTGTATCTGGAAGCCCAGAAGCAGTATGTCTGTATCCATACACCTGACAGGATTTATCGGATGAAGGCATCTCTGCGGGAAATGGAGACTTCTCTTGACAGACGTTTTTTCAAATGTCAACGGTCCTTTCTGGTTAATTTAAGTCATGTGGTGCAGATTAAGGGAAACTGTGTGGTGCTGAAAAACGGGGAGGAAGTCCCCATCAGCCGGGGAATGGCAGAAGAGGTGAGCAGGGCGGTCATTGCGCTGTTTTAGGATATCTGATTCTGTTTCGGGATCATGTTTTAAAGGGTCTTTGCATGAAACATGACGGAAAGGCAGGGGGCAGTTGGAACAGGATTTTTCCCTGGCGTCTGAATTGCAGACAGAAGCTTCTGTCATGGAGTCATTCACCGCCTGACAGGGGAATACATATCAATAGATAAATATTTGATGATTCCGGCGTAAAGACGGAAAACGATAGGAGAATGCTTTTATGAAGATTGTAGTATTGGCAGGGGGAATCAGCTCGGAGAGGGACGTATCCTTAAGCTCCGGGGGCATGATCTACCAGGCGCTTCGGAAAAAGGGGCATGCGGCAATTTTACTGGATGTGTATCTGGGACTTCCCGGGGACAGGGAAGGCGTCTTTTCCCTGGACAGGGACTGGGCCGCTCAGGTCTGCAGTATCGGGGAAGAGGATCCGGACCTGGATGCAGTGAAGGCGCTGAGGAAGGCGGGCGGGAAAGGATTCTTCGGACCCAATGTGCTGGAGATCTGTCAGGAGGCAGACTGTGTGTTTCTGGCTCTTCACGGCGCAAACGGCGAGGACGGCAGGATACAGGCCTGTTTTGAATTGTTGGGAATTCCCTGTACGGGGGCAGACTTTGTGGGTTCCTGCCTGGCCATGGACAAGGGAATCACAAAGGATATTTTCAAGGCATACGGCGTTCCCACACCGATGGGAATCCGGTTGAAAAAGGGGGAGACGGAAAGCAAAGTTCTGCCTTATCCCTGTATTGTGAAAGCCAGCTGCGGGGGTTCCAGTATCGGTGTCTGCGTGGCCCGCAATCCGGAAGAGTATGAGAAGGCAAAGGAAGAGGCTTTCCGGTATGGGGATGAGGTCATTGTAGAACAGTATATTCATGGAAGGGAGTTTTCCGTGGGGGTCATGGACGGTAAAGCGCTTCCGGTAATAGAGATGGCGCCTAAAGAAGGATTTTATGACTATAGGAACAAATACCAGGCGGGCACTACCGTAGAGACCTGTCCGGCACAGATATCGGAGGAAAAGGCAGGTCAGATGCAGGAGATTTCCGAGCAGGTTTTCCGGGTACTGCGGCTGAAGAGCTATGCACGGATGGACTTTGTTATGAGTGAGGCAGGGGAGGTATTTTGTCTGGAGGCAAATACCCTGCCGGGCATGACGCCTACTTCTCTGCTGCCCCAGGAGGCGGCAGCGGCGGGGATGGATTTCGCGGAGCTGTGCGAGACAATTCTGGGGCTTGCGGGAATTTCCGAAGTGGCTTCCTGAAACTGAGGATGTTTCGGAAGACGGCATGACAGAAAGACAGATGGAGGGATGGGAAGAAGCATGATGGATTTAACGATCAGGGAGATTGCGGAGGCCTGCGGCGGAAAGCTGGTGCTTCGGGGAGAAACGAATATTGACAGTTGTGTCAGTTCTGTGGTGATAAATTCCCGCCTGGTGGAGCCCCAGGGGGTGTTTATTGCCACAGTAGGGGAGCGGGTGGACGGACACAGTTTTGTTCCGGCTGCGTTTGCCCAGGGAGCCATTCTGGCGGTGGTGCAGAAGATGCCAAATGGGAGAGAAGGGGAAGAGATACCCCGGTGGGGGACACCGGGAAACCAGGAGGAAACGGAACAGGCAGCCAGTGAGGTATCACAGGAAGCAGGAAGCTGTCTTCTGGTAGAGGATACCCTGCAGGCTCTGAAAGACATTGCGGAGGCCTATCGGAGGAAGCTTTCCGTGAAAGTGGTGGGGATCACCGGCAGTGTAGGCAAGACCAGCACCAAAGAATTTATCGCCGGAGTACTGGCGGTAAAATACAGCGTATTAAAGACAGAGGGAAATTTCAACAATGAGATCGGAGTTCCACTGACTCTTCTACGTATCCGCAGGGAGCATGAGGCGGCAGTGGTGGAGATGGGGATCAGCGATTTCGGGGAGATGCACCGTTTGAGTAAAATGGCCAGGCCCGACATTTGTGTGATGACCAACATCGGCCAGAGTCATCTGAATAACCTGATCGACAGAGATGGCATTCTGCGTGCAAAGTCGGAAATTTTTGACTATATGGCAGAAGATGGTGAAATCTGCCTCAATGGTGAGGACGACAAACTGAGCCCGATTCAGCAGATCAAAGGACACAGACCGCACTTTTTCGGATTGGGAAGAAATTCGGAAGAGGAAGTGTCTATGGTGGAAATTGAGGGGAAAGGATTGCTGGGAAGTGATGCCGTCTTGGTGGCTCATGGCCGTAGGATTTCCGTTCGTATCCCACTGCCCGGCGAGCATATGGTGCTGAATGCGGCGGCAGCGGCATGTGTGGGGAACATACTGGGACTGACAATGGAGGAGATCGCCGCGGGAATTGTCAGAGTATCTTCCGTCAGCGGGCGTACCAATATTATTCATATGTCTGAATACACGATTATCGATGATTGTTATAACGCAAATCCCGCATCCATGAAGGCTGCGGTGGAGCTGTTGGCCATAGCGGACACTGAAAAAGTCGCGATTTTGGGAGATATGCTGAATCTGGGTGAAGAAACCAACTGCTACCATGGGGAGATCGGCACCCTGGCAGCGCGTCTGGGCATTGACCGGATCTGCTGTGTGGGGGAACTGTCCCGCCATATGTTCCGGGAAGCCGTGGAGCAGGGGAAGGACCGGATACAGGCAGACTGGTTCCCGGATACTGAGGCGCTGCTGGAGAGGATTACGGCGGACAGGGCGGCACTGGTACCGGCAGGATGTACCGTGCTGATCAAAGCGTCTCATGATATTGGATTTGCGAAAGTACTGGAATTGCTGAGGGGAGAATCTTAATAAAAAATTAACCTATTATAAGCAAATTTATGAGAAAATAAATTATAAAAAATAAATTTGATGTGGGAAATAAATTTCCTTGGAAAGGCATATCCGGGATACAAAGCTGAGGGAAAAGATGGACGAAAAGATATTGGTGGCAGATGATGAGATAGAAATTGCAGATCTTGTGGAGCTGTATCTGAAGAACGAAGGTTTTCAGGTGCAGAAGTGTTATGACGGCACAGAGGCGCTGCGGGCTGTGGCGCAGGAACTGTTTGATCTGGCAGTACTGGACATTATGCTGCCAGGGGCAAGCGGCCTGGAGATTTGCCGTCGGATTCGGGAGAAGCATAACTATCCCATCATTATGCTCACTGCCCGGGACGGGGAGATGGATAAGATCAACGGATTGACGCTGGGGGCGGACGACTATATCACGAAGCCCTTTCTTCCGTTGGAACTGGTAGCGCGGGTGAAAGCACAGCTGCGTCGCTATAAAAGATATAATACAGGTGTACCCCAGGAGGAAATTTACGCTGTCTCCGGTCTGGTGCTGAATGACAGGACCCATGAATGTTTTTTAAATGAAAAAACGCTCAACCTGACACCCACGGAATTTTCCATTCTGCGGATTCTCTGTCAGCGAAGAGGACAGGTTGTAAGCGCAGAGGAACTGTTCCACCTGATCTGGGAGGAAGAGTATTATACCAAAAACAATAATACCATCACTGTGCATATCCGGCATCTGAGAGAAAAAATGGGTGATTCATTTGAAAATCCCAGATACATCAAGACAGTCTGGGGGTGCGGTTATAAAATTGAAGGGTAAAGATAAAAGCACATTATCTCATGAAAGTGCAGCGTCACAGGGAATCACAAAAGCCCATAAAAGAATGTTCTTTCATGGAAATAAGCGGTTGAAGCGAACCGTGATTACTCTGCTGATCATTGTGGCAGGGCTTTTTCTGTGTAATTTCTTGTATTTGATGCTGGATTACGGCTTTAACGGATTTGTTAGGGAGTGGTTTGGACGGGAATATGTCTACATGGAGTGGGTGCCGATAGAAGAGGTGGCGGACGGTTACTATCACATGACTATTCAATGGTCCAAGCTAAAGGAGATGGTTTTTAAGGTTTTCCTGTGGACTGTCATAGCACTGATGCTCGTGATCCGACTGATCTCAGTAGTCTATGCTTCCCGGCGGGAGCGCCAGGTAATCAGTGCTGCAGGCATGATGATGAGCGACTTTATGCGCCATGACAGGGAGGCTTCTGAAGTATTTCCGGCGGAGTATGCGGAGGTATCTCTGCAGATGGCCCAGATCAAGGCCGCCATGCAGCGCCAGGAGCAGCTTCAGAAAGAGGAGGCAAGCCGGAAAAATGATCTGATCACTTATCTGGCCCATGATTTGAAGACACCATTGACCTCTGTTGTGGGGTATCTGAGTCTGTTGGACGAAGCGTATGATATGCCCAGGGAACAGAAGGCCAAGTATATCCATATCACACTGGACAAGGCCCAGCGTCTGGAAAAGCTGATCAATGAATTCTTTGAGATTACCAGATATAATTTACAGCAGATTGTATTGGAAAAGGAGATCGTGGATCTGCATTTTATGCTGATACAGATGACGGATGAATTTTACCCTATTTTGACGGCACACGGCAATACCATACGGCTGGATCTGTATTCCCGACAGGAAGGCCGGGAGAGAAAAGGGCCTGATGATTCAGAAGAGAATGTGACAGTCTATGCGGACAGCGAAAAGCTGGCAAGAGTTTTTAACAATATTTTGAAGAATGCCATTGCCTACAGTTATCCGAATACGGAAATCCTGGTCAGATGCATCAACGCAGGGGAGAAAGTATATGTCACTTTTTCCAACAGGGGCAAGACCATTCCGGCACAGAAGCTGGATGCTGTCTTCGAGAAATTTTTCCGCCTGGACGATGCCCGTTCCACCAACAGCGGAGGGGCCGGACTGGGGCTCGCTATTGCGAAGGACATCATCACCCTTCATGGAGGTACTATCACAGCGGATAGTACTGAGGAAGCAACCACATTCACCGTGGAGATTCCAATCTATCATACAGAGAGTACATAGGGGATCTTACCGCATGTATTCTTCTTTCAATTCAAAATACCGACGGGCGATGAGGCTGCTGACGTAAGTCCCCAGTTTTTTACGGTCATTTTTGTCCATGTCCTCTAGATAGAGAGGCTTTTGGAACTCGATGATCACTGTGGCTTTCCGGATCCAGGGCAGATGATCCTCAAAGATTGCCGCAGAATTCAGCAGGACCATGGGAACTACCGGAACATGGCCCTTTTCTGCGATTTTAAAACTGCCGTCATGGAAGGGGAGAAATGTATCGTTTTCCCGATTGCGGGTTCCTTCAGGGAAAATGCAGAGGGAAGTACCGTGTTTGACTTCTTCCACGCCCTGCAGAATGGTTTTGAGCCCTTCTTTGATATTATCCCGATCCAGAAAGAGACAGTGAATGGCTTTCATCCAGTTTCGCAGCAGAGGATAACGCAGCATTTCCTTTTTTGCCACATAGCCGGTGATGCCGGGGAAATGGCTGTAAGTCAGCACAATATCAAAATAACTCCGATGGTTGCCGACAAAGAGAACAGCCTGGTCTGCAGGAATGTTCTCTGTGCCTTTTATGATGAGCTTTGTACCGGCGAGGAAGGTGACACAGCGGAAGGCCCAGCCGATGATTGCCTTGGCCGCCCGGTCTTTGCGGGCGGGATTGGATTTTCCGATGATCCACAGTACTGTCAGTGCGGGAATTCCCAGGATCAGAAACAGGATTAAATATAGTGCAACCAGAATCAGACGAATCATTTTGCGGACCTTTCTCGTTAGCATATAACGGAACAGCATTCATCACAGGAAACGTTTCTCAAGCTTTCCCTATCTTAGCATAGAAATGATAAAATGTACATAGAATAAGAGAAAAAGATGATGGGGTTTTTCGTTGAACATTCAAAGAGTTTGTTTCATACACACAGTACCATTCCTGAAAGCAGGATTTCTGGTGCTTCTGATGTTCGGTATCTTTCTGCTGGGAGGATGTACATTACTCAGCGAGGAGAAAATCAAGCTGCGGGACCTGGATTTTACGGTTCTGGGAGAAGAAAAGATTCCGGAACAGCTGAGAGACATTATTGACGAGAAAAAAGCACAGCCATTTCAGATTACTTATACGGACAATGTGAATCTCTACATCTGTATCGGGTATGGGGAACAGGAGACAGGAGGGTACAGCATTGCAGTGAATGAGCTATATCTGACGGATACGAATATTATAGTCAATGCCAGCCTTCTGGGGCCGGAGGCATCAGACAGGGAGAGCCCGGCTCCGTCATGTCCCTACATAGTGATCAAAACCGAGTACCTGGAGCAGACAGTGACATTTGAATGAAAACAAAAGAGGATAAATAAAAGTTTCCCTGTCGAAGATTCCGTGTTATAATAGGGGCAGACAGGGCATGACAGCTCCGCAGCCGACAGCCTGCCTGCAGAGACGGCAGGGGAGGAGACCGTTCCGGCTGGGGAAAGATGCCCGGACAGAGGAGATTGAAAGATGGAAAATACGGAAAAGAATAAAATTATTTTGACAGGCGACAGGCCTACAGGCAGACTGCATGTGGGACATTATGTGGGCTCTCTGGTGAGGAGAATAGAACTGCAGAATTCAGGGGAATATGAGAAGACCTACATTATGATTGCCGATGCCCAGGCTCTGACGGATAATATTGAGAATCCGGAGAAAGTAAGACAGAATATTATAGAGGTTGCTCTGGACTATATTTCCTGCGGATTGGACCCGGCAAAATCAACACTGCTGATCCAGTCGCAGATTCCGGAACTGTGTGAGCTGACTTTTTATTATATGGACCTGGTAACGGTTGCCAGGCTGCAGCGGAATCCCACAGTAAAAAATGAGATTCAGATACGCAATTTTGAATCCAGCATTCCGGTGGGCTTTTTTACCTATCCCATCAGTCAGGCAGCGGATATCACAGCGTTTAAGGCGACTACGGTTCCGGTGGGGGACGATCAGCTGCCCATGATCGAACAGACCCGGGAGATTGTGCATAAGTTTAATACGGTGTATGCGCCGGTGCTGGTGGAGCCGGCCGCGCTTCTCCAGGACAATGAGGCCCGCAGGAGACTGCCCGGCATCGACGGAAAGGCGAAGATGAGCAAATCCCTGGGCAACTGCATTTACCTGGCAGATACGGCGGACGAGGTGCGCACCAAGATCATGAGTATGTATACGGATCCGCTGCATCTGCAGGTCAGCGATCCGGGACATCTGGAGGGAAATACGGTGTTTACTTATCTGGATGCGTTCTGCAGGCCGGAGCATTTCGGCAGATATCTGACCGATTATCCGAATCTGGATGAGCTGAAGGCACATTATCAGCGAGGCGGTCTGGGGGATGTGAAGGTGAAGCGTTTCCTGATCAATATCATGCAGGAGATTCTGGAGCCCATCCGCACCCGCAGGAAGGAACTGGAGAAAGATATTCCTGCTATATATGAGATTCTGAAAAAGGGCAGTGAGGAAGCCAGGGAAGCTGCAGCCCGGACATTATCGGAAGTGAAGAGCGCCATGAGAATCAATTATTTTGAAGACGCAGATCTGATACGTGCACAGAGCGAAAAATACGAAGCTTAAGCTGTGGGAAACGGAAGGTTGCATATGAAGAAGAAAAACAGGGATCAGGGCTCGGGCTGGTTAGGGCGCCTGTCTAAATTTATGGGACTGGATGAAGAGGATGATTACGAGTATTATGACGAGGAGGAATCCGAACAGGAGGAGACAGGGCGGGAAGCCAAAACTGGTCCGCAATTCTATAAGGAGCCGGGCAGGAGAGGGAATCTGAGGCTGCTGAAGGATTCAGATGCAGAAGAGCGGGCCAGGGAAGTCTGGAAGGAAGAGGAGGATGATTTTGAAGAGGAGGAGAACGAGCGTCCCTGGGTGAGCGGGCTGACTTTCCTGGGACTTGCCGTGCTGGCGGCCATTATCTGTGCGATTCTGTGGTATTTTACCCATCCGGACAAGCCGGAAGCCGGCGGACAGGACACACCGCCGGGTTCAGCAGCAGTACAGGATCCGGGAGTTGGATCCGGAGAGGGCGAGGGGCCGGAGGAGAACTTGGAAGATATTTCCGCCCAGAATCCGGAAGGGGAGCCTGCTTCCGGCAGTGAGAGTATAGGGGAGGAAAACCCGGACGGAGCGTGGAGTTCCGATGCGCAGACATCCGACGGGGGAACAGAGATCCGGCCGGGGCAGGACGATGTGTCCGATGCCGGGACAGGCTCTTCGGAAGAAATTGACAGTTCGGAGAATATACAGGAGCCGGAAGCGGGAACCACAGCCATGCGGTTTGACGAACAGAAGGAATCGGTAACTCCGAAAGATGTGGTCAATCTGCGCTCAGTTCCCTCCACTGCGGATGATAACAGCATTGTAGTACAGTGCAAAAACGGAGAGGTGTTCACCAGAACAGGGATCAATAAGGATACAGGCTGGTCACGGGTGGAATATGGCGGTGAGACACTCTATGCGGTTACCCAGTATCTGTCTGATAATCTTGACTACAAACCACAGGTGCAGGTATCCGATCCCAACAGGGTAGCAACCGCCAGCGGAAGAGTGGTCATTTTCACGAACTGTGATGACTGGATCTCTCCCAAAGAATATGTGAATCTGAGGACGGAACCCAGTACTGACGGAGGAAATGACACGGTGAGCTGTCAGCTGAATTATGGAAAAAAGGCCCACCGCACCGGTTACAGCACGGATTCGGGATGGTCCAGGGTGGAGTATGACGGCCAGGTGCTGTATGTGGTCACCAGTCTGATGTATGAGGTAGATCCGGAATAATGCTGTTTTATGTTGTAAATGCATAGATTATTTCCCTGCGGAAATACTAAAAGCCAGCAGAAAAATGACGAACCGGAGGGAAATCTATGAATCAGAAAATGGGAAGAGCCAGTATAAAGCCGGAACGGCCGGTCTATATTCTGAACAGTGCCAGCATTGTGGGCACCAAGGAGGCAGAAGGGCCGTTGGGGCTGTTATTTGACAGAGTCGGCGAGAATGACATGTTCGGCTGTAAAACCTGGGAGGAGGCGGAAAGCGCGCTTCAGAAGGAGGCGGTAGGCATGGCATTGGATAAGGCAGGCGTTTCCCCCGAGGAGGTATCTTTTGTCTTTGCGGGCGATTTGTTAGGGCAGTCTATGGCAACATCTTTTGGTATATCTTCCTACCAGATTCCCCTGTTTGGCGTATATGGGGCCTGCTCCACCTGCGGAGAAGCTCTGGCACTGGGGGCAATCAGCATCGCGGGAGGATTTGCGGACAAAGTTGTAAGTGTTACGTCCAGTCATTTTGCCAGTGCGGAGAAGGAATTTCGCTTTCCTCTGGAGTACGGAAATCAGCGGCCGCTTTCGGCCAGCTGGACTGTTACAGGAAGCGGGGCCTTTGTATTGGGCAGTGACATGTTCTGCGCCGGCGGAAAGGCCCGGGCAAAGATTACGGGGATGACAGTGGGGAAGGTGGTGGATTACGGTCTCAAGGATTCTATGAACATGGGGGCCTGTATGGCGCCTGCGGCTGCTTCCACGCTGGAACAGCATTTTGCGGACTTTGCCGTCAGCCCCCGGGAGTATGACAAGATCATCACAGGCGACCTGGGAAAAGTGGGGCAGCGGGTATTGATTGACCTGCTCCGGGACAGGGGCTACGATATTTCCGAACAGCACATGGACTGCGGGCTGGAAATCTATGACGGGGAGTCCCAGGATACGCATGCGGGGGGAAGCGGCTGCGGGTGCAGTGCTGTCACACTGTCTGCCTATATCCTGAAGCAGCTTCAGGAGGAAAATTGGAAGAAAGTGCTTTTTATGCCTACAGGTGCACTCCTGAGTAAGACCAGTTTCAATGAGGGCATGAGTGTGCCGGGGATCGCACATGGGGTGGTGATCGAGACTGCTTCATAAAGATTTCATAAAGAATACAGCTCTTTTTCCTTTTTTAATGGGATGGGATATGGTATAATAAGCTTATGTTTCCTTATTTATCAGTTTGCACTTCTGCAGCGGCGGGGCCGTAGGGATTCTACTGCCGCTGCGTTTCTACATACAATAATAAAAGAAAAGAGGTTAACAAAATGGCAAGTTGGACCGAGAAATTGAACCAGATGACACAGAATGCGATTTCCAAGAGCAAAGAGGTTGCGGGTGTGACCAAACTCAATCTGGAGATCAGTACCCTGAATCAGAATATCAAAAATATTCAGACCGAAGTAGGTGCGTATGTTCTGGAGAACGGACTTTTGAAGGAAGATGCTTCGGTAGTGGAGTGGGCATCCAAAGTGGCATCCCTGAAGGCAGAGATTGAGGCAAACAGTGAGAAGATTCATGACCTGAAGAATATCAGCATCTGTCCGGGCTGCGGCGCAGAGGTATCCAGAACCAGCAAATTCTGTGACAAATGCGGTACGGCGATTGTGGTGAAAGTTTCAGACCCGGTAGAGCCGGATGAAGTGGTAGTGGATACAAGCTACAGCGCTGCAGGACAGGAGGCAGAAAACGCGCCGGAAACGGAATCTGCATCGGAAGAGGTGCAGAATGCTGATACCGGGGCCTGCACGGAATGCGGAAACGGTGAGAAGGAGGAATAGATTTCCGAATTTTTTGCAGAACCAGCGTATTTAATAAAAGAATATGAGCGGAAAAGAGGGGAAGCGCTTTGCGGAAAATGGAATTTAAAATGGAACGGCCGGGTCTTTTAAAGGCCGGGGACAGGATTACAGTGACAGAAGGGCTGCTTCCCAGCAATTATTATTATACGATAGACCCCGCCTATGCTATGTCCGGAAATATTCCCTTCCGATATCGTTTGAAGAGCCGGCAGGGGGTGGTTACGGATGTGGTGGAGAATGCGAGAGGGTTTTATGTGACTGCGGAGTTTGATGAACCGGAAGTGGATATGAAATGAATCAAATTATGAAGAAAAGAGGACAGAGAGATGTTACGTAAAATTGCAACAGATAAGGCGCCTGCAGCGATCGGACCTTATTCCCAGGGTATCATTGTAAACGGAATGTTGTTTGCATCGGGGCAGATTCCCATTAACCCGGCCACTGGCAATGTGGAAGGGGAGGATATCACGGCACAGGCGGAGCTGGTGATGAAAAACGTGGGCGCTCTGCTGGCAGAGGCCGGGACAGACTATACGAAGGTCTTCAAGACAACCTGTTTCCTGGCAGATATGGGAGATTTTGCCGCATTTAATGAAGTATATGCCAGATATTTCACCGAGAAGCCGGCCAGAAGCTGCGTGGCGGTCAAAACTCTGCCGAAAAATGTCCTGTGTGAGGTCGAGGTCATGGCAGAGGTATGAAGAAAGACAATATTGTGCTGATCGGCATGCCCGGAGCTGGTAAAAGTACCGTGGGTGTGGTTCTGGCGAAGCGTCTTGGGTTCCGCTTTGTGGATTCGGATCTGGTAATTCAGGAGAAACATGACAGGCTGTTGCACGAGCTCATAGAGGAATATGGAGTGGAGGGCTTTTGGAAGATTGAAAATGATGTAAATGCCTCTCTGAACCAGCGAAAGAGCGTCATTGCAACTGGAGGGAGTGTCATTTACGGAAACGATGCCATGGAGCATCTGAGGGCGATCGGCACAGTGGTCTATCTACAGCTTCCCTATGAGGAGGTTGCCGATCGTCTGGGAGATCTGAATGCCAGAGGTGTCACCCTGCAGGAGGGTCAGACCCTGAGGGATTTGTACGACGAACGGGTTCCCCTCTATGAAAAATACGCGCACAGAGTGATTGACTGCCATAATAAGCGGATCCGGGAGATCGTGGAGGAGGCAGCAGCTTTTCAAGGAAGGATATAAGCAGAGGGGCTTTGTTCAAAAGAGAATGACGGAATCCTTGAAAACCGGACGGTATTATAAACGGACCCATACATAATATTTGAAATTTGACAGATACTATTGTCAGAAAGTGTCCTGTAGTTGTTCTGGCACTTCCCGCTTCACAGATGGAAAGTGCCGGATTTTTCATCCCCTGGGATAAGGCCGCCGACTGTAATCCGTTTTCGGTAAGGCAGAAAAGGCCTGTGAGTTGGATACAGACGGTACACCGGATTGGAGGGATGAGACAGGATGGATAAGGAGTCAGTCAGATGATGGATTATGTAAATGCTTTTTGGGTAGGCGGCCTGATCTGCGCACTGGTACAGATTTTGATGGAAAAGACGAAATTGATGCCTGGGCGTATCATGGTATTGCTGGTAGTGACAGGGGCGGTTTTGGGGGCGCTGGGATGGTATGAGCCGTTTCAGGAGTTTGCTGGTGCCGGTGCAGGAGTTCCTTTGCTTGGTTTCGGAAATGTATTGATGAAGGGTGTCAAGGAAGCTGTGGACGAACAGGGACTTTTGGGGCTGTTCGCCGGCGGATTTAAGGCGGGGGCAGTAGGGACTGCGGCAGCATTGATTTTCGGTTACCTGGCCAGTCTGATATTCCGGCCGAAAATGAAGGGATAACTATAGCTCCTCATACTCGATGCCTTTACCATCCAGATATTTTCTCATGGCCCGGTCCCAGATGGCGTCCGGTTCTTTGGACAGGAGGAAGGTATGGTATGCGGTTCCGGTGGTGAGCATGGCTTTGGATCCGTCATAACGGATGTTGATGGCCAGTGCTCTGATCTCAGAAGGGGCCACATCACAGTTTTCCTTTTCCAGCAGGGCAGCAGCTTTTTCAGGCATCAGATGCAGTACAAATCGGAAGAACAGGGGGGTGCGTTTCCCTTTCATCAGGTTAAAACACAGCCCTTTCAGTTCTCCCCAGGGGCGGAATTCCCGGATCTGATCTGACGACAAATTGTCATCATCGTCGTAGAATTCTTTGTTCACATGTCCGTCGATGGTAAAGGTGCTGGCGGTGCTGATGACAGCTTCCTCCAGCAGAAAAGGTTCAAACGTATCTGCTACCAGCAAGTGGTTCATAAATTGTTTCATGGAAGTAATCTGTAAGGCGATCATAGAGTTTTCCTTCTTTCTTATTCCTCATTTGATTATAACAAAGGTTTGCAGAATGGTCAATATTGGTATTTTTTCACATATGTCCTGTTGGAACTGTTGCAATTCACTGATAGCAAAAAGGACATTGCTGTGGTATAATGACCATATTCCAGGCATAAACGGGCTGTATGGTCATCAGCCATATGTTATTGTGTGCACATGTAAAATGCGACAATACGTATAGAAAATACAGGAAGTCAGGCGGTCAGCCTGCTGTGAGACAAAAGAGAAAGAGAGGTTCCGGATGCAGAATGATGAAAAGAAGCGTATGGGGATACGCTTGCTGAAAAAAGGACAAAAGGGTATAATTCATGCAGTTTTCAGCCGTATGGGTTTATTTTTGTTGCTGTTGTTGCTGCAGGCGGCGTTTTTGGTGTTTGGTTTTCAGTGGTTTAAGGAATTCCGCCCCCATTTCTTTGGAGCAGCTGCAATGCTTTCTGTGGCTATGGTGCTGTATCTGCTGAACAGCCCCATTGATCCCACTGCCAAGATCACATGGCTGGTGATCGTGATGCTGACGCCTGTGTTTGGAGCGTTACTGTATCTATATACGCAGCTGGATATCGGTCATCGGGCACTGAAGGCACGATTCAGTCAGATTATTGATCTGACACGGCAGGATATCCCGCAGTCAGAGGGGGTATTCCGGTCCCTGGAGGAAGAAGACCCAGGTGCGGCAGCCCTGGTTCGCTATATCGGCCGGAGCAGCTGCCACCCGGTGTATGACAGGACTGAGGTGACCTATTTTCCGCTGGGGGAGGACAAATTTGCCGAGATGCTGAGACAGCTGGAGAAAGCGGAACATTTTATTTTCCTGGAGTATTTCATTGTCAGCGAAGGTTTGATGTGGGGAGAGGTTCTGGAGATTCTGGTTCGTAAGGCACAGGAAGGAGTGGATGTGCGGCTGATGTATGACGGCACCTGCGAATTTGCCCTTTTGCCCCATAAATACCTGAAGCTTTTGCGGGAGAGGGGGATTCAGTGCAAAGTGTTTTCACCGGTATCTCCTTTTATATCCACTCATTATAATTATCGGGACCATCGGAAAATTCTGGTGATTGACGGCCATACGGCATTTAATGGCGGCATCAATCTCTCCGATGAATACATCAATCGTGTCCGGCGGTTTGGGCATTGGAAAGATACTGCGGTTATGCTGAAGGGGGAGGCGGTGAAAAGCTTCACCCTGATGTTTCTGCAGATGTGGAATATTGACGAGAGAACCATGGAATTCGGGAAAAACCTGGTGTATCCTGCTTCTTGCAAGGAAAATGCCAGGGGATATGTGGTACCTTACGGAGACTGCCCGCTGGATGAGGACAGGGTGGGAGAGCGTGTCTACATGGATATTCTGAACCGTGCCATAAAATATGTACATATTATGACGCCCTATCTGATTTTGGACGGGGAAATGGAAGGAGCTCTGAAATATGCTGCGGAACGGGGGGTGGAGGTGGCGCTGGTTCTGCCTGGAATCCCGGATAAAAAGCTGCCATATGCCCTGGCTAAGACGCATTATCCCTCGCTGCTGGAGTCCGGAGTGAAAATCTATGAATATACACCGGGTTTTGTCCATGCCAAGGTTTTTGTCAGTGACCATAGGGAGGCGGTGGTGGGAACCATTAATCTGGATTACCGCAGCCTGTATCACCATTTTGAGTGCGCTACTTATATGTATGGCACAGACTGCATTTCCGATATTGAAGCGGATTTTCAGGATATGTTGCCCAAATGCCGCCGCGTGACACCAGAGACGGTTCAGAGAGAGAAATGGACCGTGAAACTGACAGGAGTGTTGATGAAAGCGGCGTCTCCGCTTTTATAAAAAGGAAAGCTTTCAGTGAGCCGGCACAGGGAAGAAGGAAGCGGGGCAGAGCGGAAACGGAAATGGCAGGCAGGAGAATTGTATCATTGGCAGCGCAGACACATGAAGAATGTATAATTATGCATAAAATACATAATATTTGTATAAAAATAAAAAATAGTAGACTTTTATGCAAAACGTGTTATACTGACATAAAGTACCCCACAGCAGGCTGAAACAGAACAGGATTTGAGCCTGCTAAAAAATTTTGGGCGGAGAATCTGTTTGAAGACAGTGTCTGGCAATCAGGCAATAGATCATAAGGATTTCCCGGTAAAGCGGATGGGGGCTTCGGATGGCGGGACGAAAGTGAGGAGAAGAGATGATAAAAGCAGGAATCATCGGAGCAACGGGATATGCTGGAGGAGAATTGGTCAGGATTCTGGCCAATCACCGGGAGGTGGAAATCGTCTGGTACGGTTCCCGCAGCTATATTGACAAACAGTATTGCGAGGTATACCAGAACATGTTCCGTATTGTGGAGGATGTGTGTAAGGATGACAATCTGGGAGAACTGGCGGAGCAGGTGGACGTAATCTTCACGGCCACACCCCAGGGGTTCCTGGCGGGTCTTTTGACAGAAGAGATTTTATCGAAAGTAAAGATCGTAGATTTGTCTGCGGATTACCGTATCAAGGATGTGGAGATATACGAAAAATGGTACGGGATCCAGCACAAATCTCCTCAGTTTATTCCGGAGGCAGTGTATGGCCTGTGCGAAGTGAACCGCAGTCAGATAACCCCGTCTACCAGGCTGGTGGCAAACCCGGGCTGCTATACCACCTGTTCCATTCTGACAGCCTATCCCCTGGTGAAGGAGGGGCTGATTGATGTGGATACGCTGATAATCGACGCCAAGTCCGGAACCTCCGGGGCAGGGCGGGGGGCCAAGGTGCCCAATTTGTTCTGCGAGGTCAATGAAAATATTAAGGCCTACGGCGTGGCAAGCCACAGGCATACCCCGGAGATCGAGGAGCAGTTGGGATATGCGGGGGACTGTAAGGTGATGATCAATTTTACGCCTCATCTGGTGCCTATGAACCGGGGAATTCTGGTGACGGAATACGCCGGGCTGAAACAAAAGAAGGACGGCACACTGCCCTCCTGGGAGGAAATCCGTGCCGCTTATAATAAGTACTATGCCGGCGAGAAGTTTGTCCGGGTTCTGGACAGGGGAGTCTGCCCCGAGACCCGGTGGGTGGAAGGCAGCAATTATGTGGATGTTAATTTCGTAATAGATGAGCGTACGGGCCGGGTGATTATGATGGGAGCGCTGGACAATCTGGTGAAGGGCGCCGCAGGACAGGCTGTGCAGAATATGAACCTGCTGTTCGGGCTGGAGGAGAGCCGGGGGCTGGAGTTGGTGCCCTGCTTCCCGTAGTACCTCATTGCAGGAATCCCTTAGCAATCAGCACTGGCTGTTTACCCTAATACTGCGTTGTTGTCGGCTGGCGTGTCGCCGCATCGCCTTCTGCCTCCGCCTTATCCTGGTGCGGACATCAAGGGCTGCTTACTCGGGAATGAATGCATCTGTGTATTAGAGCCTGGAACCGGAGTTTTGTTTTTGGTAAGCAAATCATAAAACGGAATTCGGATAAAAAAGCGGAAGAAGGATCGGAGCGGAGAAAGGATGGACAGAACGGAAAGAGTGGAGTTGACCACTTTATGCATGATATGCAGAGGAAATCAGATATTGCTTCAGAATCGTACAAAAAAGGACTGGAGCGGCTATGCATTCCCCGGCGGACACGTGGAGCCGGGAGAATCCATTGTGGCGTCTGTGATTCGGGAAATGCAGGAGGAAACCGGATTGACGATCCGAAATCCCAGGCTCTGCGGTGTCAAGCAGTTTCCCATAGAGGGCGGAAGGTACATTGTATTCCTGTTCCGGGCGGACTGCTTTGAGGGCGAGCTGCAGAATTCCGAGGAAGGTACCGTGGAATGGGCAGACAGGGACAGACTTTCTTCCTATGCCATGGTGGATGACATGGAAGACCTGATTCAGGTTATGGACAGTGATAAATTGACGGAATTCCAATACATTGTTGACAAGGAAGAGTGGACTGCGGTATTGCATTAAAGAGCAGGTACCTGTTAAGAGCGCAGGGCCCAGGGGCCGGAAGTGAAAGGAAGGACAAATCATTTCTGCTGGACAGTAAAGTCGCAAAGGCACACGAGAGGAACTTTTATGAGTGTCCTTTCGAA
>CAJTXE010000001.1:187824-227105 GCA_910580225.1 uncultured Acetatifactor sp.
TTTAGTACCGTCGCGCAGCGACTATATATAGGAGGAAAGACAAATGGGAGAAAAAATATCTGCCGGACAGTAAAGTCGCAAAGGCACACGAGAGGAACTTTTATGAGTGTCCTTTCGAATAAAAGTTTCTCTCATTACAGGTGTGCCGAAGGGACTTTACCCTTTAGTACCGTCGCGCAGCGACTATATATAGGAGGAAAGACAAATGGGAGAAAAATTAACCGTGGAAACGGCGCGGATTATGGAGGAAAGATTCGGCTGTGACACCCTGCTGTCCCTGGCCACAGTGGAGGCGGGGGTGCCCTCTGTGCGGATTGTGAACAGCTATTATGAAGACGGTTCTTTTTATGTGGTTACCTATGCCCGTTCCAACAAGATGCGGCAGATTGCGGACAATCCTGTGGTTGCCGTCTGCGGAGAGTGGTTTACGGCTCATGGCATGGGAGAAAATCTGGGGCATGTGAAGGCGGAAAGCAATGGGGAAATCATGTCCAAAATAAGGGTGGTTTTTGGGGAGTGGTATGACAACGGGCATGTGGACGAAGAAGACCCCAACACCTGCCTTCTGCGCATCCGGCTTACAGAAGGCGTGCTGTTTCATCATGGGACACGATATGATATTGATTTTCGGGAGGCGCCATTGTGAAATTTGAAGAAATTCTGATTTGTCTGGACATGCACGGCTGTCCCAACCGCTGCAGGCATTGCTGGCTGGGGACTACTCCCAACGGCAATATGCCGGTTTCGGAACTGGCATTTGCGGCAGAGGAATTCAGGCCCTTTACGGAGGGGCTGCAGGTCTATGACTGGTACCGCGAACCGGATTATCCGGAGAACTATCAAGAGCTTTTTGCCGTATGCAGCCGGCTTTCCAACAGGCCCGCAGAGCACTTTGAGCTGGCAAGCTTCTGGCGGCTTGTGCGGGACAGAGAGTATGGGAAGTGGCTTTCTTCCCTGGGACTGAAAGCAGTTCAGCTGACTTTGTTCGGCACTGCGGAAACCACTGATTTTTATGTGGGCAGGAAGGGCGCTTACCGGGAGATCCTGGAGGCCATGGATATCCTGATTGAGAATAAAATCTCTCCCCGCATCCAGGTTTTTGTGAACCGGAACAATGTAGGGGAACTGGGACATATTGAAAATCTGATCAGAGAGCGGGAGTTGGAGGCGCGCTGCAGAGCCTTCGGAGGGGCATTTTCCTGCTTTCTCCATCAGGGTTCCTGTGACGGTGAAAATGAAAAATGGTATGACGCATGGATTACACAGGAGGATTTGGAGAAAATTCCGCCCTTTTTGGAAGCGCATACCTTAAGGCATTTCGGAAAAGAAACCCTCACAGATGTATTCGGGAGGACAGAGCAGACACTTTACGAAGAGCTGATCACGGATTCCTCCACAGCAAGCTATGTAAGCCAAAGCCCGGTTTTTTACATAGATAAGGATTTTAACGTATATCCGAATATTTCCACCCCTGCGACTCATTGGTGCCTGGGCAATCTGAAACAGGACGGCGCCGGGGCAGTGCTTGAAAACTATACGGAAAGCAGAAGCGCAGCGCAGCATACCCGCCTGACGGTTCCACTTTGTGAGATTGTGAAGGCCCAGGGGGACAGGGCCGGCCGAGGTCTGTTTGGCAGAGAGGATTATATTGAGCTTATGCTGAATCGGTACTGCAGGGAAATGGGAAAATAGGCGGCTTAAAGCAGATTGACGGATTATATCAACAGGCTGGCAATCCATTCCGAAGAAAATGTGACGGAAAAGGTAATGGGCAGTCGGAACCGGACAGCATGGTCTGACCTGGGGCAGTTTCCGGGGCGCAGGGACCGGATGAGAAAGGGGGTAGGGCATAACATGCATTTTACATACTGTCCCCATTGCGGGAACAAACTGATTCAGAAGGAAATCGGTGACGAGGGGCTGATTCCCTTCTGTCAAGAGTGCAGCGTCCCGTTATGGGACATGTTCACCACATCGGTTATCTGCGCAGTGGTGAATGAAGAAAGGGAGGTGGCCCTGATACGGCAGGGCTATGTCTCGGCCACAAAGCATGTCTGTGTGGCAGGCATCATGAAGCCGGGGGAATGTGCAGAGGAAACCGCTGTCAGGGAGATAGGGGAGGAAATCGGTCAGGAAGTGGTGAAATTGGAATATATCCGCAGTTTTCCCTATCCCCAAAAGGAAATGCTCATGCTGGGCTACAAGGCCACGGTGAAAAAGTCGGATTTTCGGCTGTCCGGGGAGGTGGACTCCGCGGCCTGGGTGAAATATGAGAATGCCCTGGACAAATTGCGGGAGGGCAGTATCGCCTGGCAGCTGGTGCGGGAGGCTATTGGATAGGAAGATTGTACCGAAAAAATATTGTTCTTTCCGGGCAAACGGTGTATACTGGTAAAGCTTACGGATGAAAATTGATGGAAAAAGATGGAATAAAGGAAATCGTGAGTATATGAAAACAGTAGAAAGATTAAACAGTGGGGATTTCATATTCATTGATTTGTTCGGCAAAGAGGAAAAGGTTGCGGTTTTTTCGGCCGGTGACAACAAATATGACGAAAACGGAAATTATAAAAAGGACGGGTTCGCACTGTCTGAGGAAGAAATAGCCTGTCTCAACTGGTTCATCCAAAATGTCAGAATTGAAGACTACAAGAATGCGATAACAGAATATTGCAATGAACAGTATGATGTGATTGGCGAAGAGGGGATAGAGGAAGCGGATATCGAGAAGGAGATTTCCATTTCTGCCATTGCTGTCAATATCAGCAGAATAACCCAGTCCAAAGATGGGTTTGTCTATCCTGAAATCTCGTTTTATGGAGATTGTGAATGTGATCCGGAACACGGTATCTGTATTGGATTCCGGGATAAAAAATTTCTGGGAATCCACTCCCAGGACTGGACATTATGATGAACCCGGTAACTTTTGCTCCGAATTTTTCCTAAAATCACATAAAACAGGGAAACAGGTGAAATAATGAACGATAAAACGTTTACAGTCAAGACCATGACAATAGAAGATTATGAGGGACTCTATGCCTTGTGGAAAACCATCCGGGGCTTCGGCATGCGCAGCATTGACGATTCCCGGGAGGGAGTGGAGCGCTTTCTCAGACGAAATCCCACCACCAGTGTGGTGGCAGTGGACGGGGAGGGCGTCATTGTGGGCGGCATCCTCTGCGGCCATGACGGCAGGCGGGGCTGCCTGTACCATGTGTGCGTCCGGGAGGACTGGCGCAGGCAGGGCATCGGCAAGGCCATGGTGGTTCACTGCATGAACGCATTGAAGGAGGAGCAGGTGAACAAGGTCAGCCTTATCGCCTTTACCGCCAATGACATCGGAAACGCTTTCTGGAACCGCATCGGATGGACTAGGCGGGAAGACCTGAATTATTATGATTTCACATTGAATGAAGCGAACATAACGGCATTTAACCGGTAAGGCGAAGGAGCGGATTTTGTAACGATCGGTAAGAGCATACAGGATGCTGAAAGGAGAACAAATATGTGTGAATGTGGCATTAGGATTCCTGATAGTATGTATTTTTCATCACCGAAGGATATCAAAACCGAATATCTTTCGGCGGAAGTGACAGGTCAGGTATTTATGTCTCCGTGGATTGGTATTTCATCTTTATTCATCATTGACAGGCACAGGGAGGTTCAGGACTATTTTCGGAAAGCTCTGCTGTCCCGGCGTATGGAACTGTTATCCTGCAATTATAATATCGACTATGACGAATGGGAAATTCAGGAGCCGGACAGGTTAGGCTGTCCTTTCAGGGAAGCGCATCTGCGGCACAATGTGGAAGTATTTGCGCATGTGCCGCCCCGGCAGTCCCTCTCGTCCGGATTTATCTATAAACTGGATGTATCGGGAATAAAGGAAGAATTACAGCTTTATGTCACACAGGATGCGGACCGGGAGCTTGTGTATACGGGAAAAGAAAAAATACCCGTTGTCGATAAGATTCCCCATACCATCCACTGGGAGCTGTCCTACAGGGAGGATTTTGCCTGCCAGGGGAGACTCTCTGCCCGGGACCTGGATTCGGGAGAGGTGCGTCAGGTGTTTTCCTCAGATTTATGTCGTGAGCTGCGTGAGGAAAGGCATTAACAGGGGAAGAAAAAGTGACTCATCAACATGGATTTGGTGAAAGGGGAGACGCCTATGGACAGGATTTTTATTTCAGAACTGAAGATAGAGCATGTCAGGCATTTGAAGGATATCAGAATCCCTCTTTCCAATGATAAAATGAAGCATTTGATCTTGACCGGAAAGAACGGCAGCGGGAAGACCAGTGTTCTGGAGGCTTTAGGGCGAAATTTGGAGGAGGCGGTTTCCAATAGACAGAAGCTTGAAGAGCGAAACATTTTAAGTTATGAGCATCAGCTGCATATATTGCAAAAGATGGAAGAAAAGAGCTGTCAGGCCGAAGAACTGGAAAAATATATAGAAAATCTGAAAAAGCAACTGGCTGATACCTTAGCAGCGGGGATATCCTTGGAATTTAGCAAACCGGCAGAAGCAGTAAGGTATTCTTATCAAAAGGGAGAATTTATTCTGGCTTATTACAAAGCGGAACGAATTTTTCAGGCGGATGTATCAAATCATATTGAAAAGGTTGAGCTGCAGGACAAGTACTCCATAACGGAAACGCCCAGGCAGGTATTTGTAAAGTATCTGGCAGATCTTAAAGTAACGGAAGCATTGGCCAGAAATAACGGAAAGAACGATAAGGCGGATGCTATTAAACAATGGTTCGATAGTTTTACAAATTTGCTGCGGAAGATATTCGGCGACAATTCCCTGGAGTTGATTTTCGAGGAAGAAGGTTTTTCCTTCCGGATCAGAGAAAAGGGCAGGGAGCCATTTGATTTTAACACACTGTCAAGCGGATTTGCCGCCGTACTGGATATCGTACTGGATTTGATCGTCAGGATGGAAAAGAAAACGAACCGGTCCTTTGATTTCAATATCCCGGGGATTGTACTGGTGGACGAAATCGAGACGCATCTGCACATAGAACTGCAGAAATCCGTCCTGGAGCTGCTGACAACGATATTTCCCAATATCCAGTTTATTGTTTCCACTCATTCGCCTTTTATCCTAAACAGCATACCGGAGACGGTAATCTATGACCTGGAGAATCATACGCTGGTGGAGAAGGGGTTGGCAGATATTCCCTATGGCGGGATTGTGGAGGGATATTTCCGTTCCAGTGAAATGTCAAAAATCCTGGAGGAGAAATTTGAAAGATTCAAAACGTTGGTCAGAAAGCAGGTTCTGACAGACGATGATTTTGAGGAAATAGCAGGATTGGAGATGTTTTTAAACGAAATACCGGACTATCTGGCCCTGAATTTAACAACGGAATATCAGAGACTGAAATTGGAACTGGAAAGCAGGGAGGATATCTGATGGTAAAGATCCAACGTTCCTTTCCGGCGCCTGCATCTCTGGAGACGGAGAGCAGGAACCCTTCCGGGGGCAGCTATTCCGAGGCAGATGTGCTTCAGCGGTTAAAGGAAGATTTCCACGATAAATGTTATATCTGCGAACTGAGAGAGCTTCAGGATCCGGAGGTGGAGCATTTGCTGCCCCATAAAAACAGAACTTATCCGGAGAGAGTATTTGACTGGAATAATCTGTTCTGGGCCTGCGGGCATTGCAATAAGGTGAAGAATCAGCGAAAATATGATGAGGGAGTCCTGGATTGCTGTAATCAGGACCCGGAAGAAGTGATTTCTTTCAGGCTTCAGGAAAACAAAGTCATTGTGGGAGCAAAAAACGCGGAAGACTCCACAGCTGTTTTGACAGCAATGCTGGTTGAGGAGGTCTTCAATCTGAAGAATACGGCAATGCGGGATTATAAAAGGGATTTTCGTTTCCGGAAGTTAAATGAAGAAATGAATATTCTGTATGATAATCTGGAAGAAATGAAGAAGAATCCGGAGTCCGGGATCATCATGAGAAAGCTGAAGGCATTGCTGCGGAGAGAATCGCAGTTTGCCGCTTTTAAGAGAGCGTATGTGCGGGAAAACGGCAGGCAGTTTCCGCAGCTTCTGCCGTACATAGCATAAAGACGGCGGATGATGACAGCGCCAGGCATGGCAGCATTTGTACTTCGAAGAAAGATGGAATGCAGGATATCCGAAGTATGTTCCAGAAAAAACAGATGCTTCTATGAAACTGGTAAGACACCTATAAATATGACAGAAAGAGGGCAGTTATGAAACAGATACAAGGCGGTGTAACCGCAGCAAAAGGCTTTCAGGCAGCAGGCATTGAGGCTGCCGTAAAATACCGGGACCGGAAGGACATGGCCCTGATTTACAGCGAGGCCCCCTGTGTGGCGGCAGGGACCTTTACCACAAATGTGGTGAAAGCAGCGCCCGTGCTGTGGGACCAGAGAATCGTGAAGGAGTCCCCCTATGTTCAGGCTGTGGTAGCCAATTCCGGCATTGCCAACGCCTGTACGGGAAAGGAAGGACTGGACTGCTGCGAGGCGGAGTGCAGGTGCGCGGGAGAGCTGCTGGGCATCTCGCCGGACACCGTTCTGGTGGCTTCCACCGGTGTGATCGGGAGACAGATTCCGGTGGATCGGATTACGGAAGGCATCCGGAAGCTGGCCGCCGCAAAGTCCCATACCCTGGAAGGGGGAACGGATGCTGCCAAAGCCATCATGACTACGGATACTGTGGAGAAAGAGATCGCGGTGACTTTTGAAATCAGCGGGAAAACCGTTACTTTGGGTGGCATGTGCAAGGGCTCCGGCATGATTCATCCCAACATGTGTACCATGCTTGCTTTTCTGACCACGGATCTGCAGATTTGCAAAGAGATGCTGCAGAAGGCCGTCAGCGCGGACGTGGTGGATTCCTTCAATATGATTTCCGTGGACGGGGATACCAGTACCAATGATACGCTGCTGATTCTGGCCAACGGACAGGCGGGCAATGAGGCCATTCTGGAGGAGGGGGCGGACTACAATACCTTCTGCGAAGCCCTGCACTTTGTCACCACTTACCTGGCCCGGAAAATGGCTGGGGACGGGGAGGGCGCCACGGCTCTTTTTGAGACAAAGGTGGTGGGGGCAGCCTCCAAAGAAGATGCCCGGACACTGGCCAAATCCGTGATCTGCTCCTCTCTGACCAAGGCGGCTATCTTCGGCCATGACGCCAACTGGGGCAGGATTCTCTGCGCACTGGGCTACTCCGGCGCACAGTTTGACCCGGAAAACGTGGACCTCTGGTTCCAGAGCGTCAGCGGGAGCATCCATATCTACGGAAACGGTGTGGCCTGCGATTACAGTGAGGAGGAAGCCACGAAGATTCTCTCTGACCCGGAAGTGACAGTCCTGGTAGACATGCACATGGGAGAGCAGACCGCCGCTGCCTGGGGCTGCGATTTGAGCTATGATTATGTGAAAATCAATGCGGACTACAGGAGCTAGTACACGGGCATCCCAAGCTCCCGGATTTTACCGGAAAACAGGGGCTTTCATCCTTATTTTGCCGAAGCGGCAGGGGAATTCGTAAAATCGGGAGTTCAGAAACCTGATGAAAGGGGATTTGGAGATTCCGGAAGACGATTTGGGAGGAATGGATATGGTAAGGAAAGCAGAAATAAAAGATATGGAGTCAGTGGCAAAGCTGGCGGTACTCATGTGGGACAAGCATACGGTTTATGAGCTGGTGAATGAGTTTTCCGAAATGATCGTCAGGGACAAAGCCTGTATTTTTCTGAAATATGAAAATGACGTTCCGGTGGGGTTTGCACAGTGCCAGCTGCGCAGGGATTATGTGGAGGGAACGGAAACCTCTCCCGTGGGTTATCTGGAGGGGATTTTTGTCAGGAAAGACTGCCGGAAGAAAGGGTATGCCAAAGAACTGCTGGCAGAATGTGAAGCGTGGGCTAAGAAGAATGGCTGTGGGGAATTTGCCAGTGACTGTGAAATAGACAATAGGGACAGCTTTCAATTTCACAAGGCCATGGAGTTCACGGAGGTCAACAGAATTATCTGTTTTACCAAAAAACTGTAAAGGGCAGCGAACCCAATGGGCTCTGAAAGCAGAAACGGAAGAAAGGAAACCCGAGAAGATGGAAAAGGACATGGAAAAAGTGCTTCAGAAAGCAGAGGTTCTCATAGAAGCGCTTCCCTATATTCAGCGCTTTAACCGCAAGATTATCGTGGTAAAATACGGCGGCAGCGCCATGAGCAACGAAGAACTGCAGCGAAATGTCATCAAGGATGTGACACTTTTAAAGCTGGTAGGCTTTAAGCCCATCATTGTCCACGGCGGCGGCAAGGAGATCAGCCGCTGGGTGGGAAAAGTGGGCAAGGAATCTACCTTTGTGAACGGCCTTCGTGTCACGGATGACGAGACCATGGAGATTGCCGAGATGGTGCTGAACAAGGTGAACAAGGACCTGGTGACCATGGTGCAGGAGCTGGGGGTGAAGGCCGTTGGGGTCAGCGGCAAGGACGGCGGTCTGCTCCAGGTGGAGAAGAAATACTCCGACGGTCAGGATATCGGCTATGTGGGGGAGATCACCGAAGTAAATCCCAAGGTTTTGTACGATTTACTGGAAAAAGATTTTCTGCCTATCGTAGCTCCTATCGGGTTGGACGGCAGTTTCCAGACCTATAATATCAATGCAGACGACGCGGCCTGTGCCATTGCCCGGGCGGTGAAGGCGGAGAAACTGGCCTTCCTGACGGATATAGAGGGGATTTACAAGGATTTTAAGGAGAAGAAGGGCTTTATCTCCCGGATTACGGCTTCTCAGGCGGAGGAGCTTGTGTCCGGCGGGTATATCGGCGGAGGCATGCTGCCCAAGCTGAATAACTGCACCGCCGCAGTGAGAAACGGCGTAAACCGGGTGCATATCCTGGACGGCAGGATTCCCCACTGCCTGCTTTTGGAAATTTTCACCAACCAGGGCATCGGAACCGCCATTGTGGACGACGGGGAGACGGAGCAGGTGTAGCTGCACCGGCGGCGAAACATAAGCAGTGCAGTGATACAACGCACAGCGATGGGGCAGTTACCGTCATGTCCCGGCGGCGAAACATAAGCGGCGCAGCCATGCAACGCACAGCAATAGGACAGTCACCGTCATGCCTCGCGGCAAAGCGTAAGCCGCTGGGCCATACAACGGCACAGAGACACGGCGGTCATGCCATACCACGGCAGAGAAATGTAAGCAGCCGCAGCGCCCCGGCAGATAGAACGGGTATGAAAAAGAGAAATTCCGCGGCATTCTGCATAGATCGGGGCCAGAGGGCAAACAGTAATCATGGGGTTCCGTTACAGCAGGGAGACGGCACATCAGACAGAAGAGATAAAACAGGCATTTTGTTCCGGAGCAGTATGACCATGCCGGATTTGCGCTGAATAAGGAGCAGCCCGTGAAACAGAGAGGGAGGTAACAATATGAACATGCAGGAATATATCCAGGAAGGGGAAAGCGCCCTGCTTCACACCTATAACCGTTATCAGGTGGTCCTGGACAGGGGTGAGGGTGTATATTTATACGACACGGACGGCATCAAATACCTGGACTTTGCCTCCGGTATAGGCGTTTTCGCCTTGGGATATAATAACAAAGAATACAACGATGCCCTGAAGGGGCAGATGGATAAGCTGCTTCACACATCCAATTACTATTATAATGTTCCTGCCATTCAGGCGGCAAAGAAACTGATTGCCGCATCGGGCATGGACAGGGTATTTTTTACCAATTCCGGAGCAGAAGCCATTGAGGGAGCCCTGAAGGCTGCCCGCAAATATGCCTTTCAAAAGGACGGAGTCACAGACCATGAGATTATTGCCATGAACCATTCCTTTCATGGCAGGACTTTTGGTGCCCTTTCCGTAACCGGCACGCCCAAATACCGGGAACCTTTTGAACCAATGATCGGAAATGTACGATTTGCCGATTTGAACGATATAGAGAGTGTAAAGAAGCAGCTGACCGATAAGACCTGTGCCGTTCTTCTGGAGCCTGTTCAGGGAGAGGGCGGCATTATCCCTGCCACGGAAGCCTTTTTAAAGGAAGTAAAGGCTCTGTGCGAAGAACGGGATATTCTCCTGATTCTGGACGAGATTCAGTGCGGTATGGGACGGACGGGATACTTGTTTGCCTGGCAGCAGTACGGGGTGAAGCCGGATATTCTGACCACGGCGAAAGCTTTGGGATGCGGTGTTCCTGTAGGTGCGTTTTTATTGACGGAGAAGGTGGCGGCCAATTCCCTGACAGCAGGAGACCACGGTACCACCTACGGCGGTAATCCCTTTGTCTGTACTGCCGTAAACAAAGTGCTTGACCTGTTTGAAGAAAATAATATAGTAGAACATGTGAGAGAGGTGGCGCCCTATCTGGAAAGCTGTCTGAAATTGCTGAAAGAAAAATACGACTGTATTCTGGAATACCGGGGAAAGGGCCTGATGCAGGGCCTGGTGTTTGATCATCCTGTGCGGGATATCATCAGCCGGGCTCTGGATGAGGGGCTGATCCTGATCAATGCAGGAGAAAATACGATCCGTTTCCTGCCTCCGCTGATTGTGACTAAGGCAAATATTGATGAGATGATGGATATCCTGGAGAGCTGTATTGCGCCGGGAGAAGGGATGGAGCAGTAGACAGAGAGGAAAGGGTGTCTGCCGCGATATCCGGGAGCCGGACGGCAGATGTGCCTGCTGCTGCAGGCAGATAGGAGTTTTGTATGCATGCGAAAAAAAGACTGCTTTCAATTGCAGCCGTGACAGCTCTGGCGGCTTCTTTGTTCTGGGGAGGTATTCTTCAGGCGGAAACCGGAGGGGAGATTTCTGCCGGGGAGAGAGGGAGGCTGTTTCCCTGGTCCTCGGAGAAGGAGACGATTTATTTCTGGTATTCCGACGAGACCATGACGAATTTCCTGAACAGTGCTGCCGTGTCCTTTGGGGAACAGGAGGAAGTGCGGGTGATTCCGGTACTGGCTGCAGAGGGGGAGTATCTGGAGGCTTTAAACCGGGCATCCGTCAGTTCCGACCAGGTACCGGATGCGTTTATTGTCAGTAACGATTCCCTGGAAAAGGCATATCTGGCAGGGCTTGCTTCACAGATTGAGGACGCCGGCGGCGTCTGCGGGGAACAGAATTTTCCGGCAGCGGCCCTGGACGCAGTCACTTACCAGGAAAAATTGGTGGCCTGGCCCCTGTTTTTTGAGACCAGTGCCCTTGTCTATAACGATACTTATCTCCAGGAGTGGGCATCCCAGATTGCCATGAAGGAGCTTCTGGAGGGCGGCGAGGTGGATGAGAATCCCGAAGGGACAGACGGCATTGCTGTGGACGAGGCACAGCTGTCGGTTCTTCGTGAGGAGTATTATGCCAAGGCGATTCCGGCCACGGTGGACGATATCCTGAATATTGCGGATACCTTTGATGTGCCTCTGGGGGTGGAAGGTGTCATGAAGTGGGATGTATCCGATATTTTTTACAATTACTGGATTGTGGGCAATTATATGATAGTGGGAGGGGACAAAGGGGACAACCCTGCCCTGATCAACATCAACAATCCAGAGACCATACAGTGTCTGGAAGTTTACAAGGCCTTGAATCAGTTTTTTTTCATAGAGTCTGATACTGTTGATTACAATTCTGTAGTAGATGATTTCTGCCAGGGGAAACTGGTTTTCACCATTGCAACTACTGATGTGGTAGAACGTCTGGCGGATGCGGCGGCAGAGGGCAGCCTTGGTTTTGAATATGGAGTGGCGCTAATGCCCCGGGTCAGCGGGGAGCTGGATAGCCGTTCCATGTCTGTGACCAATGCGGTGGCAGTCAACAGTTATTCTGAGCATCAGGAACTGGCAAATCGTTTTGCTGCATATCTGGTGACGGAATGCGCGGACTCCCTTTATGAGCGGACAGGAAAAGTGGCAGCTTATTCCGGAGCCAATGCTGATAATGGAGCTCTGCAGATTTTCAAACAGGAATATGCAGACAGCATTCCTCTGCCCAAAATGATGGAGACCGGAAATTTCTGGCTGCAGCTGGAGGGGGTGTTTGCCAAAGTGTGGAACGGCGCCGACGTGACGCAGCTGGTGCAGGAACTGGCGGATGCGATCTCCGTTCAGGTCAATGCAGCTGAAAATCCCTGAAGGGATACGAATCTGCGCATAATATTCCGGTCACAGGATACACTGATAGAAAAAGGAAGCAGTTTCCGGAGAAACGATTCCTGAAAGGAAGGTGTAGCCTGTGATCGGATTTTTTATTGCCCTGATTTCCGGAGCATTGATGAGTGTACAGGGGGTGTTCAATACCCAGGTAACCAAATCCTCCAGTATCTGGACCGCCAGTGCTTTTGTGCAGCTGACAGCGTTGTTTGTCTGCCTGGGCGCCTGGGTGTGTACGGATAGAAGCAATTTGATGAATGTATTTTCGGTACAGCCCAAATACATGCTTCTGGGAGGCGCCATCGGAGCGTTCATCACCTATACAGTGATTCGAAGCATGGACCTCCTGGGGCCTGCCAGGGCGGTCATGCTGATCGTGGTGGCTCAGCTGGCGGTTGCCTATGTGATTGAGCTGTTCGGCTGGTTCGGGGTGGAGAAACAGCCCTGGGAATGGCGTAAGGCCATTGGGATGGCTGTGGCTGTAGCGGGGATTGTTATTTTTAAGTGGAAGTAAGGACAGTTGTCTGTACAGTCGCTGCTGTAAAAGGAGAGTGACACAGAGGGGAACAGGAAGGCTGTAATTACGCTTTGGATATTGCACATGGGAGAAGAAGCGGCTATAATGGAAGTACGACATGAGAAAGGAGCCGCTATGAAACACAGAGAATTCACAATTATTCTGCTGTTGCTTTGTCTCTTTCTCCCGGGCTGCGGTGAAGGCAGGGGGGAAACAGGAGAGGGCAGCAAGACGGAATACAGGGATATTATGGTTGATAAGACGTATTTTCCGGATTTCGAAGCATTTTTTCTGGAAGACGGACAGAACCATTCGCTTCAGTACCTGGGGACCCAGTTTCTGGGGGAAGAGCCGGTGCAGCTATGGGCGGAGAAATATGTATCAGGCAGTCACGGCGCCGATGCCAATCTTTATCTGTGGAACTTGGATGGAGAGCGGGAATTGATTGGGGAAGGGATTTCCAACCGATTCGTGTCCGAGTATCGGTGGTATCTGGCTCAGGACGGCAGTTACTATATCATAAACCGGTTCGAGACTTCCGATCTGATCAGAAAGCTGGATTCCGAAGGAAACGAAGTGTTCCGGATAGATGACTCTGTAAACTGGCGTCCCAGAGCGGTGTGCCAGACGCCGGATAAAAAGATATATCTTATGATACAGGAGCCGAATAAGGCAGTTCAGGTTGCGGAACTGGATTCCGATACCGGGACAGTCACTGTCCTGGACTGGGTGGACCTTGACAGCCAGGATTTGTATAAACGCAGTAATTATGATATGGGTGTGGGAATAAACGGGCCGGCACTGTGCGGGTGGACCGATATCCGGGAAGTGAATACGGAGACCGGGGAGATGGAGGATATTCTGCTATTCAGCGGAACCTCTTATACCTTGGCAGGCAGCGGCGGATTGGAATATTATGAAGATATTCAGGATTTTCGGGTAACAGAGGACGGCAGTGTGGATGTGCTGCGGACCAATTACTACGGAAGTCCGGCATATGTGGAACACCTGCGTTTGGAAACCATTCAGAGGACGCCGGTTGTTTTCTGTGCACCAGTGGTTTCGGACTGGTTCAAACGCCAGATTTCCCGATTTAACCAGGAAAACGACGAGTATTATATTGTAGTGGAAGAGATGGGGTTAAGCGACGGAAACATGGAGGAACAATACGAAACGGCTCTGGAGGATTATGTCAGACGTATCGGTATACAGGTGTCCACAGGAAAGGGGCCGGATATTCTGGTAGGGGAGGACATCTTGGGAGGAAATGTTCCGGATATGATTGAAAAGGGTGTGTTGGAGGATCTGCGCCCCCATATGGAACGTACAGGTCTCAAGGAAGAAGATTATTTTCCCATGACTTTTGATGCCTGGCGCAATGGGGATGAAATCTACAGTGTCTGTACCAACCCGCTTACATATACCATTGAGGCGGACCGGAATGTGATGGGATCAGAACCGGATATCAGAGAGACGGTGGACGGGCTGCTGGCATTCACCGAAAAGGCTGTGTATCTGGAAGGTTTCGGCTCCAGGGAGCTGCTGAGGCTGTTTCTGGAAGGGTCTGAGGATTTGTGGGGAATGGTGGACTGGGAAACAGGGACATGTGACTTCGGCGGGGAGCTGTTTGCAGACTTGCTTGAAACTGCCAAAAGATATGGTGACGATGAGAGAAACAACTACCAGCGCATTGCCCAGAAGGCACGCTGCTTAGAAGTTTTTGAGGCCACTGTGGCATCGGAGCTGGAGGAACGGGGGCTGGTGCTGGCAGGATGGATGTTTGATGACGGATGTCATGCAGTGGCGGAAGATGAACCTGTGGCAATGAATGCCTCTTCCGTTCAGAAAGAGGGAGCCTGGGAATTTCTAAGCTTTCTGCTGGGGGAGGAGGCCCAGAAAGATGTCATGTTTTACCCGGTGAACAAGAATATGTTTGCAGAATGGGTGGACAGGCGGTTCGACTTATATACACATGATCTGGGTTTAAGTTACAGTATCAGGGGGGCAAACAGGATTACCGGAGAGTGGGAGATCATAAAGGAATACGGAGAGGAGGACCGGGATTTTCTGGAAAATGAAAAGACGGAGTATTTTATAAAAATATTGGAGGAGGCCCGGTATCTTCCCAGTCGTCCAACCCCGGTTGTGGACATGGTATGTGAGGAGTCAGAGGATTATTTCAATGGCAGTAAGTGTGTAGAGGAGATCGTTGCTGTTTTGGAGAACCGAGTGACATTGTATCTGAATGAGCATGGAAAATAAATTTGCAGGAAGCATCTTTTTCATGAAGATTTTATAAAGCCACTTGTCAAAATGATACAATTCCGATACAATAATAAAATCAGCATAGAGAGGCAATCCCTTTTTTGATGGATCCGGAAGAGGCCGCTGCATATATGGCAGGCAGTGTCCTGTCCGGAAGGAAAGAGAGAAAGGGACTATGATGAATCAGAAGAAAAACAATCGGAACACCTGGAACCCAAATTTTGGAAATCAGAAGATACGGAATCAGAAGAATTGGATTCAGAGGAGGCGGAAAAGGCGCCGAGTCCCGGCCGTGTTGTGGATCCCGGTTTTTTGCACCCTGTGCTGCGGCTGTGGGAAAAAAAACAATACGCTGCTGATCGGAGAAAGTACGGAAAACCAGATAGAACAAAACGGAAATTTAGAAGAACAGGCAGGAAAGCAGGAGCCTGGAGACGCTTTTGTTCCGGAAGTGGAGACTGGAACGGAAGAGGCAATGATACGAGTCTATGTCTGCGGTGCAGTGACTGCTCCCGGGGTGGTGGAAATCCCCGCGGGAAGCAGAGCGGAGGATGCGCTCCGCGCGGCAGGGGGATTTGGTATGGAAGCAGCCAGAGAGGCTGTCAACCTGGCGGAATGGGTCAATGACGGGCAGAAGTTGTATTTTCCGGCGCAGGGAGAGGAGATTCCCCCGGAAGTTTCCGCAGAGGCAGGCGCATCAACGGGACTTGTGAATATTAATACAGCGGACGCGGCTGCGCTCTGCACACTGCCGGGGGTAGGCGAGAGCCGGGCGGCGGATATTATTGCCTGGCGGGAAGCCAACGATGGCTTTGACAGCTGTGAAGATATCATGAAGGTACCAGGGATCAAGGATGCCATGTACCAGAGGATAAAAGATAAGATAGTAGTAAAATAAAGATTTCTGTCTGCGGAGCAGGCGGTAATACTGTGGAGGCAGCGATGGCTGAGAAGAGAGCATTGGTGGTAGATGACGAGAAACTGATCGTGAAGGGAATCCGCTTCAGTCTGGAGCAGGATAATATGAAGGTGGATTGTGCCTATGACGGCGAGGAAGCTCTGGAATACGCCCGTGCGAATCAGTATGACATCATCCTCCTGGATGTAATGCTGCCGAAGCTGACCGGCTTCGAGGTCTGTCAGCAGATCCGGGAGTTTTCCGCTGTGCCTATCATCATGCTTACGGCCAAGGGAGAGGATATGGATAAGATCCTGGGGCTGGAGTACGGTGCGGATGATTATATCACCAAGCCCTTCAATATTCTGGAGGTTAAGGCCAGAATCAAGGCCATCATGCGCCGCACAGAGCCGAAACGGATCATGGGGGAGGCACCTGCGGCCAAAACCGTGGAGCGGGGCGATGTACGTCTGGACAGAGAGGGAAGGCGTGCCTTTATCGCGGGAAAGGAGATCAGTCTGACAGCGAAAGAGTTTGAATTATTGGAACTTCTTATGCTGAATCCCGATAGGGTTTACAGTAGGGAGAGCCTGCTGAAACTGGTGTGGGGAGCTGATTATCCGGGGGATGTCCGCACCGTGGATGTGCATATCCGAAGACTGCGGGAGAAAGTGGAGGTAAATCCCAGCGAGCCCAGATATGTACATACGAAGTGGGGCGTTGGCTACTATTTTCAGGTGTGACAGCTGCTCTTATGGCTGTTTGCAACAGGCGGGAGTATGATGAATGACGGAAAAATTTTTCAGGGAGCTGAAACGGCTTCTTTCTCTGCGCAGCCTTCAGGCGCGCATCTTTCTGATCGTACTGGCGGCAGGATTTATCCCCAGTATGATCGTACGCTATGGTATTCTGGATAATTATGAGGAACATTCTGTCCAACAAAGGATATCCACTGTCCAAAATCAGCTGATGATTGTGGGAAATCACCTGATCAGCAACAATTATTTTAATACGAAACCGGAGGCCAGCGTCAGAGGCGGTGTGTCAAAGGAAGTGATCAATGCGGAACTGGAAATGATTTCCAACCTGTATGAAGGGCGTGTCATGATTATCGATTCCAGTCTCAGGGTGGTTCGGGACACTTATGATATCAGCGAGGGCAAGACTATCATTTCAGAGGAGGTGATCCGCTGTTTTCAGGGGCAGAGTATGTCCAATTATGACAGGGATCATGGTTACATAGAGATGACTACACCCATAATTGACAACAGTGTGAATACCGGCGAGATTGTGGGCGTCATGCTGACCAGTATATCCAGTGATGCCACCATGGCCACACTGGAAGTGCTGAATCGGAAATCAGTGATCCTGCAGAATCTGATGATTGTGGTAATCGTAGCCATGGCCATGGTGCTTTCTGTTATGCTGACACGTCCTTTTAACCGGGTCACGGAGGCCATCAATGAGGTAAAGGCAGGTTACAGTGATGAAAGCATCTCCGTGCCGGATTACGCGGAGACGGCTCACATTGTGGATGCTTTTAATCAGCTGCTCCAGCGAATGAGGACATTGGATAATTCCAGGCAGGAATTTGTGGAAAATGTGTCCCATGAGCTGAAGACGCCTATGGCGGGAATCAAGGTACTGGCGGATTCCCTGTTAACACAGCGGGATGCACCGGCAGAGCTGTACCGGGAATTTATGGAGGACATTGCCTCTGAGATCGACAGAGAGAATCAGATTATTACGGATCTGCTGGTTCTGGTGAAAATGGACAAGAAGGCACAGGAGATGAATATTGCATCCATCAGCATCAATGACCTGGCGGAATTGATCTTAAAGCGTCTTCGTCCGATTGCCCGAAAAAAGGATGTGGAGGTGGTTTTTGAAAGCGTACGTCCCGTTGTGGCCGAGGTGGACGAGGTGAAGCTGACGCTGATCATGACGAATCTGGTAGAGAATGCCATAAAATATAACAAGGAGCATGGCTGGGTAAAAGTGGAGCTGGATGCAGATCACCAGTGTTTTACATTCAAAGTCAGCGATTCCGGACTGGGGATACCGGAAGACGCTTTGACGCATATTTACGAACGATTTTACCGTGTAGATAAATCTCATTCCAGAGAAATCGGCGGTACGGGGCTTGGCCTTGCAATTACCAAAAGCGCGGTTTTAATGCACAGGGGCGCCATTACGGTGAACAGTGTAGAGGGGGAGGGATCCTGCTTTACAGTGAAGATTCCTCTTAGCAGCACAGGGGGAAGCAGCTATTCCTCTTAGCGTGTTTTGAAGTTCCCTCCCGTCTTCTGCCGGAATGTAATGATGAAATACGCTGAACGGCTCTAAGCGGGTTGACAGAGAGAAAATTGAGATAATACCACAGGGAAGGGAGATAGGACCTGGACATGGAGGGCGGAAACATCAGGAAGAAGATATCCGGTACCATATGTATTTTGATCTGTATACTGGTTCTTGGGGCCTGTACAGGTGATAAGGAGAAGAAAGGGAATGAGTATCAGGTTTATTATATAAGCAATTCCGAGACAAAGGTGGAAATGCATCCTTATGAAATGACGGCGACCACATCGGAGGCGCAGCTGGTGGAACTGATGGAATGTCTGGCTGCCCAGCCGGAGAAACTGGAGTATAAGGCCCCCTTTGCCATGGGATTTCAGGTGCTGGGAGTGAATCTGGAAGGGGAAAATCTGCAGATTGATGTGGATGCCGCTTATAAAAAACTGCCGCCGATAACGGAGGTCCTGGTGCGGGCGGCGATTGTACGCACTCTGACCCAGCTGCCCCATGTCAGTCTGGTTATGATTACTGTAGAGGGCAGCCAGCTGCTTGACAGGAAAGAAAATGTGGTCGGCTGGATGAATGCGGAGCAGTTTATAGATAATGACGGAAACGAGATCAATACCTATGAAGAAGCGAGAATAAGACTGTATTTTGCGGATGAGAGCGGAACGAAGCTGATTGCGGCGGACCGGGAGGAACATTATTCCACGAATACTCCTCTGGAGCGGTTTGTTGTGGAAGAGCTGATTGCAGGGCCAAGCGGTCATATCGAGGGACAGTTCCCTTCCGTAAATCCCGCCACCAAGATCGTCAGTGTCATGACAAAGGACGGCATTTGTTATGTAAACCTGGATGAGAATTTTCTGGCGGTGGTAAACAATGTATCCACGGACGTGTCTGTCTATGCCATTGTGAATTCCCTGGTGGAGCTAAGCAGTGTGAATAAGGTACAGATCCTGATCAATGGAGAGATACCGTCAAACTTTTCAACATCAACTTATGAACGCAATCTGGATATTGTGATCAGTCCGGAGAATTAGAGCAGCTTTCAAACACGCTCTAGGAAAGAAGGAAGATGAGATGGTGCCATACCGGATATTGTTTTTGGAAGACGAACCCACAATTCGGGAGGTTCTGACGGAATATATGCTGATGTCAGGGTACCAGGTGGTTACGGCGGAGCGGGGTGACCGGGCGGTAAAATTGGTGAGAGAACAGGAGTTTGACCTTGCCGTGCTGGATATCTGTGTTCCCGGGGCTGACGGTTTTGAAGTGCTGAAGTGCATTCATACCTGCCGGAAACGGACAGGGGTGATCATGCTGACAGCTCTGGAGGATGAGCAGACCCAGGTGAAGGCTTTTAATTTATATGCGGATGATTATGTGATAAAACCGGTTTCTCCCATTATTCTGCTGAAACGGATGGAGACGATTCTAAGGCGCACCGGCAGAGCAGCAGAGGACGGAGAAGGCTGCGGCAGAGGGCTGATCCTGAAGGAGGAGGCATACTGTGCCCTGTATGACGGCAGAAAGCTGCCCCTTACTCTAAGCGAATATCTGCTGCTGCAGACACTTTACAGGGAACCGGAACGGGTATTCACCAGAGAGCAGCTTATTCTGAGTATTTTCAATGAGGACTATATCGGCAATGACAGAATCATAGATGCTCATGTGAAAAATCTGCGAAAAAAGCTTCCTGCAGCATTTATTAAGACAGTTATAGGGGTGGGCTATCAGTTTGACAGCAAAGCTCTGTGAAGCTGCTTTCCGTGTCGTGGATGAAAACGGAAAAGATAAGGAGGATCTGCTTTCAGAGGCATCTTGCTGGTTTTCACAGGAGTGCTGTCTATGACTGCCCAGATGGGAGGGGAACGACATATGAAGTTAGGACGAAAAAATCTTCTGTACAGCATGACTCTGGCAGGTATTTTGATGCTGCTTCTGATTGGCTACTTTATCTGTATGCTCCCCTCCCTCTATGTGAACCATGTGATGGAACAGAATCTGAAATCCGTCCGTGAACAGCATAAGGCCTATATGGAAACCGGCAGTTATGAAGGTGTGGGGGTGAGAAATGTCACAGCCTGTTTTTCCCTGGAAATTCCTCGTGAGGGGAATCTGATTCTGGTCACCGGAAAGGCATTTTCTGCGGAGATTCAGGTGAGGGATCAAGGACTGGCGGAGCTCCTGGACAGATGCCGGGTAAAACTGGAAACCAATGGGGATTCGAGCAGGGAGAAAGCGGAGACAGACCCGCTCAATGTGCAGGCAGGGGAAGGACAAGCGGGCTCCGTATGGGAGGGTAAGAAGACAGATTTTGCCATGGCCGGTGGAAAAATATCGGGCAGGGCAGACAAATTTGGACTGGCAGAAGAAATGGAGGAACTGGCGGAGATGCTGAAGGATTCCATTGGGAATAACAGTGCATTTCCCGTAGAAATCCGTCTGCTGCCCACCGGAAGGGCGGAGGATGAATTTTTCAATGAGTCCGTCAGGGTACATTCTTATTCCGAAGGTTTTGTGATTATAGAATCAGGTATCGAGGATGCTCACAACCGCTTTGCCAACTATATGGCTCTGGAGAAAACGGAAAACAGCCTGGTTATTTCTGTTTTGCCGGTTGTGGCGCCGGATGTGAATGAGATTCGTCCGGTGGTTCTGGGAAGTCTTCCTATGTTGGGGGCTGTAATTGTGCTGTTAGTACTTTTGTTTTCGCAGATGTATTCCGGAGGAATCGTGAGCCCTATTCTGCGCCTGGTACGGCATACCCGTGAGATGGAGCAGGCACAGGATTCTGCGGTGAAACCGCTGGCGGAAGAGTGGCCGAACCGGAAGGATGAAGTGAGGGAACTGGCGGATACCCTGGATGATTTTTATATGCAAATCAGAGAGAGCTATCGGAAACTGGAGGAGAAGAACCGGGAGTTGAAAGAGGAAAACCGGCGCCAGGAAGTCTTTCTGAGAGCTTCTTCCCATCAGCTGAAGACACCCATTGCGGCTGCACTTTTACTGGTGGAGGGCATGATAAACGAAATAGGCAGATACAAAGAGACGAAAATCTATCTGCCCAAAGTCAAGGAACAGCTGCTTTCCATGCGCAGGATGGTGGAGGATATCCTGTACCTGAATCGTTATAGCGGGGATGGAAGGCTGCTGCGGGTAGAAGTGGGCAGGCTTTTGGAAGAGCGGCTTCGTTCCTGTCAGGTGGAGTTGGCGGAAAGACGGATTTCCGTGGAGCTTTACGGACAGGAAGAATTTGCTGTCTGCGCGGATGAAGTGATGATTGTTCAGATTCTGGACAATCTATTGTCCAATGCCGTCAAATATACGCCTGAGAAAGGTGCTGTCCGGATTTTTCTGGAGTCCTGCAATGGGGATGGAAAACCGGAGATCCGGATTGAAAACAGCGGCGTGACGATTCCGGAGGACCTGCTGCCCCATGTGTTTGAACCCTTTGTCAGGGGAAGCCATGAGAATAATGCGGCATCGGACAGCCACGGACTGGGTCTGTATATTGCCTCTTTTTATGCAAAAAAACTGGGAGTTGCACTGAGCGTGAGAAATGAAGGGAATTGTGTAGTCTCATCTGTCATCTTTCCGTCGGAAATATCCATTTTCGGTGTGCAATGAGCTTTAAGCGTAGTTTCTGAATTCCAGGACATACCAATCAATTTTTTCTGCAGGTGTAGAAAAACTGCATCTGGTCTTCATACGAAATTCATATCATTCTGATAAGATAAATTCAGATGCAAATTTCAAAAAGAAAGAGGTGGATTTTATGCTGTTATCCATTGAGAATCTGACCGTCCGTTACGGGGAGGATACGGCTCTGTCCATAAAGACGCCCATTGAGATCAGGAAGGGGGATCGGATTGGTGTGATCGGCTCCAATGGTGCAGGGAAGAGTACATTGATCAAAAGCATTCTGGGCATTGTGCCCTATCAGGGAACAATCCGTACGGCGCTTGAGCCGGAGCAGATGGCAGTTCATATGCAGTTTAATGAATATACGGATTCCATGCCGGTGAAGTATGTCATGGAGGCAATTCTGAATACAAAGATTGCACGGAATCAAAAACTGCAGGAGCTGATTGATTTCTTTGAATTTCGTGACTGTCTGCGGAAGAAATACTCGAAGCTTTCCGGCGGACAGAAGCAGCGCTTTACCATTATTCTTGTGATGATGCAGGAGGCGGCGCTGACCTTTTACGATGAAGTTACGTCCGGCCTGGATTTTGAGACACGACAGAAGCTGGTGGAAAAACTGGTGGAGTGGTACCAGGGCAGGGAAGCCAGCTTTCTGATGGTATCTCATTATTACGAAGAACTGGATCAGCTGGCAGATAAGCTGCTGATCCTGGACAGAGGGCAGGTGATCGATTACGGCGGCAGGGAGGACTTATTCCGGAAATACTGCGGCAGAGCTGTGGTGGTGGTGAGCAATGATGAAAAAAATGAGGTTCTTTTGTCCGATTTTGAAAAACTGTCTGCTCCGGCTCATCTGATTGCCATATCCTGTGACAGTGAGAAAATGGAAAAACGGATTACCAGGCTTTTGCTGGAGCATGATGTCAATTATAAGCGGAGCAACAATGATGTGGAGATGCTCTATATCAATGCGAAAGCTGCAGCAGAAAGACAGTCCGATACAGGGGAGGAAAAAGAAACCAAGACAGGAGGAAATTGAAATGCATTATAATGGAAAACTTTTTTCAAAGCAGATGCTGCTTTTTGAATTCCGTAAAACCATAGGCAATCCCTATGTGCATATCTTCGGAGTAGGGATGCCTGTACTGATGATGATTATCATTACCCGTGTGGTGATGATGGAGATTCCGGTGCCGTCTGTTTTGTCATCTATGGTGACGACTATTTTTCTGGGTATTGGGACAATGATTCCCATGGCAAGTATATTTATGGGGTATGGTGTGTCTCACGCCCAGGAACTGGAAAAGGGAATTCCCCAGAGAATGGAGCTGTTTGGTATAAAGGTCAGTGTCACACTGTGCAACCGCATTCTTTCGGAATTGATCTTCATGGCGATGGCATTTGTGATTTACTTTGTGGTGGGATATGTATTTGTGGGAGTGGAGGCACCGGGATGGTCGGGTGCGGTGCTGTATGCAGTGTGCATTCTGATGTTAAGTGTGATTTTATTCTGTCTGTCCCATGGGATTGCTTCTCTGCTGAAAAAGTTTGGAGCAGTCTACTGTGTGACCATGCTGCTGTATTTTGGGCAGATGATTCTGGGGGGCATGATGGGAATCAGCTATGACAATATGCCCTCTGCCATGCAGGCGGCGGCCAGATTGCTTCCCGTGACCTATATCAATCGGGACTTTTATACAGTTTGGAAGGGAGAACACTACAATTTTATGCCCATGGTCCAGGCCTATCTGCTTATGGGAGCGGTGGCGGGGATATTGCTCTTTGTTACCGTGCGGAAGGAGAGGCGGAAGCTGCACTGATGTCTGGCTGAAAGGGAAGAGCGGCAGAAAAATTCATGGGGGTAAACAAACACGGAATGAAAGGGAGAGGAATATGAGGCGGCCATTGTTTGCGGTTGCCCTGTTTCTGGTGATCCTTGCCGCCCTACGACTGAAAAGCGGATGGGCGGAGGAGACGCCCCCGGGATGCATCAGCGCAGGACGGCTGGAAGCAGACCGGGAGGTGGAGGTCACCGGACAGGTGTACCAGAAAGATGAAACAACCATTTATCTGAAATCTGTATTTTTGATTCAAACCGATTTATCAGGTTCAAGTGCCTTCGGGCAGTCAGCTGCGGGTTCGCGGCAGGAGATTCCGATTCAGGAAAATATCATATGTGAGACCGAAAAAGCAGAGGAGATTTCCCTTGGGAGCCATGTGGCAGTGAGAGGGCAGTTCGCCCCCTATGCTCATGCCACCAATCCCGGGGAGTTTGACGCTGCAGTGTATTACAGGACCCTGGAGATTGGCGGAAAGCTGAAAAAGGCAGTTGTCTTGGCGAAAGGGGAAGCATCCTGGCCTGTCAGGGAGGGGTTGTACCAGCTGAAAGTATACTTTAAGGAACGTCTGTATCGGATTTTTCCGGAACAGGAGGCTGCGGTTATGGCTGCCCTGCTGTTGGGGGATAAGAGCGAACTGGACAGTGATCTGAAAGAATTGTATAAGCGTAACGGTGTTCTCCATATTTTGAGCATCTCTTCTCTGCATATTACCATCATCGGCATGAGTATTTACCGGTTGCTTCGCAAAATGGGGCTGCCGGTCTGCCCATGCGCCCTGGCAGGGAGTGTGATTTTGATTCTCTATGGCTGTATGACGGGATTCAGCGTGTCCGCCTGCCGTGCCATCGGAATGTATCTGATCAAAATGGGAGCTGAGATTGCAGGGCGGACATATGACATGCTGACGGCGTTGGGGGTGATGGGGGCATTTATGGTGCTCCGAAATCCTTTTTATCTGCAGAACAGCGGCTTTCTGCTGTCCTTTTCCTCCGTACTGGGGATCGGTGTGGTGTATCCCCTGCTGATGCCGGAAATTTCCCTTGGGAAGGGTGTGGGGAAATCGGTTTCCGGAAAGCACAGCAGATCGGAGAAGGCCCGGTTTACCAAATCCCTGGCGGCTGCAGCCGGTTTTGCAGGAGATGCCCTGATTCAGTCCTTTTTCGCAAGTCTTTCCATTACGTTGACCACGCTTCCGGTACAGCTTTGGTTTTATTATGAAATTCCGGTATATTCTGTGTTTCTGAATCTTTTTATCATTCCTTTTCTGAAGCCTATGATGATCACGGGACTGCTGGCGATGCTGGTACCGGGGCTGGGAGTTCTGGGAACCGCAGACAGACTGATTCTGAGAAGCTATGAATTCCTCTGCGGCTGTTTTGACAGGCTTCCCTTTCACACATGGAATCCTGGATGTCCGGAGATATGGCAGGTCGTGGTTTTTTACCTGCTTCTGGGTGGAGCAGTAATGGTCAGATATACAATAAAACAGATAAAATATATTGCAAAAGAAACTAAAACTGTGATTCCAGGACATAGCTTCCAGATGGAAGAAACGGTCAAAACCAGGAAAAAGACTGAAACCAGGGAAAAAACTGAAATGAGAAAAGCGGCAGGTAAGGGAAAAACAAATAATCCGAAAAGTACCGCCGGAAGCGGGATATTCCATAGAATGTCGGAATTTCTGAAAAGCCCGAAAGCAACGGGCTGCGCCGCAATAGGTGCTTTGTGCCTGGGGGTACTGCTGTTTGAAATCCGACCGTCTGCGGGCAACAGTGTCACGTTCCTGGATGTGGGCCAGGGAGACAGCATTCTGGTGCGCACTGCATCCGGGGAGACATACCTGTTCGACTGCGGCAGCAGCAGCCGGAAGAAGATCGGAAAATACATCCTGATTCCTTACCTGAAATATAACGGCATCCGGACCATTGACGCTGTATTTCTGTCCCATCCAGATGGGGACCATGTCAACGGTGCCGTGGAGCTGTTTGCACTGGGTGGGGAAAATCATATTACCGTACATCAGCTCCTTCTGCCGGATATAGAAGAGACCGCCAGGGAAGAGCAGTTTGGTACACTGCTGCAGGCAGCATTGGAGGGGGCACAGGGACAGCCGATAGCGGTGGGGTATCTGTCTGCAGGGGATGGATGGCGCTGCGGCAGTGCCTCCTTTACCTGTCTGCATCCGGAAAAGGGATTTGGTGCACAGGATGTGAATGCTTATTCGGAATGCTTTCTGGTGGAATTTTATGAGGACGGGACCAGATTCCAATCAGGTATATCGGGAGGAGCTGTCAGGGAAGCGGGAGCAGCAGGGGGAAGCCCTTCGCCCCCGGCCCAGTGGACGCTGCTTCTGACAGGGGATGTGCAGGATAAAGGGGAGAAGGCCCTCCTTCGGGAAATTCAGGAAAGGAACATTGGGGGCATTACCGTGCTGAAGGCAGCTCATCATGGCTCCCGCAATTCCACACCGGAAGCGCTTCTGGATCAGCTGAAGCCGTTTCTCACCGTGATTTCCTGCGGCAGGGACAACCGTTACGGTCATCCCCACGAAGAACTGCTGGAGCGCCTGGAGGCCTGCGGAACACATATCCTTCAGACTGCACAGTGGGGAGCGGTCAGGATGGAATACGAGGACGGAAGCCTGGCGGTATGGACCGGGGCAGAGTAAGTTACTGCTCACGGCTTCGCCGTTCACAGCAACGTGATGCACACAAAACGGGCAAGGAAAGCCCGTTTTGGTACCCGCAGTCTCGGGTTTTCGTGCAAAATGCGCACAAAAACACCTCGCGGCAGCACCGAGTGAACAGTAACGCAAAATACAGCGTAAAATGTTGTTTACAGGCCATTGTTTTTATGCAGCAGATGGAATATACTAAAAAGAAATGGGCGCTTCGGGCGGCAGGAGACTTAGGAGGTGAACAGCCATGGGGCCACTGGAACTATATGAACGGAAGATTTTGAGTGATCCGGAATTTCCGGTACAGCTGCATATTAATGACCTTGCCAGAAAGACCTGGTATTTTGCGCCCCACTGGCATGAGCATATCGAGCTTCACTATGTGATGGAGGGAAAGACGCTGTTGAATCTGAACCAGAGGGAGATCCGGGCGGAAAAGGGAAATCTGGTGGTTGCCAACAGCAATGAGATCCACGCGGGATACTGCGACGGCAGCCATATGGCGGTGATGGTAGTGATTTTTGAGATGGAAGCCTTTTCCAAGGAACTTGCTGACAAGAATGTCATATTTCAATCCCTGATTGAAAAGGATGAAATGATTGACGGTATCATGTCATCTATCTACCGGGAGTACAAGGGGCAGGAAATCGGCTATCACCTGATCTGCAAGGGGGAACTGCTGAAGCTGATTGCCCATTTGGTGCGGGAGTATACCGTGGAATTTTTGACAGAGCGGGAGAGCGACAGGAGAAAAAAGCAGCTGGAGCGTCTGAATCTGGTATTAGATTATATCCAGTCCAACTATACGCGGCAGATCGGCAACCGGGAACTGGCCGATATCATCCATTTAAGCGAGGACAGATTCAACCATCTCTTCAAAGACAGCATGGGTATGGCGCCGCTGCAGTATATCAATGAGGTGCGGATTAAAAAAGCCATGAATCTGCTGAAGAAAAAGGAGGGTACAGTGGCGGAGATTGCGGACAGTGTGGGTTTCGGAGACTACAATCATTTCGGAAGACAGTTCCGGCGTTATTATGGTTGTGCACCTTCGGAGATTTTGAAGAGAGAAAGCAGAAAGTAAAGCTGCGGATTTTAAAAAGTGACATAATTGTCATGAAAAAACAGCAGAATTGTATGGATAAGACAGCAGAATGAAGCTTGCACATTTTGCTGTCTTTTTTTATAATCAAGTAAACAGTGGAAAGGAATAAATGCTGAAAAATAGATAAAAAGAAACGGAGGAAAGGCTATGAAATTAGGAGTATTGACGGTGGCACTGGGAGATCTGCCCTTTGAGGATGCCTGCAGGTTTCTCTCGGAGAGAGGCGTGCAGATGGTGGAGATCGGCTGCGGAGGCTTTCCGGGAAAGGCTCACTGCGATGCCGGGGAGCTTCTGGCAGATGAGAGAAAACGGGAGGCATTTCTGGAGACATTGGATAAATATCATCTTACCATCAGCGCTTTGAGCAGCCATGGGAATATGGTACATCCGGATCCTGAAATTGCTCAGCGCTTTGAGACAGATTTCACCAAAGCCATTTTGCTGGCGGAGAAGCTGAAGGTGCCGGTGGTGAATACCTTTTCCGGATGCCCGGGAGGAAGCCCGGAGGATAAGACGCCCAATTGGGTCACCTGCCCCTGGCCGGATGATTTCAGCCGGATTCTGGAATACCAGTGGGATGAAGTGCTGATTCCCTACTGGAAGGAGAAGGCTGCTTTTGCCCAGGCGCATGGTGTGTCCAAGATCGCCCTGGAGCTGCATCCGGGCTTCTGTGTCTACAACACGAAGACGCTTCTGCGACTGCGCAGGGAGGCAGGTCCTCAGATCGGTGCCAATTTTGATCCCAGTCATCTGATCTGGCAGGGGATGGACCCGGGCGTCTGCATCCGGGAACTGGGGAAGGAGAATGCCATTTTCCATTTCCATGCCAAGGACACCGGAATCGATGCCGTGAATACGGCGGTCAACGGCGTTCTGGATACCACCCATTACGGGGAAGAGCGGGATCGTTCCTGGATTTTCCGTACGGTGGGCTACGGACATGGTGAAGACTACTGGAAGAATATCATTTCCCAGCTGCGTATGGTGGGATATGATTACGCAATCAGCATTGAACACGAGGATGGATTGATGTCCGGCAAAGAGGGACTGGAGAAAGCGGTCAGCTTTCTGAAAAATGTACTGATCTATGAGGACAGAGGCGCCATGTACTGGGCATGACATGGAATGAAAATCGAAGTGCGTGCACAAAGTACATGGAATTTTATCCCGTGAGACAAGCATATAAAAAAGAAAGACGCGCATACAGCGGAACGGAAACAGGAGGATAAAGATGAAGCATAAGATTGCCATGGTGGGCTTTGGAGGAATGGCAGGCTGGCACTATGAGGAGATTCAGACCATAGAGGATCTGGAAATAGCCGGTATCTGGGACATCAGGGAGGAAAGGCGGGCTTGTGCGGCAGAAAAAGGACTCCATGTCTATGAGGGGCTGGATGATCTGCTGGCAGATCCCTCCACGGACCTGGTACTCATCGCCACCCCTAACGATGTACACAGGCCTGTGGCCATTGAGGCCATGAAATCGGGCAAGAATGTGATCAGTGAAAAACCGGCCACTTTGAGTTCAGAAGATCTGCAGGAAATGATCTGTGTATCTGAAGAGACCGGACGTTTCCTTACCGTCCACCAGAACAGACGGTGGGACGAAGATTATTTGACGGTAAAGAAGATTCTGGAAGAGGGAAAACTGGGAGAACTCTTCCGCGTGGAATCCAGGGTCCATGGCTCCAGGGGGATTCCCGGCGACTGGAGACAGGAGAGGGAGCATGGCGGGGGAATGATTCTGGACTGGGGGGTACATCTTCTGGACCAGCTGCTCCTGCTGTTTGAAGATGTGTCTCTGCGCAGCGTCTACGCCACGGTGACTCATGTGACCAATCAGCTGGTGGACGATGGTTTCTGCGCGGAGCTGACCTTTGAAAACGGTGTGATTGCTTTGGTGGAGGTGGGCACCAGCAATTTCGTATCCCTTCCCAGATGGTATGTACTGGGCACGGACGGAACTGCCGTGATCGAAGACTGGAGTCTGAATGGCAGAATCGTGCGGGCTTCCGGTGTGGATGAGAAGGACGTGACACCTGTGATTACCGCAGCGGGATTGACCAAGACAATGGCGCCCAGAAGGGACGACAGTATTTTCACAGAGGAATTGCCTGTAGTGAAGAGCGATGTGAGGGAATTTTACTATAATGTAATGGCCGTCCTGGAAGGCAGAGAGGAGAGCCTGATCCGGCTGCCTCAGGTTATGCGGGTGATGAAGCTGATGGAGGCTATTGAGAGATCAGCGGAGACCGGGGCAGTGGTCAGATTTGAGTACTGACTGTCCCATTTCGGAGAGCAGGCGGCAATTATCAAGGGTCCTGGACAGGAGAAAGGATGCTGTGAAGGCAGTGTCCGCACGGCATTCGGCGAAAGCAAGGCGGGTCATTTTTCGTATGGCGTTGGGATTGCAGGGCGGCCGCTTCATGAGCCGTCCCGGATAATAGAAAGGAAAAACGGGCAGAAAACCCGGAAGAGAGCGGAGGGCTTTAAAAATGAGAAAATTAAAAGTTGGCGTGGTAGGCTGCGGAGGTATTGCAAACGGAAAGCATCTTCCCGCAATGAAGAGGAACGGAAATTTTGAGATCGTGGCATTCTGTGACCTGATCGAGGAGAGGGCTCAAAAGGCGAAGGCGGAGTACGGCACAGAGGATGCAAAGATTTACACCGATTATACAGAGCTGCTGAAAGAGGACGTAGAAGCAGTCTATGTGCTGACGCCTAACAGCTCCCATGCGCCTATCAGCATTGCCGCCATGGAGGCGGGCAAAAATGTCATGTGTGAAAAGCCCATGGCAAAGACCTATGCAGAGGCAAAAGCCATGGTGGAAACGGCGGAGCGCACGGGAAAAATACTGACCATCGGTTACCAGAGCCGTTACCGGGCGGATTCCGCTTATCTGAAGAGCGCCTGCGAGAATGGGGAACTGGGTGAGATTTACTATGCCAAAGCCCATGCCCTGCGAAGGAGGGCTGTGCCTACCTGGGGGGTATTTCTGGATGCGGAGAAGCAGGGGGGCGGCCCGCTCATCGACATTGGTACCCATGCTCTGGATCTCACGCTGTGGATGATGGACAATTATGAGCCGGAGATGGTGACAGGCTCCGTATACCGAAAATTGGCAGATCAGAAGAACACAGGAAATGCCTGGGGGGACTGGGATCCGGAAGTCTATACCGTAGAAGATTCCGCTTTCGGATTTATCCGTATGAAAAACGGCGCTACCATTGTACTGGAATCCTCCTGGGCCCTGAATACTCTGGACACCAGGGAAGCGCAGACCACCCTGTGCGGAACCAAAGCCGGAGCCGATATGGCAGACGGTCTGCGGATTAATCGTGTCAACCACAGCAGACAGTGTGTGGAGAAGCCGGATCTGGCTGCAGGCGGCGTGGCCTTCTATGACGGTATTTCCGAGAAGCCTGACGATATAGAGCAGCGTGTGTTCTACAATGCTGTGGTAAATGGCGGAGAGCTGACTGTGAAGCCCAGACAGGCTATGGTGGTGACTCAGATTCTGGAAGCCATTTATGAGTCGGGCAGAACCGGAAAAGCGATTTATTTTTGACAATAGATTTTCGGCCCTCAGGGCGGAGAAGGGAGTATAAAAATATGAAACTAGGCAGAATTGCATGGTTTGAGGAAGCGGATTTTCAGAGCGCAAAAGAACGGGGCATGGAGTTCATCGAACTGGATGTAAACGACAGGGCGGAGCTTTTTCTGGAAAATGTAGATGCGATCCGCAGCAGAAGCGAAAGCTATGGGATACCTGTGGGTGCAGTGGGCAGATGGGGCAGCAACCGGATCTGCCAGGAGGGGATCTGCCAGGAGGAACTGGAGCTGGAATACAGGCTTATTGACGCGGCGGCACAGCTGGGCTGTGATGTCTACATTACCGGCTGTAATTATGTGGAAGAGCTGTCCTACTATGAAAACTGCAGTCTGGCCATCTCTTATTTTGAGAAGCTGATAGCGCATGGAATCGCCTGCGGCAGTGCCTCAGGAAGGGAAAAGGGAGTAAAGATTGCGGTTTATAACTGCAGATGGAACAATTTTGTCTGCACACCCATGGCCTATACCATGATTCACGGCTATCTGAAGGATTTGTACATAAAATACGATCCCTCCCATTGTATCTATGACGGTGGGGACTATCTGAAGGAAACCAGGGACTGGGGAGACCGTTTCCTCCACGTCCATCTGAAAGGATCTCTGGTAATAGACGGGGAGCGGTATGACGATCCGCCGGCAGGCCTGGACCAGACGAACTGGGGTGCATTTCTGGCCATTCTTCACGCAAAGGGGTATGACAGGGCTCTCAGCATTGAACCTCATTCCGCCAACTGGAAGGACGAATTGGGTGAGAGGGGGATCGATTATACGATTCGCTATTTCCGCAATCTTCTGTTGTAGGCTGGAGATGGTGCATGAAAACAGCAGGACTTGGAAGGTAAGTGATAAAATCAGGATTTAAAAAAGAACAGATGAGGCAGGGGAAGCGGCTATCCATAGAAGCCCGTCCCCTGCCCCAATGAAACTGTCGAGAAGAACTATTGCAGCACCGACAGAATTAATATCTCCACACTCATCCGATCATCCATACGGCCGGTTTTTACCGCCGCTTCTGCCTCCACACATTGTTTTACTGCCCGGCGCAGCACAGAAGTTTTAAAACGGGACGCCTGGGTGAGATATTTTCCTGCTATGAACGGGGCGATGCCGATTTTGGAGCCTATGGTCCGGTTGTCGAAGCCCCTGTTTTTCAGTTGCTTTACCTGGAGCAGCATGTTGCATTGCCTGGCAATGAGAAACAGAATCCGCATAGGTGGTTCCTTCAGGGCAAGCAGGTCGTAGTACAGGTTAAGAGCCTGTCTGGGCTGGCCCAGAGCGACTGCATTGATCATGTCAAAGATATGGTTGCTGACTCGGGTGGTGCAGACAGCTTCTACATCCTCACTGGTGACCACTTCCCGGTCCAGGCAGTAGCATACCAGTTTTTCCAGTTCCATCTGGATATTTTCCATATCGGTGCCGGTTTTGGACAGGAATAACTGCACCGTATTTTCCGTTATTTTTTTCTCCTCTCTGGCAAGCATTCCTGCAACCCAGCGCTTCAGCGTATTTTCATCCTGAACGGCAAATTCCGCGGCATAGCCTGTCTTCTGCACGGTTTTGTAAAGCTTGCTTCGTTTGTCAACCTCATTCTCCGTAAAGATGAAAAACGTGGTTTCACTTGGATTTTCCAGATATTCCGCCATCTTTTCTCCGCCGGACTTAAACATTCCGCTGTCCGAAATGAAAATGACGCGGCGGTCCGCAAAAAAGGGCAGTGTTTCAGCCAAATCTATGATCTGTGTCACTTCTATGCTGCGTCCCTGAAAGAAATGCGTGTTCATGCTGTCATTTTCGTGACAGAGTGCACGCTGCAGCTTTTCTCTGTACTGCCTGCGCAGGTAACGTTCCTCGCCGTAGAGCAGGTAGACCCGGCGCAGTTTTCCCTGTTTTATGTCCTCGAGAATCTGTTTCATTATGATATGCTCCGCTTCTATGATTTTTATCCGGCGGTGTGCCTTTTTGACAGTATAGCAGATAATGAGGCATTTGGAAAGAGGTGCAAAATCTGTCAGTATCTGTAGATTTTCGGGGAATATATAAAAATTTTGTGAAAAGATTGGCAAATTACGGCGAATCGGCACAAAATAAGTAAATTTTTGACAATTTGGCACGGATACCGCGGTGGGTTAGAGTTGATGTAACAAACATATCTCTTTTATAATAGGAAAGGACGAATTTAGACAATAAATATTGAGACAGCCGGCCTGGGGAAGATGGAAAAGCGTTTTTCGGGTAAGGCAAAAGAGACTGTGAGGAGGTAGTTTGATGGAACAGCTGAGTATCATGGCTACGAAGGATAATGACAAAATATACAAGATTCTTGGAGATTTGATGAATGGAGACAAAGAGTTTCAGATTATGATTACGGTACCTTCGGGAAAACCGGAGAAGAAACGGAAAGAGATACAGGAACCGCCGAAACAGGCAGTGGAGCGTGATCTGGAACAGGATGTCACGGATATGATACATGAGATAGGCGTCCCGGCACATATCAAAGGGTATCAGTACTTAAGGGAAGCCATCATGATGGCTGTGGATGATCCGGGTATGATCAGTTCCATCACCAAGATTCTTTATCCTACAATAGCCAAGCGTTTTCAGACTACGTCCAGCCGTGTGGAACGTGCGATTCGTCATGCCATTGAAGTTGCATGGAGCAGAGGAAGGATGGAGACCCTGGATGCACTGTTCGGTTATACCATTGATACAGGAAAGGGGAAACCAACCAATTCGGAATTCATTGCTCTGATTGCTGACAGAATCAGGCTTTCTTATCGTGCGCAGTGATTTTCACGACCGCCGGGAAAAAGATTTGATTTCCTTTCAAAGAAATACTTTCCACTAACACAATAATGTTGTATAATGGAGAAGATAACATATTTTCAAGCAGTGGTCAGTGGAGGGTTTCGATGAAAAAAATTCTTTTTGCGGCATCAGAGGGGGTACCATTCATCAAGACAGGCGGTTTGGCTGATGTAGTGGGCTCCCTGCCGAAATGTGTTGACAAGCAGTATTTTGACGTGAGGGTCATCATTCCGAAATATGCCTGCATGAAGCAGGAAATGAAGGATAAGATGAGATATGTGACGCATTTTTACATGGATTTTAACTGGACAAGCGCCTACGTAGGCGTGCTGGAAGCCGAGGAAGAAGGCGTACATTATTATTTTATTGACAATGAACATTATTTCAGCGGCGGCAAGGTTTACACCGATGATCAGAAATGGGAGATTGAGCGGTATGCATACTTTTCCAAAGCTGTGCTCTCGGTACTGCCTGTGATTGGATTCCGCCCGGATGTGGTACACTGCCACGACTGGCAGACCGGTTTGATTCCCGTCTATATGAAGGAGCGCTTCCAGGGCGGAGATTTCTACCGCGGGATAAAGTCTGTTATCACCATCCACAATTTGAAATTCCAGGGAAAATGGGATACGAAGACTGTTCGCAGCATTACGGGATTGTCAGATTATTTCTTTACATCCGATAAACTGGAGGCCTACAAAGATGCGAATCTTCTGAAGGGCGGGATTGTCTATGCGGATGCGGTAACCACCGTCAGCGATACTTATGCGGAGGAGATTAAGACGCCTTTCTATGGAGAGGGGCTGGACGGGCTGCTGCGTGCCAGAAGCGGCGATCTGAGGGGAATTGTAAACGGGATTGATTACGATGAGTTCAACCCTTCCACCGATAAACTCATTGAGAATCCCTATGACGCAGTCAATTTCCGCAAAGAGAAAGTAAAGAATAAGCGTGCCCTTCAGCAGGAGTTGGGGCTGAAAGTCGATGACAAAAAGATGATGATCGGTGTTGTGTCCAGGCTTACAGACCAGAAAGGATTTGACCTGATTGCTTATGTGATGGATGAGCTGTGTCAGGATGATATCCAGCTGGTGGTTCTGGGAACAGGCGAGGAGCGTTATGAGAATATGTTTCGTCATTTTGCCTGGAAATACAATGAAAAGGTGTCTGCGAATATTTATTATTCCGATGCTTTGTCCCACAAAATTTATGCTTCCTGCGACGCGTTTCTGATGCCTTCCCTGTTTGAACCCTGCGGGCTGAGTCAGCTGATGTCACTTCGCTACGGAACGATTCCCATTGTAAGAGAGACCGGCGGGCTGAAGGACACCGTAGCGCCCTATAATGAATATGAGAGCACAGGTACAGGCTTCAGCTTTACCAATTACAATGCGCATGAGATGCTGAGTGCTGTCCGCTATGCAGAGCAGATTTTCTATGACAAGAAACGTGAGTGGAACAAAATGGTGGACAGGGCTATGGCAGCAGATTTTTCCTGGCATGTATCTGCGGCAAAATATCAAGAAATGTATGACTGGCTGATAGGATAAAACTATGTCGGGTAATGGTAGCAGGGGAAACAGTTTTATAGTGCAGGCGGGGATTTTGGCTGCAGCCGGGATCATCAGCAGGATAATAGGCCTTCTTTACAGAGGGCCTTTGCATAGTGTTATCGGAGATCTGGGGCTGGGATATTATCAGTCTGCCCATAATTATTATACGATTATCCTGTTGATTTCGTCTTACAGTATTCCCTCAGCCATCTCCAAAGTAATCGCTCAAAAGCTGGCGCTGCGGGAATACCGGAATGCTCACAGGATTTTTAAGTGTGCTATGGGATATATACTGGCAGTGGGAGGCGCCGCCAGTTTGCTGCTGTTTTTCGGAGCCGGGTTTCTGTGTAAGATGGAAGTTCTGTCAGAGCAGGAAGTCTCTGTGCTCCGGACGTTTGCTCCGACCATCTTTATCTATGGAATTCTTGGGGTGCTGCGGGGATATTTTCAGGCACACGGCAGCATGGTTCAGACCTCCGTATCCCAGATTCTGGAACAGATTGCCAATGCGGTAGTCAGTGTGGGGGCGGCATGTCTGCTGATTGAGATTTCAATAGGTTCCATGGAGGTTCCGGCTGATGCGGCGGGGCAGGTTACCCGGGCGGCCAGGGGGGCTGTGGGCAGCGCCATGGGCGCGGGAGCGGGAGTTCTGGCGGCATTGCTGTTTATGGCTGCAGTCTATCTGCTGAATCGGGAAACCATTCATAAGAGGGTTCGAAATGATAAACATGTGGGAACGGATTCTTATAAATCCATTATGAGAACCATTGTTATGGTAGTGACGCCTTTTATTTTGAGTACGGCGATTTACAATCTCAGCGGGACTGTAAACAATACCATATATACACAATGGTTTCCGGCGCTGCGAGATCTGGATGAAGTGGAAGTCTTTTCCAGATGGGGGGCTTTTTCCGGTCAGGCGCTGACGCTTTCCAATATTCCCATTGCGTTTGCCACAGCGATGGCATCGGCTGTGATTCCCTCTATCGCCAAGCTGGCAGCATCCAATGATCGGGAGGCGGCCCGGGAGAAGATCGGGCTGGCGGTGAAGACGATCATGCTGCTTTCCATTCCCTGTGCAGTGGGGCTTTTTGTACTGGCACGTCCCATTACGGGACTTCTGTTCAGTAGCAATATTCAGGAGACGGAAGATCTGGTGACAAAACTTTTGATGGCGTTGTCTCTATCAGTGGTTTTTTATGCATTGTCCACGCTGAACAGTTCTATTCTGCAGGGAATGGGAAAAGTAAATACGCCGATCATTAACGCGGGTATTGCATTGGCGGTACAGACTGTTGCTGCTATTGTACTGCTTCTGTTCACAGAACTGGATCTGTACAGTATAGCGATTGCAAATACTCTTTATTCAGCAATTATGTGCGGGCTGAACCAATGGGCTGTGGGCAGGGCTGTTGATTACAGACAGGAAATCTGGAAGACGTTTCTGATTCCCTCCATGGCAGCGGCCTGTATGGGAGCGGCGGCTTGGGCTGTGTATGAGAGCTTTCTGCTGCTGACTTCTTCTCCGAAGCTTTCAGTGGTTCTGGCGATTGGAGTGGCGGCGGCGGTGTATTTTGCGATGCTGCTTTTGCTGAGGGGAATATCAGAGGAGGAGCTGCAGGGATTTCCCAAGGGCTATCTTCTGGTGCGGCTGGCGAAAAAATGCAGATTGATGTAGGAAGGAACAGGGCCGATTTCGAAATTCTGGGGCTGATGCATTTTGGGTTTTCTAAGATGCACAGCCCCTTTTTGCAATGTGGCAGTTCATTCCTCCGAGAGGTGAATTCCGGAAATATTGCTGTCAATAGCCATGGAGAAATTGGTATAATAGACTACAAATCCGGGTTTGGCACCTCCGGGCTTTTTGACATGCTTTTTTTGGATATAATCAATTTCCACCTTATCCTGCCCCCGCCCCCGGGAATAATAGGCGGCGAGCCGGGCGGCCTCCTCAAAGGTTCGGTCAGGCATCTCCTCGGCATTTCCCAGTTTCACGATCACATGAGAGCCGGGCATCTGTTTGGCGTGGAACCACCAGTCGTTGCCGGTGGCGAATTTAAAGGTCAGTTCATCATTCTGATAATTATTTTTTCCCACATAAATGTGAAATCCATCACTGCTGATATAGTGATAGGGTCTGCTGGTAATTTTCTGCTTTTTCCCTCTGCCTTTTCTGCGGATGTAACCGCTTTCTGTCAGCTCCTCTTTTATCTGAGCCAGATCTTCCTCGTGGAGGGCGATATCCAGAGCAGCCGAAACGGATTCCAAATGATCGATCTCTGCCCTGACTTCCTCTGTCAGGGAGGAAAGCGCTTCAAGAGTACGTTTCATTTTGCCGTATTTATCGAAATACCGTTTTGCGTTCTCCGTGGGAGTCATTGTGGGATCCAGCGGAATCATCACCGTTTCATTGGTATAATAGTTCAGGGCTTCCAGGGAGGCCGCGCCGGGCTGGGCACTATAACCGTAGGTATTCAGCAGTTCTCCGTAGATACGGTACGTTTCTTTCTTTTCCGTATCCTTTATCTGACGCAGCTGTAGATCGTATTTCTTCACATTCCGTTCCAGAGCAGTCTGCACGATGCGGCGCAGTTCAGCCGATTTCTGCCGGATCCGGGTCAGGGTGTTTTTTTCTGCATAGTAGTGTTCCAGAAGTTCTGACATGGACGCATAGGAAACGGTATGATCTCCTTGCCGGGCCCGGGAACAGGTATCGCGTTCCTGGTGGACCGAAGATAAAGAGGCATGCAAAGCGGCCTGGGATTCTGCTGGAATGGACGTTTCCGCGCAGGGAGAGTCGGACGCTGGAGGAGCGTCTTTTTCGGAGGCGGAGTCAGACCCTGGGGAAGCGGTCCTTTCCGTGGAAGGCGTGGTTCTGTAACCGTACATGATCAGGGGCAGGGCGCAGAACTCCACCGGATCGCCGTTGGTGTAAGCGATATTGGGAGTAAAGCGTTCTTCCCGAATGGCTGCCGTCATATCGGAAAAGGAGTGGTATAGCCTCAGGAAGTCCTCTTCCGTCAGGGCGGCAGCAGGTCGTTCACCATCCACGCTGGCTTCATAGCAAAGTTCCTGTGCCAGAACGGGAGAAATACCGGTAAAACTGCCGTAAACCGCCTTAAACAGGGGCTGTGGCTTGGCGGAAAGGGCGTTTCGGAAGCTTTGGTAATCCGTGTTCAGGGCATCCAGTTTCTCCTGGGTTCCGGCTATGAAATAAGGCCTGCCTGGCAGAACTTCCCGAAGAGAGCTCACAGCTGCTGTCACATGCTTGATACTGTCAATAATTACTCCGTTATCGTCGCAGAAAATAATATTACTGTGTTTTCCCATGATTTCTACAATCAGGGTCTTGTGCCTGAGATCCCCCATTTCGTCCAGATGTTCTACCTCTATGCGGACAATGCGCTCCAGCCCTGGCTGGGAGATATCCGTAATCCGTCCGTTTTGCAGATGTTTGCGCAGGAGCATACAGAAATTCGGGGCAGTCATGGGGCTGGGTTTGTTGGAGCCGGTAAGGTAAATCAGCGGGAGGGATGCCTCTGCCGAGATCAGCAGACGTGCCTGGCCTCTGGGCTGCCGGACAGTCAGCAGCAGTTCGTCTTCCTCTGGCTGGGCTATTTTGTAAAGACGTCCTCCAATCAGTTCTTTTCTCAATTCAGATACTACATTTGCCAATGTAACGCCGTCAAAGGCCATGATTTGTTCCTCCTATTTATAAGTCGCTGCGCGACGGCACTAAAGTCTTAAGTCCCTGCGGCGCAAGTACCTTGAGAGAACTTTCCTTCGAAAGAGCACGAATGAAAGTCTCTCGTGCGCCATCGTGACTTAAAATCAAGTCGCTGCGCGACGGCACTAAAGTCTTAAGTCCCTGCGGCGCAAGTACCTTGA
>CAJTXE010000001.1:227205-246856 GCA_910580225.1 uncultured Acetatifactor sp.
ACTTAAAATCAAGTCGCTGCGCGACGGCACTAAAGTCTTAAGTCCCTGCGGCGCAGGTACCTCAAATTTCTGTTTTTACACCTTTCAGTTTGAGGAAGGCAACGATTTCGCTGGCATTTTCTGTGCGGAAATCGTCGAAAGTCACCAGTTTCTTTCCATCAATGGTATAGAGTACATAGGAGCGTCCGCCTATGGAGAGCTTTTGCAGGTCATTATAGGAAAGGTTTCGGACGGCACCGAAAGGCGGTGTATAGATGATGCCGTTGTCGTTAAAGAGCAGCCGGCTGCGGTGCATCCGGATCAGAAGGACGATGCATGCCAGAGAGACAATTCCGTAGGTAATCAAAAAAGCAATTACCAGGCTGCTCCGCATTTCCTCATAAGTCAGCATAAAGATGGTGGAAAAAAAGCGAAGGACGGAAAGCACCAGAAGGATGGAGATCAGGACAGTAACAAAGCTGCTCTTTTTCAATTTATACTGATTCATAATAAACGGACTCCTTTGTAGAATTTTCATATGTCACATTATAGCACACCTGACAAATAAAGTCCATTCGCCTTCGCAAATCCTTTTTCAGGATTCCGGACAGCTGATCTGATACCAGATCAGAATCAATGTCGTATTTCATAGTGAGCCGGCATTTTATGCCAATGCTTCTGCCGGTGTATTTGTCTGTGCCTGCATGACAGGACCGGGAGAAACGCATGTCTGCGGAAAATTTGCAGGAAAGCTCCTCACGCACTTGACGCTTTCGGAAACATACTTTATAATAAATGGAAGCATCCAATATATGGGGTTGTTGCCCGGATGGGAGCATTTATGATTAAGAGTATGACCGGTTTCGGCAGATGTGAAATTGCCGAAAACAGCAGAAAATTTACGGTGGAGATAAAATCAGTCAATCACCGGTACCTGGATGTGAACATCAAAATACCCAAAGCATTCAATTTTTTTGAGTCGGCTGTCCGCAGTGAACTGAAGAAGTATATCTCCCGCGGAAAAGTTGACGTGTTCATATCCTGTGAAGATTTCTCGGAGAAAAATTCCACGGTACATTACAACAGGGAGATTGCGGCAGCTTATCTGAAGTATATAAATCAGATGGCGGAAGAGTTTCAGCTGGAGAATGACCTCCGCGTGTCCATGCTGTCCCGGTTTCCTGAAGTCTTTACGATGGAAGAGACCGATGCGGATGAAGACGAGCTGTGGCTTGGGCTGCAGAAAGCCGTGACAGGAGCGGCTGAAATGTTCGTGGATACCCGGGTGGTGGAAGGCGGCCATCTCAGGGATGACCTGATCGGGAAGTTGGATGGGATGATGGGGCTGGTGGATGCCATATCAGAACGGGCTCCGCGGATCATCGAGGAATACCGCAGAAAACTGGAGGAACGTGTCAGGGACCTGATGGAAGATGTCCATGTGGACGAGTCCCGACTGGTGACAGAGGTGACGATTTTTGCGGATAAGGTGTGTGTGGACGAGGAACTGGTAAGGCTTGGCAGCCATATCAAAACCACGAAAAACACGTTGCTGGCAGGGGGAGCTGTGGGCAGGAAGCTTGACTTCATCGCCCAGGAGATGAACCGGGAAGCGAATACGATTCTTTCCAAGGCCAGTGATCTGGAGACTTCCAACTATGCCATAGAATTAAAGACGGAGATCGAAAAGGTCCGCGAGCAGATTCAGAATATAGAATAGGAGCCAGGGCAGTATGCTGATCCATATCGGTTTCGGAAATATTGTGAATACACAGAAGATCATTGCAGTTGTCAGTCCGGATTCTGCTCCGATCAAGCGTCTGGTACAGGGGGCGAAGGAGAAGGGGCTGGCTATCGATGCCACTCAGGGGCGCAAGACCAAATCCGTTCTGATCATGGACGGGAGTCAGGTTGTGCTGTCAGCGCTTCTGCCGGAGACCATTGCCGGACGGGTACAGGATATCGCAGAGTTTTCGGAGGATAAATAACGATGGAAGAAAAAGGAATTTTGATAGTGATTTCCGGTTTTTCCGGCGCCGGAAAGGGTACACTGGTAAAGGGACTTCTGCGTAGATACGATGAATACGCATTGTCCGTCTCTATGACCACCCGGTCTCCCAGACCCGGAGAACAGGAAGGGGTAGAGTATTTTTTCACGGATAGGGAACGTTTTGAAGAGGTCATCGCCAAGGGCGGGCTGGTGGAATATGCGCAGTACTGCGGTAATTATTACGGAACACCCCGTGCCTATGTAGAAGATCAGCTTGCGGCAGGGAAAAATGTCATTTTGGAGATCGAGATACAGGGAGCGTTGAAGGTAAAGGAGAAATTTCCTGAGACTTTGCTCTTGTTTGTAACGCCGCCCAGTGTGGCGGAGCTCCGCAGAAGGCTGACGGACCGGGGAACGGAAGACCCGCAGGTGATCGCAAAGCGTCTGGCGCGTGCCGCAGAGGAATCAGAGGGCGTGGAAGCCTATGATTATATTGTTGTAAATGACAAACTGGAGGAATGCGTGGAGGAAGTACACTTTCTGGTGGCAGCCGCCCGCAGGGCACCGGTGAGGAGAAGTGAATTGATCAGGGAGATCAGAGCAGAACTGAATCATTTTGCGAAAGGAGTGCAGTAAGCATGTTACATCCGTCTTATTCAGATTTGATGAAAGTAGTAAACAGTGAGGTAGAGCAGGGAGAGGCACCCATTGTGAACAGCCGGTATTCCATTGTCATGGCCACATCCAGAAGGGCCAGACAGATCATTGGCGGCGGTGATGCCATGGTGGACAGCAAAGATAAAAAGCCGCTGTCCGTTGCGGTGGAGGAGCTGAATCAGGGCAAGATCAAGATATTGGGCAGTGAGTGATGCGGAGGCGGTTTTCTGACAGGGCAGAATGGCAGTGGATGTGAGGAGGCCATGGCGGATGGCGGGAAGCTGGTTACAGACAGCACTGTAAAGAACGGGAGATTCCGGTAGAGAGGTAGCTGGTGGTTTGCCAGCTATTTTCGCATACACGGAATTAGAGAGGGAAAAATACGCCATTATGAATATTATGTGTGTGTCGCTGGGTTGTGACAAAAATCTGGCAGATACGGAACTGATGCTGGGGATTCTGCAGAAGAAAGGATATTCTTTTACAGATGACGAGAACCTTGCGGATGTGATTGTAGTGAATACCTGCTGTTTCATTGGAGATGCCAAAGAGGAGAGTATACAGACGCTGCTGGAGATGGCGGAGCTGAAAAAGACGGGAAGACTCAGAGTGCTGGTGGCGGCCGGCTGTCTGGCGCAGCGTTATCGGGAGGAGATCCGGGAGGAATTGCCGGAAGTGGATGCGCTTGTGGGAACCATGGCGGCGGAGGAGATTGCGGAGGCGATTGAGGAAGCACTTGCCGGAGGAATCTCAAACCATTATCGTGATCTGAATGCACCTCTCTCCGTGTGCGGTGACAGGGTGGTGACCACCGGCGGCCATTACGCGTATCTGAAGATTGCGGAGGGATGCGGAAAGCACTGCACATATTGCATCATTCCAAAGGTCAGGGGGGACTACAGGAGCGTGCCGATGGAGGTGCTGGCAGCACAGGCCGGGAAGCTGGCGGAAGGCGGGGTCAAAGAGCTGATTCTGGTGGCGCAGGAGACCACGCTGTACGGTGTTGACCTGTATGGGAAGAAGAGCCTGCATCTGCTTCTGAAACGGCTTGCACAGGTGGAAGGCATACGCTGGATCCGGATTTTATACTGCTATCCGGAAGAGATTACGGAGGAACTGGTTGAGACCATGGCTGAAGAGCCGAAGATCTGTCATTATCTGGATATACCGGTTCAGCATGCTTCAGACCAGGTGCTGAGACGTATGGGGAGACGTACCAGTCAGGAGCAGCTTCGGAGCATCATAGCCGGCCTGCGGGAGCGGATTCCGGATATCTGTCTCCGGACGACTTTGATCAGTGGTTTTCCCGGTGAGACACAGGAAGATTTCGAAGAACTGTACCGTTTTGTCAACGAGATGGAATTTGACCGGTTGGGGGTATTTCCCTATTCCCGGGAGGAGGACACACCGGCGGCAGAGATGTCCGGACAGGTGGAGGACGTTGTAAAGGAGAGACGGCGGGACGAGCTGATGGAACTGCAGCAGGCCGTTGCCTTTGAAAAGGCCGAAAGTATGGTAGGACAGGTTCTGACGGCCATGATAGAGGGCAAGGCAGCGGATGAGGATGTGTATGTGGCCAGGACTTATCGGGATGCGCCGGATGTGGATGGATATCTGTTTCTGAATACCACAGCGTTTTTAGACAGCGGAGATTTTGTGAAAGTACTCGTGACAGATTCCAACGAGTATGATCTGATCGGTGAAATTGTGGATGAAGGGGAGGACTTTTTATGAAAAAGATGAATATACCCAACAAATTAACGATATTTCGTGTTATATTAATTTTACCGTTTGTACTTCTGCTGTTGAGCGGGAGTTGGGAGTGGTCAGCAGCACTGTCTGGCGGATTGGGAAAATATGTGGATTACATTGCACTTGGAATCTTTATTGTGGCCAGTCTTACAGATCTGATAGACGGCCATATTGCCAGAAAGTATAATCTGGTAACCAATTTCGGGAAGTTTATGGATCCGCTGGCAGACAAACTGTTGGTGTGTGCCGCCTTGATTGCATTGGTAGAACTGAATCGGATTCCTGCATGGATTGTGATTCTGATAATCAGCAGAGATTTTATCATCAGCGGATTTCGGCTGGTAGCATCGGACAACCATGTAGTGATTGCGGCCAGTTATTGGGGGAAATTCAAGACCGTATTCCAGATGGTGATGGTGTGCCTGATGATAGCGGATATACCGCAGCTGCGGGTTGTGACGAATATTATCATGTGGATCGCACTGGCATTGACGATGATTTCCCTGATTGATTATCTGGCGAAAAATAAAGACGTGATGCGGGAGCAGAAATAGCAGGACAGCCGGTGGAGGGTGGAAAAACGAGGGAGATTATGAAAGTTGAATTGATATGTGTGGGCACGGAGCTTCTGCTTGGCAGCATTGTGAATACCAATGCTGCATATCTGGCAGAGAAATGCGCGGGACTTGGGCTTTCCTGCTACTTTCAGACAGTGGTGGGAGATAATGAGGAAAGGTTGTCAGAGGTACTGCGGACGGCCATGGGGCGTTCCGATATTGTGATTCTTTCAGGTGGTCTGGGTCCTACGGAAGACGACTTGACGAAAGAAACCGCTGCAAAGGTCTGCGGCAGAGCGCTGGAGGTGCATGAACCCAGTAAAAAGGCCATTGAGAAGTTTTTTTCGGACAGAGGTCTGGAACCTACGGACAATAACTGGAAGCAGGCTGTGATTCCAGAGGGAGCCATCATTTTGGATAATCACAACGGAACCGCTCCGGGAGCCATACTGGAGACAGAGAAAGCAAAAGTGATTCTTCTTCCAGGCCCGCCCGGGGAACTGAAGCCCATGTTTGAGGAGAGCGTGGTTCCTTATCTGGCGGCGCTCACATCCCAGGTGATCTGTTCCCAGACCGTGAAGATCTGCGGTGTGGGAGAGAGCAAGGCGGAAACCATGGTAAAGGATCTGATCGGAGGTCAGTCCAATCCCACCATTGCTACCTATGCAAAGACAGGAGAAGTTCATATCCGTGTCACTGCCAATGCCGGCGACCGAAAGAGTGCCATGAAGCTCATCAAGCCCATGGTGAAGGAACTGAAAAACCGATTCGGAAACAATATATATACCACGGAAGAGGAGACTACCCTGGAAAAGTCGGTAGTGGATCTGGCTCTGGCAAACAAGCTCACGATCACCTGTGCAGAGTCCTGTACCGGGGGAATGCTTTCTGCCAGGCTGGTAAATGTGCCGGGGATTTCCGAGGTTTATAAAAACGGTGTGGTCACCTATGCCAACAAAGCCAAAAGACGTCTGCTGGGGGTAAAGAAAAGCACTTTGCAGAAATACGGAGCCGTGAGTGAAAAAACGGCGGAGGAGATGGCAAAGGGAGCTGCGGTGATGTTCAAAGCGGATGTAGCCGCAGCGGTTACGGGGATTGCGGGACCGGAGGGCGGAACGGCGGAGAAACCTGTGGGCCTGGTATACATTGCCTGCCGGGTAAAGGGGAAGACTACAGTACGGAGATATCAGTTCTCCGGCAATCGGAACAAGGTGAGGGAATCTGCGGTTGCTGCAGCGCTGGCCTTGATGCGGGAGTGTATTCTGGTGTATTATAGTAAAGTCACGTTCGGAAAAGGGGAGTCATGACCCCTTTTTCCTTTTGAACCATATTTTTATTGTCAGAGGCAGAAAACTGTGTTATGATACTTTCATCTGATACTTCATATGTATGTCATTCTTGCATTCAGGCAATATCGCCGCAGGTTTCAGAGATCATTTACAGACAGGGAGGTGAGAGGCCTTTGAGGGAGTTTTATGACACTCAAAAACTGATATATTTGTAACAGTTCAGCAGAGCGAAATTATAGTTGACATTTACGAACAAATGTTTTATCCTTAGAAAAGGCAGAACATTCGTTCCTTAAAGAGAAGGAGATTATAATATGGAAAAAGACGAAAAACTCAAAGCGTTGGATGCAGCCATCACTCATATCGAAAAACAGTTTGGAAAAGGGGCAGTGATGAAGCTGGGAGATCCCACAGCACAGATGAATGTGGAGACGATTCCCACCGGATCCTTAAGCCTTGACATAGCACTGGGACTGGGAGGAGTTCCCCGGGGAAGAATTATTGAGATATATGGTCCGGAATCCAGCGGTAAGACAACAGTTACCCTGCATATGGTGGCAGAAGTGCAGAAAATGGGGGGAATTGCCGGCTTTATAGACGCAGAACATGCCCTGGATCCTGTATATGCCAAAAATATCGGCGTGGATATTGACAATCTCTATATTTCCCAGCCCGACAACGGAGAACAGGCTTTGGAGATTGCCGAGACCATGGTACGCTCCGGTGCCATCGATATCGTGGTAGTGGACTCTGTGGCAGCGCTGGTGCCGAAGGCAGAGATTGACGGAGACATGGGAGACAGTCATGTGGGCTTACAGGCACGTCTGATGTCGCAGGCATTGAGAAAGCTGACGGCAGTGATCAGCAAGTCCAATTGTGTGGTTGTATTCATTAACCAGCTTCGTGAAAAGGTAGGAGTCATGTTTGGAAGTCCGGAGACCACTACCGGCGGCCGGGCGTTGAAGTTCTATTCCTCAGTACGTCTGGATGTGAGACGTATCGAGGCGCTGAAACAGGGGGGCGAGGTAATCGGGAACCGAACTCGCGTCAAGATCGTTAAGAACAAAGTGGCGCCGCCTTTTAAAGAGGCCGAGTTTGATATTATGTTTGGTAAGGGAATCTCCAGGGAAGGGGATATTCTGGATCTGGCAGCAGAGCTGGACGTGATCGTAAAATCCGGTGCCTGGTATGCTTATGAGGGAAATAAGATCGGTCAGGGCCGGGAGAATGCAAAACAGTATCTGCGAGATAATCCGGAGGTTTGCAAGGCTGTGGATGAGAAGGTGCGTGCTCATTACGGGTTTGGTGAGCCGGGGAAGATAGGGACGGAAGTAAAAAGCGTGCTGAAGTCCGAGACGAAGAGCGGCTCCAAGTCAGGTAAAGGGAAGTCAGGGGGGAAAGCAGAGCCCAAGCAGGAGCCGGAAGTGATTCAGGATATTCCTCCTGAAGACGGCATGGAGCAGGCATAAGGAAGATAAGCTGGTCTTTCAGCTGATTCAAAAGAAACAGATTGTTGGGGGAAATCATGAATAAGGACAGACCAGGGTCTTTCGACAGATTCGAAGGAAGCAGGGGGCCGGGATACTGGGAGGGCTATGGAAAGACTGCAGGCGGAATACGATAAGATGGTCACACAGATAGAAGAGATATCGAAAACACGCGTCAGAGTGTTTCTTGATGATGCATCTGCATTTGTAGTGTATAGAGGAGAGCTGCATTCCTTTCATATTCGGGAGGGGGAGGAGCTCAGCCAGGAGAGCTACAGGAGCATTATGGAAGAAGTTTTGCCCAGGCGGGCGAAGCTTCGCGCCATGAACCTTTTAAAATCCAGAGCGTATACGGTAAAGCAGCTTCACGATAAGCTGAAGGCAGGAGGTTATCCGGAGGAGATTATTGCGCAGGCTCTGAATTATGTAGGAAGCTATCGTTATACGGATGATTTACAATATGCAGTATCTTTTATACGGAATCAGACAGAGCGCCGAAGCCGCAGACGGATTGAGCTGGATCTCCTGGGAAGAGGAATCAGTCAGTCCGTGCTGGAGGAGGCTTGGGGTCTATGGGAGGAAGAGGGCGGTTTACAGGATGAAGAAGGGATGATTTCCTCGCTCCTGGAGAAAAAGGGCTTTGATCGGGAACATGCGGATCAAAAGCAAAGGCAGAGAATGTATGGCTTTTTGATGCGGAGGGGATTTCCCGCCGAGGCGGTACGGAGAGCAGTGCTGTAATCGTCTCATATTTTGTACAAATAGCACAATAAATAAGATGCAGTCAGAGATATTTTTTGCAAAATAGGGGCACTTCTACTTGACATTATGTTAAATTGAGTTTAAAATAAGTCTGTTGTGTATTGCTTGTTAGAATGTTTTCATTACATACATTCTAAATAAACCATTTGGCTGTGCCATATGGTGAAGTGTACAATGAAAATAGAATAAGGAGGTGCCCCTGTAGATGCTTGAGATTATAATTACTGCAATTGTATCTGTGGCAATCACCGCAGTTGTGACCGCATATATCGTATTCAACTACCAGAAGAAGACAACGGAAGCAACCATTGGCAACGCTCAGGACAAGGCAAGAGAAATTATCGACGAAGCTCTTAAGGATGCAGAATCCAAAAAGCGTGAAGCGCTCCTGGAAGTGAAGGAAGAATCCATTCGTACCAAAAACGAACTGGACAAGGAGATCAAGGAGCGCAGGGCTGAAGTGCAGCGCTCGGAACGCAGGATTCAGCAGAAGGAAGAGAATATCGATAAGAAGACAGAATCTCTTGAGAGGCGAGAGACAAATCTGGCAGCGAAGGAAGAGGCCTTGAACAAGGTTAAGGTCGAGGTTTCCAAGCTGAATGAGCAGCGCTTGCAGGAATTGGAACGAATTTCCGGATTAACCTCTGAACAGGCAAAGGACTACTTGTTGAAAATTGTTGAAGATGAAGTAAAACATGAAACGGCTGTGATAATCAAGGAAATGGAGAGTCGCGCCAAGGAAGAAGCAGACAAAAAGGCGAGGGATTATGTGGTGTCAGCTATCCAGAGATGTGCTGCTGACCATGTCTCTGAGACCACGATCTCTGTCGTACAGCTGCCAAACGATGAGATGAAGGGAAGAATCATTGGACGTGAGGGACGCAATATTCGTACCCTGGAGACCATGACCGGTGTGGATCTGATCATAGATGATACGCCGGAGGCGGTGATTCTGTCAGGATTCGATCCCATCCGCCGGGAAGTGGCAAGAATCGCATTGGAAAAGCTGATTGTGGACGGACGTATTCACCCGGCAAGAATCGAAGAAATGGTGGAAAAGGCCCAGAAAGAAGTCGAGATTATGATCAAGGAAGAAGGAGAGGCAGCTACACTGGAAGTAGGTGTGCATGGTATCCATCCTGAACTTGTAAGACTGCTGGGTAAGATGAAGTTCAGAACCAGCTATGGTCAGAACGCATTGAAACATTCTATCGAAGTGGCGCAGCTGTCAGGATTGCTGGCTGCGGAACTGGGACTGGACGTCAGAATTGCCAAACGTGCCGGACTGCTCCATGATATCGGTAAATCTGTTGATCATGAAATGGAAGGATCTCACATTCAGCTGGGTGTGGAACTGTGCAGGAGGTACAAGGAGAATGCTACAGTGATTAATGCTGTAGAATCTCATCATGGGGATGTAGAACCGACATCACTGATTGCATGTATCGTACAGGCTGCAGATACTATATCGGCAGCAAGGCCGGGTGCAAGAAGAGAGACACTGGAAACGTATACCAGCAGGCTGACAAAGCTGGAAGAAATAACAAACAATTTCAAAGGAGTAGACAAGTCTTTTGCTATTCAGGCAGGACGGGAAGTCCGTGTAATGGTAGTACCGGAGCAGATTACAGATGCGGATATGGTTCTGTTGGCGCGTGATATTTCCAAGCAGATAGAAGCAGAATTGGAATATCCAGGACAGATCAAGATAAATGTGATCCGCGAAAGTCGTGTAATTGATTACGCAAAATAAGAAAATTAGGAAAACGTCGTACATTTGTACGGCGTTTTTTTGCTGCATTTTTGTGCAGTTTCACTAATAGAACGCAAACTTTTTGGATAAATTTGTTATGTTGACTCTTGCATAGAAAGAAATCTTATAGTATGATATTGCAGATGCATGATTGTATACGATGATACAATGCGGGTGGGTGCATTATTTTGAGAAAAAGCGTCCAATGACAGGGACAACAGCTGCTCTGTCTTCAGGCGTATCGGGTGGAGGATAAGATGAGAGCATATCAGGAACTGAGTAAAGCAGAGCTGCTTTCGCTGAAGGAAGAGCTTGAGAAGGCTTATGAAGAAGAAAAGGGAAAAGGTTTGAAACTGGATATGTCCAGAGGGAAGCCATCCGTGGCGCAGCTGGATATGGTGATGGACATCTTTAATGTTCTGAATTCCGATAGTGATATGACAAGCACGGAAGGTGTAGATGTCCGCAATTACGGTGTGCTGGACGGTCTTATAGAGGCCAAGCACATGATGGCGGATATCATGGGGATTTCAGCAGATCATGTGATTATATATGGCAATGCAAGTCTGAATATCATGTATGACGCTGTTTCCAGTGCCATGACCCATGGAGTTATGGGATGCACTCCCTGGTGCAAGCTGGATCAGGTAAAGTTTCTCTGTCCGGTTCCAGGATATGACAGGCATTTTTCCATCACACAGCATTTTGGGATCGAAATGATTCCGGTGCCTATGACACCCCAGGGGCCGGATATGGATATGGTGGAACAGCTCGTGGCAGAGGATGAGAGCATCAAGGGAATCTGGTGTGTGCCAAAATATTCCAATCCCCAGGGATATACCTATTCCGATGAGACGGTGAGAAGATTTGCCAATCTGAAGCCGGCGGCAAAAGACTTCCGTATTTTCTGGGACAATGCTTATGCGGTGCATCATCTTTATGATGAGGAAGAGCATCAGGATAAAGTACTTGAGATTCTGAGCGAATGCGAGAAAGCAGGAAATCCGGATATGGTATATGAATTTGCTTCCACCTCCAAGGTCAGCTTTTCCGGTGCAGGTGTGGCGGCAATTGCTTCTTCCAAGGGAAACCTGGACTGCATCAGGAAGACACTGACCATCCAGACTATCGGTTATGATAAGATCAATCAGCTGAGGCATGTACGGTACTTCAAGAATTTTGACGGCATTAAGGCCCATATGAGAAAACATGCGGCTTTGATGCGTCCCAAATTTGAGGCGGTGCTGAATTCTCTTCAGCGGGAGCTGGCAGGTACGGGAATCGGAGAATGGACCAATCCCAATGGCGGTTATTTTATTTCTTTTGAATCCATGGAGGGCTGTGCCAAAGCCATCGTGGCAAAGTGTAAGGAAGCGGGGGTCACCCTCACCGGTGCCGGGGCCACATATCCTTACGGAAGGGATCCCAGGGACAGCAACATCCGCATTGCTCCTACTTATCCCACGCCGGAAGAACTGGCGCAGGCTACGGATCTTTTTGTGCTGTGCGTCAAGCTGGTCAGCGTGGAGAAGCTTCTGGCGCAGATGGGATAGCAGTCAATGAGGCAGCTCCATTGTTTCCGGAAGGAGCCGGGGAGGAAAGCGGAACTGGATAACGGAGAAACGTGAGAAGGGAACAAAGGTCGGAAAGGGTATAGATAGAAGACGGGCCGCATACAATGGAGTGGTATCATTTTTGAAGGGGCGGTGCGTCGGATGCGTTTTACATGGAAGGAACTGAAAGCAGGACATAACACATTTCTGACATTTTTCTGTGTAGGCCTGCTGTTGGGAATACTTGCAGTGAATATGGGAAAGGGCATTCTGCTTGGGGATGGAGGAATGTTTGATGAATCCACCCTGTATCACCTGAAATATATGACGGTGGACAGTAATGCCCTTTTTTGTTATATTCTGCGCAAGCGTATGGTCAGGATTGTGGGACTGGCGGTGTTGTCCACCACTTATCTGGGACTGGTGGCATGCATGGGAGCTTCTTTTTGGTATGGCATGTCGGCAGGGGCGTTTTTGACGGCACTGACGGTACGATACGGCATTAAGGGGATTTTGCTGGCGGTTATCAGTATGTTTCCTCAGTACCTGATCTATTTACCTGTGGTGTTAACTCTGTTAGTCTGGTGTGAGGAGCTTTTCCGGGGCATTTATGTGAGAGGGGAGTATAGTGCAGCCGATAAGGGGTTTCTGGCGAGAAAAGCAGCAAAGCTTCTGGGAATAATTGTCGTCATGGTGATCGGCTGTCTCCTGGAAGGGTATCTCAATCCTTATCTTCTCATGAGTTTTTTAAAGATCTTCTGATTTTGAATTGGGATCAGGTATAAAAATCAGGATATTGCAGCATAATACAGGGCAGATATATCGTGGACTGCAGAGTAACGCGAATGTCTGCCGTTTTTTGGTACCTGCATGGAGAGAGCGGCGGCAGGCGGGCAATTGGGATAAGGAAAAGGGCGGCGGTAAGATGAGGACTTTTTTTCTCCTGATAACAGGGATGAGCTATGGACTGCTGGCAGCGGCAGGGGTGTTTACCGTGTTGGTTGCAGTAGGTCTGGTACCGCGCTTTGCGGGTAAAACACATACGGCGGAGCAGGTATTATTGTACGAGGAAATGGTCATTTTTGGAACATTGACAGGATGTGTGCTGAGTATTTTTTCCAGATACTGCCAACTGGGAGCCTGGTGGCAGCGGCATTTTCCCGGAGCAGAACTGCTGCAGCAGGGAATCGGAGTGATTCTCCAGGCAGTTTTCGGGTTGTTTGCGGGGATGTTCGTCGGATGCCTGGCGCTGGCTATTGCGGAAATGCTGGACAGCATTCCCATTCTGACACGCCGGATTTCTTTTCGCCATGGACTTGGTCTTGTGATCATCAGTATGGCAGTGGGGAAAATATGCGGTTCCCTGTTGTACTTTTTGACAGAACTGCACCGCACGGCGGCATAAAAAGAGATATGGAATCCTCAATGGGGCGCTGACCTCAGGCCGGAAGGGAGTATCTATGGCAAATACGACGGTTTATCTGAAGTGTGACAGAAATGTGGAGGTGCAGTCTGAGGACGTGTTTATGAATGATTTGGGCAGTCTGCGCTGTGCGGATCAGGTGACTGCAGCAAAGCTGAAGGCATTGAAAGTACATCATTTCGGAGCAGAAGAGGCGAAACGCTGTGTTATCAGCAGTTTAAAGTTGGTGGAGCTGATGGAGGGTGTCTGTCCCAATCTCAGCGTGGAGATTGTGGGAGAACCGGATGTGCTGGTGGAATGGATCAGTGTGGACAGGCATAAGGGATGGCAGCAGTGGCTGAAATGTGCATTGGTATGTCTGGTGAGCTTTTTCGGTACGGCTTTTACCATCATGGCATATCATAATGATGTAGGCATAAATGATGTGTTTACAGAAATATACAGAATGGTAATGAACCGGGAGCCACAGGGGCTGAATACACTGGAAGTGTCCTATTCAATCGGCTTAGCGGCCGGCATTATATTGTTTTTTAACCATGTGGGGGGCAGGAGGCTGACCAAAGATCCCACACCCATAGAAGTGGCCATGCGCAATTATGAGGAAGATGTGGACAAGGCTCTGATCGCCACGGCAGGACGGGAAGGAAAGGAAATTTAGGTCATCTAAAGGCTGTTTGGAGACCGGCAAACGGAGAAAAGAGGTAGAGAATGGAAGAGACAGGCAGTGAAAAAAAGCAGCAGCAAAAAGAGTACGAACAGTATGTCAAGCAGATAACCCCCACACATAATCTGTGGCTTCAGATGCTGAAAGCCTTTATCACAGGCGGGGTGATCTGCTGTATCGGACAGTTTATACTGAATTATGCAGGCAGTATGGGATTGGACAAGCAGACCGCTGCAAGCTGGTGTTCTTTGCTGCTGGTGTTTTTGTCTGTGGTGCTGACGGGATTTAATCTGTATCCAAAGATTGTAAAGTGGGGCGGTGCAGGCGCGTTGGTACCCATTACAGGTTTTGCTAATTCTGTGGCAGCGCCTGCCATTGAATATCAGACTGAGGGACAGGTCTTCGGGATTGGCTGCAAGATTTTCACCATTGCCGGGCCGGTGATTCTGTATGGGATATTTTCCAGCTGGGTATTGGGGTTGATTTACTGGATTGGGAAGCTGACGGGTTTTATTTAACAATACTATCCTTTCAAAAAACGGGGCTGTTGACAGTCCCGTTTTTTGTTACCTTTTCATGAGTAAATTCTTTATACAATGAGAGAGTGGCTAGCCGGAAATCATCTAATTGCCGGAATGGGCATTCAATTTGAAAATGGGTCCAGGTCAGAGGCCAGGTGATTTTTCATAATTGGCTGGCAATGTGATTGAAAAAGGTGTATTATTTTGTCAACAGCATATTACTGTCACATGAAAGAAAAGGAGGCTGTAACTTATGGAGAAAAAATTTATCTACAACGAGCACACAGCAGTGGTGGATACCGAAAAAGGAAAGGTGCGGGGCTATTTTTATGACGATATGTACATCTTTAAAGGAATCCCCTATGCCAAAGCCAAACGCTTCCACGCACCTGAACCTGTGGAGCCTTGGGAAGGTGTGTTCCAGGCAATAAGCTATGGCTGTGTATGTCCTCTTTTGGATCTGCCCAAGCCCCAGGGGGAGCTCATGGTTCCACACCGGTTCTGGGTTATGGACGAGGATTGCCAGAACCTGAACATATGGAGTCCCGGTTTGGACGGAGAGAAGCGTCCCGTCATGGTATGGCTTCACGGCGGCGGTTTCTTCGCAGGTTCCTCCATCGAGCAGATTGCCTATGAGGGAGAGAATATGTGCAAACTGGGCCAGGTGGTGGTAGTGTCTGTGAACCACAGGCTGAATATTCTGGGCTATTGCGATCTGTCACCTTTTGGAGAAGAATATGCCAACTCCGGTAATGCAGGCACTGATGACCTGGTAGCAGCCCTGAAATGGATTCATGAGAACATCGATAGTTTTGGGGGAGATCCGGAGAATGTCACCATCTTTGGACAGTCCGGCGGCGGGGCTAAAGTCACTACCCTTCTCCAGACCCCTGCAGCAGACGGATTGTTTGCCAAAGGAATCAACATGAGCGGCGTCATCGGGGGTGCACTGGCGGATTGCCGGGGGAGCGGCGAGAAACTGGTTCATGCCCTGATGGAAGAGCTGAAAGCAGAGGATGTAAAAGCGCTGGAGACCGTGCCTTATGATTGCCTGGCTGAGGCTTATCGCAAAGTTAAGCCCGTTCTGGAGAAAGCTGGAGAATACGTGGGCGGAGCGCCCTACAGGAACGCCTTTTATGCGGGTGAGCCTGTGAGTAACGGTTTCCGCAAAGAGACGGAGCATGTACCCCTGATGGTGGGCAGTGTATTCGGAGAGTTCGGTTCCTTTGCGCCAACCCCTTACAAACGCGGGGAAATGACCTATCAGGCGGGAGCGGCTTATGTGGAAGAACAGGTGGGGAAAGAAGAAGCGAAAGAGCTGATTGCCCTGTTTGGGAAAGCCTATCCCCAGCGCAATCCGGTGGACATTATGACCATGGATTTCACTTTCAGGACACCGGAAATCGAATATATCAAAACCAGAAGCTGCTGCAGCGGGGGTATCTGGTCTTATCTTTTTGACTTGGACATGAACTTTGATGGCGGACGCACTCCCTGGCATTGTGCGGATATCCCGTATTTCTTCCACAATACCGATCTTGTTGCCTACACCCAGGAGGAGGGCGTTACAGAGCGGGTAGAAAAGCTGATTTTTGATTCTGTCATGGCCTTTGCCAGGACCGGCAATCCTCAGAACCCGGAAGTGCCAAACTGGCCGGCTTCTACCTGGGAGACGGAATACACCCTGGTGATCGGCAGGGAAAGTAAAGTTCGGGAGAACTTTGACCACGATCTGATTCCTGTCTTGGGCAGATGTATGGGACCTGTGTATGCCAGGAATATGGAGAAGCGGATGAAAGATGTACAGCATTAATCGTTACATAAATTTGGCATAATCTCTGTTCTTCGATATCTATTATACCAAAAAAACGGATAAATTACAAGTCTTGTATTTGGGGCTGCCGTACCGCTATAATCGTAGGAACATAACGAAAATAAGGGAGGACGGCAATGGAAAAAAGCGATTTTCAAAAGGAACTGGAGTATTTTGACAAAGTGGAAGAGATTATCCGGAACAAGTTGGTAAAGCTGCAGGACGACAGGGGCCCGCTGTGGGAGCGGGTCCTGCAGGAGCGAAAGGAGATGTGGGAGGACAACAGGCACCTGGTTCGTGATTTTGACGATGTCATCTTTCTGAATACCCAGGAGACTGTGGTGAAGCTGGCAGAGAAGCAGTTTGAAGGGAATGAAATCGAAATACAGAGGCATATCAAAATGGAGAAATCGCCCTACTTTGGCCGGGTGGATTTTAGGGATGAGGAGACAGGAGAAGCGGACGCCGTCTATATCGGAATCTACAGTCTGGCAGAAAAAGACTCCCAGGATATATATGTTGTGGACTGGAGAGCGCCCATATCTTCCATGTTTTATCAGTTTGATGCCGGGCCGGCCTGGTATGAGGTTTCCGGGTATAAAAATGAAGTCGAGATTACAGGGAAGAGGCAGTTCAGGATAGAAGAAGGACGTTTTCTTTCCGTGTACGAAACAAATTCCTCCATGTATGACGATATCCTGGGGGAGGCACTTTCAGAGTATTCTGATCAGAAGCTGAAGGTCATTGTCGGCAGCATCCAGAGAGAACAGAATGCAGCCATACGAAGCGACACAAAGCACTCCTGCCTGGTTTATGGACTGGCGGGCAGCGGAAAGACCAGTATAGGCCTTCACCGTCTGGCCTATGTTCTCTACTGCAACAGGGATACTACAAAGTCTGAAAATATTCTGATTCTGTCAAATAACAACATATTCGGCGCCTATATTTCCACGATACTTCCTGACCTGGGAGAGAAGCCTGCGGAACAAAAAGTCTTTGCTGATTTCCTGGAAATATTTTTGGAGGATGACTTGGAGACAGAGGATTATTACAGCCAGCTTAAGGCGCTTAACGGCAGTTTTGCCGATGAGAGGAGAAGGTGGATTCAGGTAAAGTATTCATGGGATATGATTCAATACTGCAGAGAATATTTTGCAACGTTTTCCTTTCAGATACCTGAAATACGCTACGGGGAGGAAATCCTGGTGATTCCTGAGTTTATACGCAGCAGATTGGATGCCGGACATTTTTCGGAGTTTACGTCCCGGTATGAAAGGCTTAAATTTCTGGTCAGGAGGTCTATTGAGGATTTTTTTACCCTTCATAAAGAGGAAATCTGTAAAAAGATTATGGAAGATTCCGATATTCTTATATCTGAGAAAGAAGCCAGGCTGCAATGTAAAAGGATGTTGTTTGAGTATATTCAGTCTGCGGAGAATGAGATTGTCCGCCTGAATAAACTGGATTCCAGAAGGCTGGCAGTAGAGGTATTTGAAAAGTATCTGCGTCAGACAGGGGAAGAGGGGCAGGAGGCAGAGAGGCTGTTCTGTTCGCTGAATCGAGGGAGGCTTCTATATGAGGACGCACTTTTTTATCTGTTTATCAAGGTATTGATGGGGGAGGTGACCCCATTCTCTAATATCTACCATACTGTGATTGATGAATCCCAGGATTACAGTCTGCTGCAGCTGTATATCATAAAACAGCTGTTACCCAGGAGCAGCTTCACACTGCTGGGTGATATTTATCAGACTGTCAATTCGGTGACGACGATTCAGAGATATGAGGATTATGAGAAGATTTTCGGGGCGGATTTGGTTCGGATTCGGCTGAGCAGATGTTATCGCTCCTCAAGCGATATCAACGCGTTGGCTTTCCGGCTTATCAACGAAGCAGACCGTCCCATAGCGGAGGAGTATTCGTATTTTGACCGGACAGTCCATAAGCCTCGATATGTGATATGCAGGGATATGTTCTCCTGCCTTGTGCCCATACTGGAGTCGTTGGAAAAGTATCATTCCATTGCGATTATTGCGGATGGTGAGGAGGATGTCCTTGCGGTAAAGTCTTATTTGCAGGAATATAAAGATGCCCAGCTGATTTTGTCGCCGGATGATGAGATAAGGAGCAGGCTGGTGGTGATTCCGCTCCTGTTGGCAAAGGGACTGGAATTTGATGCTGTAATCCTGTTCAATTGTATTCGCTCCAACGAAGAGAATGCACATATGAGACGCAAGGTGTATCTGGGGTGCACCAGGGCTCTGCATGAACTGTATTTTGTGGAAAAGGGGGTACTGCCGGAGGAATTGCGGGAATGTGCTCCTTATATGGAAGTGGTGGAGTCAAGCAGCATGTGCTGAGTTTTTTGTATACCGTTCAAGTCTGATCTTTGGGATATGTGTGGGAAGTGGTCTGTAAATCCGGGAAGCAGTTTTTTGCTGCTTCCCGGATGGAATGAAAAGTATTTGTTATCAGCGTGTGCCTTCTTTACCGGCCTTCTTTTGAATCAGGCAGGCAAGGACTCCTGCTGCTGTCAATCCTGCAGCTCCAATCAAAAGCAGCCAGATAAAATTCAGGTAATTATTTTCAGATGCTGATTCACCCGCACCGGGTTGGCCGGTTACAGAGTCGGTTTCACCTGTTTTGGGAGAGCGCGATTCTGCTTCCTGTGAGCTGTTTTCGTCAGCGGATGAGGATTCATCACTGTTTTCGGAAGAATTTCCGCCGCCTCCGCTCATGATACCGTTATCGACTACAATGACATAATCCGAAGCATGTGTAAAAGTCAGCTCTGCAATGCCGTCTTCGTTTATCTGGTCAGCCGTGACAAATTCAAGTCTGCCGACATTTTCGTTATAATAGAAAAGGTTCGCGTACATGCCTCCATGAGCCGAATCCATATTGATGAAAAGGACAGCATTGTAACCAAAATCGCCGCTGTGGGCAAGATTGATCTGTATTGCCTGTCGGTCTCCGGACACTTGCTTCACCATATTCTGCGGAATGCCGGATGTGCCAATCTGCACGGAAAGGTCTACATTGTTGGCATGCTCTGCCGTTACATTTCTGCCATTCACAGACCAGATGATTCCGTTGCCCATATCGAAGGAAATAGTGACATTCTGACCTTTTATGCTGTCAAGCACATCACCGGGTACAACAGAGGTACCGTTCATATTTACGTGAATCTGCTTTCCTTCAGAAGCGTTTGCAGTCTCATCCCGGATAGCCGTCCACCCTTCTTTGCCGGATTCTCCGGAGATGGAGGGAACCGTAGGGGTAGATGTGGGAGCAGGGGTCTGTTCCGGCGTCGCTGTTGGTACAGGTTCTGGTGTTATCGCAGGCATGGGTGTTGCTGTAGGTTCTGGAACTGTTGTTTGCCCTGGTGCCTGTGTGGGTTCCGGAGTAGCCGTAGGTCCAGGAGTCGCTGTAGGTTCCGGAGTCGCTGTAG
>CAJTXE010000001.1:246956-248708 GCA_910580225.1 uncultured Acetatifactor sp.
AGGTTCCGGAGTCGCTGTAGGTTCCGGAGTAGCCGTAGGTCCAGGAGTCGCTGTAGGTTCCGGAGTAGCCGTAGGTCCAGGAGTAGCGGAAGGTTCCGGTGTCTGTGTAGGCGTCGGAGTCGCTGAAGGTTCAGGACGATATTCGTAATGAATGGTTGCACTTGACACTGCCGATGCGGTATCGCCTATTTTGCTTATGCTGTTCCACTGGGTTTCGGTTCCGGTAAAGTAGATATCCTTCAGGGGACAGCGGGCGAATGCGGCTATCCCGATCGTTGATACACTGTCCGGAATCACGACAACGCTTACGGCGGAGGAAGCGAATGCTGATTCACCGATGCTTTCCGCGCCCTGTGGGATTTCCACTCCGGCAAGCATCAGACAATTCTGAAACATACCGTCACCAATGCGGTTTATGCTTTGGGGCAATGTCACGCTAAGCAGATTGTAGCATTGCGTAAACAGATTGTCTCCCAGCTGTACCTGTTTGTTTCCGGGGGCAAATGTCACTTTTGTCAGGGCCTGACATTGAAAAAATACTGCATGGCCTATTTCCCCGATACTGGCAGGCAGAGCTATGGACGCAAGGCTTGCACAGCTTTGGAACGCATTTTGGCCGATTGTTTCAACCCCTTCCGAAATTGTTGCCGAACTCAGATTCTTGCACTCACGGAAAGCGCTGTCTCCAATGGTCTTAACACTGGAGGGAATGGTCACAGAAACAATTGAAGATCCGCGGAAAGCACTGTTGCCGATCACCGCCACGCTGGAAGGAATCTCTGCACCGAGGACTTGGCAGTTCCAGAAAGCGCAGGATCCGATACTGGTAACGCCGTTTTCGATGACCACTGTCCGAATTTTTTGGTTGTAATCGCTCCAGGGCTGTTCACTGGTACTGCTGTAATCCGGCATGGCACCGTTGCCGGAGATGGTAAGTGTGCCCGCGTTCGTAAGATTCCAGGTAAGACTTCCATCAAGCGTTCCGCTTGCGATTATTTCACTGGCAGAGGGATCATCCGGCGGAATATAGCCTTCCGGATAGCGGGTGATATAATGGCTGGTATTGCTCATTACATCTTCCTTAGAAATTGCCCGTCCCCAATGAACCTTGCCTTTGTGGTCTCCAGTACTGATGTTTCCTTCGGCAACTATCACACCAGAGTTGTTTACTTCCAGTACGATAACGGTATGAACATCATTATTAACCCGCAGGATATCGCCGACTTTGATATCCTCGAAGGTAAATCCGCCCGTCGCGTACATCCTTGCGGGAAGACTGCCAAATGCTTCATCGCTGAGTATAAAAGCGAAAGCTACACAGCCCACGGCCGCAATATTATGTCCGCCAAGAGGACCGCCTTTCCAACGGTAGTATCCCTTTGAGTCAGAATATGGTTCATCGTTAGTCCAGGGTGTCCCCTCTTTGTACTCATCCCGGTCCTTCAAAGCAATCATGGCAGTATATACCTGCGTCGGGGTAGGGATTGTGCTGTCTGCACTGGCGGTCTGCAGGGATACCGATTCTGCTGTAAGGACATCCTCCTGTGTAGACAGGGATTCCGGAGCCACTGTGTCCTCCTGAGAGAGAGCATTATCCTGCGCCGGAGAATCTTCAGCCTGCAGCAGGGGGGGTTCCTGCTGAGAGAGCGAATCATCGTCCTGTGTCAAAGAGTCATCCTGGGAGAGCGAATCATCGTCCTGTGTCAAAGAGTCGTCCTGGGAGAGCGAATCATCGTCCTGTGTCAAAGAGTC
>CAJTXE010000001.1:248808-414215 GCA_910580225.1 uncultured Acetatifactor sp.
GAGAGCGAATCATCGTCCTGTGTCAAAGAGTCGTCCTGGGAGAGCGAATCATCGTTCTGTGTTAAAGAGTCATCCTGTGCCGGAGAATCCTCCTCCTGCATCAGAGAGGAATCCTCCTCTTTCAAAGGATCTTCCGGAGACAGAGAGACTTCCGCCTGGGACAAAGTGGCCGCCTCCTGCGGCAGAGAGCCATCGTCCTGAGACAAGGAAACCTCCTCCGGCGGGGAGGGGACTTCCTTTTCTGCGCCTGTGACTGATTGGGAAGAGATAAACAGGCACAGCACTAAAGCGATTGAAAGAACTCGTTGTTTCAATTTTACAACCTCCTCAATTTTTTAGGAGAATGCCGATACACATGACCTTGTTATACTTCGTCAAATGATTTGTCTGAATATTCATTTGCCGGGAATTTTGACGCTTTGTTGGTGTCAAGGGGGCCGCATTGCCGTTTTGCAGAAGAAAAATGCATTTTCTGCAATTTGGATACGAGTAAGTCGGGTCAGTATACCGGTTTTAGGGTACTCCTTCTAATCAATATATCGTTATTGATTTGTCTTGTCAATAGATGCAGAACCAATTATCTCCGTCTTTACCGGGAAGCAAATGACCTTCCGCCAAAAGTCAGGCAGAAAAGAATGAATGAACAAACACATATTGAAAAGGGGGAAAGAATATGCCTATGAGGAAGGTCTGAATGAAAGTTTTTTCTCCATGACATAATTAGTCAGAGAAATCCCTTCCCGGACTACTTGCTGTTCTTTTCTGACCAGGTATCCACGGGCCTCGAAGAAAGGCCTGGCGGTGATTGAGACATGGGAGACCACTTTTTCTACCTCAAACGCCTGTTCCAGAGAATCGCAGATGGCGGTTGCGATTCCCCGGCGCTGATAGTCTTTATGGACATACAGCCGGTCAAGATAGCCGGTTTCATCAATGTCGCCAAACCCGGCAAGCATGTTGTCCAGAATGGCTACTACTGTGTAGTGTGCTGAGAAAGATTGCCCCCATCTGGTTAAATCTACCTTGCCGGTGGCCCACACGTCCAGTTGCTCTTTTGTGTAATCTTTTGCGTTTACGGAGTGGACAGTCTGGTAGAACAATTCCGCCATTTGTCCGCAGTCTGAGGGCTGATATCTTCGGATGACCATGGTTTCTACTCCTGATAAATAGTTGTACAGTGGTATATATCCTGCATAAAGCTTATCTGGTTGATCGAAGCACTGTACAGGAGTTTTCCCATCTGCAGTTGCCAGTATTATGATAGAATTGGTAAGATTTGTCAAGGGAAGGGGGAAGCTTTCTGGTCAGACAGGCATTGGTATTGAGGCGGAAGCTATGTGTTGTCTGCTGAGTAAGGAAGACAGGGGAGCAGCGGAGGGAAGCACAATATAAGATATTGAAAAGCAAAAGTATTTGTGATAAAATATTTTCTGGAAAAACATAAATATAACATCTTGTAGAACAGTCATTCAGGTGATATGGATGGCGTTCAATCTGCAGCATGGGGGTAATTAGATCATAAAATTTCTTGTAAACCGCAAACTGGCAACTCGTATTGGCATTATTACCACAATCATTACTTTGGCGGGAATGCTTCTGCTATGGCAGACAGTATCTGAAAGAGTATCGTCCATCGTCAGGAATGATATTACCAATCAGATGACGGATGCCGTGGAATCCAGGGCCGCCATCATCAATGACTATGTAGCATCCGCGGAGGAATATATGACGGCTTTCGCGCTTGGGAGTGATGTACATAATCTGCTTATGGATTCGGACAATCCGGAGCTGTTGGCAGGAGTTCAGAAATACACGGAAGACTTTGCTGCTGTCAAGGGTATCTTTGAAGGACTTTATATCGCCACTCCGGATACCCATGTGCTGACTCATACATCACAGCAGGCAATCGGTATCACCACCAGGACAGGGGAATCGCTGGAACAGTTCCGGAATACCATTCTGGCCCGGGAGGCGTTGACCAATTCGGGTATCATGAAATCACCGGGAACAGGAAGCATGATACTTTCCATGTATTATCCGATTTTTGATGAGGGAGACTGCATCGGCTATGTGGGAGCAGGGGTCTATGCGGACCGGCTGATGGATGTTCTGCTGGGACTGGATATTCAGGGACTTCCGAACAGTGAATATGTATTTCTGAATGCGGAGACCGGTGTCTATCTTTATCATGAGAATGAAGAGTTGCTGAACACCGAAACGACGGACAGCGGTTACCAGGAAATCATCCGGAAAATCAAGGAGGACGGCAATACTCAGGCGGGTACTTATGCTTATGAAGACGAAAACGGCGTGGAACAGCTGGTCGTGTATAAATATCTGAAAGACCGCGGGTGGGTCTTCATGGTCCGTGACAGTGCGGCAGAGGTATTCGGAGCGCTGTCGGAAGTGCGTATTGCGGTAGGTACGATATGTGCGGCAGTGGCAGTGGTTATTATTCTGGTGACACTTTTGATATTGTACCGCCAGGGCAGGGAGCTCATGGCAGTGGAGCGGGCTATCAGGCATCTGGGCGGCATGAATCTCTCCGCCGACCAGGCGCTGGAAAAATTTTATGGCAGAAAGGATGAAATTGGTATGATAGCACAGACCACTCACGACGTCTGCAGCTATCTGCGCAAGGCAGTTGATGATATCGGGCGGATTCTGGGAGAGATGGCAGACGGAAACATCGCCGTAGACGTTGTCCGGAATGAATCATATTACATTGGTGATTTTAGAGTCCTGGCTGAAAGTCTGAAGACGATCCGTACCAATCTGACCAAACTGATGAGGGACATTTCGCATATTTCAAATCAGGTGGATTCGGGTGCAGAACAGCTGTCTGCGGGAGTTAATACCCTATCACAGGGAACCGTGGAACAATCGGCATCCGTGGAGGGGTTGGCAACAAATGTGACCAAGATTACAGCACAGATTAAAGACAGCAATCTATGCTGTCACAATGCCAGTGAACTGGTTGACAAAGCCAATGGTTATGCCGCAGAAGCTGATACAAAGATGGCGCAGCTGAAGGTGGCTACAAAAAATATTCAACAGTCCTCGGCTAAGATCGGCAGCATTATTGAGACCATTGAGGACATTGCTTTCCAGACCAATATCCTGGCATTGAATGCTGCAGTAGAAGCAGCTCACGCCGGCGAGGCAGGCAGAGGCTTTGCTGTTGTGGCGGAGGAGGTTCGAAGCCTTGCCGCCGAGTCCGGAGAGGCCGTCCAGAGCACCGGTGTTCTGATCGAAGGCTCCGTGCAGGATGTGAAGACAGGAACAGCGGCAGCAGGAGACGTTATTTCTGCAGTGCAGATTATCAATGAGTGTATCCAGTCCATAAAAATGTTGATGGATGATCTTGCTCTGGCAAGTGTCCGGCAATCGGAAATGATTGTATCTGTGGAGGAGGGAATCAGGGAAATCGAAAGGGTAGTGCAGACGAATTCAACTGTCGCGGAAGAAAGTGCCTCAGTTTCAAGAGAACTGTCTGATCAGGCCAGGATTCTGAACAGCCTGATAGGGCAATTCCGCATTCAGTGAGGCAGGCGGCTTTACTGGTAAAACGGAATGGATCTGCATATAGTACCATTCGGAAAAACGTATACGGATGACTGAAGGGACGCTTGCCGGATAAGGGTGGGCGTCTTTTTGGAAGACAGTCCGATCTGAGACAGTGAGAGGAAAGGCCCGGATATTTATTATAATCAGGAAAGCACAGCCCATGCGATAGAATCAGGTGCAGAGCAGAAGGAGGAATGAAATGACAACGGGAAATACACCAATTCGGTGTCAGCAAAGGTCAAAGAGAAGGGGGGAAGGTATTGGGGTTTATGGATGCTGTGGTTTTGACACATTTGGGCCGTTTAAGCTGATAGGGGGCATTGCGAAAGGACATCCGACACAGCGTGAGATTGACGATACAGTGGGTTTCTACGGGAGGCTGGCGGACTAATGGATTCAGCTGGCTGCTTTAAGGTGAATACAAGTTTAATAGGAGAGCATATGAAAGAATGTATAATCGATAGAATACGGTCGGAATTATGGGCTTTACGGGATGTGGAATACAAGAATTTCCAAGCGAAATTGATACCCACAGTGTCACCGGAGAACATTATCGGCGTGCGTACCCCGCAGTTGCGCAGCCTTGCAAAGAGGTGGGCGAAAGATCCGCAGATCGGGGAGTTTCTGGCGCAGCTCCCTCACAAGTATTATGATGAGAATAATGTCCATGCCTTTATCGTGGAGCAGATTCGGGATTATGAGGGATGTCTGGAACAGACGGAACGTTTTCTGCCCTACATTGATAATTGGGCCACCTGCGACATGATGGCTCCGAAAGTGTTTGCCAGGCATACGGAGGAGCTTCTGGAGCCGGTACGTCGGTGGATTGCTTCTGAGGAAACCTATACCATTCGCTTTGGTGTGGGTATGTTGATGCGCTATTACATGGACAAGGCATTTGGGCCGGAGTATCCGGAGTGGGTGGCTGGAATCCGCTCGGAGGAGTATTATGTGAACATGATGCGGGCATGGTATTTTGCAACAGCCCTGGCAAAGCAGTATGATGGGGTGGTTTCTTTTCTGGAGGAGAAGCGGTTGGATGTCTGGACGCACAATAAGGCAATCCAGAAAGCCTGCGAGAGCCGCCGGGTAACTGTGGAGCAGAAAAGATATCTGAGGGGACTGAAGTGTGTAAAGAATTGCCAGACGGTTTTATGGCATATAAAATAAAAGAAGCTGCATCTGATATTCATGGAATTGTAAAATATGCCAAAGAATTTGGAATTGACTCATACAGATTCCAGATTGTCAGAGAGTTTATAAGCGAAATGACCAGTGGTTACAGGAACAGCGCAGGAGAAAAATATGGCGAAATTAATATCAGGACTGTCACATCAATGATTAGGAAATCAACGATGTAACAGCCCGGGTTATATAGCAGATATCATTTGTGTGATTGAGGAGGGCTGACCTCCATAATCCGCCGGATCTCCTCAATTTCGTCAAAATCCGCTTCCGAGATACAGATACCCGTTTCCGGCATTGCATGCACCACCATTCCGTCTCCAAGATAGATGGCCGCATGGGCAGGCGTTTCATAGAAAATCAAATCCCCGGGTTCCGCGTTTTCCAGTGTCTCCACCTTGGTTCCCATCGCACGCTGTGCCGCGGCACTATGGGGAAGGCTGACTCCGAAATGGGCATATACACTCTTCGTAAAGCCGGAGCTGTCCGTTCCTTCTGTCAGACTTTCTTTTCCCCAGACATAGGGATTTCCCACAAACTGCAGCGCATATTCTGCTGCTTCCGCTCCCTGGGGATTTTCTTCCCCGGCCTTGACCTCAAACGAATCTTCTAATTCCGCATGAAGCTTCTCCGTCAGATAATCAGAGGTAACACCCAGGGCTGCAATGTATTCCGCCGCCTTTTCCGGGTTTGCTTTCGAGGCATCCGCCGGCAGGGAAAACAGTACATTCAGGCCCTCATAGTCCACATTCCTGCTGATTTTTCCCGTCAGCTCATCATAGCGGTAAGCCTCCTTATTGTAGAAGGTTCCATCAGAGACACAGAGATACAGGTCATGATCCGCAAAAATCTCCATATTGTCGCATTCGATCAGTCGGTATAAAATTCCGTTTTCCGTCATGTCCGTATAATTTCCGGCCATGGACGCCATATGGTACAAAGCCGGATTATAACCTCCAATCAACGGTGAAGCAAAAAATTCCAGTTTGGCATAAGCTGCTTCAGAAAGTTTCGGCATAGGTGTTCCATCTCCGTTCTCAATGGCGATTACAGCATAGGTTCTGTCCACGGATACGGAACCATTGTGCCCATGGGGATAGGCAGACAGGGTCTCCCCGGAAACAATGCTCAATAATGTCACACGGTAATCTCCGCAGTTTTGGGTCTCGTTAATGAGATGGGCCCGGTCACTGGAAAATGCCTCCGCCAGTGAAAAATCCTGTATATTCCCGGCCACATCGGAAGAGGACAGATACCGCCATGCCCCATATGCAGTCAGGGAACTGACACACAATACCAATGCCGCAACCGCAGCTGCAGCGGATAAATTTCTGTTCTTCTTTTCTCTCATAGTTCTCAGCTCCTTTGCCTGATTTAATATAGTTTGATTCAGCCCAAAATCGGCTTCCTCGTCCGGAGTAAGGGCCTGTCTCAATGCATCGTCCAGTTCTTTATCCATTTAAAACATCCTCCAATTCTTTTTTTAACATCTTCCGAGCCCGGTGCAGTCTGCTGAGTACGGTTCCCGGAGGCAGGTGCATGGCTGCCGCAATCTGTGCCGTGGACAGGTTCTCCATGTAAAATAGAAGTACTACGACCCTTAGTCTTTCCGGCAGCTGATTGACGGCGTTTCGTATTAAAGTATTCCTTTCCCGACGGGCAAAGCGTTCCTCCGGGGATGGTTCCGCGGATTCTCTCATGTCAGCATCTCGTTCTTCCAGGATGGGCTGCACATCTGCAATTCGCTTTCTCCATGCAGATTTGCGTCTTTTGTTTTTCCATATGCGCAGTGCAATGGAAAGCAGATAGCTTTTGGGATTCTGGCTGCAGTTAATCTTTTCCCTTAATTCCACAGCCGTCAGAAACGTATCCTGGTACAGGTCGTCTGCCTCCGGCCGACTGTTTGTAAGCTGCCTGCAGAAGGAGTAGATATCCTTGCCATATTCAGCTATGCACATTTCGAGCTCTTGTTTTGTCATCTGGTTTGCTTCCTCTAAGACGTCTTATCAGAGCATGCCGGACCATTCTCCATGGCCCGTACTTTTTTGCCCTTCATTGATACATTGTAATAACTTTGCAGTTTATTCGGAATTCATTCTTTTTTGTGAAATATATGTTACGAAAGCCTGGCTTCCTTGGCAGGTTACCTGCTGCTGAAAGGAATGGACATGGGAATGACAGAAAAGAGAAGGACAGGCGTAAAAGGCATTAGGTAAGCCGGAAAATTGCTTTCCGGCCGAAGACATTCGCTCCGGCCGGAAAGCGGCAGTTTCATATTATCAGTAATACAACGCAGAAAACATGGAATTTTCTCCGGTGTAAAGCTTTTTATCGATCCAGAGTGAGGCAAAGACAGATCGAAGTTCCCCGGACATCATCACATAATAGTCAAAATCATCTTTCAGGTATGAAATGCTGTACTGAGCGATAATGTTTCTTACCGAGTCAGTATAGGTGTGAATCTCCCCTTTCAGCAGCTCATATTCCGGCAGAATGGTCAGATATTCCATCAGCATTTCAAAGTCGTTGTAACGGGCGCAGGGCGCAGCTACCTGAAGTCTGCCATCTTCTGATTTTGTACAAAATCCCTGTTCTGTAAGGCGTTCAATACACTCTTCATCCATAACAGAGTTCGCGGAAGGCTCCTTTTTCTCTGCAATTGCCTTCAACATTGTCAGATCACTGCTATTTGGTACTTCCTGCGTGTAGGGTTGTTTCCCATGACCGGACTGATATCCATTCCACTTCACCAGAGCCCCCACTTCACTTAAAGAATTATTAAAGCTTTTGAGGGGTATCCGGCACACAGCATCTGCCTCTTTTCCGATGACACCCCAGGTTCCGCCGTCCTTTCTTTTGAATTTAACGTATATGTCAGGCTGAAATTCATGGAGCTCCAGTTTCTGTTCTATCAGAAACGCAAAGTAGGACTGTGCATCGGCGTCACTGAAAATACCGCTGAAAATTTTCCGCTCATTGCCTTTTGCCAACAGCTGCCCGGCAATATTCCAGATCGTTTTATAATGCTTTTCTGCAAATTGGCAGCACAGTTCATTGATCTCATTCTGGCACTCTTTCGGGGAAATGAAAAAGTTGGTTATGTATTTGCCGTTATCCAGCTTTCGGAGAAGTTCGCTCTCTGTCAGCAGCCCCACTTCTTCTTCCATATAGGGCATTGCAATCCCCAACTCCATGGATAGTTCTTCAATTGTACTGGCGTTGTTATTTGCCGCACATAGAATATTAACGGGCAGTTTTCGATTCACAGCCCTGAAGGGCAGTCCTGACGGCTGATTTCCGGAAGAAATAAACCGAATGGTTTCGGGCTGAAAGCTTCTTGTACCAAATTGTCTGGCCATATCCATACCTTCTTTCAACATTTTTCGGCTGCTTCGCAGCTTTGTTTTTACAGTTCCCAATGGAATGCCGAACTGATGTGATATCTGGGATACGCTTTTTTCTTCGAAGTAGTGCGCTACAAGGAGGTTGCGGTAATCGCTTCTGATAAACGCCAGTTCTCTGCGGACGCATTCCAGCTCCTGGGAATGAATGATATCATCCTCAACGTTTTTCACAGATGGCAAGACATCACTATAGTCCTCAATATCCACTTGCTCCAGGGCATGATAATACCTTTTCGCGGCCCATTTGGCCCAACGGTTCCGCGCAACAGCCCAGATCCATGCATTGATTTTTTCCGGATCCTTTCCCCGAGCCAGGGCCTGTACTATTTCCAGGCTGATTTCGCAGGAAAGGTCTGCGGCATCCAGCTCGTTTCCGGTTTTTTTCAAGCAAAAGTAGAATATTTTTCCCAGATATTTATTTGCATACATATCGATATTTGTCATACAGGTACCTTTTGTTTTTCTTATTTCGGCTTCCATAATAATAGTGTCGGGAAGGTACGGATTGGATTTACACGGAGGAAAAAAATTTCGGCAGCTGCTGTTTGTGCCATTCCGGAGATTCCTTACGTCAGTTCCCGGATACAGGCATATGCCCGTTCATCATGTGCCTTCATGCGTTCAATCTGTCCGGCCAACAGCCGGCGGTTTTCTGGTTTTGCCAGCCGGCGCATCTGATTTTCTTCCCGCTCCCATCCGCCCAGAACAGGGATCATTTCCTTCCAGAGGATTTCTGATATGCCTTCCATTTCCTTTGCGGCGGTTTTCAGCTTAGAAGCCGCCGCAGGATATTGTTCCGCCAGTCTGTAGAGGTATTTTGCGGCGTGCCAGCGGCCATCAGAGAGACAGTCCATAGCATCTCCATGGCACATCATACGTTCCACCAACAGGGGCATGACAGCGTCCTCGGGAAAATCTCTGTCGCACAGCAAGGCATTTTTCCAGGCATCATAAGCCAGCGTGCCTTTGGCATAGGTTCCGTACATGTGTCCTTCCAGTACTTCGGCTGCATTTTGCAGTACTTCACCCAAGGTAAGGGGCTGGAGCGCATCCGGGCCGGCAGCAATCAGAGCAGTAGTATCCGGATTTTCCCACCAGACATCTGTGATGAAATACCCGTTTTTCTCAAATCGGACATTTGCCTGGTATTCCGGATACTCCTGGAACACATTCCACCCCAGAAGTATCCTGCCCTCCTCCCGATAACCGGTGATGATACAGGCCTCCGGAGGACCGATGATGCCCAGTGCAATTACAGGGTTCCCGGCATCGATTTCCCTGCGGATGAAGGCTGTAAAGTCCTCCTTTTTCGTATCCGGTGTCCGGCTGAGGAATTTCAGGTTCCGCTCCATGGCTCTCATGCCGCAGCGGAATACCTTTACGGGATCATCAAAGGTCAGAATTGCATCCACATTGCCGCCGTTCCAACAGGCGGTATCCCAGGTCAGTCGGAAGGCGGCACCGCTTTCTGCCATAGCCCGGGTGTAATCCACAGCACACCCCAGGTATGTTCCACAGGAGCGGATACACATGGGAAAAGGGGTACATCCGTCCTGGCCATAGGCTACCTTGGGCACACCGTATAAAATTGCATTTTCTTGTTTTTCCATGGTTTGTCTCCTCTTTTTTCTTTCCTTTTCTGAATATATTTCCATATCATTTTCATCATATCATCTTTGTGTGTTCAGTTGTTTCACACCGACAGTCTGTCTCCGAAATCGCTGTTCCTGTTGGGAAGAGCGGCACCGAACACCCCGGCACAGAGCCGCACCCGGGAAAGCAAAGGGGCTTCGGTACGAAACTGGGAGGGCGTATAACCGGTATACCGACGAAAGGCCCGGGAGAAGACAGTTCTGCCGGAAAAGCCGTAATTTACGGCGATCTCAAGGATTGTCCTGTCCGTATCCAGAAGCTCCTGGGCGGCATTGGCAATTTTTCTCTCCTGTACATACCGGGTCAACGGTTTACCGGTACATTTGCGGAATACATCCCGGATATGTGCCAGGGAAAATCCGGTTTGACGCACCAGCTCTTCCATGGGAATTTCTTCCTTTACACGGCTTTCTACAAAGGTACAGACAGACCAGATCAGGATATAGTGATTCATGGTTTGACCTTCACCTCCTGTGTGGATTGCTTTGAAGCATATTCAGTATAACATAGCTTTGACATTTGGGCGCAACGATTTTGAGGAAAATTGGAGGTTCGGAGAATGGATAGAGGGTATTTGGATAACGGTGATAATGCCGGTATCAAAAATTAGAGATTTGTTGTCAAATTCTATTGATTGAGCCTCAGAAAAAGCCGTGGTACACTGAAGACAGAAGGAAAGAGACAGTCATTTTTTATAAAAAACAGGCAAAAAGGAAGCGGCAAAAGGTTTCAGAAAAAAGGAACCAACAAAAGGTAGTGTGAAGAAAACGAGGAGGAACTGCATATGAAAATTACGGAGCACGGGGCAGCATGCTGTTGTGTCATATTGGGCGAAAACGCAACCTGGCTGGAGACCCATGCGGCGCAGGAGCTGTGTCTGTATATACAGAAAATCAGCGGGGCGCGGCTTTTGCTTGCACGGGAAAGGGAGGCGGCTTCCTTGCCGGGCGGCAGGATCCTGGTTGGAAGGCCGGCTACCCATGGGATGATTCGCGCTTTTGAGGAGCGGGAACATGTGCTGCCGGGAGAGAGTGAGACGGAAAATGACTGCATTGCCATTGCGGTGCGGGGCGAAGTGCTGGTGCTTGGCGGCTCAAATCAGCGCTCCGTGCATTACAGTGTATGTCATCTGCTTCAGGAACAGTTTGGGGTTGGATTTTATTATGACGGGGATTCTTATATGCAAAAACCGGACCTGGAATTGCCGGATCTGACATTGGTAGAACGTTCGGCATTTCGGTTCCGGCATACAGTGGGGCAGTGGGTGTATAATTTCGGAGCCTTTCTGAATGCGGAAGAGCGCCGGCGGGAACTGGACATGTATGCGCATAACAAGATAAATTCTTATCGGTTTTACAGCTGGAATACCTATGTGCGCAAGCGTACTTTCCAGAAGATGGGGGTAAAGACAGAGCCTGTTACACCGGGGGATATTGCCAGGATGGAGGTGGTCCGGAATACTGCGGAATATGCCCGCAGCCTTGGAATCGAGACCATGGTGCAGATGATGCCCCAGGAAACCAGTCCGGAGTTCCGCAGAGTATATCCAGACGCCAGGTACTTTGGCTGTGAGTGGGTGAAGGATGATGAGGCAGAAGCAGAGACGGTACCCTATCTTTATCCGGATGAACCGTTGTACAAAACCTTTGTGAAGACTTTTGTGGAGACATGGATAGAGACCTACGGTCCATGCCGTCATTTTTCGGCATGCCCGCCCTCGGAGCACCATATATCCACAGACATAGAAGACTTTATCCGGATCAATCTGGATTTTGCAAAATATACATATGAAGCCATAAGAGAGGTAGTTCCGGATGCCCGGTTTTTCTTCGACGGCTGGGGGGTGAGGGCGAACACGCCGCCTTGTATCTGGACAATGCCGGGAGTCATGGAGCGATTTGTGGACGCGCTGCCGGAGGAGGTATATTTTCTGGATTTATGGCCAAACAGGAAGGAGACGGACAGTACTTTCCGCGAACCTATGTATCGGGATGCGAATTACGGCCCTCTGCGCCGGGCGCGTTATATCCTGGAGCCGTTGAATGAATTTGGAGGAGATGACCATCTGCACGGTGACTTTGAACGCCATATCGAAGCTGCCAGGGAAATAACTGACACAAGCGTCGTAAAACGCGGAGAGGGATTCGGAAACTGCACCGAACTGTGCGGATTCAGTCTGCATTTTTTTGACCTCTTATTTCAACTGGCATGGAATCCGGGGGACGTTACACTGGAGGGTTTTTTACGGAAAACCGCGCTGCAGCGTTATGGGGCGGGTGCCGCGGAAACCGGGGTGAAGGCGCTTGGTTTTCTGCACAGGGCCGTCTATTCCCACAGGGACAGTTCCCATGCCCGCTATCAGAAGCGCTGCTATCTGGTGCGCCCCCAGCGCCGTCTGGTGCCGTTAAGGGAATCGCATGAGGTGGCAAGCCTTCTGGATCGGTATATGCAGACTATGGCGGCCCTGCCGGAGGGGGAGAAAAACCGCTTTGCGGGGCGAGATATGTTTGATGTGATGCGGCAGTATATTACGGAATATTTTAACATGCATCTGCGCTGTCTGTTCGAACTGTTTCTGAACCGGGGGGAATGGCAGGGAGATTTGCATCCGGCGTTTGAAATGCACGCCGCATTGCTGGAGCAGCTGCTGATACAGCTGGAGCGGATGACAGGGGAGGATGAGGAGTCCTATGTGGAAACCAAAGTCCGCCGTTACGGAGGACGTCCCTGTGACCCGGATGTCTCCGGTGCCGACTGTATGCCGGAAGATTTCCGCGGATGGATGAGGGATATGGGGACTACTTTTGCGAAGACCATTCCCAATCTGATTGATTATCCCAGCCGTGATTACCACGAGCTGATTCAGGGGTACTATCATCCCCGTGTGACGGCATGCATTAACTGTCTGCGTACATTTCTGGATGACGGAGGCGCGGCGGACGGGCTGACGGTGGACAACCTGCTGGAGGAGAGGTATGCCGCGGCGGAACGGCGCTGGGTGGAGGAGGGATATGCGGTAACCGATGCCTGCTGTGCCGCCCATCTGCCCTTGTGGAAGGCTGCGGAAAATGCCTGGAGGGCCTTAAAGCTGCTGCCGTTGGATGGGGGATTGGCAGAAATCGGCGAAGAGGCGGATGCGTCAGAAGTCATTGATGTATTTGCCAGCTTTTCGGAACATTCGGACGGGCGGAAAAACCGATCATGGGTAAATGAGAATCCGTTTCTGAAAAAGGATTGACAGCTATGGATATTTTTGAAGAACTGGGTATCCGGCGGTATATCAACGCACAGGATACATTTACAAAATACGGAGCCAGCTGTATGGGGGAGGAAAGCCTGCGCGCAATGGCGGAGATTGCGGGCAGTATGGTGGATTTGGCAGAGGTACAGGAAAAGACGGGTGATGCCATCGCCGGGCTTACGCAGAATGAGGGAGCCTATATCTCCAACGGGGCGGCAGGCGGGCTGATGATATGTGCGGCTGCATGTATGGCTCTGGACAGTGAAGAGGCATACCGCGCATTGCCGGAAAGCGGGACCCGCAGGGAAATCATTCTCCAGCGCGCGCAGCATAACCCTTATGATAAATGTATTGAAGCTGCGGGGGCGAAGCTGGTTTTCCTGGGAGAGGAAAGCATGCCGCCTTCCGAAGCGGAACTGGCAAATGCCATAACGGAAAAAACGGCGGCAATTGCTTATTTCATTTATCATGGCCGGGACGGCTCGCTGCCGCTGGAACGTGTACTGGAGATTGGCCATGCGCATGGAGTGCCGGTAATCGCGGATGCGGCGGCGCAGAACCCTCCGGCGGAAAACCTGTGGCGATTTACACAAATGGGAGCGGATATGGTAATTTTCAGCGGGGGAAAAACACTGCGCGGGCCGCAGGATTCCGGTCTGATTCTGGGACGCCGGGAATGGATTGCGCGGTGCCGGCGCTGGGGTCCGCCCACAGACGGCGTATGCCGCTGCTGCAAAACCTCCCGTGAGGCTATGGCCGGACTCTATGCTGCGGTAAAGGTTTATATGGCTCGGGATACGGACGAAGAACGGCATCGCCTTTTGGCCGCATGCATCCGGTTTGAACAGACGCTGCACACATGTGGTTTTACGCGGGTCCGGCGGGAGGAAGAGGGACCTGTTGGACAGGATTTCCCGAGAGTGTTGGGGGAAATGCCTTTCGGAAGCGCTGCCTGGCTTTGTGCGGAAATGAAGGCGGAAGGGGTGTATATCGGCTCTGACGAGCGGGAGAATACCATCATTCTGAATCCGTTGATGCTTACGCCCGGAGAGGTGGAGGAAGTATGCGACACTCTGCTCCGATGTACTGCCGGGTATCTGGCTTCAAACAGAAATGAATGGTGATGCGGGTTGCGGCGGAGAGACTTTAGACGGTGGAGTCATGGGGCGGGGAAGAGAGCTTTAGGCGGCAGAGCCATGGAGCGGGGAAAAGAACTTTAGGGTTGTCATGTGGGACGATGACAGGAGGATAATATGGGAGCTACCGAAAAAAGAATGGAGCAGCTGGGTATTGTGCTGCAGCAGACCGACTGGAGAGGGAAGGGAGCGGCGGAAGCGGTATTTGCGGACGATATGCTGTACTTTTCCGCACATTATCCCGTGGATGAGAAGGGGAAACCTGTCTATGTGGGGCGCGTAGGTGCAGAGATAGATGAAGAGACAGCGTATAAAGCTGCCAGACTGTGCGGTTTAAATATGCTGCGTACTTTGCAGGCATATATCGGCAGCCTGGACAGGGTGGATTACTTTGTGAAGGCCCTGTGCCTGGTAAACAGTGCAGGCGATTTTTACAATATGCCTCCGGTGATGAACGGCTTTTCGGATTTGATGGTGGAAGTATTCGGCCGCCGGGGCCAGCATGCCCGTGCGGCCATGGGAGCCTATGTGCTGGAAGGTAATATGCCGGTATGCGTTGACGCCATCATCAAAGTACGCAGATAGAAGTTGGGACAGGATTGTTCTGTCGGAGAAAAGAATCAGGGGAACAATTGCGGGACTGATAATCAGGAGAAAAAGATGTCTACCATACATAGGATTTGGGAAAACGGCTGTGAGACGGTACAGCGTTTTCAAAAATATAAACCATTGATTCCCATCCGTGAGGCGGGGGGAATTGTATACGTTTCCGGCCATGGACCGGAGGATATCAATACATATGAGCCGCTGTGCAGAGGACGGATTGGAGAGGAACTGACACCGGAGGAGGGGTATCAGGCAGCGGCGGAGTGCGCGAAGACATTGCTGCGCGCAGTACAGGAGCGTTACGGGAGCCTGGATTGTATCCGGCATATGGTGCGTGCGCTGGCACTGGTAAATTGCGGCAGAGACTTTGAAAATCCGGAAAAGGTTGCGGAGGGCTTTTCGGATACCTGTATGGAAATTTTACAGGAACGAGGCCGGCATGCCCGGACTGTGATGGGAACGCGAAATATGCCGAACCGCAATATCCCGGTGGAGGTGGAGATGATATTTGTACTTTCGGACAAATATCGGGACAGAAAGCGCTGTGAGGATTTTACGCTTTAGAGGTGTCCCGAAGGCGCCGCAGGGACTCTATACTGAAGAGCCGTCGCGCAGCGACTAAATTAGGAGGACAATGATGACAAGTTATGACCTGGTTCTAAAAGGCGGTATGGTGTACGATCCCTGTACAGGCCTGATAGAGGAAGAGGACGTGGCGGTAAAAGACGGGAAAATTGCTGCCCGCGGACAGGGCATCGCGTCAGATGCGGATACGATAATAGAAGCGGAGGGCTGTATCGTTGCGCCCGGGCTGATTGATTTGCATTGCCATATATACCCCATGTTTCCTTATCCGGCGAAAGATTCGCTTCGTACAACAAATGCGGAAGAACACATGTTTCGCTGCGGAGTGACCACGGCGGTGGATGCCGGAACCTGTGGGTGGCGGAATTTCGGGGATTTTAAGGAAAATGTAATTGATGTCACCAAACTGCGTGTACTTGCGTTTATAGACATAGCGGCCAAGGGGATGCACTATCCGGCTTCCGAACAGGCAGTGGAAGATATCAACCCGAAAATTGCGGCAGCAGTGGCGCAGACATGGCCCGATATCGTGGTTGGAATCAAAAGTGCACATTACAGAGCAGAGCATGAAAATTCCGCACATCCAACATGGGCATCCATTGACGGTGCGCGGGAGGCAGCTTCCCTGTGCGGCAAATGTGTGATGGCGGACAGTATTCCCATAGTGCCGGAACGCAGCTATCCGGCCATTTTGGCCAGGCTGGAACCCGGAGATATCCATACCCATGTATTTGCCCAGCAATTCCCGCTCCTGGACGGGGAGGGAAAGCTGCAGCCCTATATTCTGTCCCAACGCGCCAGGGGCATCCGGTTTGATGTGGGTCATGGCTCCGGAAGTTTCTGGTTCCGCCAGGCGGTAAACTGCTTTGAACAGGGATTCTGGCCGGACACCATTTCTACGGATCTGCATCATCAGAATGTCACGGGTCCGGTCATTGACCTGCTGTATGTGGCAGGCAAATTCCTGGCCATGGGAATGCCGCTCACAGAGGTATTGTACCGCATAACGCGTGCCCCGGCGCTGGCCGTTTCTCATACCGAGCTGGGGACGCTGGATTTAGGTGCCTGTGCGGATATTGCAGTGCTGCGCCGGCGGGAAGGCAGGTTTGGATTCATGGACTGCGGCGGTGCCAGGCTTACGGGAGAGGGAAGGCTGGAGTGCGTTGCAACACTGCGGGCCGGCGAAGTGGTGTTTGACCCCGAGGCGAGAAGCATGCCTGACTGGAGGACTGCACCGGATGCGTACTGGAAGGCCCCCGGTCTGCTGCGCAGCTGGACGATGTGGAAGTGAAGATTATAGAGTCCATATCTGGCACATGGCAGCAAACTGCGGAACTGGAAAACAGCACTCTGCAACAAACTGCGGAACTAAAATAGGAGCAACGATATGATATTGAATGATAGGGAAGAAATTATAGAGCTGACCCGTGACTGGAAAGGGGGACGCTTTTCGGACGGCCGTCCCAGAGTAGAGGACGACAAAATAGAAATCCTGAAAACACTGACACAGGAAGAGATCTGGCATCCCCTGTATTTCAGCGGATACCGTTTTCAGTTTCAGGGAGAGCTGCATGCGCTGCATGAGGGAAAAAAGCTGTATGGACGTGCCGTTACCTGCTGCTTCATGCCCCAGCGCCCTGACTTGCGCTTTCTTGCCTTTGATACCGCAGGGAAAAAGGGCTGGAAGGGGGACTGCAACCAGTGGGTGATTGACAGCCTTCAGGAAGGGGATGTGGTGGTATGCGACCTGTATGATAAGATTTTCAAGGGTACCTTTGTGGGCGGGAATCTGACTACGGCCATTCAGGCGCGCACCAAAACAGGCGGCGCCGTTGTCTGGGGCGGTGTGCGGGATGTGGAGCAGATGCAGAAAATGGATGTGCAGGTGTATTACCGGGGAGTAGACCCCACACCGATCAGAGACTGCCAGCTCACCGCATTCAACGGACCCTGCCGTATCGGTCAGGCGCTGTGCCTTCCCGGAGACATCGTCATCGGGACGAAAAACGGCGTGCTGTTTGTGCCGAGCCATATGGTGGACATGGTTATCGAAAATGCATATAAAATGCAGGCCAGGGATATGTATGCGTTTCCGAAGCTGCGCCGGGGGATTTATACCACGGCGGATGTGGATGCGCCGGTATGGGGAACAGAGATGATGGCCGAATTCCTTCATTTTATTGAGACACAGCCGGAGGCGGCAAAGTACCGCGGCCTGGATTGGGGTGTGGAATTGCGTGCAGCCCGGGGAGACAGACCGGCAATAGAGGAATTGCTCCGCCGTTTTGATATTGAAACCTATACTGCATCCGGCAGGGAAGGGCAGGTTCTGATATGATGAGAGAATTGAAGCTTTACGAAAGCGGAATCCGGGATTATAATAAATTACTGGAAGGCAGAAAGGCCTTTGTCACCACGGCGGCCCGGGGAATCGGCAAGAGCATTGCTCTTTTGTTTGCCCGTCAGGGAGCGGCAGTCTATTTCGGCGGCCGGAATGAAGAATATGTCCTGGGCACGGAAAGGGAACTGGGGCAGATAATGCCGGAATGCCGTGGATATATTATCGATCTTGCAAATGCGGCCCAAAGCGAGGACGCTGCACAGGCAGTTCTGCGTGACAGCGGCGGTATCGACATTCTGGTATGTACTGCGGGGGTGAACTGCCACTGCGCTGCGGATGCATACAGGGATGAGGATATGGCGCGCCTGCTGGAAACCAACTATCTCAGCGGACTGCGGTTTGCCCGTGCCTTTCTGCCGGGGATGCGTGGGAGAAAGGGCGGCAGCATCGTGAACATATCCTCCATACACAGCATGATGACACAGCCCACCAATCTGCTGTATGCGGGTACAAAGGGGGCCATGAATGCCGCCGCCCGTGCCATGGCGCTGGACTGCGCGGCAGACGGGATACGCGTCAACACGGTCTGTCCGGGTGTGGTGATGAGCGACGTGATGTACGACGAGACGGAGAAAATGGACGAAGAGCAGAAGGGCGCGTTCATACAGGCACTTGACAGATGCCAGCCGCTTCCCCGGGGACAGATGGCGGATATTGCAAACGCAGTGTTGTTTCTGGCATCGGATATGTCGGCTTATATTACGGGACAGTGCATTCTTGCAGACGGAGGAACCAGCATTAAGGCACATGATTTCCATCCGGCATTTTAAGGGGCGGCATCCGGCCGGGCAGGCGTCAGCCGCATTGAGGCAGGAAACATAGAATCGGAAGCATACATTGGGCCGGTCACGCCCTGCCCCTGGCGGGAAAAGCGGGAATGGTTGGCAGGCAAAGCCCGATGCGGCGGCTTCCGCAGGGGCAGAATGGAGACAATATGAAAAAAAGCCTGATATTGGTATCCGGCTATGGAGCGCCGGGAGAAGAGGATATTGCACTGTATCGCGTGGAGGCGGAAGGACGTGGGGAGAAAGTGTACGGCATGTGCCACGGGCAGAGACCTTCCTTTTGCTGCCGGGGCGGTACCGGATGGATTTATGCGGCTTCGGAACGGGAGGACGGCGGGGACATCACGGCATATGAGCTTCAGGGAGAAAACCTGAAGCCTGCCGCCAGGCTTGCCGTACCGGGCCGGGGGCTGTGCCATTTACATGCTTGGGGAGAGGTCCTTTTTGGTTCCTGCTATGAAAGCGGGGACTTTTTTGCCGTGGATGCAAAATTGACTAAAATACTGTGGACGTTTTCAAGGAAGGATGCACATGCCCACTGGGCCTATACGGCAGAAAATGTACTGTACCTGGCCGATTTGGGAAACGACTGCCTGTATCGATACGGGCTTCACAAGGGGGTTCCGGAAGGGGAGGCGGCGTATCTGCGCCAGCCTCACGGGAGCGGACCGCGCCAGGTTCTGATGCTGGAGGACGGAAGCCTGGCCTGCGTGAACGAACTGAACGGCACTGTCAGCATATTGGGGACGGACGGGGAGAAGAAAGCCGCAGAGCCAGCCAGCGGCATGACAGCCGTTTCCAACTGGCCGGGCGGGGCATGCCTGGACAGGGAAGGGACGCTGTATGTATGTAATCGGGGTCCCAATACCCTTGCCGCATGGCAGTGGGACGGAAGACGGCTTTCCAGGCGGGCGGAATGGGGCACAGGGGACTGGCCCCGGCATATCGCCGTGCTGTCCGGCACAGGACATGTGGCGGCTGCATGTATGCGGAGCCACGAGGTCATCGGGTATGACTGCCGCCGGGATATCCCCAGGGAAGTATTCCGGCTTCCGCTTGCAGGGGCGTCCTGTGTGCTGGAACTGGAAAGTGAATAAATGCCGTGGAGCTGCTGCCGCCGTTTTCCTCTGCAGGGAAGGGGCGGCAGTTCTGTTATTTCTCTGACGGTGCATGGCGAAAAGCGGGTACGGGCTTTGAGATTCACATGCCTCCCCCCACCGAAGCTTCCGCGAAAAATTCCCGTCCGGAAGGCTCAATGACGCGTCCGTTTTCCAGGGTATAGACTGCTTCCGCCCGGATATCGGCACTGTGTCCCCCGACGAAAAACCGGAATTGGCCGGGTTCCAGCCGCCAGACGCCGTATTCGTCAGGGAAGGCAAGCCGATTCAGATGAAAGGAGAAGTGTACGGTCTTGCGCTGCCCCGCCTCCAGCGGAACACGGCAGACTCCCATCAGTTCCCGGTCAGGGCGGATTAGGGATGCGACTACATCGCGGGCGTAAAACTGAACCACCTCGTCGGAGTCCGTTTCGCCCACATTGGATACGGTGACGCAGGCTTCTCCCGTGCCGTCCGGCGCAATGGAGAGGGTAAAGCCGGAATAGGAGAAGGCGGTATAAGACAGTCCGTAACCAAAGGGGCGCAGGGGCGCATTTGAGGAAAACAGGTATCCGTCCCGGTTCAGGGCGCCTGCGGCAAAGCTTTCCCCGGCGGAACCCGCATGCTCTCCATGAAATACGGGTCCGTGGCCGGCAGAGCGGGGCAGAGCCAGCGGAAGGCGGCCTGCGGGCGAAAATATCCCGGCTATGACTTCCGCGATGGCCATTCCGCCCCAGGTGCCCGGCATATAAGCTTCCAGGACAGCGGCGGCATGCTCGTAAATCCATTCGCTGGTAAGGGGTCTGCCGTCCGTGTGTACCACTACGGTACGGGAATTGGACTCCAGAACCACCCGCGCCAGCGCCTCCTGCGCGCCGGGCAGATCCAGGGAGGCGGAATCGTTGCCCTCTCCGGTATTGCAGTGGCGGCCCCAGCCGTTTTTTCCGCCCACGCACAGAATCACGGCGTCCGCTTCCAGGGCGGCGGCCCGGGCAGCGGGAAAGTCCTGCAGGACGGGATCCAGATAGTCACAGCCCTGTGTCCAGGTACAATGGGGAAAACAGGACTGCAGTGCTTCCAAAATCGTCTTTGCGTCAGGATATGCCTCCCGAATGGCCTTGTCTGTTGCGGCAAGGTCGTATTTGCGTTTCGAACCTGCCGCGCCTGTGAGGACCACACCTGCCATCTGTGAGGAATCCTCCGTAACCTGAAACATTTCCATCATGGAAGGCACTGTGTAGCCGCCGTACAGCAGGCGCAGGCTGCCGGCACAGGGTCCTATGACGGCAATGCGGATATTTTTATCCCGTATGGGAAGGATGCCGTCATTCTTCGTCAGCGTCAGGCTTCGGCGGGTGGCGGTGCGTTCTGCCGCTCCGGTATCTGTGAAGGCATCCGGATAGCGTTCCCATTCCGGGAAAGGCTCTTCAAACAGCCCCAGTTCGAACTTCAGTGTCAGCACGCGCAGCACGGCCTGATCCAGCCATGTGATGTCGGCACGGCCGTCACGGAACATCCGGGCCAGTTGGTCAGAATACCCCAGCCTGTCAGGCAGTTCCATGTCAAGCCCGGCGGTAAGGCACTGCAGCGCCGCAGCGCCGATCTCCTCCGCTGTAGCCAGAATATCCGGCAGCAGGCGCTGGACGGAACGGTAGTCGCTGACCACCAGGCCTTCGAAGCCCAGCTCCGTGCGCAGCAGGTCCGTCAGCAGCTCCCGGCTTGCGCACACGGGACGCCCGTTCCACTCGGAATAACTGTTCATCACGGTGCGGATACCGCTTTTGCGTATGGCCGCCTCGAATACCGTGGCAAATACCTCCCGCAGTTCCCGCCTGTCCGCCAATGTGCGGGTAAGGTTCAGCCCGCCGATGGTCTGGGAATAGCCCAAAAAATGCTTGGCGGTGGCGGCTACGCCAGACCGCATATCTTCACCCTGTATTCCGTCTACATAGGCACAGCCCATCATGGCGTTCAAAGCAGGGTCTCCGCCGTAGGTTTCGTTTACGCGCCCCCAGCGCAGGTCTTTGGCCACGTCCAGCACAGGGGACAGGGCGTGCAGGATGCCCATTGCCCGCATCTGGCGGCGGATGGTGTCTGCCATACCGTATACGGTTTCCGGCGAGAAGGTGGCACCCAGGCCGATGGGAGCGGGATAGAGGCAGGCTCCGGGCACCACGGGACCGCATAGGGCTTCGCAGTGAAAGAGGGCGGGAATCCGGTGAGGAGAATGTTCCATCACATAAGTCTGAATTTCCCGCAGCCGCCCGGCAAGTCTCCGGGGTTCCATGCGGATATCCAGCAGCGCAATTTCGCCGATGCCTCCGGCAAGGTCTTTTTCCGCAAGGTTTTCCCCGCAGCCCGAGAGCATGGTACAGCCCAGCTGCCGCAGCTTTTCTTCCAAGGTAAGTTCCTGTAAAAGGGCGGCGGCCTGTTTCCGGGCCTGGGCGGAAATGGTTTTATTCTGTATATTCATAGGCTTCCTTTCTCTGTCTTGTAATAAAGTTTCAGTGTCTTAATCTCGAAGGGCGTGAAGAACATGGGGTGCTCCGGAGAGAGCTGTTCAAGCGTCCGCTCCATCATATCGCACAATTCGGCACGTAAAATGGGAAAACCTGTGCGGAGGTGCGCGGATACCCTGGAACCCTCGCATTCATAAAGCCGAAGGATAAGGGCGCTTTGGGTTTCCTCACAGGGCTTTACCGTTTCCACCACCACATTCTGCCGGTCTGTCCAGAGGAAGGCGGGCTGTGCAAGGATGCCCGGCGCCGTGAAGGGAAGGCGGCCGAACCGCATGCCGGCCCGGGGGACGGCGGCAGAAAAACCCCCCTCATGGGGCAGGATGCCGTAACGGAAGGTATAGTCGCCGGCGTCGCCGCCGGTATCCGGCCGGGTGCCCGCCTTGGCCAGGGTCAGTGCAAATGTCCCGCCGTCCATGCTGATGCCGTATTTGCAGTCATTCAGGATACAGATTCCCCGGGAAGGCTCCGAAAAGTCTGTATAACGATGGTTGCACACCTCAAACATTGCCTGTTCCCATGTGTTGTTGCGGGTCACGGGGCGCTGGATACAGCCGAACTGGATTTCGTTGCGGGCATACGCGCTGCGGATATTGGTGTGAAAGGCGGCTTTCAGCAGACGGTGCCGTTCCCTCCAGTGCAGGACATTTTCCCACTCTACCAGCGTTGTATCGGCGCGGAATATCACGTCCTGGGTCAGGTGAGAGTGTTCACATACCGCGTATGTGCTGTGGATGCGGAACTCAACCGGGCCGTCGGCAGTGACGCTGCGTTCCAGCAGGCGGGCGTCCGGCGACAGCTTCATCATACAGTCGGCATCGATATCCCAGCCGTCCCAGCCAGCGGATACATCCTCGCCCCAGAGAAGCTGGCCGAAGGGACCGCCGCACCATTCCATGCCGTCTGCCAGCGTGGTCAGGGAGGAAATAAACCCCGTTTCGTCAAAGCACACCCGAAGCAGAGGCGTGGTGAGTACATTGCCCGCAAAACGGAAGGGAGAAGGCTGGGGTGCCGGAGCGGATTCCGGACGATGCAGACGCAGTACGCCGCTGCCCAAAGCCGGCCGGGAAAATCCCTGTACCGCAGCGGCGCAGGTGCCGTCGGCCCGGAGAACCTCCTGGATTACCACGTTATTGTCTTCTGGAACAAGACCGTTTAAGGGAGGCAGATAAAAGACATCCCCGCATGCCTCGTCCAGGGGGTTCCACACGGTATAGGCAGTTTTGTCCGCCGTGTCCTTCAGAACGGCCCGGAGCATGACATCCGCCCGGTCCAGCATGGCCTGCATTTCGGCCAGGCACTGCGCATGGGCTTCGCTGATACAGCTGCCGGGCAGGATGTCGTGGAACTGGTTTACCAGGAGGGTGTTCCACAGAGGGATGAAATCTCTGCCCGAAGCCGGCCGTCCTTCCCGCACGGCAGCCTGACATTCCAGAAGTTCCAGCAGCCGCAGTGCGTCTTCCGCCATACGGTTATTCTTTTTAATCTGCTGTTTGGCGGTGAGGGTGCCCCGATGCAGCTCCAGGTAAAGCTCGCCGTCGTAGACGGGCAGCTCTGCTTCCCGGGATGCAAGGGCGTGCATAAAGCCGCTTACGGAGCCGTAGGATACCCTGGGGCAGCCTTCCAGATCAGTGAGACGCCGGGCAGTTTCTATCATTTCAAACTGCGGACCGCCGCCTCCGTCCCCATAGCCGAAGGCGATGAGCCTGCTGTCTGATGCCTGCCTGCTGCGGATGCAGTCCTGATACCCCATGCCGTCCACCCGTTCCAGCAGCCCGGCCGCGTCGGGCCAGGTATCCATGACAAAAAAGTGGGTCAGCACCCGGGAGCCGTCGATTCCCTTCCACACAAAGGTGTCATAGGGAAAGACATTGGTGTCATTCCAGGCCAGTTTGGTGGTGAGGAAACAGGATATGCCGAATCCGCGCATAATCTGCGGAACGGCTGCGCTGTAGCCGAAGGTATCCGGCAGCCAGAAGACATCCGAAACCATGCCGAAGCGGCTTTTGTTATAGAGCTGCCCCCACAGAAACTGCCGCACAAGGGCTTCTCCGGAGGGAAGATTGCAGTCACATTCCACCCACACCCCACCGTTCGGCTCATACCGTCCCTTTGCCGTATACGCCTGTATCTGCCGGAACAGGGAGGGATACTGCCTCTCCATCAGCCAGGTATGGAAGGAAGCGCTCTGAATAAAGCGGTATTCCGGATATTGCTCCATCAGGCTGAACTGATTTGAAATGGTACGGGCAAGCTTTTTTACCGTTTCCTCCATGGGCCACAGCCATGCGGTATCGATGTGGCTGTGGCCGGTGAGTACGGCTTTGGGAGCGCTTTCCCCGTTGCGGCAGGCCAGGGACGCTTCCATGCAGCACCGTGCCTGTACCAGGGCGGGACGCCAGACGCTTTCCGAAACGGCGGCTGGGTCATAATACAATATCTGATGTACTTTGGTAAGCACATTCAGAATGCCGGCCCGCCGGAAGGATTCCCCTGGAAGCTTCTGCGCAAGCTGCACAAGGACCCGGAGATCCAGCAGAAAGTCCAGTATGTCCTGATTCCTGGTGCAGATGGAAATCCTTTTTGCCTCGAAACGGAAATCCGAAACCGGACGCTGCTGGAAAGGCTGCTCCCCGATGACATAATGCCCGGCGTAGAACTCTATGGCCAGCCGGAGCCGTTCCCCGGCCCGGGCATGGCGGCTGACGCAGTCGCAGTAATGGTTCCCGTGGCGTGTCACTGCGATTTTGGTGGCAAAGGTTCCGCAGGGAACCCCGTTTTTCCACAGCAGGGCTTCATACCCGCCCAGATCAGGATACAGATACAGCGCCTGTCCGTCCAGGGCCGGAGGGACGGTGTAATCGGCAAGGAACCAGCAATAGCGCCCCGGGCCGCCCCACAGGGACTTTCCCTCACGGTGTTCCGGGAGAGAGAACAGCGCGGCATCGGGCACGGCGTGGAGCCGCTCCTCTGTCTCGTACATGGAAAAGGGGAGAACGGCGGCTTCGGTGAAGACATAAGGCTCGTAAATTTCCAGGGTACGGGCAAGCTTGGAGAGCAGTTTTTTGTTTTGAGCATCATTCAGCATGGCAGATTTCTCCTGTTTTTTGCGGAACCAGTCCGAAAATTGATCCGTGGGGACATTTCCGTCCGCCGTCCGCCGCGGTACGGAAATGTCCCCGCATCCGGCGGAAAGCAATTTTCAGACAGGCTCCATACATTGACGATTTGCGGTTTGACGGGGAATAATTCCCATGGATTTTATTATCATAAAACACAGGAGCGGATTCGAAAACCCCAGGTAAACAGGTTGAGATGCAATGTAAAGAATTTGGCATCCCAATCACCGGGACCAAAGGGTATTATCCTTATATAGCCGCCGGGATCTGTTAATTACAGCCGGGCTGCTGTATAATAACGGGAAAAAGCAGTATCATCGGCTGCGGAACCGAAATCGGGAGAAAAAGAAAATGAGTCGGAATTGGAAGCGGAAAAGCGGGACACCATTTGCCTTCAGCCTGCCGCGGAGGCTTCTGGGATTGTTTCTCGTCTTTGTGGTCAGTATTTATATTGTGGGAATATGGGTTACGGTAAAACTGGAGCGGGACGCGTTCCTGGAGGTGCGGCAGATGTATCAATCCAGAGTGTCTTCCCTGGCGGAACAGCTGGATGATGAGCTGGGGCGCATTCAGCTTCAGATTAATTATGCCGCCACACGTCCGGACGTCCGGCAGATGGAACTTACCGCGCCCACAGCGGCCTTCACCAGAATCTACACCACGGTTCTCCGGGTGGGAGAACTGATGTACGCCCTGCAGAACGCCAGCGGACTCATTGAGGACGCAAGTATTTTCCTGCCCCGGCTGGGCAAGGTGATTTCATCGGACGGCTCTTACAGAGATTTTTCGGAGGAAGATGAAAACTTCATACAGGAATATCGGGAAGAGGGAGGCAGAGAACTGCTGCTGACGGTGAACGGACAGCTGTATCTGGCCTCGGATTCCATGCACATATCAAGTACCGAACAGGCGTCCGTGATCCGGGTGCGGTTTTCGGAACGGGTCATCTCCGAATGGTGCCGTCGGTTCTCTGAGAACGGCCTGATATGCCTGTTGGGAGCCGCCCGGACAGAAAGCCTCTATTTCTTCAGTGCGGGGAATGCATTTTTGCCGGAAGCGGAATTCCGGGCAGACCTGGAGAAGGGAGTGGGGCAGTGGGAAGCGGGAGAGAAAAGGGCGGATGAGGACACTGTGGGGATTGCCGGGACAGAATATCTGCGGATGGCCATTCCCGTGGGAAAACGGGATCTGTGGGTATGCGGCTATGTGGACAGGAAGGTACTGCGCAATGCCTCCAGGCCCTTTTCCCTCTGGCAGCTTGTCCTTACGGCATTCCTGCTGCTGGAGGTCAGCCTGTTTTTCTATATTATCCGGAAAATGATCTCACAGCCCATCAACCGTTTTATGGGGGAAGTGCAGAGCCTGGAAGAAGAGGGCGTAATACGGCTTTCCCAGCCCCCGGGCAACAATATGGATTTTCTGTATTCCGCATTTTTGGGAGTAAGCGATAAGCTGAAGGCATCCATGGAACAGGTGTACAACAATAAGCTGCTGGCCTATCAGTCGGAAATCAAATTTCTGCAGGCCCAGGTGAACCCCCATTTCCTCTACAACAGTTTTTACCATTTATACCGGATGGCGAAAATGGAGGACAATGAGGGCGTGGCGGAGATGAGCCGCCGTCTCAGCTCATACTACCGTTATATCACCCGCAGCGGCGAGAATGTGGTGCCCCTGTCCATGGAATATGAAAATGTAAAGGACTATACGGAGATACAGACAATCCGCTTCGGAGACAGGATTAAGGTGGAACTGGAGCCGCTGCCCCGGGAATACGCCGGAATGGAGGTGCCCCGGTTTGTGCTGCAGCCCTTGTTTGAAAACGCCTATAACCATGGGGTGGAGAAAATTACCGGGGGCATTATCCGGCTGCGCTTTGAGACACGCCCGGAAGAACTGGTAATCTATGTGGAAAACAACGGCGCCTGTGCCGATCGGGATATGGAGGCGCTGTCGGCATACCTGGAGGACCGCGGGGAGAACCGGGCAGTGACGGCGCTGAAAAACGTGAAAAGCCGTATGCGGCTTTTAGGGGGAGACCTGACGGTGTCCCATGGGAGCCTGGGCGGCTTCTGCACCACACTTATACTTCCCCGCAGGGAAAATCAGGAGGATTAGGATTATGCAGACACTTTTGATCGTAGACGACGAACCGAATATCGTGGAAGGGCTGGCCAGCCAGTTTGAACAGCGATATGGGGACAGTGTTATCATCATGAAATCTTTTACCGGGGAACACGCGCTGAATATCCTCCAGGGCAATAAAGTGGATGTCATATTGTCCGATGTGCGGATGCCGGACATTGACGGTCTGGAACTGATACAGGAAACGGAACGGCTCTGGCCCAGGACCCATTTCATTTTTTTGAGCGGTTTTGATGATTTCGAGTATATTCACCGTGCGTCCAAGTTTTCCATTTACCGGGGATATCTGTTGAAGACGGAAGGAGACGAGGTGGTGATGGAGAAGGTGGACAAGGAGATACGGATGTGCGCGGAGGAGCTGCGCGCCGAGACGGAACAGGGCAGAATGCGGGCCTTTGCACAGCGTGCCGCGCTGGAAAGCATGCTCCGGGGCGGAGGCAGCTGGCGGGACTTTCCGATGCAGGATAACGTGCTTTCGCTGGAACTGGACACCGGGCGGCCGGTTTTTATGGTGCTGGGAAAATTCCTTCTGCATCAGGCGGCGGAGGGAATGCAGGTTCTGCAGCAGCTTGCCGGATTGCTGGAAGGCCAGGCCCCGGGGCTTACCTTTGAACTGCTTCTTCCCGAGGAGGGGACCCTTGTGTGGCTGCTTCAGGAAAAGAATGCCGCCGGGCGCCGGGGAACCGGGAGCTATATCCATGCGCTGTTTGAGGCAATTCAGCAGCAGATAGATGATGCCTGTGGTCTGGCAGTGAGCATGGTTATCGGCTGTGCCGCCGGATTTGACGAAATAGTAGAAAAATACGGACGTTTAAATGATATATATTATATGATATACCGGGATGCGGGGAAGCTGATTATCGTGGATGAGACAGATTACTCGGATGTGCTGTTAAACCAGGGAGGCGGACTTCAGGAGCGGTTTCAGTTTTCCACGTTTATTCATCAGCTGGGGCAGCAGCTCCATACCGGAACGCCGGAATCGGTGAGGGAATTGTTTGCATTGTATTTCGGGGCATCCGGCGGGCTGCTGCAGAGCGCACGGCTTCACTCGGAGCAGCAGCTGACGTTATTTACGCTGCTGTTGAGCTTTCTGCGGGAGAACAGGATGGGAGCCTCCTACGAGCAGGCCCTTGCCCATATGCTGGACGATTTTCTGCACGGCGCAAACCGGACGGAACCGGAGGCCTTTATGGAGAAAACCGCCGTCTTCTGCGGCGAACTCTGCAGGCAGCGGGCAGAGAATGAAGCGCATAATACGGAGGCTGTTATCAACCGGATTAATCTCTATATAGAAGCCCATATAGAGGACTACAATCTGTCCCTGACGGAGCTGGCCCGGATGACGGGATTTAACCCTTCCTATCTCTCCCGTCTGTACCGGACGCACGCAGGCAGGAAGCTTTCGGAGTACATCGACGAAGTGAAGCTAAGGCATGCCCAGGGGTTGATTCTGTCCGGGGAACTGGTGAAAAATGTGGCCGAACGTACGGGATTTGCTTCGCCCTCCGCATTTATTCTGTTCTTTAAGCGCAACACCGGCAGGACGCCGCGGCAGTTTTTTGAGGAGCATATACCCGAAACATCCGATGGGGAAAGTAAATAGAACGGCATTTCATGTCAATAGTTATGGATTGAAAGGATTCTGTACAAAAGTTACAATAAAATTGTCGAAAACGCAGTTTCATTGTTGAATATGAAGGAGGACATGCTATGAAAAAAATGAAGTTTGGTGCTGTGATGATGGCCGCCCTGGTATCGGCCCCCATGCTTTTATCCGGCTGCGGACAGGAACCCTCCGCACCGGAAGCAACATCCAATCCGTCCGAAGCATCGGACGCATCGGATGTTTCCCAGGAATCCCAGGGAGAACCCACTTCAGAACCCCAGGCCGCGGCGGAGGACGCCCCCTGGCTTACACCTTTTGAGGAGACGGTGAAGCTGGATGTGGTTGTGGGCTGGGATGCCGATGGGGGCGTTAAGGAAGGAACGACGCCGGAGACAAATGCCCTGGTTGAAGCGGCAAGGGATTTACTGAATATAGAACTGAATTTCCTGTGGATGGTACCGAATGACCAGTTTTCCGAAAAACTGGCACTCCAGATCAGCTCAGGCAATATCCCGGATATTGTAATGCTGGACAGCGGCAATTTCTATGAATTTATGTCCAGTGACTATCTCAGAGACCTGACAGACGCCTACGAGACTTACGCGTCCGATGAACTGAAAAATACGGTGGAGGGCTTCGGCGAGGAAGCCGTAAGATATTCTTCCCGTGACGGCAGGCTGTACGGTATTCCGGCGCAGCTGGATACTTCCGAGAGTGTGGCGGGGCTGTATTACCGTTCCGACTGGCTGGACGCCATAGGGACCGGCAAACCCACGAATGTACAGGAAATGAACGATATGCTGGTGGCGCTTGCCGAGTACGGCGCTTCCGTCAACGGCGGCAAGGATACGGTGGGACTGGGGACGACTTCCAGCGTGCTGAACACCAATTTTGCCCTAAGCGCATATTTCCAGTGTTATGGGGCGTATCCCAATAAGTGGATTATGCGGGACGGCACCCTGGTAAATGGGATTGTACAGGATGAAATGCTGGACGCCCTGAACGGACTGAAGGATTTATATGAGCGCGGCGCCCTGGCGGCGGATTTTGCCACATGGAATTCCGATCAGTTCAATGAGCGTGTTACCACAGACCAGGTGGGGGCTGCCTTCGGTACCTATTACATTCCGGCATGGCCGCTGAACCAGAATAAGGACGCAAATCCGGAAGCGGAATGGGCCGAACTGAATATTGCCGATATCGGCAGCAAGCCGGCCATGAATCAGGTGAGCATTAATCATTTCAACGTTGTCACCAGGGACGCGCCGGAGAACGCAGAGGCTGCCCTGATGAAGCTTCTGAACCTGACGCTGGCGGCCAATGGGAATTCAACCTTTGACAAATCGGTTTTCCAGGGCAGGGATCTGGCTGAAAACGGGGCTTCCATTTTCTATCTGCCGGTGTATATGTATTTCCCCACCCCATGGAAGCAGTACCGGGAGAATATCCGGGCTGCCTATGAGGCGCAGGATCCTTCCGGGCTGATCACAAATGTGGAACAGGAATGGTACGGGTACATGAACGACTACCTTACCCACGGCAATGCCTGTGAAAATCTGGGCACTGCATGGGGCATGTACAAGAGCCGCCTCTCGGAGGATATGGGAATTGCCGTAGGACTTGCGGCACGGGAAACCGGTGAGTATGAGCCTGCTTATTATTACGGCCCGGCTACCGAAACCGAGCAGCGTGTCTCTGCCACCCTTTCTGACATGTCTGTCTCTTTCATCGTGGAATATATCATGGGGCAGAAGGGAGAAGCCGACTGGGAAAGCTTCAGACAAAGCTGGAACGAGATGGGCGGACAGGCCTGGACGGAAGAAGTGAATGAGCAGTATCAGAGCATTACACAGTAGTCCCGGTGCATCCGGCCGCTCTTTTCTCAATATTTCCGGATAAAGCATCCCAGAGGTTATTGGGGGCACTTCATTGGAAATGCCGGAAAATAACTGATACAAATAGAAAGCGGGGTTTTCATATGGCATACAAAAAAGAGCGGCCGCGAAAGGCCGCCGCCCCTAAAGGGCATTTGAAACGGCAATATCCGTTTTATCTCATGATGATACCGGGAGTGGTATTCGTACTTATTTTCTCCTATCTTCCCATGTTTGGGATTGTGATGGCATTCCAGAATTTTTCACCCCTGAAATCCTTTTCGGGGTCGGACTGGGTGGGGCTGCAGAATTTTAAGGACATGCTGATGATTCCCACATTCTGGACGGTGGTGCGCAACACGCTGGTGATTTCCATCAGCAAGATTGTCCTGCGCCTGCTGGTGCCGTTGGTGATTGCACTGCTGCTGAATGAGGTTATGAGCATTCGGTTCAAGCGCGTTTCCCAGACCGTGTTTTTTCTGCCTTATTTTCTGTCCTGGGCCGTGATAGGAGGTATCCTGCGCAGCCTGTTTCAATATGATGGGATGGTAAACGGCGTTCTGACATCCCTTGGGATGGAGCGCATCATGTTCCTGGGCAGCAACAGCTGGTTTCCTGTGATTGCAATTGTATCCGATGTATGGAAGGATATGGGATACAATATGATTATCTTCCTGGCTGCTATCACCAATGTGGACCCGGCACTGCATGAATCCGCTGCCCTGGACGGCGCGAACCGCTGGCAGCAGGCCTGGCATATCACGCTTCCCACCATTCGCCCCATTGTGGTGATGCTGCTGGTACTTTCCCTTGGTTCCGTACTCAGTGCAGGCATGGAGCAGATTCTGCTCCTGTATAATCCCATGGTATATGAAAGCGCCGACATCATTGATACGTTGGTGTACCGTCTGGGGCTGGTCAATCATCAGTGGTCCCTGTCCGCTGCGGTGGGGATGATGAAATCGGCGATATCCTTTGTGCTGGTGGCAGTTTCCTACCGGATTGCCGTTAAATATTTTGACTATCAGGTATTTTAAAAGGGGGGCATGTGATGAAAGGCAAAAAAATATCCGTATTTCGTATTCTGAACTACCTGATTCTTTCTGTGCTGGTGGTGATCTGCCTGATACCGGTGCTGCATGTCATCGCCTTGTCCTTTTCGGAGAAAATCGAGGCGGTGTCCGGAAATGTAGGGATATGGCCGGTGGGATTTAATTTGTCGGCATACCGTTATGTTATGGAGGACGGGCAGTTCTGGCAGTCCTTGAAGGTCACGCTGCTGCGGGTCGGCATCGGGGTTCCCGTAAACATTATCCTTGTGATCCTGACAGCCTATCCGCTTTCGAAACCTGACAGCCGGTTCCGCGGGCGCACCGCATTTTCCTGGTTTTTTGTATTTACCATGCTGTTTAACGGCGGCATGATACCTGCCTACATTATCATCAGCAAGCTGAAGCTGATGAACACAATCTGGGCACTGACGCTTCCGGGGGCAATGAATGTGTCGTACATGATACTGATGATGAACTTTTTCCGGAGTATTCCCATAGAGCTGGAGGAGGCTGCCGTAATCGACGGGGCGAGCCAGATGCAGGTTCTGCTGCGGGTGTTCCTTCCGCTTTCCCTGCCGTCCCTGGCAACGATTATTCTGTTTGCCACGGTTGCGAACTGGAATGTGTGGATGGACGGCTATCTGTATATGAACACGCCGGATAAATATCCGCTGCAGACCTATCTGGCAACGATTCTGATGGAGTCCAAAAATAATGTGGAAGCGCTGATGACACCCGAACAGCTGGAGCGCATGGCCCGGGTCAGCGAGAAGACAATCGAGGCAGCGCAGATTTTCCTGGGGGCGCTGCCGATTATGTGCGTATATCCTTTCCTGCAGCGGTATTATGTCAAGGGGATGGTTGTGGGGAGCGTTAAGGGGTGAGCGACAGGATACAATGAGTAAGGTACTCCAGGCCAAACTGTTTCTGTAAAAAGGGCAGGAACTCTTTTCAGGTTCCCGAATCTGTGATACAATGATTCTGCTGACTTGCCATTGCCTTGGGATGTATTCTTTCGGTATCCTCCGGAATAATAACCTTATTACAGGCAGGAAACAGCCATCTGACCATAAACGGTGTTATGTTCATGGCACTATAAGCCCGGCAGAGCAGGAGAGCAGAAAGGAAGGGAGGGCAACCATGAAAGTTGGAATTTTATGTGCGGGAGATGAAGAGTTAGCTCCCTTTCTGTCAGTCATAAAAAGCTGCAGAGTAACGGAAAAGGCCATGCTGAAATTTTATGAAGGACAAATTGACGGTGTGGAAGTCGTTGTTCTGTTTTCCGGAGTGTGCAAAGTAAATGCTGCTATAGCGTCACAGATTCTGATCGATACATTCGGCGTAGAGAGTATCATCAATTCGGGCACCGCAGGCGGAATGAATCCGGAACTTGAAATATTTGATACAGTGATTTCCACAGAAGTCTGTTATCACGATGTTGCAGCGGATATCTTGACGGAATTTCATCCGTGGATGAAATCTGTATTTTTTGAGGCAGACTGTGAATTGACGAAATTGTCAAAAGCTGCCGTGGAGAAAATGAAGCCGGCAGGAAAGGTAATCTGGGGGCGGATGGCAACAGGTGAGTCATTTATAACCGAGGAGGGGCGGCAGAAGATTCAGGATGTATTTGCGCCTTTGACAGTGGATATGGAAACTGCAAGTATTGCCCATGTGTGCTATGTGAACGGTATACCGTTCATTGCGATCCGGTGTGTTACGGATACTGCCGTGCACAGCGGAATTGACCATTTTGAAGAAAACTGCACCAGAGCTTCCGTTATTGCCAGGGACATTACAGTCGCTTTATTAAAGGAAATATCGTGACGCCAAGTGAAAGGTAATACGGTATTGCTGAACAGATAAAAACTTGAAGTTAACCCAAGGAGAAAACCACATGAAAAATTTACAGGACAGTTTTTGCTGGTATAAGTCCGGCAAAACTGCCGAGACCGGAACCCCCAAGGAGCGATATCAGCGCATTGTGGACTGGGCTGGGCAGGCCAGGGGAAGCAATCCGGATGCTTTTGACGCGGTGACGGCATGGCTTTTGAAAGCAGAGGAATGGAGCGAGACGGAAATGGCCGAAAACCGCATCCTTCTTATGGAAGGAATTATCGGTCGTTTTTTGGCCCAGTGCCGGCAGGTGCGGGCAGAACTGAATGATCTGGTCTCCTCCGGTCTGGTGAACATGGCTGTATTCGAAGCACTGGACAGTCTGGAAGAGGAGCTGGCCGGCAGGAGCCGCGCCGACGAACTGAAGGAAGCGGTGGAAAAGGTATTTTCTGATTTTACGTCTATAAAAGAACGTTCAGTCAGAGAACGTTTTGCGGGAGGCGTCACCGGCCATGCAGGAACAGATACCGTAGAGATCTACGGATATATCAACTGTCTGAAGGACTGTGATGCAGGCGTGCAGTGGGCCCTGTTCATGCCGGACGTGGTAAAGCGGCAGCAGAACGGTTTCTGCATGGAGCACTTTGAATACAGAAAGCTTCCTGCCATGCGGTTTATCGGAATAGAAAAAGATTTTTCTCAGGATGCTCCGGGGCTGGAAGCCTTACAGCGCACGCTGGATGCCATGGAGGAATATCGCAGCGGATTTGACAGTGATGTGATTCTGCTGCATCACTGCGGCAAAGGGGTGGATGTGGAACATTGCCACGCCCTGTGGGGACGGTTTCTGAAAGCGGATGCCCCGGTGCCCGACGGATTCGTATATGCGGATTTTGTTTCGGAGGATGACGGACAGGCCGGGATGCCCTATCTGTCTCAGTTTGCCTATGCGGAATTTACAGGAGATGCAGATGCCATGCACAATCAGGAGGGGTTTGACTGTGATGCCATGTATGATGTGACCAGAAACACGATTCTGGCCCAAAATGTGATGATTCCCTATCCGGCAAAATACTGGACAGCTGAGGTTTATCCGGAAGGTTATCAGAAGGGATGTAACGTCTATCTGTTCAGTGTTCAGAAATAGAAAAGTTACACAGTAAGCAGACGGAAAATGGGGCTGACGCATGAAGGATTCAAGAGGCAGGATATTGTATTTAATGGGAAGAATGTGCAGATGATACAGAACACAGAAACGGCAGTGAATAAAAGGGAAATAACTTTTACTAAGAAAGGCGGAAAGAAAATCCGGGGCCGGATCTATCTGCCGGAAAATCGGGATCGTAAGCTTCCTATCGTGATATTCTGCCATGGCTTCGGCAGCAATTTCCGGGAGTTAATGCATCATGGGGACGGCTTCGCAGAAGCAGGCATCTGCTGTCTGTTCTTCGACTTTTGCGGAGGCGGGCCGGAGTCTGTCAGCGACGGTTCCATGGAGGAAATGACGGTGGACACGGAGTGCGAAGATTTGCGGACAGTCGTCGCCTGTGTGAAGGATCTGGAATATGTGGATCCGGAACGGATTTTTCTGCAGGGAGAGAGTATGGGAGGACTGGTTAGCGCACTGGTGGCTGCGGAATGTCCGGAGGATGTGAAGGCTCTGGTGTTATGGTATCCGGCCTTTGTAATTCCGGACGATGCCGCGAAACGATATAAAGCCGAGGTGGGGGAAATCCTCGGTATGCGTGTGGGAGAAGCTTTTGACCGGGAGGCCAGGAAGATCGATGTATATAAAAAGATTCCTGTTTATCATGGGCCGGTTTTGATGATCCATGGGGATCAGGACCCTATTGTGTCCCTTGAATGGTCCGAGAGGGCTTTGGCCGTTTATAAAGATGTCAGACTTATCGTCATTCCCCATGCGGGCCATGGTTTTGAAGGAGCAGACAGCATTGCAGCCCGGAACCATTCCATTGTGTTTTTCAGGGAGCGGACAGGATCAGCTCCATTTTTGTGTTGAAATTTCGGGATATGGGACAGGCGGACTTTTCCGGGAAGCCGGGGCTGCAGGCAGCAAGGGCGACGGAGGAGGCATAGAATGCGGAAGCAGCCGCAGGCCGTAAGGGTCGGCGCCGCAGGAAGCATGGAACGTAAAAAGCGGAAGCAGCTGCAGGTAGCAAGGGGCGACGGAGGAGGCATAGAATGCGGAAGCAGCCGCAGGCAGCAAGGGGCGGCGCCGCAGGAAGCATGAAACGTAAAAAGCGGAAGCAGCCGCAGGCAGCAAGGGCCGGCGCCGCAGGAGGCATGGAACGTGGAAAAGGCGGAAGCAGCCGCAGGCCGTAAGGGCCGACGCCGCAGGAAGCATGGAACGTAAAAAGCGGAGGCAGCTGCAGGCAGCGTGACATAAGCGGCAGGAGACATAGCAGATGAAAGGGAACGAGGGGCAGATCGAGAGACATATTGATGTTTTGGATGGGGTGAGAGCGTTTGGAGTCGGCTTTGTGGTATGGTTTCATTTCTGGCAGCAGAGCTGGATTACGCCGAATCTGGGGTTCCCATCAGGTCTGGGCAGATATCTGGGAATCCAGGGATTCAATCTGGAATTGTTTGTAAGATACGGTTTTCAGTTTGTAGATCTTTTGATTTTATTAAGTGCTTTCTGCAATTTTTACCCTTATGCCAGATCCATTCTTTTACAGGAACCCTGGCCGGATACAAAACAATTTTATCTGAAGAGGGCTGTCAGGATACTGCCGTCCTACTATCTCTGTCTGGCAGTGACGCTGCTTGTAATGGTTGTGGAAGGGACGGCTGCAGAGGCCTTTTCCTGGAAGGATTTGCTGATGCATCTGTTCTGCATGGGGCCGCTGTTTCCCGAAACATATGCAGGTACGGGATTTAACGGCGTATTGTGGACCGTGCAGATTGAAGTATTCTATTATCTTTTGATGCCGTGGATTGCGAAGGCGTTCCGCAGATGGCCCGTGACGGTATGTACCGGATTGTGGGCATGCGGGCTCATTGCCGCAAACTATATTGTGTGTGAGAAGGCGGATAAAATCGGCATGCTGGTAAATCACTTCGCCACCTTTGCGGGATGCTATGCAAACGGTATGTTGTTATGCATGCTTTACCTGACTTTTAAAGGGTTCCATGGGGAGAATCAATATACCCGGCTGACTGCCACAGGGGTGGTTTTTGCAGTTATTTTTTTCCTGGGGAAGCAGATGCAGCAATTGGGAGCAGGAGAACGGCAGATCGTACAGCTTCAGGGAAGATTTGAATTGTCGCTGCTTTTTTCCTGTCTGATTCTGGCGCTTCCCTTTGCTTCAGGATGGATGAAATTCCTCTTTTCCAATAAAGCGGCTAAGGGACTGGCAGCCATTTCCTATAATCTCTACATATGGCACCAATATATAGCAGTAAAATGCAAAACCTGGCGGATTCCGTACTGGGAAGGCGATACGCCGCCCAATATGCTGTGGGACAGGGCCTGGATGCAGAACTACCAGATGCTGGTCCTGGTGCTGGCTTTGGCCGCCGCCATTCTCCTGACATACGGCTTCGAAAGGCCAATGGCTGCATTTCTGATGAAATGCAGGGACCGAACAGACAGGGGGAACGATGAGAGCATTGGGAAGAGTGCGTAAAACATGCCGTAGAACCATTCCGTTTCCCGAAAGCGAATGGTCCAGGCGGTAGAACCATTGGATGATTTTTCCGAAGAGTGAGTAAGTAAGTCCATCGATGCACGCCGGAGGAGCCGGATGTATGGCGGTCACTGGGAGGATGCAGAGGGCACCCGGTACAGTACCGCATCGCCTTGGGAGAACACTTCTTCAAAGCAGGTTTGAAAGGATGTTTCCTCCACGGTATAATCGTTTCGCTCATAATTAGAGATGACTACATAGTCTACGTTGTATTTTTCAAATAATTCCATGTGTTCCAGAGGGGCCTCATACATGAGGCGCAGATCACTTTTTCGTTCTGTGGTATCCAGACCGTGAAAATAGAGAAAAACATCAGCACCGCATACAATATTGCGTCCTGAAAGAGAGGCGATCTCGTTGTTGTGGCGGGTACTCGTCAGATAGACTGCATCGGGAGGTGTCTGTGTCTCCGCATATTCTGCCAGGGCTGTCTGGGAGGCAGAGTAAAGCTGATAATCAGAGACAATTTCCCGTCCCAGGGTCAGCAGTGCAGAAAATACGGCAAAAAACAGGATGCTGACGGCCCACATCCACAGGAGGGCAGAAGCTCCGCTGCGGGTGGTGAGGGAGAGGAGCTTTCTGAAGACTGCAACTACACAGTCGGATGCGCCGATACATAGAAGAAGGTATGCCGCATACAGGAGTTTGTTGTTGTCATAAGGATTGGGCGTAAATACCACCAGTTCGCTGATCCACCACAGGAAAAGCCCAGGCAGGAAGAGAGGGGCTTTTTTGCGGTCACAGGAACAGACTCCTGCAGTGATGAGCAGCAGGGGTATTCCTAGATTTTTCAGATAAAACCACAAATAAAATTCACCCTGGTTGCCCCAGTTAAAGTGTCCTCTCACAAAACCGCCCTGGGAGACCTGGCCAAAGGTCCAGAAGAACAGCTGGGGCAGCGCCAGCAGCAGAATACAGGCCAGATAGATTCCCCAGCGGGTCAGCAGTTCCTTCGGGCCGTATTTGTGCACATACCGGACAAGCAGCAGGAGGCCGAAGAGAAAAGCGGCGGCAAAAGGGAGTATACCCATTGCCATGAGCGCCGTTGGGGAAAGCAGTCCCAGGCGGTGCAGTTGCTGTACCAGGCACATGGTCAGCAAGAACAGGACCAGGATCCATGGGCCGGGATGCCGAAAAATCCGCCCCAAAGGAGAGGATTTTTTCCCCGGGGAAGGGTATAGATTCCGGTACAGCCACAGAAGCATCCATACAGCGCTGATGATGCCTATGCTTAAGAAGGAATGGGTATGGATCATGGGCAGGGCGGCAGCGGACAGTCCTGCAGGCAGAAACAGGTCCCGGCGGTTTTGGAATACTGCCCGATACAGCATCCACAAAGCCGGGAAAAGGACTGCATACCCGAACAGGGTGGCCCGCTGGGGCAGAAGCATGTCGGCGATGAGATTTACCCAGCGGATGTTTTGGTCTACCAGGTTTGTGGGCGTCGTATAAAAGCCGGTAAAAATATCGGAAAACCGATAAGGCGATTCGCCTCCCCAGTCCGTAAAATAAGTAAATCCCAATCCGCCGTTGAGGAAAAACAGCAGAAGTGCCAGCAGGGCGGCAGAACCGGCCTTTCGGCGGGGAGAATCCGACACCGTCCCGGCAAACAGGTACACGGCGGTAAATATCTGCGCCATGGCAAAAAGCATTGGCAGTATGTAGGCATAGCGCAGGGAGGCGCCGAATAAAAGCGGGCTGGAGGAGACACTGTCGGAAAGGAAGGGATAGGACAGCCTGGTTCCCGGCAGAATGGAGTAGTCCGGAGGAAATGCCGCCTGCCGTGCCAGACTGGTGATGAATCCCAGATGCATATTCATATCTCCATAGGTACATTGTCCGGTATGGAGACTGCCGTTTTCCATCGGCAGCAGGGTATGGGTATGGAGCAGATAGCCCCAGAGTATCATCATACAGAAAAAACAGACCAGAAAGGCGCCGTGTCTGATTACCCCGGCAGAGAGCTGACGGAGAGAAGGCAGAGGGCGGTGCTGGCTGTACAGTTTTCCGACGGCAACAACGAACATCGGCAGGGTCAGAAACAGGGCAAGCAGATGAGCCGCCAGGGTGAAATCCAGAACAAAGGCCGATAATATGGGCAGCCAGGTGACCAGAAGGGAGCCGGCCACGCTTCCCATAAGCAGTCGGGAGAGAAGAGACTCCCGGCGGAATAGGAGGAATACAAAAGCCAGTCCGGCCAGTTGAAAATAAACATAATACATGGTTGCCGCCAGATTACCTGTCATCGTACCGTACATAATATTGTCCTTTCTTCGTGCCTTGATGGAATAATGGTATTATAGCAAAAGATTTTCTTCCCGACAATGAAAATCTGCTTCGGGAAAAGCGGGCATAAAAAGTTGCTGTAGGAGAGAAAATTTGGTATACTGAACTTATATGGAACCCAAGGGGAAGAGAGAAAGGAGTAAAAAATGGGTGTACAATTATCACAGGCAAGAGAGAAGCTGGAAAAGTATGGTCAGACACATGTGCTGAAGTATTACGAAGAGCTGTCCGGGATAGAACAGGAAGCGCTCCTTGCCCAGATCGGGAATGCAGACATGGAGATGATCGATTCCTGCAGACATCAGGAAGAACTGCTGAAAAGAGGTGTGATTACGCCGCTTGCCGCCATGCAGCTGGAAGAGATAGAGACGTACAGGGAAAGCTTCACCGCCACCGGGCTGGAAGCCATTCGCGGGGGGAAAGTGGGTGCCGTGCTTCTGGCCGGCGGTATGGGGACAAGACTTGGCTCCGACGATCCCAAGGGTGTATACAATGTGGGGATCACAAAAAAGCTCTATATTTTTGAATGTCTTATCGGTAATTTGCTGGATGTGGTGCGGGAGGCGGATGCCTGGCTCCACCTTTTTGTGATGACCAGCGACAAGAACCATGAGGCCACTGTGAGTTTCCTGAAGGAACATGGCTTTTTTGGATACAGGGAGGAGTATGTCCATTTCTTTCAGCAGAAAATGGCCCTGGCCGTTGACTACGAGGGAAAGATCTTTCTGGAGGAAAAAGGAAAGATGGCCAGCTCTCCCAACGGAAACGGCGGCTGGTTTATTTCTCTGAAGGAGGCGGGACTGCTGGATCTGATTCACAGGGAAGGAATCCAGTGGCTGAATGCTTTTGCGGTGGACAATGTGCTTCAGAGGATTGGGGATCCCTGCTTTGTGGGCGCTGTCATTCAGAAAAACTGTATGGCAGGAGCAAAGGTAGTCAGAAAGGTGACACCGGATGAGAAGGTGGGGGCGATCTGTCTGGAGGACGGAAAGCCCTCCATCGTGGAGTACTATGATATGACAGAAGAGCTGCTGGAGGCAAAAGATGAGAAGGGAGAATCTGCCTATAATTTCGGCGTGATTCTGAATTATCTGTTCTATGTGGAGGAGCTGGAGCGGATTGTGTCCCAGAGCCTGCCGCTGCATGTGGTGGAGAAGAAGATCCCTTATATCAATGAAGTCGGTCAGCTGGTGAAGCCGGAAGCGCCCAATGGCTATAAATTCGAGAACCTGATCCTAGACATGATCCATCAGGTGGGAAGCTGTCTGCCCTTTGAAGTGGTGCGGGAGAAGGAATTTGCCCCGATCAAGAACAAGACCGGAATCGATTCGGTGGAGAGTGCCCAAGCGCTGCTGCGCAGAAACGGTGTGGAATTGTAATATAACATTTTGACAGTTTCCCGCAACATAATAATATTGAGAAAATCAGCTGTATCACGTATTCTGTAGGAGAAAAGAAAACATACGATAGAAGTCCGGGTCAGCGGATTTCCATTGTCAGAAGTGATGAGCGCGGTGGGGCTTAGAGAGACAGACCGTGCGGAAAAGAGGGTGCGATGAAGATTTTGGTCACAGGCGGCGCCGGATATATCGGCAGCCATACGGTAGTGGAACTGCAGCAGGAAGGTTATGATGTGGTAGTGGTGGATAACCTGAGCAATGCCAGCGAGAAGTCCCTGGAGCGGGTGGAGGCGATTACCGGGAAGAAGGTTCCTTTTTACAAGGCAGATATTCTGGACCGGGAGGCCCTGGAGGAAATCTTTACAAAGGAAGCGGTAGATGCGGTGATTCACTTCGCCGGCCTGAAGGCGGTGGGTGAATCCGTTCAGAAGCCGTGGGAATACTATGAGAACAATATCGCCGGTACGCTCACACTGGTGGATGTGATGAGAAAGCACGGAGTAAAAAATATCATCTTCTCTTCCAGCGCTACCGTGTACGGCAATCCGGCAGTTATCCCCATCACCGAGGACTGTCCCAAGGGAGAGTGCACCAATCCTTACGGCTGGACCAAATCCATGCTGGAGCAGATTCTGACGGATATCCAGAAGGCGGATCCGGAGTGGAATGTGATATTGCTGCGTTACTTTAACCCCATCGGCGCACATAAGAGCGGTACCATGGGTGAGAATCCCAACGGTATTCCCAACAATCTGATGCCTTATATCACACAGGTAGCAGTAGGAAAGCTGCCCCAGCTGGGCATCTTCGGAGATGATTATGACACTCCGGACGGCACGGGTGTGAGAGATTATATTCATGTAGTCGATTTGGCGGCGGGACATGTGAAGGCGCTGAAGAAGATTGAGGAAAAGGCAGGACTGAAGATTTACAATCTGGGTACCGGTGTGGGCTACAGTGTACTGGATCTGGTGAAAAATTTCGAGGCGGCAACGGGTGTAAAGGTTCCCTATGTGATCAAGCCCAGACGGGCAGGGGATATTGCAGCCTGCTATTCCGATGCAGGGCGTGCAAAGGAAGAACTGGGCTGGGCGGCCCAGAGGGGTGTCCGGGAGATGTGCGAGGATTCCTGGAGATGGCAGAAGAATAATCCCAACGGGTATGAGGCATAGCAGGACTGTCCGGAAGTAAGCGGATGATTGTGAAAGGAAGAGGGAGTAGATCATGTGGAAAAAATCGCGAAAAGGAAACATATCCCTGAGACAGATTCTCCCTCTTCTGATTCTGCTCCTGGGCGCAGTACTGCGTCTGGCAGCGCTGGGGAAGGTTCCGGGAGGGCTTCATCAGGATGAAGCTCTTACTTCCTGGAACGCTTTTGCACTCTTTCAGGAGGGAATTGATTCTGACGGAAACCGTTTTCCGGTCTATGTAGCCGGATGGGGGGACGGACAGAGTGCACTCTATGCGTGGCTTCTGATTCCCATTATTGCTTTGACCGGAGGAGGGACTGCTTCTCCTTTTTTCAGTCGCCTGCCTCAGGCCCTGGTGGGCATTTTCACGCTGTGGGCAGTTTACTGCCTGATGAAGCGCCTGTTTCGGTATCAGACCGCCGTGTGGAGTCTGTTTCTTCTGGCAGTATGTCCCTGGCATATCATGCTGTCCCGGTGGGGGCTGGAGGCGAATCTGGCGCCTGGCTTTTTGATCTTCGGGCTGTGTTTCTTTGTCCGGGGGCTGGAGGAAAAGAAATTTCTGCTGTTGTCCGGCTTTTTTTACGGCCTAAGCCTGTATTGTTATGCTGTGATCTGGCCCATTGTACCCTTTGTGCTATTGCTGCAGGTCCTTTACTGCCTTCGGCATAAGAAGCTGCAGATTGACAGATGGAGCCTTGGCTCTGCCGGAATTCTGTTTGTCATGGCGCTGCCGCTGCTTTTGTTTCTGCTGGTCAATTCCGAACTCATTCCGGAAATCTGCCTTCCCTTTATGACCATTCCCCGAATGACGGGCTATCGGGGCGGTGAGGTGGCCCTTCAGCCCTCGCGGATGTGGGCAAACCTGCGCACCGCGCTGTCGCTGCTTCGGCGGCAGAATATCGGCAGTCCTTATGATATTCTGCTCCCATGGGGCCTGTTCTATGATTTGGGACGTATTTTTATTGTCATCGGCACAGGGACTTTGCTGTGGCGGCTGTTTTGCAGCTTCCGGAGCAGAACCTTTGCCGGGGAATTTATTCTGTTTGCCCAGCTGGCCGGAGGCGGGCTGAACTGTCTGCTGGTGAGAGCCGTTCTCCACCAGATTAATTCTCTCTACATTCCGCTGGTGCTGGCGGAAGCTTACGGTGTCTGGACTGTTACAAGGTTTCTGTATGAAAGAAAAGCAGTTCTGGGACAGCTGGCCGTTTCGGCGGTTACTGCAGGGTATGTCCTCTGCCTGATTTTGTTTCAGAGAGATTATTATACAGAGTATCGCCAGCTGGTGGGGGCGTATTTTACAGAAGGCCTGAAAGAATGTGTTTCTTTTGCCTGGGAGCAGTGTGAAGAAAAGGGAATCTCCACCATAACGGCGGAAAAGGGAGCTCAATGGCCCCGGCTGCTGCTTTATACTGAGACGCTTCCCTCGGAATATCTGGCTTCCGTGGTATACGATGTGCCGCCGGCACCTGCAAGTTTTGAGACAAAGGGAATCCGCATCAATACCAGAATTCATTATGACAGCATCAGCCAGGACAGTATTTATATTCTATATTATACGGATATTCCCGTGTTTGAGGCGGATTTTGAACTTACCTCATTTCAGGACTGGTATGTGGCGGTTCCCCGTCAGCGCGGTCAGTCCCCCTGATAATCTACGCAGACGCTGTTTTTATGATAATACTGCGCTACCTTCCGATTGGTCTCATCTTCCGGGCTGCCGCCGAAATCGCCCACATAGAGCATTTCCGGCTGGTGTTCATAGGGGAGAAAGACCACATCCCGGATTCGGTCATCTTCCAGGATCCGAAGCCGTTCCTGATATTCCAGCTCATAGGCGGCGGCTTCTCCTCCTGTCAGCAGCGCAACTGCCTTGCCCGCTGTTGTCTCGGCAAGGTTTTTGACCGTCTGGATACCTGTAAAGAGAAAGAAGATCAGAAATGCTGCTCCAGTGAGCAGCTTCTTTTTTTCGGCAGAAAAAGCAGCAGTACATCTGTGGCTGAGCAGCTGACATACATATCCCAGAATATAGGTATAAGCGCCGACAACAAATAATACACAACTGTAGTATACGATGGCAGCCACTCTGGCTGGCCCGGTGGAATTCATGGTATAAAAGGTAGGACAGGACATGGAGCAGAACACCCCGTATCCCAGCCCCAGGACCGCCGCCGGCCAGCGGAACCGGAAGGAGGTACGGGAAAAGGTTTTCCATAAAAAGGGAGTGAGAAGAAGGAGAGATAAAAACAGCCATCCGCTGCTCCAGGCTCTTATGTAGTAAAAGCCCTGGAGAAGGGATTTCACTATGGCTTTCCAGGCCGGGATACTCCACATGCCTTCTTTGCGGGCCTGATTTCCGGGAGCAAGTACGTTGATCAGGAAGCAAAGCAGTGCAGTGAGCCAGATTGCCGTGATTCCCAGTGCCTGTGTTTTTTTCTTCCGCAGGAGCAGCAAAAGCGCCAGTCCGGCAATCAGGAGCAATGCCGGGAGCATGGAGACATAATTGCCGCCTGCCAGAAAGACAGCCAGAACCAGCATCACCGGAATATGATGCCGTTTCGGCTGCAGCGAGTAACGCAGAGCCATTCCAAGGAAAATAAGCGTGAGAGAATAATACCCCGTATAGTACATACTGCCGTTATACCAGAAGAAACTTTCTCCCTGAAAGGGGACGGTCTGTACCCATAGCAGCACCATCAGGGCAGAGAGAATCAGCCACAGGCTGCGGGTACCTTTCCACAGAGAACAAACCACCGGTTTCAGCAGATAAAAGACAGAACCGGTGAGCAGAAGCAGGATTACGGATGTTACACAGCGATAAGCACGATAATCAAAGAGATTGGGAGGAAGATACATAAGCAGCATGGCGGAATAGCTGCCCTGCCATCTCTCATACTGCAGAGCGACGCCTCTGACTGCTTCTTCCAGGAGCCGGCGTATGCTGCCGGTCTCTTCCCATACGATTCTCGTCTCCGCCCCATAATAATAATCGTCACCTGTAGGATGGTTGTATCTGCCCAGATACATCACGGGCAGAAGTCCTGCGGCCATGAGAAAGAGCAGAATGTAAGCTGCCAGTTTTTCCGCCGGAGGCCGGCTGATTTTTTTAAACATGTTCCCCGCTCCATTTCCCCAGTTCTCCGTATGGCCGTCCGGGGGAAATGGGGGGATCCCTGTACCGGATTGCGGGAATGGGAGCACCCTTGCGCCGTATTCGGCTGGGAGAAGCTGTTTTTCTTTCAGTATAACCTATTTGCGGGGCAGATACAACCATATTTATGCAGGATTCCAAAGGGAGGGCACAACAGATTCAGGCCACATACAGATACATGAAGATAAAATGGCATACACTGCCGGCCATGACAAACAGGTGAAACACTTCATGAGAGCCGAAATCTTTGTGTCTGGTATTGAACAGGGGGAGTTTCAGGGCATAGATAATACCGCCTGCCGTGTAGATGATCCCTCCCGACAGCAGCCAGAGGAAAGCAGCCATACACAGGGTGTCAAACAGCCGTCCGAACACAAACACACATACCCATCCCATGGCAATATAAATAATGGAAGAAAACCATTTGGGACAGGTAATCCAACATGCCTTGACCAGCATGCCCGCCAGTGCAATTCCCCAAACCAGTGCCAGCAGCGTGTATCCCACATCGCCGCCGAGTACAATAAGACAAACCGGCGTATAGGAACCTGCAATCAATACAAAGATCATCATATGGTCCAGCTTGCGGAAGAGACGAAGATATCTCCCGGTCAGGTTCACGGAATGATAGGCGGCGCTGGCGCCGTAGAGCAGGATCATGCTGGCCATAAAAATGGCCATGGCGGCGAAGTTTTTACCGTCGGAGGAAATTCCGGCCTTGACCAACAGCGGCACTGCCGCAAAGACAGCCAGCATCATGCCGATAAAATGGGTGATAGCGCTTCCGGGTTCTCTGATTGTAATCTGCATATTCATACCTCCTGGCATACTTTATTCTATATTGTTTACATTCATGCCTGAACTATACACAAGAGTGTGAAAAACGAGTTCGTATATTCGGGTGAATGCGACATGTAGTTTTGAAAACTACTTCTGGAATAATAGTATACCAGGATCAGGAAAATGTCAACCCTAATCTTCTTCGATGACCTGAATTTCCAGGTAGTCGAATTCGATGCTTTCTATAAAGTTATCCTGTGTAAAACGGGTTTTGCTGTGGCGCTTAAAGTCTGCTACAGTTTTATCCAGCCAGAGAGGCCGGCCCAGGTCAAACTGCACACATACCTCGTCCAGAGCCCGAAAGACCTTGTGGGTCCGGGTATCAGAGCTGTCGTCTCCGATACACGTATCCTGCAGCATACGGTTGTTTTTGAAAGTTCTTGCCCATAAACGAAACATAATCTTTTCCCGTTCCTGTTCTATAAATTTATCAGTTTCATAGTAACCGTTTTTGGGCGGAAAGGCAAGGTGCAGATATGGTTTTGGAAAAAAGGATTAAAATTTTCCGATTTGGGTACATTTCTATTATCTTTTATGATATAATGATTTTGCTTAGCGGCCTCATGCCGGATGACAGACTGCCGGATGAATAGAAGGGCCCGTTTAGAAGGAGTTAACATGGAACTGAGAGAAGGCAACGGAGAGGGAATTGACAGCTGGAAGGAAGTGACCCTTATCTATAATGCTGCCCTCAAGATGATCACGACAAAGATGGAGATTTTGAACGATGAGTTTCAGCATGTACATCGCTATAACCCCATTGAGCATATCAAGGCCCGTATCAAGACTCCCGAGAGCATCGTGAAAAAGCTGAAGCGTGACGGACATGAATCTACGATTGATAATATGATAAAGTACATAAACGACATTGCCGGAATTCGGATTATCTGTTCCTTTACATCAGACATTTACAGAATCGCGGATATGATCAGCGAGCAGCGTGATATCAGAGTGATTGCGGTGAAGGACTATATCACCTTTCCCAAGTCCAGCGGTTATAAAAGCTATCATATGATTGTGACAGTGCCGGTATATCTGTCGGACCGGACGGTGGATACCAAGGTGGAGATCCAGATCAGGACGGTGGCGATGGATTTCTGGGCCAGCCTGGAGCACAAGATACATTACAAATTTGAGGGGGATGCACCGGAGCATATCAGAACCGAATTGATCGAATGTGCGAAAATGGTATCTGATCTGGATGTCAGAATGCTGAAGCTGAACGAAGAACTTATTGCAATTGCCCATGAACGTATGTTATAAATTTATATTGGCTGGGGCATGACACGTAGGAGAAAAGGAAACACAGACAGGGAAAACATCCCAACGAGCCGGGAGGAAGACAAATGGATCTGTTTATGGACAAGCTGTCTCAGAAATCGACAGCGGAGGAAATTATCAGGGCAAATATCGCAGCAGATGTGGAGGAGTTGAACAAATGGAAGCAGCAGGCTGCAGATTATGGTGAATGTCTGGCCCAAATGCACAAACTGGTGGACGAAGGCCTGACAAAACTGGCCTGCAGCCAGGTGGAGTCGGTTGCAATCGGGGACCTGGTGGAAGAGAATGGAGACAGGATTCAGAAGCTCCAGGAAGACATGGAGAGCTTCAGGCAGTTTCTAAGGCAGCTGGAGGAGCGGCTCGGGAGCATGGATGCTTCGGTTAACGGACGCATGGAGGCCATTTCCCGGGTGCTGGAGGAGAAGCCGGAGGTTCTGCCTTCTGCGGAGTTCCTGGAAAGGCTGGATGTGCTGGAAGAGAATGTGCACAAGGAATGTGTGAAGGTATACCGCAATGTGCAGGCCGTGCTGGTGGAGGAGAGCGGCAAGCAGGGAGCAGATCTTGACAGCACCAAGTCTCATGTTAAGCGTGTGAAGAAAAAGGTCACGGCTGCAATGGTATTTTCCATTATGGCGATGGTGTTCGCACTGGCAGGACTTACGGTGCAGATTTTAAATCTCATGCATATACTGGTGTTTTAGGACATGTTTGAAAATCATTCCCGCCCCGATGGGCAGGCGGCCGTAAGAAAAGGCCATGGGGCAGAAAGGCGGACAGATACAGACTATGGCAAAAGAAATCTGGAAACCCGGTAATATGCTTTACCCGTTGCCGGTGGTGATGGTGAGCGTGGCCGACCGGGACGGTAAATACAATCTGATTACGATTGCATGGGCGGGGACAGTGTGTACGAACCCGCCCATGGTCAGCATCTCCGTCCGGCCGGAGCGGTATTCTTCTCCCATTTTGAAGGAAACAAGAGAATTTGTCATCAATCTGACGACAAGGCAGCTGGCGTATGCCACGGACTACTGCGGTGTGAAAAGCGGCAGGGATGTGGACAAGTTCCGTACGCTGGGGCTGACACCCGTACCGGCAGATCAGGTGAGGGCGCCGTTGCTGAAGGAGAGCCCGGTTAATATCGAGTGCAGAGTATCCCGGGTGCTGTCTTTGGGGTCTCACGATATGTTTCTTGCGGAAGTGGTGGGGGTTCATGCCGATGAAAAATATATGGATGCCGGTCATAAATTCCGGTTGGACAGGGCGGAGCCGATTGTCTATTCCCATGGTTCCTACTATGTATGCGGAGAGCAGGTGGGAACGTTCGGGTACAGTGTGAAACGCCGACATGCATGAAGTGAGGAGGATGGTATGAGACGAATCTCACAGAAGCTTTTCGCCAGAAGGACTCTGTATATTCTGTGTTTTATCGCCCTGAATCTGATCGAGTTTCTGCGTGCCACCCAGGCCGGGAATATCTGGAAGGCAGCTGCCAACTGTACCGGGCTGGTGATGATGGTATTGATTTTCAGTGCGCTGCCGTTAAAGGAACTGGTGGATCGGGTGAACGGCATCTATGTGTTGATCTGTGGAGCCGCCATGGTGGGAGTACATTTTTACTGGCTGTCCCACAGGGGAGAAATTCTGTGGGGGGAGATGCAGACAGCACTGCTGAATGTCTGCTGGATCGGAATTGCAGTCAGATATTTTTTCCGCAGAGTGGCGGTGGAGAAAACACTGGCTTTCAGACCAGGGGCGGCCGGCTGGTTGTGGATTGCGCTTTCTATGCTGATGATTGCATCCCGTAGCGAACGATGGTGGCCGCTGTGGTTTTTTATGATGTTTGGATGCTTCTATCTGACAGACTATTCGGAGAAAGACAGAGAAGCACTTTGGGACAGTATGATGGACGGCACAATTCTGTCCTTTTTTCTGATACAGATCTATGCTTACGGATTCCGTCCCTATGACGAACTCCGGTATAAGGGCGCGTTCAGCAATTCAAATATGATGGCGCTTTATTATCTGATTGTGTATCTGATGTGTCTTTCCAGGCTGCACACGCTGGAACTGAGAAAGGCGGCCCGGGGCTGGAAGCTGTTTCTTCTGACCGGAGCAGGGGGGATGCTTTCCTTCCAGCTGTTTACCATGTGCAGGACGGCCTGGGTTGTTTCGTTTCTGGTCACGGCCCTGTATGGTTTCCTGGTGATGCGCAGGATATGGCAGATGAAATGGCGGGGAATTCTCTGTCGGGGGGCAGCTCTCTTTCTGGCCATGGTGATGACTTTTCTGCCCGTATATTATACAATACGCTGGCTTCCCACGATTCTGCATTACAGAATCTGGTATGAGGGAGAATATTCGGTGGACACGGTGCATTCCTTTGATCCGCCGGATTCCGATAAGTATGTGAGTCTGGAGGAATTTCTGGATGCTCTGCTGGGCAGGATTCTGCGTACGCTGAAGATTGCAGGGCAGAACGATCCGCTGGCGCTGCATGCTCACGCCGCCGGAATTTCGGAGGATATGGAAAAGGTGGAGCTGGTGAAGGTGCCGTGGACGGAGGATATGGGGCTGCTTCAGCGGCTGACGATTTACAAGGCTTACTGGGATGATCTGAACTGGTTTGGGCATGGACTGTCGGAAGGATACTATGTGATAGGGGATGGGGATTATTTTTCCCGACATGCCCAGAATCTGTGGCTGCAGATGGCTTATACCTATGGAATTCCGGCAGGGGTACTGTCAGTGGTGCTGCCTTTTGCACTGTTGTACAGACAGGGGAAATTTCTGTCGGGCGGGAGAAAAAATCCGTATGCGGTTCTGCCGTTTTTGGTTCTGTCGGTATTTCTTCTGTTCGGTTTGACTGAGATTGTATGGAATCCGGGGCAGCTGATTCTGTTCCTGGTTTTCTTTGTGCAGCATCCGCAGATGACAAAAGTACAGGAGCCTGTATAACGGATTGGATTTGGGAGATACTGTCATTAAAAGGCCGTGCACCGGGCGAATGCCGGGGGCATCGGCCTGTGATAACTGAAAAACAACGGAAAACAATCATTGGAAGACTTATGAAAAAGAAAAAAAACGATTATAAAAAATACAAATTTACATATATTAAGACTACGCTGGGAACTCTCTTTTTGGGAATTCTGTTTCTGAAGGGATACACGCCTTTTCAGCCTACCGGAGAGAATTTTTTTCACATCCGGGTGAACGGTCAGGAGGTAGGCACATTGGGAGACAGAGACAGGATAGAAGAGCTGCTTCTGCAGGCCCGGAAGAATGTGGCGGCGCTGGATGAAGAGCTGGTGTTCATGAAGGCGGATCTGGACATCCGGGGGGAAGAAGTCCTATGGGGAGAGACGGATCGGGAGGAGGATGTACTCCTGAATATGGAAGAGGCCCTGAAAGGCAGTATCCAGGAAACCCTGCATCGCTCCTATACGCTGAAGATCAATGAATATATCATCAATCTGGCCAGCCTGGAGGAGGTCCGCATGCTGCTTCAGGCGGCGTTGGACAAGTATGGCAGCGGAGGGACATTTTCCGTGGTGCTGAAGCGGGAAGAAGAGCGGGAATTCGGTGTTCTTACTGCGTCTGTGGCTGATATCAGACAGCAGGAGGGAGAAGAACGGAGCATAGGAATGGAAGGAGGTGTCCAGAGTTTCTTTGCGGATATCACAGGGGAACAGTCGGAATTACAGGAGCTTGACTTTGAGGATTATGACCTGGGAATCCGGACTATGGATTTCGCGGAAGATGTGGAGATCGTGGAAACTTATCTGCCGGAAAGCCGTCTGACACCTGTGGAGGAAGCGATCAGTCTGGTCATTATGGAGCAGGAGACTCCCAGTATCTATGAAGTGGTATCGGGAGATACGCTGTCTGAAATCTCCATCAAAGTGAACATTCCCATGGAGACAATCATTGCCATGAATGATTCCCTGGAAGATGAAAACTCCATGATTCGAGTGGGTGATCAACTGCTGATCACGGTGCCGGAACCCGAACTGTCTGTCGCCAGAGTGGAAGAAGAGTATTATGAGGAAATATATGATGCGGATGTCATTTATATTGACAATGACAGCTGGTATACCACCGAGACGGTGGTGCGCCAGCAGCCTTCCGCAGGATTCCGCAGGGTGGTGGCAGATGTATCTTATCTAAACGACAAAGAGGTAGGCAGGGAACTTCTCAAGGAGGAAGTAGTGATGGAGGCCGTGGCCAAGGTGGTGGAGCGGGGGACGAAGATACCGCCCACTTATATCAAACCTATCTCCGGGGGAAGGAAGAGCTCCGGATTCGGAAGGAGATCTGCTCCCAAGAGAGGCGCCAGCTCCTATCACAAGGGGATTGACTGGGCCACACCTACAGGTACGGCGGTCTATGCGTCCTGCGGAGGTACGGTTACCAAGGCCGGCTGGGGCAGCGGATACGGTTATGTCATCTATATTGACCATGAGGACGGTCGTCAGACCAGATACGGACATTTGAGCAAGGTTCTGGTATCTGCGGGCCAGCAGGTAAAGCAGGGAGAAAAGATTGCATTGAGCGGCAATACAGGCATCAGTACAGGGCCTCATATCCATTTCGAAATTCTGATAGGAGGAGTTCAGGTGGATCCCCTGAAATATCTGGATTAGTACAATCGAATACACGTTCTGTTTACAAATGAAAGAAAATATGGTAACATGGCTTTTGTTGAAAAAAGGACAGGGGATGACCCTGGAGCAGAGGAAGATCAAATGGAACAATATGTAATCAAGGGCGGGAATCCGCTGGTAGGGGATGTGGAGATAGCAGGGGCCAAGAATGCGGCGCTTCCTATCTTTGCAGCTGCCGCCATGACGGATGAGACTGTATATATAGATAATATTCCGGATATACGCGATATTGATGTGATGTTGGGAGTTGTGGGCCATACGGGTGTCACGGTAAAAAAGGTTGACAGACACAAGGTCATGATTAACGGGGGGAATGTTCACAGCATTACAGTGGACAGCGAAGGGTGCAAGAAGATCAGGGGATCTTATTATCTGTTAGGGGCATTTCTGGGGAAATATAAACATGTGGAAGTGGTGCTTCCGGGCGGGTGTGATATCGGCAGCCGGGCGGTAGACCAGCATATCAAGGGGTTCCGTGCCCTGGGAGCGGAGGTTGTCATCGAACATGGGCTCATTAAGGCGAAGGCCCAGCGTCTGCGGGGAAGTCATATCTATATGGATAAGGTCAGTGTGGGCGCTACGATCAATGTCATGATGGCTGCCACCCTTGCGGAAGGGATGACCATTATTGAGAACTGTGCCAAGGAGCCTCATGTGGTGGATGTGGCCAGTTTTCTGAACAGCTGCGGGGCCAATATCAAGGGTGCGGGCACGGATGTGATCCGTATTCGGGGAGTGGCACGTCTCCACGGAACGGACTATACCATCATTCCGGACCAGATAGAGGCGGGCACCTTCATGTTTGCCGCTGCAGTGACCAAAGGGGATGTAACAGTGAAAAATGTCATTCCCAAGCATCTGGAGTCTGTTACGGCCAAGCTTCTTGAGATTGGATGCGAGGTGGAAGAGGCAGATGACTGTATTCGTGTAGTAGCAGCCAAGCCTCCTATGCATACCCAGGTGAGGACGCTGCCCTATCCCGGGTTTCCAACGGACATGCAGCCGCAGATTACCGTGGCGCTTGCCCTTGCAAAGGGAACCAGCATTGTGACGGAGAGCATCTTTGAGAACCGTTTTAAATATGTGGAGGAGCTGGTCCGTATGGGAGCCGATATCAAGGTGGAAGGGGGAGATACCGCCATCATTGCCGGTGTGTCCAGATACACGGGGGCCAGTATTACAGTACCTGATCTGCGTGCGGGAGCGGCGCTTGTGATTGCAGCTTTAGCGGCGGAGGGCTTTACTACGGTGGACAATGTAAAGTATGTGGAACGGGGTTACGAGGACTTTCACATTAAGCTTCAGGGTCTGGGTGCTCAGATTGAGCTGGTGGAGACGGATAAGGAGATTCAGAAGTTTAAACTGAAAGTCGGTTAATGGGATTGGAAAATATGCTGCGGCGAAGAAGGGGCCTTGTTACCGGGATGGGTGACGAGGTCATTTTTTGTTGTGCGGAGAAAGGGGGAATGTCTGCACAGAAGTCCAGAGACCGCGGGAATCGGCCGGAAGCCCATGGTGCGTATCTTGACAATGTGGTAAAAATGCGGTATGATGATAAAAATTTGAGAGCATCCGTAAAGACGATGGACGGAGGGCTTTGGGCCATGCGGAAGGCATGGAAAGGTGGTGAGAAATCTATGCGGCGTAATGCAGTTCTGCGTCTTGTACCGGTGATGCTGTCCTTTGCATGCCTGTTCGGCTGCGGCAGCGGAGAACCGGGGATACATACGGAAACGGGACGGGAGGAAGCAGCGTCTGATCAGGGGGAGGAGAGCACGGCTTCCCGGGCACAGGCAGGAGGAAGCTCCCAGGTACAGCAGGTGGTGGATTCCACACCGGCGCAGGAGGATTTTGAACCCTATCAGGCGCCGGAGTTTGCGGATTCTGTTTTTCATGCCGAGCTGGCCGAGGGCACAGGAAGCGTGCTGCTGGATCTGTCCAATGCAGAGTCAGGATATGGAGGGATCTCCGTAAAAGCAGATTCCCGGGTAAAGATGCGGATTACCACAGAGGGAGAGAATGACGCAAAGTATGACTATGAAATTCCTGCTGACGGTACGCCTGTCTTTTTTCCGCTGACGGGCGGAGACGGGTACTATACTTTTTTTATCGGAGAGAACGTGGAAGGGACAAAGTATGCCAAGCTTTATGCCACGGAAGTGGAAGTCAAGCTGAAGGACGAATTTCAGCCCTTTATACGGCCCAGCATGTATGTCAATTACAGCCAGGATTCCGCGTGTGTGCGTAAGGCGGCGGAGTTGGCACAAACCGCGGAGACGGCTTTGGACGTGGTGGATGCGGTATATGAATATGTCTGTGACAACATTACTTACGATAAGGATCTGGCGGTCAAAGTGCAGGAGAAGACGGTGACAAACTATGTGCCGGATTTGGATCAGGTACTGGCTGCAAAGAAAGGAATCTGTTTTGATTATGCTGCGTTGGCAGCAGCCATGCTCCGCAGCCAGGGAATTCCCACGAAGATGGTATTCGGCGACGTGTCCCCCAATAATGTCTACCATGCCTGGAATATGTTCTACACGGAGCAGACCGGCTGGGTAAGTGTTCATTTTGAGGTAAAGACCAACGAATGGAATCGTTTGGATCTGACTTTTTCGGCAAATGGTGCGGATGGGAACTTCATCGGGGACGGAAGCAATTATCTGGATATGTATTATTATTAAAGGAATTTCCGGTTTGGAGGGATGATATGAGAGGTAAGAAACTGGATAGTCTGGGGGTCAGCGCGTTCTGTGAGAGTATGGCAATGATGGTGCAGTCCGGGATTCAGATGGACGAGGCGGTGGCTCTTCTGCGTTCCGGCAGAGGGCAGGGAGGGCTGCTGGAAGAAGGGCTTGTAGTTATGCAGGCGGAGACGGAGGCGGGAAACGGACTTTCCGCGGCAATGACCGGGGCGGGGATTTTTCCGGATTATGCTGTTCGTATGGTGGCCGCAGGAGAGAGTGCCGGCCGTCTGGAGGATGTTTTGTTTCAGCTGGCCCGGTATTATGCGGATCAGAAGACGATGACGGATAAACTAAAGAATGCGGTGCTGTATCCGGTGGCCATGCTGGTCATTATCATTGCAGTGCTGGCAGTGATGCTGACGATGGTGCTTCCGGCCTTTGCGGATGTATATGACAATCTGACAGGCAGCCTGACAGCGTCTTCCTACGCTTATGTCAGATGGGCCTATGTACTCTGCTGGGCTGCTTTGGGAGTGATGCTTGTGCTGGCAGCGGCACTGATCGCCGGGTTCGCTCTCTGGAACAGTAAAAAAAAGGATCATGTGGAGCGTGTGCTGGGCAGGTTTCCCGCCTGTGGGGCCATTCTGGAGAGTCTGGGAATGTTTCGGTTTACGGCGGCACTGTCCACCTTTCTGGCCAGCGGGGAGATGCAGGATATCGCGGTGGCGGAGAGTGTGAAGATGACATCCTGCAGGCCGGTGGAGGAAAGAGTGAACCGTTGTGCGGGGCGTATGAGCGAGGGACACGGCATTGCTCAGGCAGCATATGATGAGGGACTGTTTGAGCCGGTTTACGGGAGGATGCTTCTGGCCGGGGAACGCAGCGGAAATCTGGAAGCGGTACTGAGGAAGCTGACGAACCTGCTGGCAGAGCATTGCACCAATCTGGTGGAACGACTGGTGGGGATTGTGGATCCGGTGCTGTCAGGCATTCTGATGCTGACGGTGGGGCTGTCTTTGCTGAGCATTATGCTGCCTCTGATCGGCATGATGAATTCCATCGGATGATGATGGGCGGAAACTTATCTGGAGGTGGCGGCTGATATGTATGTAGACAGAAAACGAAGACGATGGCCATGGATTGCCGCCGGGGCCGCTGTAATACTGGCAGCAGCTGTTCTGTGGCATCTGGCGGTGCCGGCATCGGGCCGGGATATGGAAGAGGAAAGTATCAGGGCACTGGCGGCGGCAGTGGAGCGCAGTGCGAGACAGTGCTATGTGGTGGAAGGTTTTTATCCTCCAAGCCTGACTTACCTGGAGGAAAATTACGGCCTGCAGATCAACACGGACGAGTATCGTGTAGTCTATAGCGTATTTGCATCAAACATTGCACCGTCGGTGCGGGTGCTGAGGAAGAAGTGACAGAAATCCCTTTGTACGGACAGGGAAGGAAGCAGAGAGGGGGCCGGGACATGAAAAAAAGCGGCGGTTCGCCGGTGGGATTTTATACGATGGGAGTTGCCTGTCTTTTTCTGGCGGTCTTTTTTCTGACTGTTGTTTTTGGGGCCAGGACATACCGCAGTATTGTGGCCGGGCAGACAGGGAATAACGAAACCAGGGCGCTTTTGTCCTATTTGTCTACCTGCATGAAGGCCAATGACACGGCGGGAGCAGTCATGCTTTATGAGGAAGCGGGAATCAGGGTATTGTCTATTGCAGACGGAGAAAGCGGATACGGTCTGCGGATCTATCAATATAATGGCTGTCTGGTGGAAGATTACGGGAAGCTTGGCACGGCATTAAGTCCAGAGTCAGCTCAGATGATCGGGGAGACAGACCTGTTCCAGGTGGAGGAAGTGGCTGAGCGTACCTATGCGCTTACCACAGATGAGGGCAGAGTATTGGTCCGGGCCAGATGTACGGAGACTGACGATTCGACGGAGGCTTTGACGGATGAGTAAGAACGGGGGTATGAGCAGAGATAAGAGCAGGAAGCGCCACATTACCAATTTCTATATGGAGACATTGGTCCTGGCGGTTGTATTGATTGCCGTAATCCTGGTACTCACAAGGATGTATGCCTTTTCCGGACAGTTAAGCCGCAGGGCAGAGGTTCTGACCCGGGCGGTGCATCTGGCAGAGAATGCGGCGGAGGCGGTGGCAGCATCAGATGGTATGGACACGCTCCGCAGTCTGCTTGAGGTAAACGGGAATGTGGAGATATCAGGGGAAGGCGCAATTTTACAGGCGCGGTATGATGAGGCAATGCAGCCGCTGGCCGGCGGGATATTTTGTGTGGAGGTGACCTGGACGCCGGAAGAGGCGGCAGGGGAAAGCTTTGTGGAAAGTACCGTCAGCGTGTACTGGATGGAAGAGGCGGAGCCGGTTTATGTGCTGGAGACGGCTGTCTATCTGGGCGGAGGGGCATTTTAGGAATATTAGGTATCAACTGCGGTTCCGTATGATTGGGAACGGGCAGGGAACAGAGAGATTTCGTTGAAAAGGGGGCGCTGTATGAAGCATATTCCAATCAGACTGGGGCCGCTGGCGCTTCTGCTGACAGTAATCAGTATCTGCATGACGGTTCTGGCAATCCTTTCTTTTACCACGGCCAGGGCGGATTTCAGCCTGGCGCAGAAGTATGCGTCTACGGTTCGGGACAGGTATATCCTGGAGAAGGAGGGGCAGAGTTTCCTTCGGGAAATCGGAGCTGCCCTGGGTCAGGGGCAGGACCCGGGAAGCCTGGCAGAGACGGATGAGGCGGGTATCTTACATAAGACACTGGAATATGATGATTTCAGGCTGTTGATCGGGATCGTATTTCAGGAGGATTCTTTTCGAGTGGTGGAATGGCGTTTCCAGAAAGACTGGATACCTGACGACGGTATGGGCGATCTCTGGGACGGTACTTTTTAAGGATGCAGTCTGACAGCGGCTGCTTATCCGGGCTGCAGTAAGGAAGGGGCTGCAATGGGGCGTGGGTCCGGCGGTCGGTTGAGCTGTGCGGATGGTATGGAGAATGAGATGGAAGGACGGGCATGGAGATGAAATTACAGGAGATTCTGGAGCAGGCGGTACGGGACGAGGATGTTTCTGATGTATTCCTGGTGGCAGGGCTGCCGGTTACCATGAAGAGGAGCGGCAGACAGGTGCGTGTGGAAGAAACAATGCTGATGCCGAAGGATATCGATTCATTGGTGGAGCAGATCTATACAGAGGGACGACGCACGAAAGCCAGGCTGGAGAGAGGAGAAGATGATGATTTCTCGCTCTCCGTTTCCAGACGGGTGGACGAGAACGGCACTTTTCCGGGAGGCCGTTTCCGGGTGAATGTATTTCGGCAGAGAGGATCTCTGGCGGCTGTCATCCGGGTAATTCGCTTTGAGCTGCCTGATGCGGCGAAACTGGGTATATCGGAGGAGGTGCTGTCCCTGGCGGACGACAAAGGAGACCGGAACAATAAAAACGGCGGTCTGGTATTAGTCACAGGTGCGGCAGGAACGGGAAAATCCACCACTCTGGCCTGTATGATCGACCGGGTTAACAGCAGCCGGGACTGCCATATTATCACGATGGAGGATCCCATCGAGTATATTCACAGGCATAAGAAGGCCATCGTGACACAGCGTGAGATTTCCATTGACACCCCGGGATACCTGGAGGCTCTGCGCTCTGCTCTGCGTGAGAGCCCTGACGTTATATTGCTTGGAGAAATGCGGGATTACGACACGATTTCGGCGGCGCTGATTGCAGCGGAGACAGGGGTTCTGGTATTCAGCACGCTGCATACCAACAGCGCGGCAGATACCATCAACCGTATCGTGGATGTATTTCCGGATAAGGAGCAGGCAAGAACTCAGCTGGCCCAGGTGCTGAAGGCTGTGGTATGCCAGCAGCTGGTGCCTGCTACCATGAAGGACGGGGAGGGTAATTCAGTCCGGATTCCGGTCTATGAGATTATGAAAGCCACGGATGCCATCCAGAATATGATCCGGGAAAACAAGGTGAATCAGCTGAATTCCGCTATGCAGTCCGGTGCAAATGATGGTATGTGCACCATGGACGGAAATTTGATCCGGCTCTGCCAGGAGGGGAAGATTACAAAATCTACAGCGCTCAAGTACCGCACCCATTACGGTTATGAGTATATGGAGAAGCGGCTGGGGTAGCAGCACCCTCCTCGGCCGGATGTGTCAATCCTATTGTATCACGATTTCCGGAGTGTTTTTACCATGGTTTTGGATTGGAAATGATTGTAGATCTGTCAGGCATACCGGGAGACATGGAATCGGGAGAACGGCTGACAGATAACAGTTCAGACAGGGCACGGAACTGTCACGCTGACACCCGGCAAAATGTTGAGAAAGAATGCGTCAGCCTATTGACAGATGTAGAATTCTGTAGTAGGATAATGCCAGAAATAAAAATTAAACAGGATTTCTCTTATTCAGAGTTGGTGGAGATACATAGGATCGATGAAGCCACGGCAACCCCATTGAAGGAAGGTGCCTCCCTGAGCGAGTACTATTCGAACAATAAGAGGATTGGATATTGACAAATCTAAGTCCGCTTATTCAGGTAAGCGGATTTTTTGTCGGAAGAAAACATTGTTCAGCGGCAGGGGTAAGCGCAGATCACATTTCAGGGGATGAGGCGCCGGGGAGCCGGAACAAAGAGAGAGGAAAGGAAGAAAAACACATGGAAAAGCATTTATTTACATCAGAATCTGTTACAGAAGGACATCCGGACAAAGTCTGCGATGCCATATCGGATGCCATTCTCGATGCCTGCATGGAGCAGGACCCCATGAGCCGTGTGGCCTGCGAGACAGCCAGCTGCACGGGATTTGTATTGGTAACCGGTGAGATTACCACCACAGCAAATCTTGATATTCCGGGAATTGTACGGAAAACCGTTAATGAAATCGGATACAATGATTCCAAAGTGGGCTTTGACGGAAATACCTGTGCTGTCATGGTGGCCCTGGATAAGCAGTCTCCGGACATTGCCATGGGCGTGGATAAGGCCCTGGAGGCCAGAGAGTCCGGTATGAGCGACGAGGAGATTTCCGCCATCGGTGCAGGGGACCAGGGGATGATGTTCGGCTATGCCACCAATGAGACACCGGAGCTGATGCCCTATCCTATTTCCCTGGCTCATAAGCTGGCAAGGCAGCTGGCGAAGGTACGCAAGGACGGTACCCTTCCCTATCTGCGTCCAGACGGTAAGAGCCAGGTATCCGTGGAATACGACGAAAACGGCAGACCAATCCGTCTGGAGGCTGTGGTTCTCTCCACCCAGCATGACGAGGCGGTGACTCAGGAACAGATTCATGAGGATATCCGGAAATACGTATTCGATCCCATATTGCCCGGAGAAATGATTGACGGGGAGACGAAATTTTTCATCAATCCCACCGGACGTTTCGTTATCGGCGGTCCTCAGGGCGACGCGGGCCTTACCGGACGCAAAATCATTGTGGATACTTATGGCGGATATGCCCGTCACGGCGGCGGTGCCTTCTCCGGCAAGGACTGCACCAAGGTGGACAGAAGCGCAGCCTATGCGGCCCGTTACGTGGCGAAGAATATCGTGGCGGCCGGACTGGCTGAAAAGTGCGAGATTCAGCTTTCCTATGCCATCGGTGTGGCCGAGCCTACATCGATTATGGTGGACACTTTCGGCACAGGCAAAGTAAGCAATGAGAAACTGGTGGAGATTGTTCGGGAGAACTTTGACCTGCGTCCTGCAGGCATCATCAAAATGCTGGATCTGCGCAGGCCGATTTACAGGCCTACGGCGGCTTACGGACATTTTGGACGAGATGATGTATCCCTGCCCTGGGAGGCTGTGGACAAGGCGGAGATGCTGAAGAAATATTTCTAAACGCCCATGCATCCCAGTGCTTCACCATAAATGGAAAGTAAGGCTTAAAGAGAATTATCTGGGAGTTGAGAAGATGCGCACAATCTGCCAGGCACATGCAGATTGGCGCACGGCTGTCTGCGATGCCGGAATGGCATGGAGACTTTTATAGTAAATCAGAAGCGTGTTCCGGTCAGGACCGGCATTCGATATAACAGGGTAAAGGCGGTTGTGGTCAGCCGCCTTTCTTTTGTATGCACAGACTCGTGCAGAGGAAGGCTTTCCTGCTCGATTCTTCCGGGATTTGACAGATATGAAATCAGAAGGAGGCTTCTGAGAAATTATGCGAAAGCCAGAACGATGATATTGACATCAGAAGGGATAACGTATTATAGTTTTTATGAAAGAGCAGCAAAAAAGTATTCAGAAGCCGCGTCCGCATATTCAGCGCTTAAGAAAGGTCAGCTCTGAAGTGATGGAGACAGCGAGACGGGCTGGGATGCGGGGATTGCATCACGAGAGAGGAAAGGAAAGATATGGCATTTGCACATCTTCACGTTCACACGGAGTATTCCCTCCTGGACGGTTCCAATAAAATAAAGGAATATGTTTCCCGGGTGAAGGAACTGGGAATGGACAGCGCAGCCATCACGGACCATGGCGTTATGTACGGTGTCATTGATTTCTATCGGGCAGCAAAGGCGGCGGGTATCAATCCGGTGATCGGCTGTGAGGTTTACGTTGCACCGAATTCCCGCTTTGACAAGGAGCTGACCGGCGGCGAGGACAGATACTATCATCTGGTGCTGCTGGCTGAGAACAATACGGGTTATGCCAATCTGATGAAGATCGTCAGCAAAGGCTTTACTGAAGGATATTACTATAAGCCGAGAGTGGATATGGAGGTTCTGAACCGCTATCACGAGGGGTTGATCGCACTGTCCGCCTGTCTGGCCGGGGAAGTACAGCGAAATATTACAAAAAAACTTCCGGAAGAGGCCAGGAAGGCCGCCAGGAAGTACGAAGCCTGCTTTGGAAGAGGAAATTTTTTCCTGGAGCTTCAGGACCACGGTTATCCGGAGCAGCGGCTGGTGAATACTGAGCTGCTGAAGATGAGCCGGGAGCTGGACATCCCTCTGGTGGCTACCAACGACGTCCATTATACCTGTGAGGGGGATGCGGATTCCCATGACATTCTGCTGTGTCTCCAGACCAATAAGAAGCTGGCGGACGAGGACAGGATGCGCTATGAGGGCGGTCAGTATTTCGTGAAGAGTGAGGAGGAGATGAAGGGGTTGTTCCCCTATGCATGGGAGGCTGTGGAGAATACTCAGAGGATTGCTGACCGCTGCCATGTGGAAATCGAATTCGGAGTCACCAAGCTGCCCAGGTATGAGGTGCCGGAGGGCTATGACTCCTGGGGCTATCTCAATAAGCTCTGTGACGACGGGCTGAAGGAGCGTTATGGAGACGGGGAGCGTCCTGCGGGAAATACCGGACAGACTCTGCGGGAACGAATTGATTACGAATTGTCAGTCATTCGGAAAATGGGCTATGTGGATTATTTTCTGATTGTGTGGGATTTTATTAATTATGCCAGAAACAACGGCATTCCCGTGGGCCCGGGCCGGGGGTCTGCGGCAGGGAGTATGGTTGCTTATTGCCTGAAGATCACCAATATTGAGCCCATCCGGTACAGTCTGCTGTTTGAGCGTTTCTTAAATCCGGAGCGGGTGTCCATGCCGGATATTGATGTGGATTTCTGTTATAACCGCAGGCAGGAAGTGATCGATTATGTGGGTGAGAAATACGGTACGGACAAGGTGGTGCAGATTGTAACCTTTGGTACCCTGGCGGCAAAGGGGGTGATCCGGGATGTGGGGCGTGTGATGGACCTTCCCTATGCCCTTGTGGATTCTATCGCCAGGATGATCCCGGGAGAGCTGAATATCACAATTGACAAGGCGCTGGAGAAGAACGGGGAATTCAAGAAGCTGTATCAGGAAGACGAGCAGATACGTCGTCTGATTGATATGTGCAGGCGTCTGGAAGGTCTGCCCAGGCACAGTTCCATGCATGCGGCGGGGGTGGTGATCTGCCCGGAGGCGGCGGATGAATTTGTGCCGCTGTCCAGGGGCAGCGACGGCTCCATCACCACCCAGTTTACCATGACCACGCTGGAAGAGCTGGGGCTTCTGAAGATGGATTTTCTGGGACTGCGGACACTTACGGTGATTCATGATACCGTGAAATTTGTGAAGGAATCCACAGGAAAAGAGATTGACATTGACAATCTGGATTTTGACGATCCGAAGGTGTACGAGTACTTAAGCGCCGGTAGGACTGACGGTATCTTTCAGCTGGAGAGTGGGGGGATGAAAAACCTGATGAAGGAACTTCGTCCCAGAACCCTGGAGGATATCATAGACGGTATTTCGTTATACCGGCCGGGGCCCATGGATTCCATTCCCAAATATATCAGCGGCAGGAGTGACCGCAGTTCCATTGTGTATGCCTGTTCTCAGCTGGAGCCCATTCTTTCGCCTACTTACGGCTGCATCATCTATCAGGAACAGGTGATGCAGATCGTCCGCGATCTGGGCGGATATACTATGGGCAGGAGCGACCTGGTGCGCCGGGCCATGAGCAAGAAAAAGCACTCTGTCATGGAAAAAGAGCGGGTGAATTTCATCTACGGAAACGAGGCCGAAGGGGTACCCGGGTGTATTTCCAGGGGGATAGAGGAACAGGTGGCAAACGGAATTTTTGACGATATGATTGACTTTGCCGAGTATGCCTTTAACAAATCTCACGGGGCAGGATATGCAGTGGTGGCTTATCAGACGGCTTATCTGAAGTACTATTATCCGGTGGAATTTATGGCGGCTCTTATGACCTCTGTGATTGATAATACCAAGAAGGTATCCGAGTACATCCAGACCTGCCGTTCTATGGGCATTACGCTGCTGCCGCCGGATATCAATCAGGGACAGAGCGGGTTTTCCGTCAGGGGGGACAGCATTCGGTATGCTCTGACCGCCATCAAGGGGGTGGGGCGTCCGGCCATTGACAGCATCGTAAAGGAGCGCAGAGAGCGGGGGCTGTTTACCAATCTGCAGGATTTCATCACTCGTATGGCGGATAAGGATGTAAACAAACGTGCCGTGGAGAATTTCATCAAAGCAGGCGCGCTGGATGGCCTGGGCGGCACCAGGAAGCAGTTCATGAGTGTCTATGTACAGATTATGGATCATATTGCAAAGGATAAGAGGAACAATCTGGCGGGGCAGATCTCTCTCTTTGACATTGCAGAGGAGTCTCAGAAGGAGGAATTTGATATCCGCATGCCGGATGTGGGGGAATATCCCGCGGAAATGCGGCTGGCTTTTGAGAAGGAAGTGCTGGGGATCTATATCAGCGGCCATCCTCTGCAGTCTGACCAGGCTCTTCTGGAGAAACATATCACCAATACCACCAGCGATTTTGCACTGGATGAGGAGGAAAAAAAGGTGCGGGTAGCGGACCAGGCCAGTGTGATTGTGGGTGGAATGATTGCGGATAAGAACATCAAGTATACCAAAAACGATAAGGTCATGGCTTTTCTGAATCTGGAAGACCTGGTGGGAAATGTGGAAGTGGTGGTATTCCCCCGGGATTACGAGCAGTATGGCTCTCTGCTTATGGAGGATGCACGGATCTTCATCAGAGGGCGTGCGAATGTGGAGGAAGAGAAGGACGGCAAGATTATCTGCGAGCAGATTGTCAGCTTTGACGAGGCACGAAAATCCGGAAACGGCCCTATTTTCCGAGGCAGATATGGCAGATTCGGAGGAAACGGTTTTCAGGGAAGGGGTGACTCTTACGGAGGAAACGGTTCTGATGGCGGGAACGTGTCATATGGCCGGGAGAACAGTGGACAGAACGGCCAGGCCGGCAGGGAAGCACCGGTTGTCAGCGGAAGAAGAACGGTTCCTGCAGGCATCTGGATCCAGTTTTCCGATGCGGCAGATTATTTTGCCAGGGAACAGGAGCTGCTTTCCGCCATCGCGGATTCCGATGGCAACGATGATGTAGTCATTTATCTGAAAGATTCCAGATCTTATAAACTTCTGCCGCCCAACCGCCGGGTAAAGGCGGACAGGGAGCTGGAAGAGCTGCTTGGCGGAAAATTTGGACGGGAAAATGTAAAAATCCGTTAAATATCAGCATGTCCTATTGAAAAACGGAAGAAAAAGGTATAAAATAATGCCGTGACGGAAAGGTAGGAGGATTGACTTATGGCTGACAAGATAAAGACAATTGCAGTTTTAACCAGCGGCGGTGATGCGCCGGGGATGAACGCTGCCATCAGAGCGGTAACCCGTACTGCTATTTATAGGGGCGTAAAGGTAAAAGGGATCAAGAAGGGGTATAATGGCCTGCTGAATGAGGATATCATTGACATGGAGCCCCGGAATGTGTCCGATATCATTCAGAAGGGCGGAACTGTTCTGGGGACAGCCAGATGCCTGGAATTTAAAAAGCCGGAATATCAGAAGAAGGCTGCGGAGATCTGCAGAAAGCACGGCATAGACGGTGTGGTTGTCATCGGCGGAGACGGCTCCTACCGGGGAGCACAGGCGCTCTCCAGACAGGGAATCAATGCAGTGGGGATTCCGGGTACCATTGACTTGGATATTGCCTGTACGGATTATACCATAGGGTTTGATACGGCAGTAAATACTGCCATGCAGGCAATCGATAAGGTGAAGGATACCTCTTCTTCTCATGAGCGTTGCAGCATTATTGAGGTGATGGGGCGCCATGCAGGTTATATTGCACTCTGGTGCGGTGTTGCCAACGGTGCGGAGGATATTCTGCTCCCCGAAAATTACAATTACGACGAGCAGGAGATTGTCACTCATATCATAGAGAGCCGGAAGAAGGGAAAGATTCATCATTTGATCATCAATGCGGAAGGAATCGGTCATTCCACTTCTATGGCAAAGCGTATTGAGGCAGCAACCGGTGTGGAGACCAGGGCAACCATTCTTGGCTATATGCAGCGCGGCGGCAGTCCTACAGCGAAGGACCGTTATTACGCGTCCATTATGGGAGCCTATGCAGTAGATGTGATGCTGGAGGGCAAGACCAACCGGGTAGTGGGGTATAAATACGGTGAATTTACGGACTTCGGTATCGAGGAAGCGCTGATGATGCAGAAAAATATTGACAGATATCAGTACGAGGTGGCAAAGATGCTGGCGATCTGATACCTGATTTCCCCTTGTCTTCAGCAGAGGGGTTGACTGATGAAACCGTCAATGAGGGATTGACGGCGGACAGCGTCAGACCGGTAGGTTTTGGTCATGGGCCGCCGGGCGGGATGGGGGCTGATATGGCCGTTACAGAGGAACCGTGGTATGACGGATGAAAGAGGCGGATATTCCGAGAGGGAATGACCGCCTTTCTTTCTTTAACAGGAAAGTCTGTCTTCGGATGAATTTGACGTCAAAAAGGTGCAGCAGGTACGTCTTTTGATTGGATAATATCCGGGAGGACTTCATAAAATAAACACAGCATCTGGCCGGGGCGGAATCTGCACAATGGATGTGAATCCAGTGCCATGATATCAGATGGGCAGGATGCGGAAGCGAGAAGTTATGATAACTGGCAGTTCAAATCCTAAAATAAAACAGATCGTGCAATGGCAGAATAAGGCCAAAGAGCGGCGCAGTGCGGGTATTTTCCTGGTGGAAGGCTTTAAAATGTTTGAGGAGGCGCCGGAAGGATGGATCCGCGAATCCTATCTCTCGGAAGATGCCTGGGAAAAGGTCTGTTCGGTTCCGGGGCTGAAGGATAAACTTGTCCGGACCGGTTTCGAGACGGTGAGCCGGGAGGTGTTTCGAAAGATGTCGGATACCCAGACACCCCAGGGGATTCTGTGTGTTCTGGAGCGCCCCGGATATGGTCTGGAGGAATTGCTTGCTGTTCCGAAGCCTCTTTTTATTGTGTTGGAGAATCTGCAGGATCCGGGGAATCTGGGGACAATCGTCAGGACAGGAGAAGGCGCCGGGGTCACAGGTATCATTATGGGGGCCGGGACGGCAGATATCTACAATCCCAAAACAATTCGGGCCACCATGGGTTCTGTTTTCCGGGTTCCGTTCGTATATGCGGAGAACCTGGGGGATGTGATAGAAAGGCTGCGGGAGAGTGGAGTAACGATCTATGCTGCCCATCTTGCAGGGAAAAAGTATTACGACAGTTTCCCGTTTCAGGAGGGGACAGCGTTCCTGATCGGAAATGAGGGAATGGGATTGAGCCGGGAACTGGCCGCCCGGGCGGATTCCTGGCTGAAGATTCCCATGGAGGGACATGTGGAGTCACTGAATGCCGCTGTTACCGCATCTATTTTGATGTATGAGGTGCATCGTCAGAGACGCTGAACCGGTTTTTTTGGCATGTATATTTCCTGTTTTCTGAAAATTTCTGAAGAAAACTTGACATTTTTCTTAACATCTGCTATGATGTCTTCGTAACAAATTTAATAACTTTGTAATATCTTTATTAAGAAGTGGCATACTTTTTGCAAAGTAATGTGATTTGTTTATGGAGGGTAAGAAAATGACAAAGTGCAGAAAACGGTTCACAGGAGTGGCCGGGCTCTTGTTATCACTGCTGTTGGTTTTACAGTCCGGTATGGCTGTGCAGGCTTCTGAGGATGATTCTCTGGAGCAGCTGCGGGGAGGAGTGGCCGCGGTTCTGAATCCCGGTTCGTCCAATTCCGTTGACATTGTGAATGCCACGGCCAAGGAGCTGAATCTGGATCTTCAGGTGGAGGAACTGGACGAAGTACAGGAGAGTACTCTGGTGATGGCAAATGTGAGGGACGCTCTGAATGTGAGAAGCGAGGCGGACGAAGCGTCGGATAAAGTAGGAATGTTATATAAGGACTGCGGCGGTACCATTCTGGAGAGAAGAGACGGATGGACCAAACTGCAGTCGGGCAATATCATCGGCTGGGCATCCGATGCCTATCTTCTCTTCGGAGAGGAAGCTCTGGCTCTGGCCAATGATGTGGGTAAGATGGTGGCTACCATCAATACGGAGACCCTTCGGGTGAGGACAGAGCCCAATATGGAGGCAGGGGTGTATGGACTGCTTCCCATGGGAGAGATCATGGAGGTTCTAAGCCAGGACGAGGACGGATGGGTCTGCGTAGATTATGAGGGAAGCAACGGGTATGTGTCCGCGGAATACGTAGAGATGGATTTTATCATTGATGCGGGCGAGACCATGGAAGAGATCAGAATCCGCCAGGAGGCAGAGGCGGCTGCGAAGCGGGAAGCTGAGCGTCATAAGAATTATGGTGAATACACAACCGATGCGGATACCACTCTGCTGCTGGCTGCATTGATTCAGTGCGAGGCAGGTTCCGAGAGCTATGAAGGTCAGGTTGCCGTGGGCGCGGTGGTGATGAATCGTGTCAGAAGTGCTGCATATCCCAATTCCATCCACGGGGTTATCTATGCTTCAGGACAGTTTACACCGGCTATGAACGGTAAGGTGAATCGGCTGTATGAGTCGGGAAAGATTTCGGCCAGCTGTATCCAGGCCGCCCAGGAAGCCCTGTCAGGGGTATCCAATGTGGGAGATCTGACCCACTTCCGCCGGAACAACGGACGTGAGGGTCTGGTGATCGGAAATCATGTATTCTATTAATAAAAACGAAATATTTGTGTAAAAAGGCAGAGGACGTGCGGGAAGATACCCGGGCGTCCTTTTTGCATGGTGTGCCGCAGATGGAAAATGGCTGCTGACGAAGAGATTGTATCTTAAAAAATACAAAAACGTCAATAAAAACAGATCATATGACGTACAAAGTCTTAATATTTGACTTTTTGGGCAGGAAGTACTATAATGATATTGCAAAATGGAGCAGAGGATGGAGAAGGGAAATGGTTGTATTATTGATAGGCGGCGGCAGTGTGCTGATGAACACCATGATCGATAAGCTGAATAAAAACGGCCATAGGGTGTATCTGCTGACCGGGCGGAAGGAAAATCGTTTTTCTTACAGGCGTGTATTCGAAAAATATCATTTTACATATGACAGCGGGAGTATCAAGGACATTCTGGACACTGTTAAGCCTGATGTGACAGTGTTTACGGGGGCTTTTGATACAAATTTTGAGTGGGAGCAGCCCAGACAGGAAGCGGTGCGCTACATGGCCGGTCTTATGAACATTCTCTCTGCATTCAGCATGTTAAAGTCGGGACGTTTTCTCTATTTTTCATCACAGGAAGTATATGGGGCTTCTTATGTGGATCATATCCGGGAAGAGGAGCCCGTCTCACCCAGAGGGTTTCGTGCCCTGGCTCTGGCCCAGGGGGAGGAAACCTGTGAAAATTACAGGAGAACCCAGGGAACAGAGACTATTGTTTTGCGGTTTGATCATCTCTACTGGGTGCCGGAGAAGGGGAGGGCTGAGGACAATCCCTGCTGCCGGATGTGTCTGGAGGCGTTGAAGACAGGGAAGATTTCGGCAAACGGCAGAAGGGCTTTTTCCATGATTTATCTGAACGATGCGGTGGAGCAGGTCTATCGGCTCATCTGCGGGGAGACGCTTCAGGCCTCCTGTTACCATATCTCTTCAGCCGGGGAAATCGACGAGATCCGGCTTGCCGAAATGGTGCGGGACGAACTGAACTCAGGTATTGAGATTGCAGACAATACGGCAGGGATGAGTGCCCGGCTGGTTCTGGACAATGCACAGTTTGGGGCGGAATTCGGAGGAGAGATATTCTGCCCTTATGACACCGGGGTGAAACAGGTGGTACAGTTTATGAAACGTCACAGCGCTTCCTTTCTGGCGGAGGAGGATTCCGGGGGAGGGCTGGCGGTGAAAGCCTGGAATAATACCCGCAGAATTGTTCGGGCTGCAGTTCCTTTTATTGAGAATCTCATTGGTTTCATCCTTTTTTATATTCTCAACAGCCGGGCGGTGGAGAGCGCCTTTTTTGCCAAACTGGATTTTTACTTATTATATGTGCTGCTGTTTGCTGTGGTCTATGGACAGCAGCAGGCTATCGTGTCCGGATTTCTGGCAGTGGCCGGGTATATTGCGGGACAGATGGGGGAGCGGGGCGGTTTCGATATTCTGGTGGATTACAATACCTATGTGTGGATGGCACAGCTGTTCATTGTGGGACTGGTGGTAGGCTATCTGAAGGATCAGCTCATTTTTATCCGGGGAGAAAACAGGGCGAGGGTGCGGTATCTTCAGGGACAGTTGAAGGATATGGAGGAAATTAACGACAGTAATGTAAGAATGAAACACAATTTTGAGTCCCAGATTGTGAATCACAAGGACAGTCTGGGCAAGATTTATGAGATTTCCTCCACACTGGAGCAGTACGGACCTGAGGAAGTGCTGTTTTATGCGGCGCAGGTACTCTCGAAGTTGATGGACTGTGGGGATGTGGCGGTATATACCGTGGCCAACGGCGACTATGCAAGGCTGTTCTCTTCCACATCGCCTATCGCACGGAAGATGGGGAATTCCATTCGATATACGGCAATGGAGGAAATGTATGGGGAACTGAAAGAACACCGCGTCTATATCAACCGGAACATGGAGGAGAAGATGCCCATGATGGCCAGCGCCGTGTATTCCGAGGACAAGATGCAGCTGATTTTAATGCTCTGGGGTATTCCCTGGGAGAGAATGACGCTGGGGGAGGCAAATCGCCTGACCATTGTTGGTTTTTTAATTCAGAATGCCGTGCTGCGCGCAAACCGTTATCTGGATGCCCTTCACAACCGCCGTTATGTGGAAGGGACAAATGTATTGGATGAAGGTGCTTTTACCATGTTGGCGAAGGCTTTTTCGGATGCCCGGGAAAAGGGGCTGACAGAATATGTGCTGCTGGAGATTCTGGCCGGGGGAGAGAACTACGAGGATGTGGCCGGTACCTTGGGGAGTGCCATCCGGCAGACAGATTATCTGGGTATTCTGAAGGAAGGCAGGCTCTATGCGCTGATGTCCAATACCAGCAGGGACAATGTGGCCGGTATTATGGAGCGTTTTAAAAGTGCGGGGTATGAGTGCCGGGTGGAGGAGGCAGTACTATGACATTGGCAGCGGATGAACGCATTTTTCTGATGATACTCCTGGGGAATCTGGCTGTTGCGCTGATTTATCTCCTGGCCGGGGTTTTGCTTTTTGTTCCTGTCCATGCTGCGGCAAGGGATAAGGAGGAGAGCGAAATTTTATATGATAACAGGAGAACCTATCTGCTTCGTTTCCTTGTCATGATTCTGTGTCCTGTGATCGGGCCATTGTTTTTCTTCATGGGCCATGTGTTTTACCTGATCGTATTCTGGAGGGAAGTAGATCTGGCGGATGTAATATTCAGCAAGGAACGGGTCAGGACGCATATGAAAGCAGACGAAGAGCGGGAGAGGAATATTATACCGCTGGAGGAGGCGATTCTGGTAAATGAGAAGAAGGATCTGAGAATGGTCATGATGAATGTGATCAAAGAAGATTTCCGGAACTGCCTTTCTTCGATTACTTTGGCCCTGGACAGCGGGGATTCTGAGGCTTCCCACTATGCGGCGGCAGTCCTGTCCGATGAATTAAACAAGTTCCGCATCTATGTACAGCGGCTGTGGAAGCAGATCCGGGAAGAGGATGGGGAGCAGACGGAGTGTGAGGAGATGCTGCTTGACTATATGGACGATTTGCTGAAGCAGCATATTTTTTCCGCCCATGAGCAGAGGAAATTTGTGGGCATTCTGGCGGAAGCCGGGGAGTCGCTCTATGAAAAGGCTCCGGACAGGTTCAAGCTTGTATGGTATGAAGAGGTGTGCCTGAGGACACTGGAAGCAAAGGATTTTGCAGCCGCTGAAAAGTGGTGCGGCCGTCTGGCGCTGCACTTTCCGGAGGAACTTCCGGCGTATACCTGCCGTCTGAAGCTGTATTTTGCCAGACAGGACAGGAGCGCTTTTTTTGAGACGCTGGATTTACTGAAGAAATCCAGTGTGGTGATTGACAATGAGACGCTGGAGCTGATACGGATCTTTAGCTGACAGAAATGGTTTGGGGAGGTTCCGGACTGCTGAGCTAAAGCGGCGGAAAGGTATGGAAAATGATATGTCGATGACAATGCTTACCGTTTTTCAGATTACGGGTGTGTCTGCAGCTTACCTGGGTGTGACGCTGTTTCTGCCGTGGCTGCTGCTGCGCAGGAAACTTGCATCGTTACGTGCCGGGGCCGGATTCATGGTCTGTTTTATGGCCGGTAATTTCTATTGTATGAATCTGGTGTTTCTCCTGCAGCTGTTCCATATATCTAATCGGGTGACGCTGATCCTGGGGACCTTGCTGCCCTTTCTTGCCGCGGCGGCCAGAAAGCGGAAAGGTACCCTTGCTGCCGTTCTGGAGCACAGGACGAGAAAAGTCCGGATGATCTTCGAAGGGGGACTGGGAGTCAGGACGTTCCTTTTAGGGCTTGGAGTCAAAATGCGCAGGGCTTCTGCCGGATGGATAGGGCAGTGGCTGGCGCCCAGGTGGCCGGATGTGTTGCTGACCTTGGGGATCATAGGGCTGGTGCTGTTCCAGTACGGTTCCAATACAGTCAATGTGTACGGGTATTGTGCTTCCGATATGGTGCAGCACAATTACTGGATCAACCATATGGAGGCAAACCGCATCTTTGTGGACGGTGTGTATCCCTTTGGATTTCATTGTGTCATGTACTATCTCCATGAGGTGTTCTCTGTTCCCGTTTATGTGCTGCTGCGGGTGTTTGCCCTGCCTCAGACGCTGATGATTCATCTGGTGCTGCTGGCCTTTCTGAAGCTGGTGTGCAAATCAAAGTACACACCTTATGTGGGGACCATGGCATACATTATTTCGGGCGTTTTCTATCAATATACCTATTTTCGGTATTATGCGCCGCTTCCACAGGAATACGGAATGCTTTTTATTCTGCCGGCGGCATGGTTTGCCATTGCGTTTCTGCGGGAAAAAGAGTTCGGGACTGGCGCCAGGGGAAATCTGCTTCTTTTTTCCCTTTGTATCTCCATGACGCTGGCAACCCATTTTTATGACACTGTGGCAGCAGGTCTGTTTTGTATCGGAATCGGTGCGGGATTCTGCTTCCGGTGTCTGCGCTGGCGGTATCTGAGACGGCTTTTTCTGGCGGGAGTGGTGGGAATTCTCATCGCTCTGCTGCCCATGGCGGCAGCCTATGTCACAGGCACACCGCTTCAGGGTTCGCTCCACTGGGGGATGAATATGCTGTCTTCCGGCAGCAAAGAGGAGACAGTTCAGGAGGAACCAGGGGAAGAGGGCAGTGCAGTGCAGGAGAATGACGACGGAGAGGCAGTAAAAGACGGCCCGAAAAAGGACAGTTCCGTCTCCTGGCGTAAAGTGCTTGACTGCATTCTTGGGGAGCTGAAATATTATGTCACCAATGACAGTATGGCTGCAGCAAAATTCATGCTGGGCAGCGTAGGCGTACTGACTGCGCTGGGGATTTTGTGGTGTGTTCTGCGCAGGCCGGATTACGGAGCCGTATTGGTTTCGACAGGTTTGTTTGCAGGGATATTGTGTATTCTGCAGGCTTCCGCGAAACTGGGCCTCCCGCAGTTGATAGAGGTTTCACGGTATTCCGTTTATATTGGATACGGGCTGGCTGCGGTATGGAGTCTGTGTGCGGACGGAGTGGTGTATCTGCTGTTTTTGGAGCGGAAGGGCATCCATCTGGGGGGAATTGCGGCGCTGGCTGCCTCTTTTGGGGCGATAGCCATGACCGGGTTTCGGACGCCGGTGCGGATCAGTGCCTATGAGACCAATGACGCCATTACCTGCCTGACCAACATTCTGCGGGAGAACGGGGACAGCACCTCCTGGACCATATGTTCGGCCAATGACGAGCAGCAGATGACCTGGGGGAAGGGTTATCACTATGAAGTCATTGATTTCCTGAGGGATCAGAAGGAGCTGAAGCCGGATACCACGCTTATGATTCCTACAGACACGGTTTATTTCTTTATCGAGAAGATCCCGATTCTGTACCTGGATTACATCAATACCATCAAGCCGGAGCGGAGGGTATCTCTGGAGGGTGCGGAGATACCTCTGCCGGAGGTGAAGGGGCTTCTGCCGTATATTCAGGATGAGAGATGGGTCACCATGTCTCATATGTATTACTGGGCCCAGGCTTTCCGGGACCTGTATCCCAACGAGATGGAAGTGTATTATGAGACGGATGCATTTGTCTGCTACCGGGTGCGCCAGGACGGATTTGGTTTATACAATTTCGCGGTAGATTACGGTTATAACCGATAACGGGCGGGAATGGTCCGGTCTCAAAGCGGCGAAAGGGATGGATGAGAATCGAAACAGAGAGGGACAGTTATGATATCACGTCGGAACTATATTACCCTTACCATATTGATGGCCGTAGTGCTGTTTCTGTGTATGTGCCTCAATTCTCTGAAGGATGGCTGGAATGATTATGCCGTGAACAGATATACGGAGACTGCGGAGAATTATCCTTCGAAGGTCAATATCTATGTGCCGGGCAGTGCCGCTGAAGAGAGCGCCGGGGGAGAGGAAGCGCCTGAGAAAATCGGCGCGGAAAGAATCACTGCACGAAATTGCGTGGTATGCATCGGAGACAGGGACAGATTGTCTCTGCAGGCAGCGGAAATATGGGCGGCATACACAAAGCGGGATCTGGCAGTGTATTCCTCTCTGGAATCTTACAGAGACACTGCCGGCAGCCCCGGGCCGCCGGAGATGATGGTGCTGGACCCGGAGAGCATAAACTGGAAGGATGCCTCGGAGATCCGCTTTTTGAATACCTGTGTGGAGGAGGGGACTCATCTGGTATTTTGTGATCTTCCGGATGCGGCTGTAATCGGAAGCAGTCTTCAGGTGCAGGAGCTTCTGGGCATCCGCAGTGTATTACAGGAAGAAGTTTCGGTGACGGGTTTTCATCTGAGGGAAGGTTTTTTGCTGGGAGGGGAGACGTCCTACCTGGAAAAAGAGCGTCCGGATGCAGAGACTTACCTTCCGGGAAGCAAAGCCTTCCCCGTGGAACGGACATTTCCCTGGTATCTTCCCGGGGCCGGGACCAAGGTATATATGAAGGGAATTCCGGAGGGAGATGACGTAAAGGCGGATCAGTATCCCATTGTCATGTGGCGGAAGAGCTTTGGTACGGCATATGTATTCGCCGTGAACGGGGAATGGATGGAGGGGATGGAAGGGCTGGGCATTCTGTCCGCCATGTCCGCCGAGATGTATTCCTATGAACTCTATCCGGTGCTGAATGCACAGAATATCATTCTGGCAGGCTATCCCAGTGTGGCAGATGAAAATGCTTTGGAGATGGAGCGTATTTACAGTCGCTCTGTAAAGCAGGTGTTTCAGGAGATTTTGTGGCCGGGGATTTCCACACTGCTGCAAAAGTATGATTACAGAGCCACCTGCATGATGACACCCCAGTATGACTATTCGGACAGACAGGAGCCGGACGGAAAGCAGCTGAACTATTATCTGAAGATTTTTAATGAACGCGGAGCAGAGACGGGGTTGTCCGGTGTGCGGGTGTCAAATACTTCGATTCGGGAGAAGCTGGAGGCGGATAGAGCCTTTTTCGGGGAAGCACTGGGTGGGTACGATGTGGTGTCCTTTCATGGGGGAGATATGGGAGAAGAGGAGATCATGGAAGCTCTGCAGACGGATATGCTTGCATCTGTCAGAACAATTGTTCGGGATTATGATGCGTCGAAACCGGAGCCCGCAGGGTTTCTGTCTGAGAATGTGACGGTTCAGAGTACATTGGGAGACGGTATGGAATACACTTATAAAAGCGACTTCCTGGTTCGGAGTATACAGACGGCCCTGGGATATTTCAGTATGTCTTATGACCTGTCAAGAGTGGCATATCCGGAGAAGGAGGAAGAGGCCTGGGAACAGCTATCCCAGGCGCTGGCATCCACAATCAGTACTTACGGCAGTCAGTTTCCGGAATTTGCCAGAACCACCGCAGCAGAATGCGATATGCATATCCGGCAGTTTCTGGCGCTTGATTACTGTGACAGCCGGACGGGGGATTGCATTGAGCTGCAGGTGGAAGGAGTCAACGGGCCTGTATGGTTTATCCTGCGGACGCACAACGAAGCCGTGAAAGAGATGAAAGGCGGAAGCTGGCAGAAGCTGGAGGAGGGCGCCTATCTGATCGAAGTGACGGAAAGCAAGGCCGTTCTGATCCTGAAACCTGCAGATGTCAGATTTTACCGATAGATCGCGGCAGGTAGAACCGAAAGAAATCACAGAAGCATCAGTTAAAACGTGAATAGATAATGGAATTACATAACGGCATCGGTGAGAACAGATTTCCCGGATCGGGGGAGAAATGTTCCGGATATCCCTGTTTTTGCCGGGGAAAACGAGTCTCTTCTCGCAGATGCGGAATTCAGTATAAGGAGGAGAAAGGAAATGAGGGTCTGCATAGTGGTGGAGGGATGCTATCCGTATGTGGCCGGCGGCGTATCCAGCTGGATACACGGACTCATTCAGTCTTTTCCCAAAGTGGAATTCGTACTCCAGACGATTATCAGCACCAGGGATCAGAGCGGCAGATTTATCTATCAACTGCCGGAAAATGTGACGGAGATCCATGAGCTGTATCTGCAGGATGCGGACTGGGACGGAAACCGGAAAGGGTGGCAGAACCGCAGACTGAACCGCCAGGAGTATGCTGCCATGCGCAGTTTGGTGATGAATCGTCATGTGGATTGGGAGACGTTGTTTGAGCTGTTTCAGAAGAAGCCTATTTCCCTGGATAGACTGCTGATGGGAGAGGACTTTATGCAGATCGTGAGGGAGTATTATGATTTGTATTATAATCAATTAGTTTTTTCTGATTTCCTGTGGACCATGCGTTCGGTCTATCTGCCGCTTCTGTTTACGCTGAAAATGAAGCTGCCAAAGGCGGATCTGTATCACTGTGTTGCCACCGGCTATGCAGGGGTGCTGGGCAGCATGGGAAAGCATCTGTATGGAGGGCGGATGCTGATCTCAGAGCACGGTATCTATACCAGGGAGCGGGAGGAAGAGCTGCTTCGGGCGGAGTGGGTCAGAGGCGCGTACAAGAATATCTGGATCGACCAGTTCCGTAAGATGTCCGGTCTGGCATATGAGAAGGGCGACCTGGTCACCAGCCTTTATGAGCATGCAAGAGAACTCCAGATCGAACTGGGCTGTCCCGGGGAGAAAACCATGGTGACGCCCAACGGGGTTTCGGTGGAGCATCTGCAGAACCTGCCGGGCAAGACGGAAGAGGATGAGGGCGTATTCAATATCGGCGCCATTCTGCGTGTGACCCCCATCAAGGATGTGAAGACCATGATTCAGGCATTCAGCTTTGCAAAGGAAAGGGAGCCGAAACTGAAGCTTTGGATTATGGGCCCCTGCGATGAGGATGAGGAATATGCAAAAGAGTGCTATGAACAGGTGGCGGCGCTGTCGCTGACAGATGTGGTGTTCACCGGCAGAATCAATATCCGTGATTATCTGGGACGGATGGATGTGACGATTCTGACCAGCATCAGTGAAGGTCAGCCTCTGACCATTCTGGAGAGCTATGCGGCTCATGTGCCGGTAATCGCTACGGATGTGGGCAATTGCTCAGGGCTGATATACGGCGAAAAGGATGATTTCGGAGCAGCAGGAATTCTGACCCATATCATGAATGTGGAGGAGATTGCTCAGGCCATGGTGGATATGGCGAGAAATGAGTCTCTGCGTCTGAAGATGGGGGAAAGCGGCTACCGAAGAGTGATGTCCAGGTATCGGATCGAGCATATGAGGGACACTTATCAGCAGATTTACCGGGATTTTGCGGCCGGCTGCGGTACTGCATGGGAGGAGTAGGAGCGGGGCCATGGTCCTGGGGATGAGCGGAAGTTTCCGCCGGCGGTGCGGGTGCGCAGGAGCCGGAGGCCGTGCAGTGCAGAGGAAGAATTCAGGCGGGCTGCGTGTCCATGCAGGAACGGGAAGAAATCGGAAGGCTTGCAGTGCAGGGGAAGAATCCGGCCAGGATGCGGGGGCTGTATAAAAGAAAAAGAGGCCGGAGACAAAGAGAGGGCAGAAAGGGATAAGACAGATGGCAGGAATCGGCATTAAGTTAAATAATCTATTTGAGAAAAATACCATAACAACGCATCTGGCAGGTTTTGCCTACAGTTCCATGTCTACAGTGACACCTATGCTGGTGGTGATTCTGAATATTCTGCTTATGGGCTATTTCCTGGGATTTAGCCGGTTGGGATTTGTGGAGCGGGAGCTTTTTTCCTGCACGGTGCTCTATATCTTTATATTTGCCCTTCTGACCGCGGCGCCGTTTAACTCTGTACTTTCGAAGTACATGTCCGATGTGATTTATGAGGAACGATATGAAGACATTCGTCCCTGCTTTTTCTTTGGGCTGTTCCTGAATATTTCCTTGAGCAGTCTGTTGGGCATTCCGTTCTGCCTGTGGGAACATTTTGTGGGGAAAGTAGATGTGTTCTATACTTTTACCGGATATTGCGGATATATCGGGCTGGTTATGGTGTTTTATTCCATGATTTACCTGTCTATTTCGAAGGATTATCAGAAGATTTCCCTCTTTTTCCTGATCGGGATGGTCTGGGCCTTTCTCTTTTCGCTGTTCCTGAGGTTTATCATGCACTGGGGCATCCGGGAGAGCATGCTGTTTGCCCTGATGACGGGATTTTTTCTGACTGCATTTCTTGAATTGGCAATTATTAAGCGTTATTTCGTCAAAAACAGCAACCGGTACAGTTCGATACTGCGTTATTTTCGAAAGTACTGGAAACTGGTGGTAGCGAATTTCTTCTATATATTGGGGCTCTATATACATAATTTTGTTTTCTGGAATACGGAGATGCGGCTGGTGGTGGTGAAGACTTTCGTATGCAACCAGCCTTATGATATGGCAACCTGTCTGGCCATGTTTACCAATATCTCTGCCACGATTATCTTTATCACAAGGGTGGAGATGCATTTTCATGATAAATACAAAGCTTATTCCGAGGCGGTCATCGGCGGCAAGGGAGCCGATATCGACAGTGCCAGGAAGGAGATGTTTCGTCAACTGTCTGCGGAGTTGATGAATCTGGTGCGGATTCAGTTTATTATTACGGCAGTGGTATACCTGATCGCAGTGGTGTATCTGCCGGAGTTTGGAATATCCACATTGACCATGCGGATTTATCCCTGTCTGGCAGCCGGATATTTTATTCTGTTTTTGATGTATTCGGAGATTATTTTTCTGCAGTATTTTGATGATCTCACCGGCGCCATGGCGACATCGCTGATTTTCTGTTCTGTGACCTTTCTGGGCAGTCTGGCGGCGACCCGCCTGCCGGAGGTCTGGTATGGGATCGGCGTAGTGATGGGGGCGTTCTGCGGGTGGACTTTTGCTTACTTTCGGATCCGTTTCATGGAAAAGCATCTGGATGCCCATATTTTCTGCAGGGGATCGCTCCTGAAGCCCGGCATGGGCACCAGACCGCCGGGACAGGTGTATACGAAGAACGAGAAGACGACCGAGAATGGCGCCGTACAGCGATTATAAATCAGGAGGAATTATTCATGGACAACACTATCATCAGGATTGGATTCGTGGTTGGGGGGGTGATTCTGTTTGCATTCGGATTCTGGACGCATTCTTTTAAGAAGCTGGCAGTGAACTATGCTGTAATCTGGGGATTGCTGGGGATACTGCTGATTCTCATGGGAACCATTCCCATACTGTCAGAGTGGACGAGTATGCTGGCGCCGGGAACCAGTCTGGCATTTTTCTGCGTGGGTGCTTTGATCCTGTTTACAGAGGTACAGAACAGCCTGGTGATCTCACAGCTGAATATGAAGAACCGGGAGCTGGCCATGCAGGTATCGCTGCTGAACCAGGAGAGTGAGCGGATGATGGCCGAGCTGGAGGAAGTGATCCGGGAACAAGAGGAGGCCTATGAGAAAAAAGATTCTGTTCGTGATTAATACCATGGGCCGGGCCGGTGCCGAGACTGCCCTGCTGGAGCTGTTGAAGGCGCTGGCCGGTCAGGACCTTGAACTCTCTCTTTATGTCATTCTGGGACAGGGGGAGATGATTGAAAAGCTGCCTTCGGGAGTGAGACTGCTGAACCGGAAATTCGACACCCGCTCCGTGCTGTCCCGGGAAGGAAAGCTGGGAATGGCCGGCACGGTGTGCAAGGCTTTTTTTCGAAACGGAAAATGGGTTAAAAAGATTTGCTGTATCATAAAAATACATGCAGAAATGAGAAAGAAGGGGAAGCTGCAGACAGATAAGCTGCTGTGGAGGATGCTTTCCGACGGAAGTCCGCGCTTCGGGGAACATTTCGACCTGGCGGTGGCCTGGCTGGAAGGCGCTTCCGCTTATTATGTGGCGGATTATGTAAATGCGGCCAGAAAATGCGCCTTTATCCATATCGATTATGAGAGCGCCGGCTATACCAGAGAGATGGACCAAAACTGCTGGGAGAATTTTGACAGGATATATATGGTTTCCGATGAGGTAAAGGAGCATTTTCTGACAGTGTATCCCCAGTACGGCGAAAAAGCTGAGATCTTTCACAACAGGGTGGATCAGGAGAGGATCCGCCGTATGGCCGGGGAAAAAGGAGGTTTTTCCGATGGATATGAGGGCTTGCGGCTGCTTACGGTGGGCAGACTGACTTATCAGAAGGCTTATGACGTCGCCATTGAGGCCATGAGGCTTCTGAAGGACAAAGGATGGAGAGTCAGATGGTATGTGCTGGGGGAGGGGGATCAGCGCAGAAGTCTGGAGAAGAAAATCCATGCGTTGGGACTGGAGGAGGATTTTGTGCTGTTAGGAGCCGTGGAAAATCCCTATCCTTATTATGCCCAGGCGGATCTGTATCTCCATGCCACCAGATTTGAGGGCAAAAGCATCGCCATTCAGGAAGCACAGACCCTGGGCTGTGCCGTGATCGCTTCAGACTGCAACGGCAACCGGGAGCAGATTGAGGAAGGGGTGGACGGTATGCTCTGTGCCCTGACGCCGCAGGGAATCGCTGAGAGCGCCGCAATGCTGCTTTCGGACGGGGAGAGAAGAAAAGCGCTGGGAAGAGCAGCGGCGCGGAAAGATATGAATCAGGGGCGGGAACTGGAGGAATTTCTGAAGCTTCTGGAGTAGGGGACTGTCCGAAAATCCGTCCTGCATTAGTTAGATGAAACGAATCTGGTCTGTGCGGGATTGTTTTAAAAAGACAATGCTTTATGATAAAAAGAAAAGAAAGCATCTGTCAGGAGTCTGGGCCAGGCGGGATTCGCCTGCGGTGAATTCCGTACAGGAGCGAAGTGTGGTCCTGACAGATGGGGAATGGGAATCCTATGAAAGAATTATTGATTATCATACCGGCTTATAATGAGGGACAGAATATCCGGAGAGTGCTGACGGAGGTAGAAGAACTTGGGCTTTCTTCTGTGGCGGATATTCTGGTTATAAACGATGCATCCACGGACTCTACCAACTGGATTGTGAAGGAGATGCAATATCCCATGATATCCCAGCTGTTCAATATGGGATACGGATGTGCACTGCAGACCGGATATAAATATGCGGTGAGACGGGGATATCAATATGTCATCCAGATGGACGGAGACGGACAGCATGATGTCTGCAATATTCCCATGCTCTACAGGAAACTGAAGGAGGCGGATCCGGAGGGGTGTTGCCCGGACATTGTGCTGGGAGCCAGGTTCCGGAAGGACAGTTCGGATTTCCCTGTGTCCTGGCCGAAGAAAGTCGTATACTCTCTGTTTCGGGGCATGATCCGCCTGGTCACGGGTGCGAAGATTTCAGATCCCACTACCGGACTTCAGGGTCTGAGCAGGAAGGCATTCCTGTATTACTCCAAATACAATCATTTTGATGACAAGTATCCGGATGCCAATATGCTGGTCCTGATGCTGCTGGCCAAATTCAGGGTGGTGGAGATTCCTGCCGTGATGCATGCCAGAACGGCGGGAAAAAGCATGCATTCCGGCCTGAAGCCTTTCTGGTATATGCTTCGGGTGATCTACAGCACGATTATCATTATCTTCAGAGTGAAATTTCTGAAGATGGATGTGGAGGTGGGGTTAAGGAGTGTTGACAAGATTTAGGGGAAAAGAGAAATTCAGAAAAGCGGATTTTCAGGAAAGCAATGAGGACCTGAATCTTCCGTGCTGCGGCTGGTACCATGTCTATACGTTTATGGCAGCACCTCCGGCAGACGGAAAACCTGTGGAAGAGGAAATCTGGCTGGACGAAGCCTGCAGGGAGGAGCAGCTGGCTCTGGTGCTGATTGATATCGGCGCATTCCAAAACAGTCCCCTTTCCCGGGAAGCATTGCTTCATATCGGACAAATCCTGGCATTTTTCCATCAAATCGGCAAAATGGTGATACTGCGCTTTGTTTATGACCGGGAGGGCAGGGGCATGCAGAAGGAGCCTTTCGCCATTGCCATGGTGAAAAGACATATGGAGCAGGCAGGGGAGGCCATAAGGCCCTGGCTGGAAGACATCCTGGTGATGCAGGGGATCTTTGTGGGAAACTGGGGAGAAATGCACGGATCAAAGTTTCTGGATGACGTATCTCTGTGGGAGTTGACAGATATGCTCTTGAGTGTGACAAAAGGGCGATGCTTTCTGGCGGTTCGTACGCCGGCTCAGTGGCGTAGGATTATGGCCAATCCGAAGGCAGGGCCGGAGCTGGAGAGGCGGCTGGCACTGTATAATGACGGCATATTCGGTTCGCCTACGGATCTGGGAACCTATGGTACCCAGTCCAGGGCAGAAGCGGGAGAAACAGGGAGCTGGAGTCCTGGAGAGGAGCTGGAATGGCAGAGCCGCTTTCTGGACGCAGTTCCCAACGGAGGCGAGATTCTCTCCTGCGAGCCTTTTCAGAGCTATGAACAGGCTGCGGTGCAGCTGGGAGATATGCATGTCAGCTATCTGAACAGGATCTATCATCCGGATCAGCTGGACTGCTGGAGAAAGGAAACGGTACAGGATCAGGGCTGCTGGCAGGGAGTGAGCGGATACGACTATATCGGCCGCCATCTGGGATATCGCTTTTGGGTGCGGGATGTGGCGGAAAAGAAGAGAAGAGAACTCCGGATCACAGTGGTAAACTGCGGTTTCGGAAATCTGTGTGAAGAGGCGGATTGCTTTCTGGTGACAGACAATGGGACAGGAACGGAGAGCTGTAAAAGGCTGGATACGGATGCCAGAGAATGGATGCGCGGGCAGGAGACCGTATTAACCATACAGCTCTCCCCGGAGGAAACAGGGCCGGGCAGCAGGGTTTATCTGATGCTGAAGCGCAGATCCGACGGCAGGATTCTGCGCTTTGCCAACCGGGATTCGGGGGAACGGGTTTTGCTGGGAGAATACAGGGTGTAATACCTGGCCGGATGCGGCGCTTAACGGGCGCTTTGATCGGAAGAAGCTGTCAGGCGCTGTCCCACATGGCGAAGCAGGTCCCTGCCAACGGACAGGGAACCCAGAAGGCAGCCGTTTTCTTCGTCAGCGCCTTCGTTGGCCAGGAGAACCGGAGCGCCGGAGGCAGGATCCCAAAGACGCAGGAAGACCTGATAAGTTCCGGAGGCCAGCTTCCCGACGGGAATGGATACCTCCAGGCGGGTTTCGGCATCTGTATCCCAGAGCCGGGTGTCTGTGGGAATCGGAATCAGGGATTCCCTGCCGGAGGCAGATACCAGAACCAGACAGACATCAAAGGACCGGCAGCTGTTGGAAAAACCGGTATTTTCCAGAAGAACAGACAGAGATGCAGTGTCGTTCCAGGGAGAGGAAACGTTGAAATCCGAGGAGCGAACACAGTAACGGTAGCCCAGATGCCGGGAAATATAGTCATAGCCATTCATACCGTTAAAGGCATCGCTGCCCTGCCAGACAGACATTTTCCATTTGGAAAATACGGTTTCATCGTAGGTGCTGTTCAGGTAGGAGACATGGGAGCAGGCCAGGTCCTGTACGGCATTTAAAAAATCATTATACGGATTATCGATAACCACTTCTCCTCCGTTTGGCACGTAGCGGCACAGCTCTGCCTGAAAAAGGAGTTCCGACTGCCGGAGACGTTTGCCGAAATCAGAGGGAGCAAAGGAGGCGTCCGCGGCGGCGTAAGTGCCAAGATCCGTTTCCGAGCCAAGCATTCCGTCGTTGAAGAGACCCAGTCTGGCGGCCACAGAGCCGTCGAAGGCAGCCTCCGGGGACAGCGGCTGGGAGGACCCGGCGATGGTGCGCCACTGTTCCGGCGTCCGCACGGACAGGAAAATACGGGGATCCGTGACGGATGCCAGGTGCTCTGCCAGAGTGAGCATGTCCTCCCCGGCCATATAGCGGGAGCCGTGCATTTCCCCCCAGTTTCCTACAAAGATGCCTTGGAGGAGATAGACGCAGTCTGCGTAGGCGTTTATAATCTCAGCGGTCTGGGACATGTGAGTAAGGACCAGTGTAAGGGTTTCAGGTTCTGACTCCTGTGCGTTTCCGTCCCAATCATAGAGAAAACGCAGGATCAGCTGTCGTCCGGCGGACTGCCAGGCCTTCAGAATGGCATCCAGCTGTCTCAGGCCGGCATCGCTGACAGGAGTATCTGCATAGTTGCGGAGATTGATCTGCAGCAGAACAAGGCCCGGGCCGGAATTTTCCGGAATCCGGGAGGAATCAAAGGCTTCCCCATCTGTGAGGGAATAGCCATATATCTGATACCAGCCGGCATATGGATTGTTCAGCGCCTGGACAGACTCCCGGCAGGAAGCGGCTGTGTATTCAGGAAAACATGTATTCTGATATAGAAAAAGGATGCCCAAAGTAAGGCAGGCGGTCAGGAGCAAAAGGAGTATTTTTTTCAATGGTTTCATAATGTAAGCCCAATCTCAGCAATCGTTTTTTGACTTGAGTATTTTAGCACAGAAGGACGGAAAAAGCCATAAGAAAAGTGGAATGAGAGAAAGGGATATGTCCCGCAGTGAAGCGTACAGATGGCGGGATCGAAGTTTCAAACACGCTCTGGAAAAGAGGAAGACGGTATGAAGAAAATATCTGTAATCATTCCCCTGTATAATGCGGAAGCCTATATCGGGCAGTGTCTTCGGTCCGTGACCGGCCAGACCTGTGATGATCTGGAGATTCTGGTGATTGATGACGGTTCTAAGGACCGAGGTGCCCTGATCTGCAGGGAACTGGCGGCAGAGGACAGCCGGATCCGGGTTCTGCACCAGGAAAACCGGGGAGTCTCCGCCGCCAGAAACCGAGGCCTGGAGGAGGCATCCGGTAGGTATGTGTTCTTTCTGGACAGTGATGATGTTATTCATCCGGGCCTGCTGGGGAAGCTGGCGGAGCAGGCGGAAAGGAAGGGGGCTCAGCTGGCATTCTGCAGATACAGAAGATGGAACGGCAGCCGGGAGGAGATGTGGGAACCGCTCCGGGGAACCGGCGGAGGGCAGATGCAGGGGAATTTGGGCACCGGGGAACAGCGGCAGGCAGGAGCAGTCAGGAAGAGAGCGGGAAAGGCAGAGCTGCCGGAAGCTGCCGGAGAGGACAGAGAGCTTTCAGAAGAATCTGCGGAGATACAAACACTGCCGGAAGACCCGGACCGGGACAGCAGGAGTGTCTGGTTGGAGGCGGACGAGAAAACCACACAGGACTGGTTTCATATAACGTATACCGACACACTCTCGGGAATCGGCGGCAAACTGATTTTGCGGGAGGCAGTGGGCGGGCTGCGGTTTGACAGCGGGCTTACAAACGGGGAGGATACTTTCTTTCTGTATCAGCTGAGTAGGAAGGGGGTACATAGCGTATTCTGCCTGGAAGAATGGTATTATTACAGGATACACTCCCAAAGTGTCACCGGCTCTCCGGGGCTCCTTACGGGGAAACGGTATTTTGAGAGCGCCCGCAGAATCCGGGACGGGGAGTATGAACGGGGATATGAGGCATATGCGGTGAAATGGGAGATCCTGGCTGCGGATCAGATGCGGAGGAGTTATGCGGCGCAGAGAAAGAGATTGTGCAGACAGGAAAGAGCGGCAGAACAGGAAATACGGAGATTACGGCAAATTGCCGCGGCGGAGAGGAAGCATCCGCTGTTTGGACGGATTTGTTTCAGCGACAGAGTACTCTTTATCTGCTGCTTTACCTGTTTTCCGTTCTATGTCTTCCTGAACGGAGCGGCAGTGAGACTGACGAAAGGGAGGAGCCGGTGAAATGGGCGGAAAAAATGCAGATGTGGGAATTGTGACCTTTCATTGTTCGAATAATTATGGTGCCATGCTCCAGGCGTACGGGCTGAAGCGCTTTTTACTGGATCATAACATAGAGGCGGAAATCGTCCGCTATGAGCCGCCGTATATGACAGGCAGGCACTGGTGGATTCCCTATGCGCCGATCCAGGGACTGAAAGGGCGCATCTGGGGACTGTTCCATCTGTGGAATGGCTTCTGGAGCCATATGCAGGTACGGGAGGATTTTTCCAGGCAGCGGGCAAACATGAACCGGTTCCGACGGGAGTACCTGCTGGAAAAGGGACAGCGGAAGATGGTATCCGTCCTGGGATTTCGGAGAATGTCCTGCCGGTATTACATTGTGGGAAGCGATCAGATCTGGAATCCGGCCATCACCTGTGGATTGCGGAAGGCTTATTTTGGGGCTTTTGCGGCAAAGCGGAAGGAGAAGGTGATAGCTTATGCTGCCAGTTTCGGCGGGGCTTCCATTCCGCCGCGGTATGACAAGAGATTCTCACAGCTGGTTCGACATGTGGATGCTCTTTCCGTGCGGGAGGAGGCAGCAGTGCCCTATGTGAAGAAATTTTATCCTGGGGAGGTGCGGGCAGTACTGGACCCGGTCTTTTTTACCGGCAGGGAGGTGTGGCGGGCGGCAGAGAAAATACCCCGGCAGAAGGGTTATATCTTCGTATATGTGACGGAGCCAAATCGGAATATGGAGGATTATGCCAAAAAGCTGTCTTCGGAGAAGCATCTGCCGGTCATTGAGGTGTGTGCAGGACTGCAGGGCAGGGACCAGGGATTTCAGACGGATGTGACCGCAGGTCCTGCGGAATTTCTGGGCTATATCCACCATGCGGAATATGTGGTGACAAATTCCTTCCATGCGGTGGCGTTCAGCATTATTTACCGGAAAAAGTTCCTGGCCTTTGCCCACAGCAGCTTGAGCGCCAGGCTGCAGAATATTCTGCAGATTCACGGCCTGGAGAACAAAATATGCCGGGACGGCGATAGAAAGGATATTGATCTCCGGGTGGATTGGGAAGAGGTAGACAGGAGGACGGCGGAAGCGGTGAAGGAGTCAGGAGACTTTCTGCTGGAAAATCTGCAGGGAGCGATGTTGAATACAGGCAGAAAGACTACGGCGGGAAGATGGGGACAACAATGAAATTATATGAAGAGAAAGGGGCTTGCTGCGGATGCGGCGCATGTGCCGATATCTGTCCCACAGGGGCGGTCAGCATGGTTTCGGACAGGGAGGGATTCCGATATCCTGAAATAGATGAGAAAAAGTGTATAAATTGCCGGCGATGCGAGTTGGTCTGTCCATTGAAGACGGAAAAAGAGGAGACAGCGGAATCTTCTTATTTTGGGGCGCAGGCCAAAAGAGAAGCACTCCGATATGCCAGTTCCTCCGGCGGCGTCTTCCCTGTATTGGCGGAGTATGTGTTTCGACGACAGGGAGTGGTCTACGGGGCAGCCTATGATCAGAATATGGAAGTGGTACATCAGGAGGCCTGGAATCAAAAGGAGCTGGAAGCGCTGAAGAGGACGAAATATGTGCAGAGCAGTCTGCAGGGGATTTTCCGCAGAGTCCGGGAGCGGCTGGAGGAAGGAAGATGGGTGCTGTTTAGCGGCACGCCCTGTCAGACCCGGGGATTGAGGCTGTTTCTGGGGAAGTCCTGTCCCAGGCTGATTATTGTGGATCTGGTATGTTATGGGGTTCCTTCCCCTGGGCTGTGGCAGGACTATGTAAAGTATCTGGAACGGAAATCCGGCGGAAAGATGACGGATTTTTCCTTCCGGGATAAGCGAAACCGGGACAACGGCCATACCTGTTCTTACACGGCGGGAGGAAGGGAGCGGTCAGTCTCTCTTTTCGGAGACAGCTATGCCAGGATGTATTTTGCGGATTACAGTATACGCCCTTCCTGTTATGCCTGTGAATTCTGTACGCCGGAGCGAAGCAGTGATTTTACGTTGGGAGATTTCTGGGGAATCGAGAGGGTTCGGCCGGACAGGGAAGACGGAATGGGAACCTCTCTTGTGATTCTTCACACAGAGAAGGCCAAGGGCGTCTGGGAACAGATGAAAGGAGACTTGCATTGGTTTCCATGCAGGCGGGAGGAAATTCTCCAGCCCAGGCTGCGGGAAGCGACGAAGAAGCCGGAAGGACGGGGGCTGTTTATGCACTTGTACGCAGTACTTCCGTTTTCCATATTCCGTATGCTTTTTGTATGGCACATGTCCCGAAGGGATCTGTGGAGGAGGCTTATCAGGAAGTGAGTGCGTTTTTGGGAAGCATGGGGGAAGACAGGAACGGGAGGGAAGAAAGGGAGACACGCATGTTTAAAATGTTCGGTTATCTGACAGGAATACTGGAGAAAAGGGAGCAGAGAACCTGGAAGCTTTACGGGATATTCGGCCTTGTGAGCCCGGTGGTGGATATCTTCAGCTTTTCCGTGATTATTTACATTATCAACAGAGTGGCGGAGGAAAACAGGGCCTCCGAAAAATTGACTGTATTTACGTTGTTTATGGTGGTTCTCTCCCTGATGAAGTGTTTGTTCGAGTTGTATAAAAGTAAAATTTCCAACCGGTTTATCTATGACGGCGCCCAGAAGCTGTCTATGAAAGTCTATGAACTGATGATGAAAGAGGATCTGACGGAACATAACAGGAAGAGCGCCATGCAGGCATTGAACCTGGTCCGCAACGATACCACCAGCTGCATACAGATGATTGTGGACTGTATTGGAATCGCGGTGAACGGCATTACCATGGCCGGGTATGCATTGCTGCTGATTCTGGTATCCAGATGGGTGGGAGTATTAAGCTGTGCAGTATTGCTGCTGCTTATGGCATTTGTGTTCTTAAGAACCCGGGCCCGGATGAAGGCTTACGGGGAGAAAAGCAGGGCCTGTTCGATCAAGGCCAATTCCCAGATTACCATAGCGTTCGGTTCTTTTAAAGAGATGAAAATTGATGATCGCTCGGCTTTTGTCCTGGGAAAATACGAAGGTGCCAGCAGTGATTACGCCAGGGTGCAGGGGGAGTACAAGTACAAGCTCAACAGCATCGGTGTTATTCTGCAGAATTCCATTATGGCGGCTATGTTTGTGGTATTGGCTGTGATTTTGATGTTTGGAACCAATCTGGCGGCTGTGCTGGCCCCAATGGTGGTGTACATTACGGCATTGGTCCGGATGCTGCCTATGGCTTACAGTGTATTAAGCGGGATGAACAATGTGGAATTTGCCCGAAAATCTTATGAAGCGGTCAGGGAAGGGATGTCGGCTTATGAGGAGATGAAGGCTGAAGAGGAACGGTTTGGGAATATGCGTCAGAAGCAGCTGACCTTTCAAAAGGGTGTTTTCGTCAGAAATCTGACTTTCGGTTACAATGACAGAGTAAAAATATTTGAGGATGCTTCCATTGATATACCGGTGGGTTGTTCCATTGCTGTTATCGGGGCTTCGGGGGCAGGCAAGACTACCTTTGTGGATTTGCTTCTGGGATTGCTTTCGCCGGAGAGCGGTCATGTTTTCTTTGATGACTATGATATAGTAGAAAAGCGGGATTCGGAAGGGCCCTGCAGAGCCAGTATGGGCGAACTGGTAAGTTATATTCCCCAGACTGTATATCTGAATGGAGAGACAATACAGAATAATGTGGCCTTTTTTGAGGATGAGAAGGAAATCGATGAGGCCAGAGTGGAAGAATGTCTCAAATGCGCTCAGATATGGGAGGATGTACAGCGGATGCCGGAGGGGGTACACACTCTCATCGGAGAGAACGGAACTGCCATCTCCGGGGGCCAGCGCCAGCGGATTGCGTTGGCCAGGGCATTGTATAAGGATTTCGAGCTGCTGGTTATGGATGAGGCCACCGCGGCGCTGGATATGGAGACGGAAATGGCCGTGATCGATTCCATCCGCCAGATTAAGGAGAACAAGACCCTGCTCATGGTGACTCACCATATGAGCCTGGCCAATGAGTGCGATGTGGTTTACCGGATCGAGAACAGGAAGATTGTGCAGGTGAAATGAAGCCGGACCCGGGCAGGAACGCATAGACAAAAAGCCGGGAAAAGATTCGTCAGAATGCAGAACAGCCCCACGAGTGAGGAGAGCTGTTAAAAACCGCTGCGGAGCAGGGACCAACAGGAGTGCAGAGCAGCTGTCAGCAGGGAAAGCCGGCATTTGGGAACTGAAATACAGCACAGTCTATGGGAGCCGGAAGGGTACGGCCTGAAAGAGGCGGGACAGAAAACGAGGAGGCAAGGCATATGGCACAGGAAGAATACAAATTGCAAGGCGGCAGAGTCTCTGTCGTCACTCCGGTCTACAACGGGGAATCCCATCTGCCGGCGATGCTGGATTCCGTGCTGGCCCAGACATATCCCGATATGGAGATGATTCTGGTAGATGACGGGTCCACAGACGCAACCATAAAGGTGGCGGAGACATATCGGGAGAAATTTACCGCCAGAGGTTACAAATATCGGATTGTGGCGGCGGAGCATAAGAACGCTTCCGGAGCCATCAACAAAGGTCTGCCCTATGTGACGGGAGAATATCTGATCTGGCCGGACAGTGACGACATCCTGAAGCCGGAATCCGTGACAAAGCGGGTGGAATATCTGCGCAGTCACCCGGAATATGCATGCGTCAGATCCCTGTCCTGGTATTTTGACCAGGAGACCGGGGAAGTGCTTGAGAAAGCGGACGAACAGAGGGGAGATCTGTCAAAAGAGGAGCTGTTCTGGGATATTCTGGAGTCCCGGACCTTTGTCTGCTGCGGCTGCTATATGCTGAAATCGGAGAGTTTTTTTGCCATCTATCCGGAGCGGAGAATACCCGAATACAATGTGGGTCAGAATTTTCAGATGCTGCTGCCGTTTCTGTATCGATACAGCTGTCCGACGATTCGGGAAGAGCTTTACGGCGTGGCGGTCAGGAAGGGGAGTCATTCCAGAACGGAGCTGACACAGGAGCAGGAGGAGAAAAAATATTCGGATTACGAAAAACTTATAGATGAAATTACGATAATCTGCCAAATTGAAGATAAGAGTTCTCTGGACCGCATCACATGCTGGAAGGCTGCAAGGAGGTATCGGATTTCACTGAAATACGGACGGAAAAGGGATGCGCTGGCAGCCTTGCACAGACTGCGCGGCTGCGGAGGCTTCCATGTGGGTGAGGCTTTGAAGGAGGTTATCTGGGCCTGTTTTGTAAAGGGATGGGTGGCGGAGAAAATATATCCCCTTTATCGCAGAATATGCAGAAGAGACCTGTCATCCCGTTGATGGGTCGGGAGGGATCCCGGGCCCTTTCAACGTCGCTGCAGATAAGTATAACTGATTCTGGAAATCAGAGCAGTCATGGGATAGCAGCCAAAGCGGAAGACGGCAACCAGAATTTTCCGGGGAAGGATACCGGTGGTGGGGTTGCAGGGCATCGCTTCCCGGTAGAGGCTGTTTCGGCGCATCTTTCGGCAGATGCGGCGGTTTTCCCGATAGGTTCTGGGGCTAAGAGGACTGAAAACTTCCCGGATGAGGACATAAGTAAGGTTTTCCAGGGCATAGGAATAATATGCTTTCCGCAGGGGGGAGAATCTGCGGCTTTGTTCCAGAGTATTCCGGACAGCCTCCAGCAGCCGGATATGGTTATCATGCAGCTCCGGATAGAATCGATGGGAGGAAGAGTCTCCGTGAATATCGTAGAAATAGACTGTTCTGGGGATGTAGGTACAGGAGTCGGCCTTCAGCTGATATTCCAGGTTGAAAAGGAGATCTTCTCCGATTCGGATATCCGGCGAGAATCGGATGGTATATCGGTCCAGAATGCTTTTTCTGTAGGCTCTCCCACAGGGAGTCCGGAAATCGGCGCAGCAGCCCGCAACCAGGGGACTGGGTACCAGGATGCGTTCGATGAGCCGAAGCATTTCGTCGCCCTGCCAGCAGTATGCCTTTGCAGCTGTATTTTCCGTGTTCCTGCAGGGTGTCTGTGTGTCTGCGGAGGGCGCTCCGGAGACATGCTGTGCAAAATGAAACAGAAGAAGATCCTGTTCCTGATACGCTTCTTTTTCTACCAGGGGCAGAAAATCCGGCGAAATGAAATCATCCGCGTCCAGGAAAACGATCCATTCTCCCCGGGCTTCACGGATGCCTCTGTTTCTGGCGGCAGATACGCCCTGATTTTGCTGGGTGATGAACCGGATGCGTCTGTCTTCAGCGGCATAGCGGGAACAAATCCGGGGGCTGTCGTCGGTGGAGCCGTCGTTGACCAGCAGAATTTCCAGGCTGCTGCAGGGGGAGTTGCGTACGGAATCGATGCATCGTGCCAGATAAGGCTGGGCATTGTATACAGGAATAATCACGGATATCAAGGGGATTTCCTCCTTTATGGCGGAGACAGCGGCAGAAACCGCAGCAGTTTACGGTGCGCTGCCCTTTTTATCTAAATATAGTATAATCCGTGGGAAAAAGCAATCTTTTTCAGGAGGCGAAGGAATGTTTACATTTGTGGTTACATGTTACAATCAGGGAAAAGTGATACCCTATATGCTGGAAAGTATCCGATACCAGATTGAGCGATACGGGAAGGGGCAGACATTTCAGCTGATCCTTACAGATGACAGCTCGCAGGATGACAGCTGCGCTGTTATGGACAGATGGCTTCAGAAGCACGGGAGACTGTTTGCCAGAGTCGACCGCCTGTATAGAAAGGAAAACGCCGGAATCTGTGTCAATTATGTGGATGCCTTAAGACGCATAGAGGGGGAGCGGTTTACAGCAGTGAACGGAGATGATCTGATTGCCCCTTATAATCTGTTTGAGATTACGGCGAAACTGGATGAATATCATATGGTATGCACGGCATTCCTGAAATTCACGGGCCAGGGTGACGTGATCAGCTCTTACGGTACCTATCTGGAGGTAGTACTGCAGAACTTCATTCGCGGAAAAATGTTATACCAATGTATAAAACTCGGCTTTCCGATCATGGGAACTGCTGTGTATCGGAAAGCCCTGCTGACAGAGAGTGTGCTGGATTTCATTCTGCGGTTCAGAACAGTGAACGACAGAGCCTGTTTTCAGAAGATACTGGATGAAACCAGGGATATCAGAGTATGTTATGTGAACAGACCGTTTATTTTATATCGGATTTCCACTAATTCCATATCCAACTTTGCCAGCCCTACCAGAGTCCTGCACAATCGGGAGGTGGCAGCGCTGTGCAGGGCGGCGCGGGAGAAGGAAAAATCACATTGCTTTCGGCTGCTGCTTTCCTGGCAGGCGAAAGCGGCTGTCTTCAGGACAAAGAGCAATTCCCTGGTGCGGCTGGGACGTTTCGTTTCGCCGTATTTTGCCGTTATGTTCCTGCTGTATCTGTGCCATTTTCGGGAGATTCACAGGCTGGAACGACAGTTGGTGGACGGACACAATGAGAAATGCAGGGAACATTACCATTTCCTGGAAAAGAGGATTTCTGTCCCATAAACCATTCATTAAATCCTGTTATCGTGCAAAGAAACCTATTGCCCAAAGATTCAATTTGTAGTAAACTAATGGTTACAGGTGGAGGAAAAGAGGAGAACCTGTAATGCGGCATAATCAGAAAGGCAAAGGAGGGATTATATGAATGAAATGCTGATTTTCTGGCTGGTTCTGCTGATTGTGTGTATCGGGATTGAGGTGCTGACGCTGGGACTCACCACCATATGGTTTGCCGGAGGAGCGCTGGTTGCCATATTTGCATCCCTGTTGTATGCACCGGTTTTTGTCCAGATCATTTTGTTTTTCCTGGTATCCCTGCTGATGCTGTTTTTCACCAGACCCATAGCGGTGAAGTATTTTAACAGAGACAGGGTCAAGACGAATGTGGAGAGCATGGTGGGACGCCAGGCCATTGTCACAGGCGAGATCGACAATGTGAAAGCCATGGGGCAGGTGACGGTGAACGGCCAGGAGTGGACAGCCCGGAGCTGGGACGACAGAGTGAAGATTCCGGAGGGCGCAGTGGTGAAGGTTCGGGCGATCAATGGTGTAAAGTTGATTGTGGAGCCCGGAGATCAGCCCGATAGAAATGGTTTCCCTGATCAAAGAGGAGGCAATGAGGCGGCAGATTTTTCGGTAAAACGGTCTGAGGAGACGCTGACAGATAGGAACGCCGGCCCGGATGCTGCGGTAAGGTCGGAAGCGGCGGAAGATTCGAAACCGGCAGAAGCGGGCAGTCCGGAAATGCCGGTGGAGTCGGGAGAAACGAAAGCTTCGGAAGAAGCAGGTGTATGACAGGCGGAGGTCGAAGAGAGATTTCCGGGGCCGGAGAGCAGACCGCGGAAGCCTTGCGGCAGAAAGAAGACGTCCTTGGAACGAAACGGCAGCCTCCTCAAGAAAGGGAGGCTTACGGATAAAATTTAACAAACGCACTTTCAAACGGGGTGCAGAAAGAGGTATGTTATGGAAATGTTTTGGGTATTGCTTGCGTTGGTAGTATTGGTATTGGTGATAGTGGCATCCTGCCTGAAGATTGTGCCTCAGGCACAGGCTTATGTGATTGAGCGTCTGGGGGCCTACCAGGGAACCTGGTCCGTAGGGTTTCACATCAAGGTGCCGTTCGTGGATAAGATTGCCCGGAAGGTGAATCTGAAGGAACAGGTGGCAGATTTCCCGCCCCAGCCTGTTATTACCAAGGATAATGTTACCATGCGTATTGATACCGTGGTATTCTATCAGATCACGGATCCCAAGCTGTTCACCTATGGTGTGGAGAATCCCATGATGGCGATCGAGAATCTGACGGCCACCACGCTTCGTAATATTATCGGTGATCTGGAGCTGGATCAGACATTGATCAGCCGCGAGACCATCAATACGAAAATGCGCGCCAATCTGGATATCGCCACCGATCCCTGGGGTATCAAGGTCAACAGGGTGGAGCTGAAGAACATTATTCCTCCGGCAGAGATTCAGAATGCCATGGAGAAGCAGATGAAGGCAGAGCGTGAGAGACGTGAAGCCGTTACCCGTGCAGAAGGCGAAAAGAAGGCCAAGATTCTGGAAGCGGAAGGTGCCAAAGAATCCGCAATCCTTCGTGCAGAGGCGGATAAGCAGTCTGCGATTCTTCGTGCAGAGGCCCAGAAGGAGAAGATGATTCGAGAGGCGGAAGGTGAAGCGGAAGCGATTCTGAAAGTGCAGCAGGCGAATGCGGACGGTATCAGGATGCTGAAGGAAGCCAGTGCGGATGACGCCGTATTGAAGATCAAGAGTCTGGAAGCATTCGAGAAGGTGGCAGACGGACAGGCTACCACGATCCTGCTTCCGGCAGAATTGCAGGGGATTGCAAGTCTTGCGGCTACCTGGAAAGAAAGTGTCAGGAAATAGTCCGCTATAAGCTTGTTTAAGACAGATAATTAAGACGGATGGATAGTCGGTTTTTGAAAAGGATTTCAAAGACCGACTATTTTCAGTTACCGAAACGAATAGGTCAGGATGGGGACGGAAGGATTCCGGTGAGAACGCAATCTTGTGAGGTCTGGCGGATGGGGGGTTGAAAAAATACAGGCAATGAAGTATATTTATGTATAGCCGGAGGAAAACGGAGAAAAGAAAGGCAGGATGAAAGCATGGATTTAAAAGGACGTGATTTTCTAAAACTGTTGGATTATACCCAGGAGGAGATAACTTACCTGCTGGATTTGGCAGCGGAGCTGAAGGATAAAAAGAAGAAGGGAATTCCGGTGGATACGCTGAGGGGAAAGAATGTGGCGCTGATATTTGAGAAGACAAGTACCCGCACCAGGTGTTCCTTTGAGGTGGCAGCCCATGACCTGGGGATGGGAACCACTTACCTGGATCCGTCCGGTTCTCAGATCGGCAAGAAAGAGAGCATTGCAGATACGGCGAGAGTGCTGGCCGGGATGTATGACGGCATTGAATACCGGGGATACGGTCAGAAGATTGTGGAAGAACTGGCGAAGTACGCCGATGTGCCTGTGTGGAACGGTCTGACCAATGAATTCCATCCCACTCAGATGTTGGCAGATCTGCTGACCATACGGGAACATTTCAGAACTTTGAAGGGGCTGAAGCTGACTTATATGGGAGATGCCCGTTATAATATGGGAAACTCCCTGATGGTAGCCTGTGCTAAAATGGGAATGCATTTCACGGCCTGTACCGGGGAGAAATATTTTCCGGAAGAAGAGCTGGTAAGACAGTGCCGGGAGATTGCCGGCAGGACCGGAGGCAGCATATTGTTCACACAGGATGTGGAAGAGGGGACAAAAGAGGCGGATATCATTTATACGGATGTATGGGTTTCTATGGGGGAACCGGAGGAAGTATGGGAGGAACGCATCCGGGATCTGGCTCCTTACCAGGTGAATCGTAAAGTCATGGAGAATGCGGGGGAGAAAGCGGTCTTTATGCATTGCCTTCCGGCCTTTCATAATCTGGATACGAAAATCGGTGCAGAGATGGGAGCCCGTTTTGGCGTCCGGGAGATGGAAGTTACGGATGAGGTATTCGAGTCAAAGCAGTCTCTTGTATTTGAGGAGGCAGAGAACCGCATGCATACCATTAAAGCCGTGATGGCGGCTACGTTGTAGTCTTTTGGGGAATGGTTTCGGGAGGGAGACTGAAAAAGGCAGAAGAATGGGAACAGGACATACAAATATGAAATCAGAGATATTGGCACTTCTGCGGGAACGAGGGGATTATGTTTCGGGCCAGGAACTGTGTGAACGGTTTAACGTGTCCAGAACTGCGGTCTGGAAGGCAATCGGCCAGCTGAAAAAGGAAGGTTATGGGATTGAAGCGGTTCAGAACAGGGGATACAGGCTGGCAGATGGCAGGGAACCTTTCGGACAGCATGCGCTGGAGAGCCGGATGGATACGAAATGGGCGGGACATCCGGTGCGGTTCTTTGAAGTGTTGGGGTCCACCAATCTGCAGGCAAAGCTGGATGCGGAAAACGGCGCCCAGGAGGGAACTTTGATTGTGGCGGATATGCAGACAGCAGGCAGAGGGCGCAAGGGGAGATCCTGGAGCAGCCCAGGCAGGGCCAATGTATATTTTACCCTGATTCTGAAACCGGATTATGCCGTGGAGCTTGCATCCATGGTAACGCTGGTGATGGGGATGGCTGTAACGGAAGGCATCCGCAGGGCCTGCGGCGTGGAAGCCGGGATTAAGTGGCCCAATGATATTGTGGTAAACGGGAAGAAAATCTGCGGTATACTGGCGGAGATGAGTGTGGAGAGAGCGTATATCCATTATGTAGTCATAGGCGTAGGTATCAATGTGGGAGAGCAGACTTTTCCGCCTGAGATTTGTGACATGGCTACCAGCCTGTGGGAGGAATGCGGGAAGCAGGTGTCCAGAGCAGCGCTGATTGCGGAGGTAATGAAGGCTTTTGAGACGTGCTATGCTTCCTTTCGGAAGGAGGGGAATCTGGCAGGACTGACAGAACGATACAATGAAATGTTGGTAAACCGGGACAGAGAGGTACGTGTTCTGGATCCAAAGGGAGAGTTTCGGGGGATTGCCCGGGGAATCAATCCTGCCGGAGAACTGCTGGTGGAACGGTTGGACGGCACAACTGCGGAAGTCTGTGGGGGTGAGGTATCCGTGCGGGGGATTTACGGATATGTGTGAGGGGCTGTGCAGGAGGTGTGGATGGAAGAGAAGAAAACAGTGCTCTGCGGAGCAAATGCCTATGAGATGAAATATTATTTTAACGAGCAGTTCCGGGCAATTCCGGATTCCGTTAAGGATGAGCTGCATATTATCTGTGTGTTGTTCACGGAAGAAGTGGGAGGCATATTTACCATTGGCTATGAAGAAGATGGGAATATAGTCCTCGAAACAAATGCGAAGGACGACGATATTTATTATGATGAGGTCAGCAGCGGCCTGCTGGTGTCCGAAATCCGCAGAAACCGCCAGGAACTGTTTGAGGCGCTGACTCTGTATTATCGGGTGGTTATTTTAGGAGAAGAAATTCCGGACCTGCCGTAGAGAGGGCAGGAGAGAGAAAAGGCAGATGCCGGGTTATCTGGGATGGCGGATAAGCCGGAGGGCCTATTGACGCAGGAAAAGTGGTGGCGGAGGTATGGAGCGGGCGGCAGGGAGACGGTGCCGAATGTGTGCCATCGAAAGGAAGGATACATGATTCTGGTAGTAGATGTGGGGAATACAAATATGACAATGGGCGTGTATGAGGGCAGCAAATTAAAAGCAACCTTTCATATCATGACAAAGGTGCCCAGGACATCCGACGAATATGGTGTGCTGATCACTCAGCTGCTGCAGAACAGGGGAGTGCGTATGTCTGCGTTGGAGGGGTCTATCGTGTCCAGTGTGGTGCCGGATGTGATGCATTCCTTTCTGGGGGCGTTAGTGCGGTATACGCAGACAAAGCCCCTGAATGTGGGTCCAGGGATGAAAACGGGTATCAGGATTGTCACCGAGGACCCGAGAGCCATCGGAGCGGACCGGATCGTGGATGCGGTGGCGGCCTACACGAAATACGGAGGTCCGGTTCTGGTGTTGGATTTCGGAACCGCTACTACTTATGATCTGATTACGGAGAAGGGAGAATTTACCGCCGGTATTACGGCACCGGGGATTCGGATCAGTTCCGAGGCTTTATGTGCCCAGGCGGCGAAGCTGCCCAATATTGCCATCAGGAAGCCCAAATCCATTCTGGCCCAGGAGACCATTACCAGTATGCAGGCCGGGCTGGTATACGGTCAGATCGGTCAGACGGAGTACATTGTCAGGAAAGTCAGGGAAGAGAGCGGCATTCAGGACCTGAAAGTAGTGGCAACCGGCGGACTGGGCAGACTGATCGCAGAGGAGACGGAGGCCATCGATATATATGACAGCTTCCTGACTTTGGACGGTCTGCGTATTATTTATGAAAAGAATCGGAAATGAGAGAGAATGATGGGAAAGTTAACGATTGGCAGTGTTGTTTTAGACAATCAGGTGATATTGGCGCCAATGGCAGGTGTGACGGACCTGCCATTTCGTCTGTTATGCAGAAAGGCAGGTGCAGGGCTGGTCTGCATGGAGATGGTCAGCGCAAAAGCGATCTATTACAACAATAAAAATACGGAAGAACTGCTGTCCATCCACCCGGAGGAAGGACCGGCATCCTTACAGCTGTTCGGTTCTGACCCCAGGATTGTAGGGGAGATGGCCAGAAAGATCTGTGAGAGACCTTTTGCCATACTGGATTTCAATATGGGCTGTCCCGTGCCTAAAGTGGTGAACAACGGGGAGGGGTCTGCACTGATGAAGAATCCCAGGCTGGCGGAGGCGATTTTGACTGCGCTGGTGAAGGCAGTGGACAAACCTGTGACAGTGAAAATCCGCAGGGGCTTTGACGAGACCTGCTGCAATGCGGTGGAAATTGCTAAAATTGCGGAGAGCTGCGGCGTGGCGGCCATAGCGGTCCATGGGCGTACCAGGGAACAATACTACAGCGGCAGAGCAGATTGGGAGGTTATCCGTCAGGTAAAACAGGCGGTGGGGATTCCGGTCATCGGCAACGGGGATGTGGACTCCCCTATGGCAGCTGAGGAGATGCTGTCCCGAACAGGCTGCGATGGTGTGATGATCGGGAGAGCTGCTCAGGGGAATCCCTGGATCTTTCGGGATACGGTCAGCTATCTGGAGACAGGAGAGATTCCGAAGGCACCGGACCGCAGGGAGAAAAGGGAGATGGTACTGAAGCATGGGCAGTTATTGTTGGAATGTAAAGGGGAATATACCGCCGTGCGGGAGATGAGAAAGCATCTGGCCTGGTATACGGCAGGCATGCCCCATTCTGCCCGTTTTCGGCAGACAATCAACACCATGGAAACTTTTGCGGAATTGGTGGCAGGTGTGGAGACTATTTTCCGTTGATTCCGCATATCGTTTTACATGGACACAATATTATTTTTTTATAGAAAAAGAGGATTGAAGGAGCCGTTCGTGGAGCCTGTGGGCTTGAAGCGCTATATGCTGATCCGGGTAGCATTGGATGTGGAGGAGGGGAAGTGGTTCGGGGAGCTGGTGGGGCAGTCCCAGAGCGAGAGACAGCAGGGGGGCGGGAAGCGGAAAGAAGTAGTTGGGCAAAGTGAGAAGGCGGAAAGTGTGCAGCCGCAGAGCTGGAATTTTGGGGAAGAACTGCCGGGGAGGGCCATCATCCCGGAAGGCGGGCGGCATAATCTGTTGTATCGTCTCCTGTATCATAGGCAAAAGCGTGAAAAGCGGCAGGGATCCTGGGCGGATTCCGGTAAAGCGGAAGCACAAAGGAGAGAAAAACTGCTGCAGGAGAGGAGGGAAAGGATCCGCGAAATAGAAAGGCAGATCGAAAGACTGCGGACGGAAATCATGAGTTTGGCAGGGGAAGACAGCAGTTTTTACTGCGTTTATGAAGAGGTAATCCGAAAAACATTTAAGATAAATCATAATAACGTATATTATAAAGATGCAGGTGACAGAAACCAGGAAGTATTGTCCGTTCTCTGGAGGAACCGTTTTGACTGGAAGGAATTTGACACATATGACAGCCTTTTTTGGGCAGGGTTACTGATGTCTGAGGCTGTGCTGCCGCATTTTGTAATTTTGGGGACCGCATCCTGTATACCTGAGCTGGCAGAAGAATACGCCTGTCGCATGAAGAGTCTTAAGTGGATTCTGCGGGAGGCTGACTATACTGAGGAGATGCAGGATTTTGTGGAGGATTTTTACACGGAATATGGGCTTGCCGTCTCGCTGCAGACAGTTCCGGATGGGGCAGAATTGCGCAGGCTGCGCCTGACATTCGAATTACCGTCTAATATATTGGATTTTACCAGGGAAACAGGCCCGAATGTGACTCCGGCGGAAGGGAGCATATGGATAGACATGTGGTCCCGGGAGGAGAAACGCAGGCGGATTCTGGGGCGATGCAGGGGAATCACCTATGTGTCATTGAAAGAGAAATGGAAATATGCACAAAGGCGCTGTAATAGCCCCGGATTACCTTGACACCGGCGGGAAAAGTGGTATAATACGGGAGAATCCATGAACGGATTGCAGTATAGGGAGAATGTACTTGGGATCACAGAGGACGGAGCCGGGGTCGGGAAACCGTAGAACGAGAGGTACCGTCCGCGTTTCGGGAGACAGAAGGGCGGGGTGTACCATCAGAGATTCCGCAGGGAATCAGGACAGAAACGAAACGAGAATAAACAAAACGAAAATAGAAAGACAGAGAACAGAAAGGACGTAGTAAAATGCAGGAGAAGAAAAATATTCTGACCTATGAAGGGCTCAGAAAATATGAGACCGAATTACATGAGCTGAAGGTAGTGCGCCGTCAGGAGGTGGCACAGAAGATCAAAGAGGCCAGGGAGCAGGGTGACCTGTCCGAGAATGCAGAGTATGATGCAGCCAAGGATGAGCAGCGGGATATTGAGACGAGGATTGAGGAGCTGGAGAAAATCCTGAAAAATGCCGAGGTAGTGGTGGAAGATGAGGTTGATCTGGACAAGATCAATATCGGCTGTGTGGTAAAGCTTCTGGATATTGAATACAGTGAGGAGCTGGAATACAAGATCGTGGGATCTACTGAGGCTGACAGCCTGAAGGGCAAGATTTCCAACGAGAGCCCTGTGGGTAAGGCACTGATTGGCTGCAAAGTGGGAGATAACGTGGAAGTGGAGACTGCCGCAGGGGTATTCACTTATAAAGTATTGGAGATTCAAAGGAGCAGATAAGGATATACTGGTTTGAAACGGTATCGAATTTCAGAACGGAAGGATAGTAGCGGAGTCAGTGAAGTATCAGGCTGACTTCGCTATTTGCTTATGGAGAGGGCTCAGTTTGTGTGCATCATGTACTCTGTGCGACGAATCCGGGAAAAGCAGCAATCAAAGACGCTGTTTTTAGAGTCATGGTAAAAGAGCTTGTCATGGACAAGGTTTGCTGGTATACTGATTTTATACATATAAGCACATTTGTTTGTCGTTTTTCGTGCTGTATTGCTGAATGATTCACTTGTAATATCGTATGCCCGGTAACTGTTTTCGGCTATGTATATATGGCATAAATACGTGTTTCGGAATGCCAGGTACAGGAAAATTTTCAAGATTTTGTGTTGTCATGAAGATTTTGCCTCAGGGCATACTGAGTATTTAAGAGAGGATATATTTCGAAAGGGATAAATTGTGTTACAATCCCGGATGGGAGTTATATGAAAAAGCTTAAGGATGTCAGGGTTGGGATACTGCAGATACCGATTACGCGCATCGCCCTGCTGATTTTTGCAGATTTACTGTCGGTTCTTCTGGCTTCGGTGTTAAGTCTCTATGTTCGCTATGACTTTAAATTTATGGATGTGCCCAGATATTTCTGGGAGGCCCTGCTGGAATGTTATATCCCCAATGTTTTGGTCATGTTGGTGGTATTTAACATATTCAGATTATACAAGAGCGTATGGCGCTATGCCTCAGATACGGAGCTGGTAAATAATGCCATTGCGGTGTTATTCTGTGCCGTAATGCAGCTGGTCATCTGTGTGGTCTGCGGCATAAGGCTGCCGGATAGCCATCCTTTTTTTTACGGTGTATTTTTGTTGATTTTTACGGCAGGAATCCGCTTCAGCTATCGTATTCTTCGGGTGTTTCAGAATAGAAGGCTCAGCCGCAGAAGCGGTCTGACAAAATTCAACTGCATGATCGTCGGAGCCGGGGCTGCGGGCAATGCCATTTTAAAGGAGATTGAGACCAGCCATTATCTGAATATGCACGTGTCATGTGCCATTGACGACCATCCGGGGTGTCATGGAAAATATCTGCGGGGTGTGCCGATTGTGGGTGGCAGGGAGTGTATTCCGGAATGTGTGGAGAAATATGACATTGATGAGATCATCATTGCCATCCCCTCCGCCAGCCGGTCAGCGCTGCGCCCGCTGCTGGATATCTGTAAGGAGACAGGCTGCAAACTTCGGATTCTGCCCGGAATGTATCAGCTGATTACCGGAGATGTGAGTGTGTCTCAGCTGCGGGAAGTGCAGATTGAGGATCTGCTTGGAAGGGATCCGATAGAAGTCAATGTGGATGATATCATCGGCTATGTTCAGGATCAGATTGTGTTGGTAACCGGAGGCGGCGGTTCCATCGGCAGTGAACTGTGCAGACAGATTGCTCAGCATGAGCCCAGAAGGCTGATCGTTTTTGATATCTATGAGAACGGCGCCTATGAGCTCCAGCAGGAGCTTAAGGTGAGATATCCGGATCTGAATCTGGTGGTGCTGATCGGTTCGGTGCGCAATACGGCCAGGGTGGAAGATATTTTCAGGACCTACCGGCCCCATATCGTCTATCACGCGGCGGCCCACAAGCATGTGCCCCTGATGGAGGACAGTCCCAGAGAGGCGATCAAGAATAATGTGTTCGGCACATTAAAAGTGGCAAGGGCCGCGGACAGATATGGTGTCCGACGGTTTGTCATGATCTCCACGGATAAGGCGGTAAATCCCACCAATATCATGGGAGCCAGCAAACGGATATGCGAAATGGTAATACAGAATCAGAATCTGAAATCCCGGACAGAATTTGTGGCGGTGCGGTTCGGCAATGTGCTGGGCAGCAACGGCAGTGTGGTGCCTTTGTTTAAAAAGCAGATTGCTCAGGGAGGACCGGTAACGGTGACCAGCCCGGATATCGTGCGCTATTTCATGACGATTCCCGAGGCGGTGTCCCTGGTGCTCCAGGCAGGAGCTTACGCAAAAGGAGGCGAGATCTTTGTGTTGGACATGGGGGAACCCATGAAAATGCTGGATATGGCGAAAAACCTGATCAAGCTGTCCGGTTTTCGGGTGGATGAGGACATTAAGATCGAATTTATCGGCCTCCGCCCCGGGGAAAAGATGTATGAGGAGCTTCTGATGAATGAGGAGGGACTCCAGGAAACCGCCAACAGGATGATTCACATTGGCAGACCCATCGAATTTGATTCAGAGGTGTTTGAGGAACAGTTGGAGAGACTGAATCGGATGGCTATGTCCGAAGAGGGGGATATCCGCCGAATGGTCAGGGAAATCGTGCCCACTTATCAGTATGAAGAGTGAAGCGGCGGCGGCCTGCAGATCCGGATTGTGTGTGAAGATTACCCTGGGGGGAGTTTCAGACAGTGCAGGCAGATAAGGTGCTGAAAAGCGAAGAGGGCAGATCCGCACCGGAATAGGAGAAGAAATGTACGGAAAGATAAAAAGAGGAATGGATTTTATGATGGCTTTGGGGGGATTGGTGGTTTTGGCACCTCTTTTTGGCATTTTGATCATTGCCATTAAGCTGGATTCCAAAGGGCCGGTGTTTTTCAGGCAGAAGAGAGTGGGGATTCATAAATCTTATTTTGATATACTGAAATTCCGTACAATGAGAATCGATACACCGAAGGATATGCCGACGCATCTGCTGAAAAACCCAGAACAGTATATCACCAAGACCGGCAGGTTTTTGCGGAGAACCAGTCTGGACGAGCTGCCTCAGATATGGAATATCCTGCGGGGGGATATGGCTGTGGTGGGGCCCAGACCTGCACTGTGGAATCAGTATGATCTGATTGCAGAGCGGGATAAATACGGCGCCAATGATGTACGGCCCGGGCTTACGGGCTGGGCGCAGATCAACGGCAGGGATGAACTGGAGATTCCGGTGAAGGCGAAGCTGGACGGGGACTATACGGAGGCCCTGCGGTGCGGAAAAGGGTTTCGGATGGACTGCCGCTGTTTTTTCGGTACTTTTTTGAGTGTACTTCGGGAAGAGGGCGTAGTGGAAGGCGGGACGGGAAGTCTGGACAAAGAAACGAGAGCAGAGAAGGATACATCGGAGAAGGATCCGGCATAGCCGCTTTTAGGCTGTGGGCAGAGAGTATCCACAGGGAAACGGAACAAAAAGAAGGTGTCTAAGGCCGGAAGGAATCTGTCAGAAGAGGATCCGGTATAACAGCCTGTCCGGAGACGGAAGACTCTGGACAGAAACAGGTTGGAAAATGAGAGACCACCGGACGGACATAAAAAGGGGTTGGTATGGAATGGACAGTAGAAAAAGTCTGCGGATACTGATAACCGGAAAAAACAGTTATATAGGCAAGGCATTTATGCAGTACGCCAAAATCCATTATCCGGAGATGTTCCTGATAGACACAGTCAGCTTAAGGGAGGATTCCTGGCGGGAATTGGATCTGTCCGTATATGATACGGTATTTCATGTGGCGGGAATCGCCCATGCGGATATCGGGAAGGCTGCCGAAGAGGAAAAGCGGCAGTACTATGCTGTCAATACCGATCTGACATTGGAGGCGGCAGGCAGGGCAAAGCATGCGGGAGTGAGCCAGTTTGTCTTTATGAGTTCCATGATTGTCTATGGAGCCCGGGAATCAGTTACCAGAGACACGGTGCCTCAACCTGCGAATTTCTACGGAGACAGCAAGTGGAAAGCAGACTGCGGCGTCAGGGCATTGGCGGAGGAGGGATTTCAGGTTGCGGTACTGCGGCCGCCCATGGTCTATGGCAGGGGCAGCAGGGGAAATTATCCAATATTGGCAAAAATGGCGAAGAAGCTTCCCCTATTTCCAAAAGTACAGAACGTACGTTCTGTACTGTATATAGAGAATCTCTGTGAATGTCTGTGCCGCATTATGCAGGATGGCTGCGGAGGCGTTTTCTTTCCTCAGAACAGGGAAACGGTCAGCACCAGCCAACTGGTAAAGGAAATCGCTCAATGTACAGGACATAGGATTCGGGTGACGGGCCTGCTTACGCCCTTTGTATCGGTGGGAAAGCATGTGCCAGGAAGGGTTGGAGATCTGTGCAGGAAGGCTTTTGGCAGCAGCTGCTACGAACCGGGCATGAGTGAGATGAAATGGAATTACCAGGTGGCAGATCTGAAGGAATCCGTGAGAAGGACAGAAGCGGAAGGGAAGCCGGAGGAAAGTCTGTATGGTCTGGGAGCTCCGGAAAAGCCGGGGGAAAGTCTGTATGGCATGGAAGCGCCCGGAAAGACTCCGGGGCAGTGGTGGGGCGGGGAATTTACAGGGAAACGGAACAGTTGGACACCGCTGGTATCCATCACCACCGTTACCCGCAACAGTGAGGAAACTTTGGCCAGAACCATAGAATCCGTCCTGCACCAGACATATGATCATATTGAATATCTGATCATAGACGGTCTGTCCACGGACCGCACGGTGGAAATTGCCGAGAGTTATCGGGAGAGATTTGCGGAGAGAGGATTTGCCTATACAATTGTATCAGAGCCGGATCATGGCATGTATGATGCCATCAACAAAGGAATCCGCCTGTCCGGGGGCGCAGTTATCGGCAATATCAATTCGGATGACTGGTATGAGAGATCCGCCGTGGAGAAGGCTGTCCGCTTTATGGGAGAGTCAGGGTGCGATTATATGTATGCGGATCTGCGGATGATAAAACCGGACGGTACCAGCTTTGTCAAACGGGCAAAGTGTCAGAAACTTGCCACCTCCAGAGGCTGGAATCATCCCACCCAGTTTGCTGTAAGGGAACTCTATCTGAACTATCCGTATAAACTGGAGAGCCTTCATGATGATTTTGACTTCTTTCTGAAGGTGAGAAAATCAGATGCCCGAATCGCTGTACTGCAGGAGACGCTTGCTGATTTTACCATGGAAGGAATCAGCCATGACCGGGGGCTGAAGGCTGCTGTCAGGCGCGGAAAATGCAGATATCGCATCTATCGGAATAATGGTTACAGCAGGTGGTATCTGTTGGAATGTATTGTGATGGAGGCGGCCAAGTTCCTTTTACGTGCCGTTTAGGATTTTACGGTGCCTGTTTGAAAGGTGCTTTTGCCGGGGATGGGGGATTGGTCCGGACAGGCTGATGCAGGACTTGGGGGAAGAAGCTACAGGGGCAGAAAAGCAGGATGAAAACATGAAAATACTACAAATAAATAGTCATTACAATCAAGGCGGTGCGGCACGTATTGTTGCATGCATTCACAGGCAGCTTCTTGCCCACGGGCAGGAAGCCTATGTGGCGTACGGCAGGGGAGGAAAAGGGACATCCAACGGATACCGCTTTAATACAGTGCCGGAAGTATGGCTTTCTGCACTGTGCAGCCGTGTATTCGGCAGAAACGGCTGGTATAACCGGGCCGCCACCCGCAGGCTGCTTCGGTATATGGACGGGTTGAAACCGGATGTGATCCACCTGCATACACTGCATGGTTATTATCTGAATTTTCCCATGCTGTTCCGCTATATCAACAGACACCGGATTCCCTGTGTCTGGACCTTTCATGACTGTCACGCCTTTACCGGCAACTGCGGCTATTTTTTTGACTGTGATAAGTGGAAAGAAGGCTGCTCTGTCTGTCCCTATCTGAGAAATTACCCGGCCAGTCAGTGGTTTGACCATACCGGTGAGATGTGGCGGCAGAAGCGGGAGCTGTTCACTCAGGGAGCGGAGAAGGTAATTGTGACGCCTTCCTGCTGGCTGACTGAGCAGGCGAAGCAGTCTTATTTCGGAGGATATCCCTGTATTACCATACACAACGGCATTGATACAAAGCAGGTCTTCTACCCCAGAGACCGTCGGTCCTGTCGGGAGAAATACGGTTTCGGACCAGAGGAAAAGCTGATTCTGGGAATCGCTGTGGGCTACCGGGACGAGCGCAAGGGGGCAAAATATATTATTCAACTGGCGAAAGATTTCGGATCCGGGGTGAAAGTCATTCTGATTGGCTGGAACCGGGAAAATGATGCCATGCTGGAAGGAACGGACAATATTTTGACGATTCCCAATACTGCTGATGCGGATATGCTGGCGGAATATTACAGCCTGGCAGATGTATTTGTGATTCCGTCTTTGGCAGAGAATTATGCCACCACCACAGTGGAGGCTATGGCCTGCGGCACGCCGGTGGTGGGGTTTGCGGTAGGCGGCATTCCGGAACAGCTTCAGGGCGGCCGGGGCATTGCGGTGAAGGCCGGCGACCAGGTACTTTTTGAAGAGGCGGTAAGGAGGGTACTGGAGGGAAGAGGAGGTCTTCTGGAGCGGGAGGCGTTGGCCGGGGTGATCCGGGAAGAAAATTCAACTGAGAAAATGACGGCGGCATATGAACGGGTCTATGGGGAACTGCTTGGGAAGCGTGGGGCAGAACAGAGGGGCAGGTAGATGCTGCCAGTTGGCAGAAAACCGGAGGAGGGACATTATGACCACATCGGTATGTATGGGCATTTACAATGGAGCGGATTATCTGAAGACCCAGCTGGAGAGCATCCTGAACCAGACGAAACAGCCGGATGAGGTGATTCTGTGTGAGGACGGTTCTTCGGATAAAAGCCTGGAGATTGCAGAAGCTTTTATAAGGGACCATAGGCTGGCAGGTCGGTGGAAACTGTACCGGAACCGGGAGAGAAAAGGATATCCGGGGAACTTCTACCATGCCATGAACCTGTGCACCATGGAGACGATTTTTCTGGCAGATCAGGATGATGTCTGGGCAGACAGGAAAATCGAATGTATGTGTGATGTGCTGGTGAGATATCCGGATGCTGTGTGCGTGTGCTGCAAATTCGGTCTGATCGACGCGGAGGGGAAGGATATTCATTCCCTGATGCAGCCGACTGTGAGCCATGGTACAGGGGCAGTCAGAGCCGTTTCCGTGGCGGATGTGTTTTATAAATGTGAATGGCCGGGGATGGTAATGGCGTACAGACGAGAATGGTTTCGGAAGACCGTGCAGGAGCGGAAGCTGGAGGAAAAGTCTCCAATTCCCCATGATTTTCTGATCAGTGCCCTGGCTGCAGAGGCACAGGGGTTTCTGCAGATTGACAGCCAACTGGCTTATCACAGGCGTCACAGCTGCAATGCGGGCGGAGAAGAACACCGCATTGGCAGACTTCTGAACCGGGAGCGGAAGCTGGGGGAGATTGAGGCCTATAACCGGATTCTGGATGCTTTTCGGAAGGAACATGCACTGGTTTTAGAAGAGGCTGTGGAAGTACTGGAGGAGAAGCGAAGGGTGATGGCAGAGCGATATGAAGCGCTGCTTTCCAGAAAGCCCGGAAGGGTGGCAGCAGGCGCCTGGCGCAATCGGAGGAGGGTAAGAGCAGCTACGGTGCTGTGCGATATGCTGCTGTGTCTCGGGAGGGAGAGGAAGGCATAGACCCGGGGAGAAAAGTCATATGCATTCCGAAGCAGGAAGCGGACATACTTTACCGCTTTCAGGCATAGAATTTCAATGCAAACAAGCTTCGGGAGGTTGGACGTGTTTGAACAGTGCAGTGTAAGGGAAACCATAGAAAAACTGAAAAGCGACGGACAGCAGGGACTGACAGTACGGGAAGCGGCGGAACGCCTGCGCCGTGAAGGGAGAAACGAAATGAAGGCGCCCCGGAAAAAGACGGCGGCGGAATCTTTTTTGGAACAGTTAAACGATCCTCTGATCTATGTCCTGATTGTAGCGGCAGTGGTCTCCATGCTGCTTCGGGAGGTCAGCGACGCAGTCATTATCGGCGTAGTGGTGGTGCTCAATGCCGTGGTGGGGATGTTTCAGGAGGGAAAGGCCAGGAAGGCACTGGAGTCTCTGAAAAAGCTCACCAGTCCTCAGGCGTGTGTCATTCGGGACGGAAAACATATGGAGATTCCGGCAGCGGAACTGGTGAGCGGGGATCTGGTCTGCCTGGAGGCAGGATGCCAGGTACCGGCAGATCTGCGTCTGACAGCGTCTTTTCATCTGAAAGCTGAGGAGTCCGCATTGACCGGGGAATCTGTACCGATGGAGAAGGATGCAGGATTCGTGGGGGAGAGGGGAAAGGAATTGCCTCTGGGAGACAGGCGGAATATGGCTTATATGTCAACCATCATTACTTATGGCAGAGGGCTGGGCCTGGTGACGGCTACAGGGATGGAGACGGAACTGGGCCGAATCGCGGCCATGATCACGGAGGCAAAGGAAGAAATGACCCCGCTGCAGAAGCGCCTGGGAGAGCTGGGAAAGGTATTGAGTCTGCTGAGCCTCCTGCTTTGTGCTGCGTTGTTCGCCATTGCGGTACTACAGCATCGAAATGTGCCGGAGATGCTGATCACGGCCATATCTCTGGCTGTGGCGGCGGTGCCGGAAGGTCTTCCTGCCGTGGTGACTATCTGCCTGGCGCTGAGCGTGACCCGTATGGTAAAGGTGAATACCATCGTGCGCAGGCTGCCTTCCGTGGAGACACTGGGGGCGGTCAGTGTGGTCTGTTCGGATAAAACGGGAACCCTGACTCAGAACCGCATGACGGTGGAAAAATGTTGGGTGGCAGGCAGTGTGAGGAAGGCCCGGGACTGTGACCCTATGTGCTATCCGGATTTTTACCGGGGAATGACTCTGTGCAATGATGCCTCCATAGAACAGGGCAGCAGAAACGGCGATCCCACGGAGCTGGCGCTCCTGGACCTGGCGGAGAAAGCGGGAATCCGGAAACAGGAGCTGGAGGGGCGGATGCCCAGGGTGGATGAACTTTCCTTTGACTCGGACAGAAAGATGATGACCACGCTGCACAACGGTATGGCCGTAAGGACTGATACCCGACGGCAGACCGGGGAAAGGTCCGGTTTTGACAGTGGATTTGTATCCTATACCAAAGGTGCGCCAGATGAAGTTTTAAAATGCTGTACCCGGATTTTGACGGAAAATGGTTTGGTCAGGTTAACTGATTATCACAAAAGACAGCTGCGTGCAGCTCTGGAGGAAATGTCCGGAGAAGCATTGCGCACGCTGGCTGTGGCTATGGGAACGGGCAACAGTCATGCCGGGGAAGAGGATCTGATTTTTCTCGGAATGGTTGGCATGAGGGATCCTGCCAGACCGGAGGCGGCAAGGGCAGTTGCGGATTTCCGTGAGGCAGGGGTGAAGACCGTCATGATCACAGGAGATCATGTGGATACGGCGCTTGCCATCGGCAGGCAGCTGGGAATTGCAGACAGTCGGGAACAGTGCATGACAGGGGAAGAGATGAGCCGCCTGTCGGAACAGGAATTCCGCGGCAGACTCCGGGATCTTCGAATCTTTGCCAGAGTTTCACCGGCTCAGAAAGTTCGTATCGTAGACGGTTTTCAGCAGGGAGGCGGGATCGTGGCGATGACCGGGGACGGTGTCAACGATGCCCCTTCCCTGAAGAAAGCGGATATCGGTATCTCCATGGGGAAGACAGGGACGGATGTAGCTAGGCAGGCTTCAGACATGGTGCTGACGGACGATAATTTTGCCACCATCCGGCGTGCCATTGAAGAGGGGAGAGGTGTGTATGAAAATATCCGAAAATCGGTTATCTTCCTGCTTTCCTCCAACCTGGGTGAGATCATTACCATGTTTCTGGCAGTGATCTGCGGCGTGGCGTCCCCGCTGAAATCCAGCCACATCCTGTGGATCAATCTGATTACGGATTCGCTTCCGGCGCTGGCTCTGGGGGTGGATAAAAACGACGGAGACAGTCTGATGAAACAACCGCCCAGAAGGGCGGAGGAAAGTCTGTTTGCCAGAGGCGGATTTGTGTGTACCTGTTTTTACGGGGCACTGATCGCGGCGGTAAGCCTGACGGCGTTTTTGATGCTGCCTGCTGCATTGCTGCGTGTAAACGGACTGGCGCTGACTCTCGGAAATCTGGTGCAGCTTTTGGGAAACGGTTCCGTGCTGGCCAAGGCCCAGACCTATGCCTTTACGGTACTGGGTATGTCACAGCTGTTTCACGCTGTGGGGATGCGGGATACCCAGAGATCTGTCTTCCGAATGAATCACCTGGAAAATAAACTGATGATAGCAGCCTGTATGATTGGATTTATGCTGCAATTTGCGGTGACGGAGGTGCCTTTTCTGATCCGGGCTTTCGGTACATCCCCGCTGTCGGGCAGGGAATGGATGCGGCTGACGCTGCTGGCTGCCGTTCCGCTGTTTGCCCATGAGGTAATCGTATGCTGTTTTATCCGTTCCAGGGCAGGGGCCTCTGCACATAAGAGGACGCGGAAATTATTTTCCACATTCAATTCCCGGTATAATTGACTTTGCTTAAGGTATATTGTATAATTACTACCACTAATTTAAAGGAGTATACATTATGCATTGGTCAGATAAGATTGCGGAGAGAATCATCAGCAGGAATCCGGACAAGGAGGAATATGTATGTGCTGCAGGCATCAGTCCTTCGGGTTCCATTCACATTGGTAATTTCAGAGATATTGCAACCAGCCTGTTTGTGGTAAAGGCCCTGGAGAGAAAAGGGAAAAAGGCGAAGCTTCTGTTTTCCTGGGACGAGTATGACAGGATTCGGAAGATTCCGGTCAATGTGCAGGCTGTTAATAAGGATATGGATCAATATATCGGGGTCTCCTATGCGGATGCGCCGAACCCCTTCGGAACCGAAGCGGCTACTTACGCCGAATACTTTGAGAAGGAATTCGAGGAATCTATCCGGCGGTTCGGGATCAAAATGGACTACCGCTACCAGGCCGGAATGAACAAGAGCGGTAAGTACAGCGAATATGTCATGGAGGCGCTTCAGAAGCGGGGAGAGATCTTTGATATCCTGGACAGCTTCCGGACCCAGGATGCCCAGGAGGGGGAACGGGAGGCTTATTACCCTGTAAGCATTTACTGTCCTGTATGCGGTCGGGATACAACGAAGATCACGTCCCTCTCTGAGGACTGCACAAAGGCGCATTATGTGTGCAAATGCGGTCATGAAGGGGAGCATGATTTCACAAAGGATTTCAACTGCAAGCTGGCCTGGAAGATTGACTGGCCCATGCGCTGGAAATATGAGCAGGTAGATTTCGAACCCGGCGGAAAGGATCATGCCAGCCCCGGAGGCAGCTATGATACCAGCAGAGTGATTGCAAAGAAAATTTTTCATTACGAAGCCCCCATCTTCCAGGGGTACGAATTTATCGGCATCAAGGGTACCACGGGAAAAATGTCCGGATCTACCGGACTGAATCTCACACCTGCAACGCTGTTGAATATCTATCAGCCCGAGGTAATCCTCTGGCTCTATGCAAAATCGGAGCCCACGAAGGCTTTCGATTTCTGCTTTGATGACGGGATTCTGCGGCAGTATTTTGAGTTTGACAAGCAGTACAACAGTTATTTGGACGGTACAGCAGATGATTATGTGCGGGATATCATGAACAGCTGCCTGATGTTCGACAGGAAGATCAGCACCGTGCCCATGTCCCATCTGGTGCAGTTGGGGTCTGTGGTGGATTTCCATGTGGAGATGCTGGAGACCGTGTTCGAGAAGATCGGTACCCCTTTCAAATACGAAGACTTTAAGGAACGTCTGGGGCTGGCGAAGTATTGGCTGGAGAACTGCTCTCCGGAGAATGTCAACAGGCTTTGTCCGGTGCGGAACTGGCCTGTATACAATACATTGGACGAAAAGGAGAGGGAGGCTGTGGCCATGCTCCATGCCTGTCTATCGGACAATGAGTATACGCTGGACGATCTGAATAAGGAACTGTATGAAATTCCGAAGAAAATCTATGGTTATGATGCAGAAAACCTGAAGGCCCTCCAGGGAACTTTCTTTAAGGATGTGTACCGGCTTCTTCTGAATAAGGAGAAGGGGCCCAGACTTTATCTGTTCCTCTATGCCATCGAGAAGGACAGGTTCCTCTCCCTGCTGGATTTCTCCGCACCCATGACAGGGGAGGAGGAAGAAGCGCTGGCACCCAAAGAAGAACCCGTGCAGGAGGAGGCGAAGCGGGAGTACGGCGAACCTGACGAAGTACAGCCGGTGGCGGAGGAGATTACTGCCGAGGGATTCCGACAGATCGATCTGCGGGTCTGCAAAGTATTAAAGTGTACGGAGATCCGTAAGTCTCACAGCTGTTATAAGCTTACGCTGTTTGACGGGCTGAAGGAGCGGGTTATCGTATCCAGCATCAAGGAATACTATAAGCCTGAGGAACTGGTGGGCAGAAAGATTATCGTAGTGGCAAACTTAAAACCCACCCGCCTGGTGGGAGTCACCAGTGAAGGCATGCTGCTGGCCGGAACCAACAACGCCTGCGGCTGCCAGGTGGTGTTTGTGGACGACATTGTGCCGGAGGGAACACGGATCTGCTGAGAGGGAGAGACGGGGAGGTGTGGACCCATACCTCAAGGTTACGGGCAGCGGTTTCTGTTTCCATCCGGAGAAGGGAAAACATTGGATTCCGGCGGGATGACAGATAAGAAAGGATTGCGCTTATGAAACAAAAGCAGACAGCACGTGTGCTTTCCCAGAAAGAGATCGCACCGGATATTTATGATATGTGGATAGAGACTTCCCTGGCAGCGGAGGCAAAGCCGGGCCAGTTTTTGGGGGTTTATCCGAAGGATAAAAGCACATTGCTTCCACGCCCCATCAGTATCTGTGAGGTGAGGGCCGGGGACGGCGGGCAATGGGGCAATGCACTGCGCATTGTCTACCGCATCGCGGGGGCGGGAACCAGAGAATTTTCCTCATACGGTGAGGGAGACAGGATTGCATTGCTTGGACCTCTCGGCAACGGATTTCCCCTGGAGGCAGGAAAGGGAAAAAGAGTGTTTCTTATGGGCGGCGGTATCGGAATTCCGCCCATTCTGGAGCTGGCAAAATGTCTGGAGGCAGACATGGCATATAAGCAGGTCATTTTAGGATATCGCGACAGGGAATTGTTCCTGAAGGAAAACTTTGAACGGTATGCTTCTGTTTATGTGGCTACAGAGGACGGCAGTATGGGGATCAAAGGCAATGTCATGGATGTCATTGCGGCGAATGAACTGGAAGCGGATGTGATATTTGCCTGTGGGCCCATGCCTATGCTGCGTGCCGTCAAAAAATATGCGCAGGAACGCGGCATTCCGGCGTATATTTCCCTGGAAGAGCATATGGCCTGCGGTGTGGGGGCATGCCTGGGCTGTGTGGTGAAAACGAAGGAAATCGATTCCCATTCGCATGTCCACAACGCCAGAATCTGTACCGACGGTCCTGTGTTTGAAGCGGAGACAGTAGAGATTTAGAGCACATTTGCAGATGGATTTCTGTCGGACGTGCGTCATACAACTTCCGCATGCAGTGGGCAGACGGAGGATATGCCTGCCCGGGACACCAAAGAGCTGAGGCAGGGAAGAGGAGAAAACAGATATGAATACAGAGGTTACAATCGCAGGCATTACTCTGAAAAATCCGGTTATGACGGCATCGGGAACCTTTGGCTCGGGGATGGAGTATTCCGAATTTGTGGATTTGAATCGGCTTGGGGCCGTGGTGACAAAAGGGGTTGCCAATGTACCCTGGCCCGGAAATCCCACACCTCGGGTGACGGAGGTTTACGGGGGCATGCTCAACGCCATAGGGCTCCAAAATCCCGGTATAGAAGTATTTCTGGAGCGGGATATCCCTTTTTTAAAGCAGTATGATACCAAGGTGATAGTCAATGTATGCGGGAAGACTGTGGAAGACTATGTTGATGTGGTAGAACGCCTGGGAGAGGAACCGACGGTGGCCATGCTGGAAATTAATGTGTCCTGTCCCAACGTGAAGGAAGGTGCCATTGCCTTTGGGCAGAATGCGGATGCCCTGTCCGGCATTACACGGGAGATCAAACGGCACGCAAAGCAGCCGGTTATTATGAAATTAAGCCCCAATGTCACTGATATTGGGGAGATGGCCAAGGCTGCGGAGGCTGCGGGGGCAGACGCGCTGTCACTGATCAACACCATCACCGGCATGAAGATTGACATCCATCGGCGGAAATTTGCCATAGCAAACAAGACAGGCGGTATGAGCGGTCCGGCCATCAAACCCATTGCTGTGCGGATGGTGTATCAGGCGGCCCAGGCGGTGAAGATTCCGATTATCGGAATGGGTGGCATTGCCAGCGGTGAGGATGCCGTGGAATTTCTGCTGGCCGGTGCAAGTGCTGTCAGTGTGGGAGCCATGAATTTCGTGAATCCCGGTGCGACCATGGAGGTGGAATCCGGAATCCGGAACTATATGGAACGGTATCATGTGGAAAATGTGACGGAACTGATCGGTGCCGTGTCCTGAGAAACTCTCTGTCGGGAAGCTGTCGAGGGAGGGCGGTATATATCGGTGAATCCCTTCATATATATTCTTATACGAGTATATATGGAGGTATTTTTTTGTGGAGCTGATTAAGAGAAATATACATATGGACCGAACGAGAGTTCAGGCCGTTACCCAGTTCACTCTGGAAGATGATGTCAACCTTCCTGAGAGCAAACCGGATATTGCAGCCCTGAATCTGGAAAAGGGAGAGATCCTTATTGATGAGATCAGGCCCGGAACGGACACAGTGACGGTTCGGGGAAAATTGATGTTTACGGTACTCTACCACACCCTGGAGGAGGGCAGCAACCTGGTGGTTCTGGAAGGCAGACTTCCCTTCGAAGAGAAAATTAATATTCAGGGCGTTGTGCCTGGGGATGCCGTGATTGTGGATGGGGAAGTGGAGGATATCACATTAAATATGATCAACTCCCGGAAACTGAATATTCAGTCCCTGATTACGATGACGGCGAAAGTGGAGGAACTGTATGACGAGGAGGCACCTGTTGCCGTCCATGGGGACGAAAAAGTGGAATACCGTCGTATGCCGCTGAATCTGGCTCAGATCGCCATCTGTAAAAACGATATTTTTCGGCTGAAGGAGGAAGTGGCACTGCCATCCAATTATCCCAATATTTTCCAGATTTTGTGGAATCATGTTTCCCTGGGAGATGTGGAGTTCAAGGTGATGGAGGAGAAGATCACGATTTCCGGGGATGTCCATCTGTTTCTTCTGTACGAGGGCGAAGGGGAAGAACATCCCTGCCGCAGCTTTGAGACCACTCTGCCTTTCAGCGGCATATTGGAGTGCCACGGCTGCCGGGAAGGGATGCTGCCGGATATCCGTTATCATTTGGGACAGCAGGAGCTGGCGGTACGTCCGGATTTTGACGGAGAAGAGCGTAATGTGGGACTGGAGCTGGTGTTGGATATTGCCATCCGTATTTATGAGGAGGAGAAGGTGGAGATCATATCTGATATCTACGGAGTGTCCAGGGAAGTCAGTACCGTGTCTCACAGAGCGAATCTGCGCAGACTGCTCTCGAAGGTTACAGGAAAGACCAAGGTGACGGATCATATCCATGTTACGGGAGGAACCGTGCTTCAATTACTGCACAGTGAGGGAGCCGTGGCAATGGAACAGCACAATACCGTGGAGAACGGCATTCTCCTGCAGGGCAGTCTGCAGGTGAAAGTGATGTACATTACAGGGGAGGACGAAGCGCCCTACGGCAGCACCCAGGCCCAGATTCCGTATCAATATACCCTGGAGGTGCCGGATATTGCGCCGGAGGACATGGGAGAGATACATGCGGAGGTAGAACAGCTTCAGGTAACCATGCTGGACGGAGAAGAGATGGATGTGAAGGCGGTCTTAAGTTTTTCCACGGTGGCATTTAAAAATGTGCCGGTGGATTTGATCAGCCAGGTCAATGTTTCGGATTTGGACAGCAGTACCATGAGCAGCCTGCCGGGGATAGTGATCTATATGGTGAAGGATGGAGATAATCTCTGGAATATCGGGAAAAAGTATTATGTTCCTGTAGATAAACTGCGGGAACTGAATGCGCTTGACAGCGATGAACTGAAGACAGGACAGAAGCTTTTGATTGTGAAGGGCGGCTGAGCAAATTTAAAATGTTAGGGAAATCTTAATCATTTAATAAACAAATATGATACATTTCTGCCTTATATTATAACCATAAAATTTATTTGTGAAATACGGTATTATTTGCCCATGTGTTTGGATGGAAGAAAACGGATGGCCATTGTGTGGGGATGGACTTACGACGTGATGAGGTGGAGAAATGTTGAGGCAGGAAAATCATGCGGGGAAAAGCATTGCATATGAGGAAGCTGAAGTCAGGCGGAATCCGTATCTGGCAGATTATGGTAAGCGGCATGCCGGTCAGGGAATGCCAAGGGCTGTATCTGGCCGGGAACGTACTCCGGGAAGGCACTGCGGGCAGGAGCAGGCAGGCGGAAAAATTGTGCCGCTGACAGCCCGGAATACGAAAAGGGGGGCGGGGTTGAGTCCGCATTCTGCCGGTGAGGAAAAATCCGGAAAAGATCTGTCTCTGTTGTATGGGGGCGAATTCGTTTCTGAATCGTTCCGAGGGAGGACAGCAGATTATGAGCGGGAAGCACCGGTACGCCGAAGGCGGTCAGCAGACGATGAGAGGACAGACGCAGTCGATCTCAGGCGGATGCGTTCAGAAGAATATAGAGAGTCCGGGGCATCCCGCCGGAGTTCGGCAGCGGATTATGAGGAGTTCTCATCCGTCCGCAGGCGGATGTCCCAGGGAAGTGAGACAACTGTATCAGGGAGAAGACCGCGACCTTCGGACAGGGAAGCACCGGCCCACAGGCAGATTACTGAGGATTCGGATATCACCAGACAGGTAAGAAGGGGAACCGAAGCTGTCATATCCGGAAAGGATTATACCGGTTCCGGGGCCCGCACCCGGAATCGGGGATATGGGGGGGCCGGTACAGCAGTTCGGCAGGCGCCGAACCGCCGTCTGTCTTCCGCCGCCCGTGCCAGGCGGAAAAGGCGTGTTATGAGACAGCGCCTGATGGTAGGGGTATGGATCTTATGTGCTGTGGCATTGGGGGTGGCTTTTGTGGTTCGGAGCCATCGCCCGGTACCCGCCGGAAGTGAACAGGAAAATACAGGAGGCATCTTGTCCGGCGGCGGTATTATGAATCAAATGGGTTTCGGAAAAACGGTCCAGGGCATTCCGGAATCCGTATTTGTGAAGCATCCAGACTGGGAAGAAAATTATCTGACGCCCAACGAGTACTCCAGGCCCGGGGAACCCCTGAAATCAGTCACGAATATATTTGTTCATTATACTGCCAATCCGGGAACCAGTGCAGCTCAGAACCGCAGCTATTTTGAGCAGCAGAAGGATACGCATGAAGCCAGTGTCAGTGCACATTTTATCATCGGCTATGAGGGAGAGATCATCCAGTGCGTGCCCCTGGATGAGATCGCTTATGCCGTGATGACCCGAAACTACGACTCCATTTCCATTGAATGCTGTTATCTGGAGCAGGATGGCTCCTTTACTCCGGAGACCTATGAGTCCCTGATTTCTCTGCTGGCATGGCTGACGGATGCCTATCAGCTGGAGGCGGAAGATATTCTGAGACATTATGACTGCGGCGGCAAGAAATGTCCGCTTTATTACACAGAACATGAAGATGCATGGGAACAATTGAAAATGGACGTGGACAAGCTGTAGAATCTTTGTTAAAATAGAACCTGTCAGCAAATGCCGGTCAGGAAAAAGTTACATACGGCAGATGCGGACAAGGAGGGCAGGATGAAGATATTATCTCCGTCTATTTTGGCAGCAGATTTCAGCAGACTCGGAGAACAGATTAAGGAAGTGGAGCAGGCAGGTGCGAAATACCTGCACATAGATGTGATGGATGGGGTATTTGTACCGGATATCTCTTTTGGGATGCCGGTGATCTCCTCCATCCGGAAGTGTACGGATATTGTGTTTGATGTCCATTTGATGATTGACAGACCAGAGCGTTATATCAAGGAATTTGCCGATTGCGGAGCGAATCTGATCAACTTTCACCTGGAAGCAACGGAGGATGTGGTGGGTACCATACAGAGAATCCGGTTTCTGGGCAGGAAGGCAGGCATTACCATCAGTCCCCAGACGGCTGCGAAGGCGGTGGAACCTTATCTGAAGCTGGTGGATATGGTGCTGGTGATGACCGTGAAGCCGGGATTCGGAGGGCAGAAAATGATACCGGAATGTCTGGATAAGGTGAGAGAGGTCCGGTCAATGGTTCTGGAGAAAGGACTCCGTACGGATATTGAGGTGGACGGCGGGATCCGGCTTGACAATGTAGAACTGGCATTGGAAGCGGGGGCAAACATCATTGTATCCGGTTCGGCAGTATTTAAGAATCGTATTTCCGATAATGTTGCGGGATTCCTGGCGAAAATGCAGTGAGTGCCGCCTGTTTTTCGTTGTGTAGATAAGCGGGCAGAGAATTTCAGAATGCGTTCTGTTGTTGGAAGACAATTCAGGAGGGGCGGAATATGCAGTTTAACGGGGTCGGAAAAGGACACGACAGCCAGATGCATATGCATCATGTGACGGATTGCGTGTTTGACCATGCACATTACAGGAAAAAGGAGGAGTCTGCCGCATCCGGGTCAGGGATGGAATCGCAGGCATTGGATATGACGCAGAAAGAGCAGGAGGGAGAATTGTCTTTGTCAGCCTGGCTGGACAGGATGTTCGGAAAGGGGAAGGGGTTTCTCCGAGGGTTTTGGAACGGAAGCGGTTCTGCCGTCCGGGGCGTGACGGAAGGGCGGGAGGACATTGCCGGGACGGGCAGTCTGACCGGTCGGCAGGCTTCGGACAGCCAGGATATCTCGGCACCAGGCGCTGCCGAAGGATTGCATTCCGCACAGGTTTCGGCGGCGTCAGCGTCAGTTCCACCGCCCAGGATGATAGAGAACAACCCATACTTTTCTGCCATAGAGGACACAGGCAGAAAGCAGGAGAATCTGTGGCAGAAGGTGCGGGTGAAATTTCGGGATGTCAGCGGCAGGCTGGCGGGACATCTGCCGGGAAATTTTTTTCAGACCGGAAACCAGGACTCCTTTCAGTCAAATCGGCAGAAACCGAAAACAGATCTTCGGAAACACAGCAGATATCATGAAGATAAACTGGAAATCGATTGTGTATTGACGGATGACAGCTATCTGCTGGATTCATATGACCGGAAAGGGGAATACAGCAGGCTTTCGGCAAAGAAATAGAAGATAGATGAGCATGGCAGATTTTCGAAATTGACAGGATTCGAGTTATTGACAGACAATGGGGTTTGTGTTACCTTTTTATATAGATAAAAGTTTGTCGGATTCTTATTTTATAAAAAAGGCATACCGGCTCGTCTTCTGGTGCAAGATAGGCAGTAGGAGACGGGCTTTTTTGAAACTTTCAGGTTTCAGGCATATGCGGTGCGTTGGGGAAGATCCGTTTTGTGTATGCATCCGGCAATCAAATGGAAAACAGGAGGAGAACGGAAATGGAGAGTAAGGGAAAGTACTATCTTACCACGGCCATTGCCTATACTTCGGGCAGGCCCCACATTGGCAACAATTACGAGATCGTGCTGGCAGACAGTATTGCGCGTTTCAGAAGAAAAGAAGGATATGATGTCTTCTTTCAGACAGGCACGGATGAGCACGGTCAGAAGATTGAGATGAAGGCACAGGAGGCAGGAGTAAGCCCCAAGGTTTTTGTAGACAATGTGGCGGGGATTATCCGGGGGATGTGCGATAAGCTGAATATTTCCTATGATAAATTTATTCGGACTACGGACGATTATCATGAGAAACAGGTGCAGAAGATTTTCAGGCGTCTGTATGAACAGGGAGATATCTATAAGGGAGCCTATGAGGGAATGTACTGTACGCCCTGTGAGTCCTTCTGGACTGAGTCACAGCTGGTGGAAGGCAAGTGCCCGGACTGCGGCAGGGAAGTGAAGCCCGCCAGTGAGGAGGCCTACTTTTTCCGTATGAGCAGGTATGCGGACAGGCTGATCAGGCATATCAATGATCACCCGGAATTTATCCAGCCGGTGTCCCGCAAAAATGAGATGATGAACAATTTCCTTCTTCCGGGGCTCCAGGATCTGTGTGTTTCCAGGACATCGTTTCAATGGGGAGTTCCGGTAGATTTTGATGATAAACATGTAGTATATGTGTGGCTGGATGCCCTGACGAACTATATCACCGGTGTGGGATATGATGCGGAGGGGAATTCCACGGAGCAATATCAGAAGCTCTGGCCTGCGGATCTGCATCTCATCGGAAAGGATATTATTCGGTTTCATACCATTTACTGGCCCATCTTTCTGATGGCCCTGGGGGAGCCGCTGCCGAAGCAGATTTTCGGACATCCCTGGCTGATGATGAACGGCGGGAAGATGAGTAAGTCCAAAGGGAATGTGATATATGTGGACGATCTGGCGGACTTTTTCGGTGTGGATGCGGTGCGCTATTACATGATTCATGAGATGCCTTTCGAAAATGACGGAAATGCCACCTGGGAACTCATTGCGGAGCGTACCAATTCGGATCTTGCCAACACCTTGGGGAATCTGGTAAATCGTACCATCTCCATGAGCAACAAGTATTTCGGAGGCGTGGTTTCCCGCAGGGAGACGATTCTGACAGAACAGGAGAAGGCCACAGACAGGGATCTGTGTCTCACCGCCATTGGCACGCTGACAAAGACGGCTGCAAAGATGGAGGAGCTGCGTGTGGCAGATGCGCTGACGGAGGTCTTCGCCCTGTTCAAGCGCTGCAACAAATACATTGACGAGACAGAGCCCTGGGTTCTGGCCAAGAATCCGGACAGGGCAGACAGACTGTCCACGGTGCTTTACAATCTGGTGGAGAGCATTGTCATAGGAACCTCCCTGTTGGAGCCTTTTATGCCGGAGACTGCGGCAAAGATCGCTGCGCAGCTGAATACTTCTCTGAGGGATTTTGACTGTCTGGGAATCTTTGGACTCTTGCCGGACGGACACAAACTCACGGAGAAGCCGGAGATCCTTTTTGCGAGACTGGATAAGAAGGAAGTGGAGAAAAAGGAAGAGGAGGTTCTGGCAGCCATGACAGCGTCGGCAGAGGCTTCCGTCAGTGCAGGCGAAAACGGAGACACCGGGAAGAGGGAAGCCGGAACCGAAGCGCTATCGGGGATACAGGCGGATGAAAACGGCGCGGAAATGATCGATAGGGACGCCAAACCCGAGATCACTTATGATGACTTTGCCAAAATGCAGTTCCAGGTAGGGGAAATTCTGTCCTGTGAGGCAGTGCCAAAGTCAAAGAAGCTGCTTTGCAGCCAGGTGAAGATCGGCAGCCAGGTAAAGCAGATCGTATCCGGCATCAAGGCCTATTATTCTCCGGAGGAAATGGTGGGCAAGAAGGTGATGGTGCTGGTGAACTTAAAGCCTGCAAAACTGGCAGGGGTATTGTCAGAGGGCATGCTTCTGTGTGCGGAGGACGCACAGGGGAACCTGGCGCTGGTGAAACCGGAGAAGGAGATGCCCTCGGGAGCGGAAATCGCCTGAGCGGACGGGACAGCGGGGCAGGAGATCAGCAGAGAAGACGGACGATTGCTTGATATGCACTCCCAAGCGCCCAGGGGGAATAAAGGTGGAATGAAAAAAGAAGAATTTTATTTTACTTCAAAAGATGAAATCCATAAACTTCACGGAGTGCGCTACAGCCCGGAGGAAGGCCGGGAAATTCGCTGTGTTCTGCAGATTGTACACGGCATGGCGGAGTACGTGGAGCGGTATGAGGAATTCGCAGAATACCTCACTGAGAGAGGTTATGTAGTGGTGGGTGAGGATCATCTGGGCCACGGAAAGTCAGTGGGGAAACAAGGAAAATTCGGTTATTTCTGCGGCACCGACCCGGCCACGGCTTTGGTGGAGAATGTTCACAGGCTTCGGGAGATCACACAGAAGATCTACAGCGAGGTTCCCTATGTGCTTATGGGGCACAGTATGGGTTCCTTCATTACCCGCAATTATATGTTCCGGCACGGAGAAGGACTATCCGGCGTAATCATCATGGGAACGGGAATGGAAGCTTTCATGACTGTGAAGCTGGCCCAGGGGGTGGCGGCTGTCCAGAGGCTGTTTTTGGGTGACAGGCACATCAGCCGACTGATCGACAGGATGGCCTTCGGCCGGTACAATCGGAAGGTGGAGCATCCACGGACAGCTTTCGACTGGCTGAGCCGGGACGGAAATCGGGTGGACCGGTATATTGCAGATCCCCAGTGCGGTTTTGTGTTTACCGTGAATGGCTTTCGGGCATTGTTTGAACTGATTTCCAGGCTGTATTCCGGGAAGAATCTGGAGCAGATTCCGAAGCGTCTGCCGGTATGTCTGGTTTCGGGGACTGGGGATCCGGTGGGCGGTTACGGTGTGGGAGTGAAAAAGGCATATGGCTCTCTGCGGAAGGCGGGGATGGAAGATGTAACCATGAAGCTTTACCCGGAGGGCAGGCATGAACTGCTGAATGAAATTAACCGGGACGAGGTAACGCAGAATCTCTGCAGGTGGCTGGAGCGTATGGTTTTGAAGGAGACCCGGTAATATTGACGGGGGCTGTGGATATCTTCTGCAGAATACGAATAAAGAGATTTTTTCGGCGGCACGGTGTGATGGCAATTAAATGCCGTATCGGTAAAAACCAAAAACAGAAGACAGCACGATATGGCATGAACGGAGTGAGGCAGTGGATATTAGAAGGATGGTGCAGATACCCTATGAGGTCAGATGGGCTCAGGCAGAGGATTGGACGCCTGCGATCAGGATGATTTGGATAACCTTTGTGAAATATGAAGGAAAGGTTTATACAGAGGAGGGTATCAGGAGATTTTTTGAGTTTATTACGGCGGAAGAGCTGTATGTTTCTTTTTTACAGGGGGAATACCGTCTGATGGTGGCATTAGATGCCGGAAAGGTTATTGGAGCAGGGTCCGTGAGAGACAGAAACCGTCTTTCGCTTCTGTTTGTTGACGAGGCCTACCAGTGCCAGGGGGTCGGAAGCACGATTCTCGGAAAACTTTGCAGTTATCTGAAGTCAGAGGCGGGAGAGCGGTATATGTCGCTGCAGGCGGCGCCTTATGCGGTAAATTTTTACAGGAAACAGGGATTCCGTGCGGTGCATCCGGAGGTGGAGTTTTCCGGAATCCGTGTAACCCCCATGGAAAAAGTGTTCTGAGAACAGAAAGGTATGGTATTGCTATGAAGTTTTTTGATTTGGAAAGTCCGTTGATGCAGGTGCTGAACAAAGTTGCTGATCTCATGATATTAAATCTCCTGACAGTTCTTTTCTGCATCCCTGTGATTACTGTGGGGGCATCTCTTACAGCCATGCATTATGTGGCATTGAAGATGGCCAGGAATGAAGAGTGTTACATTGCCAGAGATTTCTTTAAATCTTTTCGAATGAACCTGAAGCAGGGAACAGTGATCTGGCTCATTGAGCTGTTCCTTGTTTTGGTGCTGGCGGGGGACTTCCTGATAATGAACTCAGTGGAGATGTCTTTTGGCGGTGTGATCAAGATCATCCTCACAGTGATTGCATTTGTGGGGCTTTTCACATTTACATTTGTATTTCCCGTACTGGCGAAATTTGAAAATACAGTGATACGTACCATCAAAAATGCTTTTCTTATCGGTGTGCTGCAGTTTCCGAAGACGATCCTCATGATGATTCTGTCGGTGGTTCCGACGGTTGTGTTTCTTCTGTTTCCACAGATTATGCCCATTGTATTTCTGTTTGGCTTCACGGCTCCGGCGTGGCTTTCTGCAAAGCTGTACAGTAACTATTTCAGGAGACTGGAAGACCAGATCCTGAATGAGAACGGGGAGGCCGGTGCAGGCGGGAGTACGGAGGGAGAGGATGAAAGAATATTCAAAGACGAACTGGACGAAAGTCTGCTGGATGATCCGCGTATCGGCTGAAGAGCCTGGGGTGCTTCCTGCCGCAGTGGAGGCTGATTTCTTATGACAGTTTTTGCCGGGTAGAATAGCTTGTGCAACATAACTAAAATAAAGAGGATAAAATGTGCATTATGACGGAAAAGGGGAAATGTGTCCAAGTTTCTAAGCATTATTAACAATCTGTTCAGAAATCTTTGTGAAATAGTGGCATGGCGGAATTTCGTAATATTCGGTATACTGTTGTCAGGTGAGGCGATGATGCATCATCGTAAAATGAATAATAAGACATGTTAAACGTGAAAGGAGTTTTCAGTTATGGCAAGTTTATCTTTAAAGAATGTCTGTAAGGTATATCCCAATGGTTTTGAAGCAGTTAAGGATTTCAACCTGCAGATAGCGGACAAAGAGTTTATCATCTTCGTAGGACCTTCCGGATGCGGTAAGTCTACAACACTTCGTATGGTTGCAGGTCTGGAAGATATTTCTTCCGGCGAACTGAAGATTGGTGACAGAGTAGTAAACGATGTAGAGCCCAAGGACCGTGACATCGCAATGGTATTCCAGAATTACGCTCTGTATCCTCATATGTCTGTATATGATAATATGGCGTTTGGTCTGAAGCTGAGGAAAGTTCCGAAGGATCAGATCGACAAGATGGTAAAGGAAGCAGCCAAGGTTCTTGATCTGACTCCCCTCCTTGAGCGTAAGCCGAAGGCTCTGTCCGGTGGTCAGAGACAGCGTGTTGCCATGGGGCGTGCTATTGTGCGTAATCCCAAGGTGTTCCTGATGGATGAGCCTCTTTCCAACTTGGATGCAAAGCTACGTGTACAGATGCGTATCGAGATCGCGAAGCTGCATCAGAGACTGGGTACCACCATCATCTACGTTACACATGACCAGACAGAGGCTATGACCCTTGGTACCAGGATCGTTGTTATGAAGGACGGCGTTATCCAGCAGGTAGATACGCCTCAGAATCTGTATGACAGACCTCAGAACCTGTTTGTTGCAGGATTCATGGGATCTCCTCAGATGAATTTCCTGGATGCAAAGGTTAAGGTGACAGGGAATATTGCACATCTGGAGATTGCGGGACACAGCATCGCTCTTCCTGAAGCAAAATCCAAGAAGCTCATTGCAGGCGGTTATGACGGAAAGATAGTTACTTTCGGTATTCGTCCCGAGAACGTGGATGATGATCCTGAGTTCCTGGCAAAATGCGATCCCAAGTGCGTATTCGAGTCTTCTGTAAGAGTATATGAGCTGCTTGGTGCAGAAGTTTATCTGTACTTTGATCTGGATGAGTTCCCGCTCACTGCAAGAGTGGCTCCCAGCACCAAGTCAAGACCTGGTGATCCCATCAAATTCGCATTCGAAGTTGAGAAGATTCACGTATTCGACAAAGAAACCGAGCAGATTATTACAAACTAGTATGAAAAGGTACATCAGGGGATGCTGGAAAGGCATCCCCTTTTCCAAATACCGCCTTTGCGGACGGAGAAGAAAGGTATGAGAGCAGAATGATTTCAAGTCAGACAATTCAGATCAGTATAGATGAACTGAAGGCCATTACAAAGGTGGATTTGTGCGTATACGATTTGATGGGTACGCCTGTTGCAGCGACTTCGCCGCAGTTTGATATAGCGGCGGAACTGATCAGTGGGTTTGCCTATTCTCCCGCAGACAGCCAGGTGATTGGTGTTCATCACCTGCTGAAGATCATGGACGAGGGAGAACTTTTGTATATCCTGGTCGCAAAAGGGGCCAGTGAAGATGTCTATATGATAGGCAAGATAGCAGTGTGTCAGCTGCAGAATCTTATTATTGCATACAAAGAGAGATTTGACAGGAATAATTTCTTCCAGAATCTGCTGCTTGACAACCTGCTTTTGGTAGATATTTATAACCGGGCGAAGAAGCTTCATATAGAGGCGTCGGTACCGAGGGCGGTTTTTCTGGTGGAAACTTATCTGGAGAAGGACGGAATCGTTATGGAACTTCTTCGGGGAATGTTCTCCAGTCATACAGGCGATTACATTACTGCAGTAGATGAGAGCAGCATCATTTTGATCAAAGCGCTGGAGACAGATTATACCGGTGACGCCCTGATGGAAGTGGCGGATACCATAGTGGCAATGATGAATGCGGAGGCCATGCTGAATGTAAAGGTTTCTTTCGGCACAGTGGTACAGGAGCTGAAGGACGTGTCCAAATCCTATAAAGAAGCAAAAATGGCACTGGATGTAGGAAAGATTTTCTACGCAGAGAAGCGTACTATTGCATACAGTACGTTGGGAATCGGCCGTCTGATCTATCAGCTGCCTGTAAATCTGTGCAAAATTTTTATAGAGGAAATTTTTGGGGATAATGTGCCTTATGATCTGGATGATGAGACACTTACCACCATTAATAAGTTTTTTGAGAACAATCTCAATGTATCTGAGACTTCCAGGCAGTTGTTCGTACACCGAAATACACTGGTTTACCGGATCGAGAAACTGCAGAAGAGTATGGGATTGGATCTTCGCAACTTTGATGACGCTCTTACATTCAAAATTGCACTCATGGTAGTTAATTATATGAAATATCTTGACAGTATCGGCTATTAAGATCCTTTCTTTTCAATTTCCTATAGAACCACCTATTCCAAAGCCAGTTTTTTCACCCGGGAGAAGGCTTTTCCTACAGGGGGAATTGCCAGGATGAGTAAGGTGAGGGCGGCTTCCGAGAAAATGTAAATGGCGTTGTAGACCAGGGAGTAAGGCAGAGGGGCCCAGCCCTCCCAGGCATATTCCGCGAAGAAGATCCAACCGGAAAGAGTGGTGAAGATCCATCTTCCGATGATACCGGCCAGGTAGCCCTTTACCAGGCCGGCTTTTTTCTCGGTGAATAGACCGGACAATCCGAAAGCGCCGAATGCCAGGAGATAGTCCATCAGCAGCTGTGCAGGATGAATGACATAGGGATCAAGGATCAGCTGCAGGATACCGTATGCCACTCCGGTAACCAGCCCGGCTTTCAAACCGAACCAATAGCCGGGAATGCAGATGAATAACATGGAAAACAGCGTGATGGAGCCTCCAAAGGGGAAGTGGTAGAGCTTCAGATTGGAGAGTACTGTGCCCAGGGCGATAGCGACGGCACAGAAGACCAGCTGTTTTGCAGTCAGCCTTATGGAATGTTTTTTCAGGTGATCGGCTTTTCTGCCGGCAAAGACAACTGCGGCGGTGAGAAGGGCCAGGAAGAGTACGACCAGCAGTCCCTTGCCCAGGGGGGTGGGGATATAACTGATGTCATCCCCGTTTCCTACGACATTGTACAACATAAAAAATCCTCCTTATAATTTGGCTAAGGAGGAACGACATCGGCAATGCTGCTGTCCGGCCTACAAATGCGGTCTCGGTGATGCCCCAGACGGCTTGAGATACTTTGCGCATGTATTCTGCATTGCTCTGCTTCCTTACGCCGGTATTATCCGGTTCAAGTAGTGAGGGTTAGAAGCTCTGGTTATGACGAAGCTTCAGTCTCAGCGATGTGCTCCCCTAGCGGTTTTTATGACAGCGGAGAAGCAGCCTGATGGAGTTCTCTGCTGTGTTTATGGTTACTATAAAGGATTCCTGTGTGATTGTCAAGACTTTTCGTCTTCAAAAGGATCTCGACGTATGGGTTCTTGTGTGATATACTGTGAACAGTTTTTTATTGCAAAGGGAGGCAGCTTCATGGGCAGTCAGGAATCCGGGAAAAAGCAGGAGCATATCAGCATCGGTCTGTTGGCCCATGTGGATGCAGGGAAAACGACTCTGGCGGAGGGACTGTTGTACACCGGCGGCAGGATCCGGAAGCTGGGCAGGGTGGATCACAGAGATGCTTTTCTGGATACCTTTGCCCTGGAACGGGAGCGGGGGATTACGATCTTCTCCAAGCAGGCGCAGATTGTCTGGGAGGGACTGGGTATCACGCTGCTGGATACACCCGGGCATGTGGATTTCAGTGCGGAGATGGAGCGAACCTTGCAGGTGCTGGATTATGCCCTGTTGGTAATCAGCGGATCAGATGGGGTGCAGAGCCATGTGCAGACCCTGTGGCGGTTATTGGAACAGTATGGGATTCCGGCTTTTCTTTTTGTGAACAAGATGGACCAGCCAGGGACGGACAGGGAGAAGCTGCAGGCGGAGCTGCAGGGGAAACTGGACGGTGGGTGCCTGGCATTCGGCCCGGAGGCGGAAGCCGCCTCCAGTGTGTTTTGGGAAAATCTTGCCATGTGCGACGAACCGCTGATGGACGAGTATCTGGAGAAAGACAGGCTGAAGGACGACTCCATAGCACGGGCGGTGGCAGCGCGCCATCTGTTTCCGTGCTATTTTGGCTCGGCCCTGCATCTGGAGGGCGTGGAAGAACTGCTGAAGGGAATCCGCAGATTTGCCATGAGCCCCAAATATCCGGATACATTTGGGGCTAGGGTATTCAAAATATCCAGAGATGCTTCAGGCAGTCGTCTTACGCATTTGAAAGTCACAGGGGGGACGCTGCGGGTCAAGATGCCTGTGAGCAATGCCGCCAGTGCTTCATCGCCGGAGGAGATCTGGGAGGAAAAGGCTGATCAGCTGAGGATTTACGGCGGAGCCCAGTATACTGCGGCAGATGAGGTAGAAGCGGGCGGTATCTGTGCCGTGACAGGCCTTGAGAAAACATTTGCCGGGCAGGGGCTGGGGATGGAGAGCAGCAATGCCTTTCCGGTTCTGGTGCCGGTGCTTACCTATGGCCTGCTGTTGCCGGAAGGGAGCGATGCCGTCAAAGTGTTGGGACAGCTGCGGAAGCTGGAGGAGGAAGAACCCCAGCTTCATGTGGTGTGGCAGAGACGGCCGGGCAGATCCGGAGAGTTGTCCGGCAGGAACACAGTTGCAGGCGGTTCCGGAAAGCCGTTTCCGGAAATTCCGGAGATTCATGTCCAGGTCATGGGCGAGGTACAGATCGAAATTCTGAAAAGGCAGATTCAGGAACGTTTCGAACTGGATGTGGAATTTACGGACGGAAGAATCGTATATAAGGAAACCATTGCAGATGCTGTGGTGGGGATCGGACACTTCGAACCGCTTCGGCATTATGCGGAGGTTCATCTTCTGCTGGAGCCGGGCGAACCGGGCAGCGGGCTGCAGTTTGCCAGCGCCTGCAGCGAGGATGTACTGGATCGGAACTGGCAGAGGTTGATATTGACTCATCTGGAGGAGCGGTCTCACCCGGGGGTGCTGACAGGTTCTCCCATTACGGACATGAAGATTACTTTGCTTACCGGACAGGCACATTTAAAGCATACGGAAGGCGGAGATTTCCGTCAGGCCACCTATCGGGCGGTCAGACAGGGTTTGATGCAGAGCGAAAGCGTGCTGTTGGAGCCGGTTTTTGCTTTTACCCTGGAGGTGCCGACTGGGCAGCTGGGCAGGGCGATATCCGATATTCAGAGGATGCATGGACGGTTTGACGCACCTCTTACACAGGGGCCGGTGTCTGTTCTTACCGGTTCGGCACCGGCGGCAGCCATGAACGGATACCAGCGTGAAGTGAGTGCCTATACCCGGGGATTAGGGAGGCTTAACTGTGTATTGAAAGGATATGAGCCATGTCATGAAACGGAACGGGTGATGGAGGAGCTTGGGTATGACCCGGATGCGGATACGGAGAATCCGTCTGGGTCGGTTTTCTGTGCCCATGGGGCGGGTTTTGTGGTGCCCTGGGCACAGGTGCCGGAGTATGCGCATCTGGAGAGCGGATGGAATCCGGGCGTGGAGGAAAACGGGGTCTGTGAGGACAGCGATACAACGGGCAGGGAGAGAAGAGGGTCCTGTGCAGATGGAGAGATGGAAGGCAGCAGCCAAAACGGATCTGAAACTGCCGGAAGCCGGGAGGGCAGAAAAGGTGGGATAAGCTTTCGGGCAGCTTCGGCAGGCGGACGGGAAGCCGATGGGCCGGGGCGTATTTCGGGAGAAAAGAGAAAGACGGCAGAGAAGATGAAATCCCCTTCGGATTATATCACCCAGGAAGAGATTGAGGAGATATTTGTCCGGACTTACGGAAAGGCAAAACGGGATTATGAACCGTACCGTTATCATCAGCGGAATACAGGAAGCGTAACTGACGACGGGCCTGACGCCGCCGCTGCGGAACAGAATGAGACCAAAGCGGCGGCCGTGAAGGGCAGGAACACATCCATCCAGAAGGAAACCTATCTGCTGGTTGACGGCTACAACATTATTTTCGCGTGGGAAGACCTGCAGGCACTGGCGGAGGTGAATATTGACAGTGCCAGAGACCGGCTTATGGATATCTGCAGCAACTACCAGGGGTACGAAGGATGCACCCTGATTCTGGTCTTTGACGCTTATAAGGTAAAGGGAAATCCTGGTTCCGTACAGAAATATCACAATATTTATGTGGTATATACCAAAGAAGCGGAAACTGCCGATCAGTATATCGAAAAGACCGTGCATGAGATCGGAAGGAAACATCATGTTACGGTAGCAACTTCTGACCGGCTGGAGCAGATGATTATCTGGGGGGAGGGGGCTGTAAGACTCTCTGCCGGAGGATTCAGGGAAGTGGTGGAGAGGGCGTCCGAACATATGCGGGAGCAAGTCAGTCAGAGAAAAGCCGCAGAAAAAAACAGACCTTTTGAAGAGTTGTTTCAGGGCAGGACATCCGGCTTTTAGGAGTCCGGTCCTGTTTTTGCCTGGGCGGTATCACGGAGATATTCGGCATAATGAACGACTGCATCCAGAGAAACGGCATCCAGTTCCAGGAGAATGTTGATGACATGATGGACCTTATGATGAGAAGAGACATATTCTCGGAAGACTTCCGGCGGACAGCGGTAGGTGGTGCGGCCCAGGAGATAGTCGGTGGTAACCTGGAACAGATCTGCGATTTTGCACAGTGTATCCAGTGCAGGCCAGTAGAGGCCGCGCTCGTAGTTGGACAGATTGCTGGGGGACATACTCAAGATACTGGACAGTTTGTTCTGTTTTAGACCGTTTTCCAGACGAAGTTCTGCGATCGTAGAGCCGACCTTACTTGCATTGTACATTCTTATTCCTCTTTTGTATGAGAATCGTGGCATATGGGAATACTCCCAGCTTGTAGTTGTGACAAGATGATTGCAGCGGTTGGTTGACTGATTCGCCATGAAACTTTAGTTATAATGTATTATACGGAATGGAATTTAGTAATACTAAAATGACGGCATGAAATTGCCGGGAATGCAATCCGTTTTCTTTTCACAGGGGCAATTGATTGCATTTCCTGTTTTTTTGTGATAAAATCAGGAAGAAGTCCTGCAAAAGTCTGTAAAAATAGAGATAACAGCACAAAAGTGCGGATGGGAGCCATATGTTACACTTGATTGTATCTGGAGACCGGACATCCCAGCTGGCTCTGGGAGGGATTTTGTTTGCATTTGTGGTCACGGTACTGGCCACGGCGAAACTGGGGCCGTATCTTCCAAAGGACGGCGGAAGGGAATTTGCCCATGACGGCAAGCTGTCCGCAGGGAAGCCAAGGGGAGCCGGCATTATTTTTGTGCTGGCGTTCGTAATGTCTGCAATTCTGTTTACACCCATGAATGTAGAGATCTTTATATATCTGTTGCTGGTAGTGGTCTGTATGATCACCGGATATCTGGACGATGCCGCCAGGTCTCCCTGGGGGGAGGTACGGAAAGGGTTTCTGGATCTGTGTGTGGCGGTTCTGACAGCGATGAATTTCCTGAAGTTTAATTCCAGCAAAATAGAGCTTGCCTTTTTTCATACATGGATTGATATTCCCAAGTGGCTGTTTGTCATTCTGGCAGTGATACTGGTATGGGTTTCCGTGAATGTGACGAACTGTTCCGACGGGGTGGACGGGCTGTCGGGAACGCTGACCATCATTTCTCTGACAACAATCTACTTATTGGACAGGGTCCTGAACGTGGGAAGGAATTTTTCCTTTCTGATTCTCCTGTTTGCAGCGTGTATCCTTGGATATCTGTGGTATAATGCCACCCCAAGCCGTCTGTTGATGGGGGATGCGGGTTCCCGGGCCATGGGTTTGTTCATCAGCATCGCCATATTGAAGACAAACCGTCCCTTCCTGTATATCCCGGTTGCACTGGTGCTGATTCTGGACGGCGGACTGGGATTAATTAAGATCTTCCTGCTGCGTTTCTTCCGGATTCGGATTCTGACCAAGGTGAGGACGCCTCTTCATGACCATGTGCGCAAAAAGTGGGACTGGTCGAATACACAGACAGTATTTCGGTTTGCAATTATCCAGATTTTGCTGGCAGTGAGTGTGGTGTATGGTATCGGGTTGTAAATATGTGCCGCAGTATGAGCGGCGGAATGGAGTATATCTATGTATGATCAATTGACGCCTACGGACATCAGGAAGATGGAGGAAGAGATCGAGCACCGGAAGCTGGTGGTGCGGCCCCAGGCGCTGGAGGATGTGAAGGAAGCGAGAGCCCAGGGGGATCTGAGCGAGAATTTTGAATACTACGCAGCGAAGAAATTTAAGAATCAGAACGAGAGCCGGATCCGGTATCTGGAGCGGATGATCCGGACAGCCAGGGTGATCTCCGAGGATTCTGTGGAGGACGAGGTGGGGATGAATAATACAGTGACCGTTGAGTTTGTGGAGGACGGTACGGTGGAAACTTATAAAATTGTCACCACAGTACGGGGGAATTCTCTGGAAAATCTGATCAGCAACGAAAGTCCTCTTGGGAAGGCATTGTTGGGAAAGAAGGAAGGGGACAGGGTGCATGTACAGGTGAACCCTTCCGTGGAGTATGATGTGCGGATCATGAAGATAGAGAATACCATAGATGACGGCAGTGACAAGATTAGGAGTTTCTAGATGAAAAATTATCTTTTGTTTGATTTGGACGGCACACTGACGGATCCCAGAGAGGGGATCTGTACCTGCGTGCAGTATGCCCTGGCTTCATTCGGCATAGAAGAACCGGATCTGGTTAAGCTGGAACCTTTTATCGGACCGCCTCTGAAGGACAGCTTTATGAAATATTACGGGATGGATCACACCCAGGCCCAGGCTGCCGTGGAGAAATACAGGGAGCGCTTCCAAGATACGGGAATCTTTGAAAATAAATTATATGACGGGATCCCGGAGATGCTGCGGACTCTGAATTCCAGGGGGATGTTTCTGGCGGTTGCGTCCAGTAAGCCCACCGTCTATGTAAAAAGGATTCTGGAACATTTTCAGATTGCCAAATACTTCAAGGTGATTGTGGGAAGCGAGCTGGACGGCACCAGAACCAATAAAGATGAGGTGGTGGCGGAGACGCTGAACAAATTATTCGGTGAGAAACCAGTGGATAAGGAGAAGGTCTATATGATCGGCGACCGCTGCTTTGACGTGGAGGGCGCTCATGTTCTGGGAGTGGAGGCTGTGGGAGTTACCTATGGTTACGGCGGTATGGAGGAACTGAAGGAAGCCAGGGCTGACTACATAGTGCGTTCCGTGGGGGAGCTGGAGAAATTCCTTCTGCGGGGGACGGAGGAAGAGCGGAAGCTGACCGCTGGCCAGCGAATCGGGCAGATTGTCATTCCATTCCTTTTGTTTACCATGGTCAGAAATATCGGATTCAATGTGGCATCTCTGATTTTATATCATGTGGGGAATAACCTGTTGGGGGGAGCGTTTCTTTTTATCCGCAATGACCAGGGGGGTTTGGAAGGATTTACCGGAAATGCGGTGAACCTGGCATCGGCAGCGGGATTCCTGGCGGCTGCTGTGGCCATATCCGGAATTGCCAAAAAGACCATTGGGAAGACTGCCGAAGATATGAAGCTGATGCATATCAAGGAAGAGCCCTCCCGGCATTATGTTCTGCTGGGGAGCGCTGCACTGGGATTCATTCTGGGCATCAATCTGCTGCTGATGCAGGTGGGGGCCATCGACGCTTCCGAGACCTACCAGGCAGTTGCAGAGAGCCAGCATGCGGCATGGCTGCCGGTGGGCCTTTTGTGCTACGGCCTCATAACAGCGCTGTCGGAGGAGCTGCTGTTTCGGGGGATTCTCTACAGCTGTTTCCGGCGTTATATGAAGCTGTCGGCTGCTATGGTTATGTCAGGAGCACTGTTTGCCCTATATCACGGCAATTCGGTTCAGGGTATATATGCCTTTGTCATGGGGTGTTTCATGGCTTACGCCTATGAATATTTCGGAGATTTCCGGATGCCGGTCCTTGTCCATATGCTGGCCAATCTGCTGGCTTACGGGATGGGTTATGTGATGATTCCGAAGGTGGCTTACTGGCCGCTGTGCATCGCAGGCCTGGTCTGCGGGGGCGGCAGCATCTGGGCGTTGCATAAGGATAAAAAGGTGTTCTGAGGGGCTTTGAGGTAGAAAACGGAAGCCGGCGGATCAATATACAGAAATCGTTAACAGATGGAGCAAGTGTCTGCAGGATGGGAATAAGATGAGATTTTCAATCATAACGGTATGCCTGAATCCCGGGGAAAAACTGAATGCCACTCTGGAAAGCGTGCTGGGGCAAAGCTGTCAGGATGTGGAGGTGATCGTGAAAGACGGGGGCAGCAGGGATGGCTCTGTAGAAAAATGGAAGAGGGAGCATCAGTGGGGAGAGGACGGGAAAACGCTCTGGCAGAAAGGACCCGGTGCAGGCGGGGATGCGGCGAGGGTGAGGATATTCGTGGAACCGGATACCGGGATTTATGATGCCATGAACCAGGCGGTGGGGTATGCGGAGGGAGAATTTCTGCTGTTTTTAAACTGCGGGGATGTCTTTCCGGACCCAGAGGTGCTGGAGCGGACCCGGCAGGTGATCGGGGAGGAATTGGCGGCTGGGACGGACCCGGACGCGCTGGTGCTGTACGGCGATACCTGCAGCGGGCAACCGCTGGTTACCATAGCTTCTGCCCCTGTTATCACCGGTTTTACCTGTTACCGGAACATTCCCTGTCATCAGTCCTGCTTTTACAGTGCAGCTCTGTGCCGGAGGAAACCGTATGATTTACAGTATAAAATCAGAGCAGATTACGATCACTTTCTCTGGTGCTTTTACCGGGCAGGGGCCAGGATGCGGCATATGGGGTTCACGGTGGCGTCCTATGAGGGGGGCGGTTATTCCGAGAGCAGGGAGAATCTGGTCCTGGATCGTCAGGAGCACCGAAAGATTACGGCGTCCTATATGGGCAGGGGGGAACTGCTGAAGTACAGGGGGGTGATGGCTCTGACTCTGGCGCCGCTGCGCAGACGGATGGCAAAGAGCAGGACCTTTTCGGGGGTATACCATTGGGTGAAGGAACGGATTTACAGCGGACAAGAAAGGTAGGAAGAGCTGGGGGCCTGCCGGGGGAGGATAGAGGGATAAAATGGTAACGAAAATGATTCGGATCAAGGGGAATTGTACAGAATGGAGTCCGGAGGAGGATGCTATGCTTCGGGAGGCCGGTGAGATCATCCGCAGGGGAGGGCTGGTGGCGTTTCCAACGGAGACTGTATACGGGCTGGGGGGAGATGCGCTGAATCCGGAATCCTCCCGGAAAATCTACGCCGCAAAGGGAAGGCCCTCGGACAATCCCCTGATTATCCATATCTGTCGATTTGAGGACATCGGTGAAATTGTCAGGGAGATGCCCTGGGAGGCAGTGAAGATAGCTGCTGCATTTTGGCCGGGACCGCTGACAATGATCCTTCCCAAAGCGGATTCTGTTCCACGGGAGACCACCGGCGGCCTGGACACTGTGGCGGTACGGTTTCCTTCTCATCCCGCGGCACGGAAGCTGATCGAGTACGGTGGCGGCTACATCGCGGCACCCAGTGCCAACCGTTCAGGAAAGCCCAGTCCCACCTCTGCAAAATATGTCTGCGAAGATATGGACGGGCGGATCGATGTCATCGTGGACGGAGGGGAAGTGGGGATCGGACTGGAATCCACCATCCTGGATTTTACATCCGATACGCCTCGGATCCTTCGGCCCGGATTTATTACACAGGAAATGCTGGACCATGTGCTGGGAAAAGTTGACATAGATGTCACAATTATGGACGGCAGCAGCGGTGAGGCGCCGAAAGCGCCCGGTATGAAGTACCGCCACTATGCACCGGAGGGGTGCATGGTGATCGTGGAGGGGAGTCCGGACCAGGTGACGGCATATATCAATGCCCGTACAGAGGCAGATCGGAAAAGAGGAGAAAAAACCGGTGTCATCGGCACGGCGGAAGTACTTGAACAATACCGTGCGGATGTGGTAAAATGTATAGGAAGCCGGAATGCGGAAGCCGACATTGCCAGAAATTTGTTTTCCATTCTGCGGGAATTGGATGATGAAAAGGTGACAAGAATCTATTCGGAGAGCTTTCCGGCCAGAGGCCTTGGACAGGCCATCATGAACCGCTTGCTGAAAGCGGCAGGATACCATGTGGTCAGACTTTCGGAGGAGACCGGTTCGGACTCCATATGGAATGAGACCCACCCGGCAGTGACGGGAAACGAAAGGGGCAGGGAGCACATGGGGAATGCAGGAAGGCCTGTCCGGAAAACATAAGGCTTGCAAGACAGATACCGTCAGCATGTACCGGGAAAGAAAGACAGGAGGCAGAGCGGCAGTATGATAGCAATTGGGAGTGACCATGGCGGTTATACAATGAAGCAGAGGATTCTCCGGCATCTGGAGGAAAGGCAGATTCCCTGTGAGGATATGGGATGCTACAGCACGGACAGCTGTGATTATCCAGAATTCGGCAGAGCCGTGGCGGAGGCTGTGGCGGAGGGCAGATGCGAGAGCGGAATCGTCATCTGTACCACGGGCATCGGCATCAGCATGACAGCAAATAAGGTGCCTGGCATTCGATGTGCCCTGTGCTCGGAGCCCCTGTCTGCAAAATTGACCAGACTCCATAATGATGCCAATGTTCTGGCTCTGGGCGGCGGCATGGTGGGAGAGAATCTGGCACTGGAGATCGTGGATGTATTCCTGGACACCCCTTTTTCAGGTGAGGCGCGCCACATCAGAAGAGTGGGCCTGATTGAGAAGCCAGATGAAGATACGGAACTTTAAAACAGCATCCGCCCATCCGGAAGTTCCGTGTCTGGAGACAGGGAGCGAGGATGCGGGAGCGGAAGAAGAAACAGCATCCGGCAGTGGGGATGCGTAAACTGGAATAGGAGAAAAATATGGCAAACGTAGTGATTATGGACCACCCGTTAATTCAGCACAAAATCGGTCTGATTCGCCGAAAGGAAACAGGCACCAAGGATTTTCGCCAGGCGATCAGCGAGATTGCCATGCTGATCTGTTATGAGGCCACCAGGGATCTGAAACTGGACGATGTGGAGATTGAGACTCCGATCTGTAAATCTACCGTTAAGGAGCTGAGGGGCAAGAAAATGGCAATTGTTCCCATCCTCCGGGCGGGACTCGGGATGGTGGATGGAATGCTGGATCTGATTCCGGCGGCAAAGGTGGGACATATTGGTCTCTACCGGGATCCGGATACACTGAAGCCGGTGGAATATTACTGCAAGCTTCCGGCGGATTGCGCGGAACGGGAAGTCTTTGTGGTGGATCCCATGTTGGCTACAGGAGGTTCTTCCGTGGCGGCGATTCGTATGCTGAAGGAAAAGGGCTGTCGTAACATTCATTTTATGTGTATCATCGCTGCGCCTGAGGGAATCCAGGCCATGCAGACAGCGCATCCCGATGTGGATGTATATGTGGGGGCTTTGGATGAGAAATTGAATGACCATGGATATATAGTTCCCGGACTTGGGGATGCGGGAGACCGTATTTTCGGTACGAAGTAGGCGGTGCTGCTCCGTGGTCCGGTCTGGTTTTACAGCCGGAAGTTTCGGGCTGTCGGGCATACGGCTTTGCCGTGGAAGAAACCTCTGCGCCGGAGGCATCTGCCGGTTCTGTATATTCTGTGAAAGGCGGTATATTCTTTGAAAATCAGAAGAAACACAGCAATTATATTATCCCTTATCGTTCTGTCCGGCTTACCGGTATCTGTAACCGGTCCCGTTACGGTACAGGCGACTTCCTCCACAAGGGAAAAACTGAACCGGACGCAGAAAGAGAAGGAGAATCTGGAGGATGAGCTGGATAAAACCCAGGACAATCTGGACCAGCTGGAGGGAAAGCGCGATACCCTGGAGAAGGAGCTGAAGTATCTGAATGCCCAGCTGTCGGCAGTGGTAGCCAGTCTGGAAGAGCTGGAGGCGCAGATCTATGACAAGGAGGGGGAAATTGCCGAGACACAGCAGGCTCTGGAAACAGCCAGGGAAAAGGAAGCGCAGCAGTATGAAAATATGGTGGCAGTGACCCGCTGCCTGTATGAGCAGCAGAATGACAGCTATCTGACCATATTGCTGACCGCAGAGAGTTTTTCGGATTTTTTAAATATGGCTGACCGCATCGAAAAGGTAGCATCCTATGACCAGCGGATGCTGGAAGAATACCAGGAAAATTGTATCCTGATCGAGGAGCATGAGAGACGGCTTCAGACAGAGAAGACACAGCTGGAAGAGCTGCAGGCAAAAGCGGAAGAAGAGAAGGATAAAGTATCGGATATGATAAACCAGACATCCGGTGCAATAGCCAAATACGGGGATCAGATATCCAGTGCAGAGAAGAAAGCGCTGGATTATGAGGCGGAGATCAGGAAAAAGGAAGAGGATCTGGAATATCTGAAGAAAAAGCTTGCAGAGGAGATCGCCCTGTCCCAGGCGGCAGCCAACGGTACCTGGCGGGATATCTCCGAGGTAAGCTTTGCCGAGGGAGACAGACGGCTGCTGGCAAATCTGATCTACTGCGAGGCCGGAGGAGAACCCTATTCCGGTCAGGTAGCGGTAGGCAGTGTGGTGATGAACAGGGTGCTGAGTTCAAAATTTCCGGACACCGTAGTGGGAGTGATCTACCAGAGCGGACAGTTTTCTCCTGTGGGCAGCGGCCGGCTGGATATTGCACTTGCCTCCGACAAGGCTACGGAGAGCTGTTACAGGGCAGCAGACGAAGCCATGTCGGGGGTTACCAATGTGGGAACCTGCGTTTTCTTCCGAACACCCATAGAGGGGTTAAGCGGCATCAATATCGGCGGACATGTATTTTATTAGAGAAAGGGCCGGAAAGCAGGGCAGACGCCGCAGGCTTTTGGCCGAAAGACGTTACAGTCCAAGACTGTCCAGGCGGCTCTGCAGTCTGTCGAATTTATCACGGTAGATCAGGGAGAGCAGATGGTTCGTGCTTCGCAGACAGGAGATCATCTGCTCTTTTGTGATCAGTCCCTTCTCCAGTGCTTCGGCCAGTTCGTCCAGATCCACGACCTTTGTCCGTCCTTCCGGATAAACGATTACATCGGCCAGCAGATCCGTGAAGGTCATGGATCCGCCTTCCTGGTCAAAGGAATACTCCACGATATCACAGTACCAGTACAGCAGGGTATTGTCGCTGCGGTAGATTTTGCTCACTTTGATGCCGTCCTGCAGAAAGAAGCAGGAACAGCCGTGGGAGAAGGCGGTTTTGGGATTCAAAGTGTCCCATTTTGTGATGATGCATTCATCGTCCTGCATTACTATAATGTCGTCTTTCAAAAGGATACACTCGGAAGGAATGATGCGTTTGCGGTATATTTTGGATATCATCATGACTGGCTCCTTTGTTGTTTGATAAATGTCTTTAAAATAATACAACCGCAGCGGATATTAGTCAATGTGATTTTTATTTTGCGCTAGACATTTTGGGTAAAAATAGGTATAATACAGTGTGGCGGCATAAGAATAAATCAAATATCTGAAGTGGCGGGCGGTGCGGTATGAAACAGCGAAAAGAGGAAAACAGGATCGTGTACCAGTCTCTTGGGATGGTCACACAGTTTGGACTGAATATGATCGTGCCCATCTGTGCGATGTCCGCATTGGGAGTATGGCTTGACAGGAAACTGGGTACTTCTTACCTGACTATTTTTTTCTTCGCCATGGGAGCCGTGGCAGGCGGACAGAATGTATACCGCATGGCGAAGCGGCTGTGTGGCGGCGGGAAGCCGGATCAAGAGCAGGGAGATTCCGATGAAGATAATTGAGACATTGAGGAGACAAAACAGGACGCTTCTCGAGATGCAGGCCGGAATGGTGTTTTTCGGCATTGTGTGCCAGATCTTGGGAGCTTTGCTGATAGGGAACAGATGGAATTATGCGGCCAGCCTCTGGTTTGGGGTGGCTTTTGCCGTTGCGGGCAGTATTCATATGTGCCGCACACTGGACAGGGCACTTCGGCAGGGCGGAGATGCGGCCGGAATTGTCACCAGGGGATATCTGTTCCGGTATGGGATAGTGGCTGCGGTTTTAATTGTCATTTCCGTGACGGAGACAATGAATCCGCTTGTTTTTTTCCTGGGATATATGAGTCTGAAAGTAACGGCATATCTTCAGCCGATTACTCATAAACTGTGTAATCTGTTTTTCCATGAGACAGATCCGGTTCCGGAACCGATAGAGGAGGAGCCGAAGGCACAGGAGGGATAAGTTCCCGTCGGGTATTACAAAATATTTAAGAAAGAGAGGTGAGAGTATGGGACATGGAATTTTGCTGTCCGGTGAGTCAGGTGTTGACTTTACGATCCATGGGGTGTTTCAGTATTCATTCTTCGGACATCCGGTATGGATTACCACATCACATGTGTGTATCCTGATCGTTATGCTGCTGCTGGTTGCCTTTGCCATTGCCGCTAACCGGTGCATGGCAAAAGCGTCACAAGTGCCGGGCAGTTTCCAGAATGTGGTGGAAATGATTGTTGAGATGCTGGACAATATGGTAAGCGGCTCCATGGGGCAGTCGGCTCCGAGATTTTATAATTATATCGGGACCATCTTTATCTTTATCCTTGTCAGCAACATCTCCGGTCTGTTGGGCCTTCGGCCTCCCACGGCGGATTACGGTGTCACATTGCCTTTGGCAATTCTGACATTCTCGATGATCCATTATAATAAGTGGAAGTACCAGAAGCCGGGCACGATATGGGCAGATCTCTGTTCGCCCCTGCCGCCCTGGCTGCCGATCTGGCTGCCAATCAATGTAATCAGTGCCGTAGCAGTGCCGATTTCTCTGTCATTGCGTTTGTTTGCAAACGTTCTGTCGGGTACGGCCATGATGGCATTGCTTTATGGGCTGCTTGGATGGTTCGCCACAGCCTGGCCCGCAGCGCTTCATGTGTACTTTGATTTGTTCTCCGGAGCAATTCAGACTTATGTATTCTGCATGCTGACCATGACATACATTTCGAATGAGATCGGCGATGGCACCCGGCGTTAGCCCGGGAAGATGTATGAATCTTTCTTAGAACCAATAAATTTAAGCATTTATTTTTATCATTCAGGAGGAAAAAAGAATGGATTTCAATGAAAATTTTATCTTAGGATGTTCCGCAATTGGTGCAGGTCTGGCAGTTATCGCCGGTATCGGACCTGGTGTAGGGCAGGGTATCGCAGCAGGACATGCCGCAGCGGCAGTGGGACGCAATCCCGGCGCACAGCCCAAGGTGATGCAGACCATGCTCCTGGGCCAGGCCGTGGCGGAGACCACAGGTCTGTACGGTTTGCTGGTTGCCATTCTGCTGATGTTCGTAAAACCTCTTCTGCCGTAAGCATGAGAACGTACTTATTTGGAAGAAACCAGATGCAGGTTCTTCCCGCGATTGATAAGTGTATTTCAGGAGGCAGAAAGGAGGCTTAAGAATGATACTTTTAACAGGGGGCGAGTCCATGTCCAGGCTGTTTGACCTGGACTGGCAGCTGCTGGCTGATTCCACGCTGATGATCATAGCCATCTTTTTCCTGTTTCTTATTTTGAGTTATTTCCTGTTCAACCCTGCCAGGAAGATGCTGAACAACCGGAGAGATAAGATCCGGAATGAGCTGAATGCGGCAAGGGAAGCCATGGAGAATGCCCAGAACCTGAAAAAGGAATATGAGGGAAAGCTCCAGGGAGTTGAGAAGGAAGCGGAGGCTATCTTAAGCGAAGCCCGCAGGAAGGCGCTGGTCAGTGAGAACCAGGTCATTGCCCAGGCAAAGGAAGAGGCCGCCAGGATTCTGGACAGGGCACGTGTGGAGGCAGAGCTGGAGAAGCAGAAGATGTCCGATGATGTGAAGCGTGAAATCATTGTTGTCGCTTCGCTTATGGCAGGTAAGTTTGTATCCGCATCCATGGATACGAAGGTGCAGAATCAGCTGATCGACGAGACCATAAAGGAAATGGGTGATAAGACATGGCTAAATTAGTATCCAAGACATACGGCGAAGCTCTGTATGAAGTGGCCATGGAATCAGGCGTGGACAGAGCTGTGGGTCTGATGGAGGAAATCCGCTGTGTGAGCGAGATACTGACGGCAAATCCCCAGTTTGACGGGCTGATGAAACACCCGGGCGTTCCGAAGCAGGATAAGCTGAAAGTAGTGGAAGATGTCTTTAAGGGACGGGTCAGCGATGAACTGGCAGGGCTGCTGGAAGTTGTGGTAGCCAAGGAGCGTTACGGAGAGCTGCAGGCCGTGTTCGCTTACTTCACAGAGCGGGTGAAGGAGCAGCTGAAGATCGGTACGGCTTATGTGACCACTGCAGTGGAGCTGAATGCAGATCAGCAAAAAGCGGTGGAGAAGAGGCTCCTGGAGACCAGCGGATACGAGAAAATGGAATTATTCTACGAGGTGGATGCCTCGATTATAGGCGGAATGATCATCCGCATAAACGACAGAGTTGTGGACAGCAGTGTCCGCACAAAACTGAACGGATTGACGAAACAATTATTACAAATTCAGCTGGGCTGACCGGCTGGAAGAAAGGTGCGACAGATCCATGAATTTAAGACCAGAAGAAATTAGTTCTGTTATCAAGGATCAGATCAAGAGATATGCATCCACCCTGGATGTATCCGATGTGGGTACTGTCATCCAGGTTGCGGACGGCATCGCTCGCGTACATGGACTGGAAAATGCCATGCAGGGTGAATTGCTGGAATTTCCAGGCGAAGTGTACGGCATGGTATTGAATCTGGAAGAAGATAACGTGGGCGTGGTATTGCTGGGCAGCGCCAAAAACATCAATGAAGGGGATACGGTCAGGACCACCGGACGTGTGGTAGAGGTGCCCGTGGGCGATGCCATGACCGGACGTGTGGTGAATTCCCTGGGGCAGCCTATCGACGGCAAAGGACCCGTTCAGACGGATAAGTACCGTAAGATTGAACGTGTGGCCAGCGGCGTAATCACCAGAAAGAGCGTGGATACGCCTCTCCAGACCGGAATCAAGGCCATTGATGCCATGATTCCCATCGGAAGAGGCCAGCGTGAGCTGATCATCGGTGACCGCCAGACCGGTAAGACGGCCATAGCCATCGATACGATCATCAACCAGAAGGGACAGAATGTAAAATGTATCTATGTGGCAATCGGCCAGAAGGCATCCACAATTGCCAATATTGTTAAGACGCTGGAGGAATACGGTGCTATGGCATATACTACTGTGGTAGTATCTACGGCCAGCGACCTTGCGCCTCTGCAGTACATTGCTCCTTATGCGGGCTGTGCCATCGGCGAGGAATGGATGGAGAAAGGGGAGGACGTTCTGGTAGTGTACGATGATTTGAGTAAGCATGCTACGGCATACCGTACACTCTCTTTGCTGCTCCGTCGTCCGCCCGGACGTGAGGCATATCCCGGAGATGTATTCTATCTGCACTCCAGACTGCTGGAACGTGCTGCCAGGATGAGCGAGGAGTACGGCGGAGGTTCTCTTACTGCACTTCCCATCATTGAGACCCAGGCAGGAGACGTATCCGCATATATTCCTACCAACGTAATCTCTATTACCGACGGCCAGATTTATCTGGAGACAGAGATGTTCAATTCCGGTTTCCGTCCGGCCATCAATGCCGGTCTGTCCGTGTCCCGGGTGGGCGGTGCGGCCCAGATCAAGGCCATGAAGAAGATCGCGGCTCCGATTCGTACCGAGCTGGCTCAGTTCAGAGAGTTGGCAAGCTTTGCACAGTTCGGTTCCGAGCTGGATAATGACACCAAGGAGAAGCTGGCTCAGGGCGAACGCATTCGGGAAGTGCTCAAGCAGCCTCAGTATGCACCCATGGCGGTTCAGTATCAGGTTATCATTATCTATGCGGTTACACATAAATATCTGCTCGATATACCGACAGAAGCGGTTACCAGGTTTGAGAAGGAATTTTTCGAGTTCCTGGATACAAAATATCCGGAGGTACCGGGAAATATCGCATCTGAGAAGGTAATCTCAGAGGAGACGGAGAAGACGCTTCAGAAGGCGATCGAGGAATTCAAGAAGCAGTTTGAATAGAAAGAGGATATAGAATATGGCATCGATGCGTGATATAAAGCGCCGCAAAAGCAGTATTCAGGGGACACAGCAGATTACGAAAGCAATGAAGCTGGTATCCACCGTGAAGCTGCAGCGCGCGAGAGCAAGCGCAGAACGCTCTAAGGGGTATTTTACCTGTATGTATGATACGGTGAACAGTATCCTTGAGAGGGTGGGGCATATTGACCACAAGTATCTGACTTCCGGTGCTTCCGCGAAGAAAGCAGTCATCGTGATAACAGCCAACAGGGGCCTGGCCGGCGGTTACAATTCCAATGTAATCAAAATGGTGACCAGACATCCGGAGTGGAGAAAACAGGATCTGGAACTCTACTGTCTGGGTACCAAGGGCAGGGACGCCTTTATCCGGAACGGCTATGCGGTGAGAGAATGCGATTCGGAGATCGTGGAGAGTCCTCTCTATAAAGATGCGGCGGCACTGTGCAGCAGGCTTCTCACATCTTTTGCGGAAGGGGAGATAGGGGAGATCTATCTGGCATACACCAATTTTAAAAATACGGTGAGTCATGTCCCTACTCTGCTGAAGCTTCTCCCGGTGGAGATCCAGGAGGATGGAGTAAGCCGGGAAACGGAGGTTTCCGCCGTGATGAACTTTGAGCCGGAGGATGCGGAAGCACTGGATATGTTGATTCCGAAATATGTTACCAGCCTGATCTACGGGGCATTGCGTGAGTCTGTTGCCAGTGAGAACGGCGCGCGTATGCAGGCGATGGATAATGCGACCAGCAATGCGGAAGAGATCATCAGCGATCTGACGCTGAAATACAACAGGGCCCGTCAGGGTTCCATTACACAGGAACTGACAGAGATCATCGCAGGTGCGGAAGCATTGGGATAAGCCAGGAGGAAAGGAAGATTTTCCGGGTTATTTTCGGAAGAATGCCGGGAGGAAGGCATTCTTCCAGGCACCTGCAGATTGGAACACAGCAGTTCAGCAGAAGGATAAGCTGTCGGATATCTGTGAAGAAAGAGTTCTGTAAGAAAGAGATTGTCCCACGTAAGTGGGAGGAAAGAGGTAGAAATGGCAGGAGAAAACAGGGGCAAGATTACCCAGGTTATCGGAGCGGTACTGGATATCCGCTTTGATGAGGGAAAGCTGCCTGAGATTAACGAAGCAATTCGCATTCCTACCGGAGAGGGCAGTGAGCTGACCGTGGAGGTCTCCCAGCATCTGGGTGATGACACGGTCAGATGCATTGCCATGGGAAGCACCGATGGTCTGGTGAGGGGAATGGATGCGGTTGCAACCGGCGCCCCCATTTCCGTTCCGGTTGGGGAAAAGACTTTGGGGCGGATCTTCAATGTTTTGGGTCAGCCAATTGACAATAAACCGGCTCCGGAAGGGGTATCCTATGAGCCGATTCACCGTGCCGCACCGAAATTTGAGGAGCAGGCTACGGAGAAGGAGCTGCTGGAGACCGGTATCAAGGTAGTGGATCTGCTTTGTCCTTATCAGAAGGGCGGAAAGATCGGACTGTTCGGCGGTGCCGGCGTAGGAAAGACAGTTCTGATTCAGGAGCTGATTCGTAACATCGCCACGGAGCACAGCGGTTATTCGGTGTTTACCGGTGTAGGGGAGCGCACCCGTGAGGGAAACGACCTGTATCATGAGATGATGGAGTCAGGGGTTATCGACAAGACCACCATGGTATTCGGTCAGATGAACGAGCCCCCCGGAGCCAGAATGCGCGTGGGTTTGACCGGTTTGACTATGGCGGAGTATTTCCGTGACAAGGGCGGCAAGGACGTGTTGCTGTTCATTGACAATATTTTCCGCTTTACCCAGGCAGGAAGTGAAGTTTCGGCATTGCTTGGCCGTATGCCCTCTGCGGTGGGTTATCAGCCTACTCTGCAGACGGAGATGGGTGCCCTTCAGGAGAGAATCACGTCCACGAAGAACGGTTCCATTACTTCCGTACAGGCAGTATATGTGCCTGCGGATGACCTGACGGATCCGGCGCCGGCTACCACATTTGCACATCTGGATGCGACGACGACACTGTCCCGTTCCATCGTGGAACTTGGTATCTATCCGGCGGTGGATCCGCTGGAGTCTTCTTCCCGTATTCTGGACCCCAGGATTGTAGGTGAGGAACATTATAAGACGGCTCGTGGCGTGCAGGAGATTCTGCAGCGTTATAAGGAACTGCAGGATATTATTGCCATTCTTGGTATGGATGAATTATCTGAAGAAGATAAACTTGTAGTTTCACGTGCCCGTAAGGTACAGAGATTCCTGTCTCAGCCTTTCTTCGTAGCGGGACAGTTTACCGGTCTGGAAGGAAAATATGTGCCTATCAACGAGACCATCCGCGGTTTCAAGGAGATTCTTGAAGGCAAGCATGACGATATTCCGGAGAGCTATTTCCTGAACGCAGGCAGCATCGACGACGTGCTGGCCAGAGTTTAAGTTTAGAGCGGAACTGGAATAAAAACAGCATCTGCCCATCCGGCACCTGAAGGATTTACGGACGCAGGAAAGCGGCCGCAGCGGCTCCGCTGAGTAGGATGACCGGAGGGACAGATGCGTAAACTGGAATAGGAGAAGAATATGGCAGATAAGAATAGTTTTCTTCTGCGTATCATTACTCCCGACAGGATTTTCTATGAGAATCCGGTGAATATGGTGGAGTTTAATACCACAGAGGGCGAGATCGGCGTACTGCCCGGCCATATTCCCATGACTGTGATCGTGAAGCCGGGCATCCTGTCCATCAGTGAGCAGGAAGGGGATAAAAAGGCAGCCCTGCACTCCGGGTTCGCAGAGATCCTGCCGGAGAGTGTGACGATTCTGGCGGAAGTGATCGAGTGGCCCGGTGAGATTGACGAGGAACGTGCGAAGTCCGCCAGAGAGAGGGCCGAGAAGCGTCTCAGCGGCAAATCACCGAACACGGATATTGCCAAGGCGGAAACCGCCCTGCAGAGAGCGCTGGCAAGGATAGAAGCATTAAGGTAGAAGTTTAAAGGGTTAATTTTTTGAGAGTTTCCGGTAACGATTGGATGAAAACACGCATATGCTGTTAAAAAACAGAAGGAAAGACATATGGAATTTCATTCTAAGCTGTTACAGCCGCTGCCGGAAAGCAAGGCAAGGGGCTGGAATGGGCCCCTTCCTTTTTATATGACGTATCCGGGTTATTATGGACCGGACAAAGAACAGATGCTGCTGCAGGATCTGGAATATCTGCAGCAGATGTATCCCAACGATGTGAAACGCTATCAGAAAAGAGTAGCGGATATTTTGGATAAGACGGATTACGAAGGCAGCATGATCTATGATGAATATCCGGACCGATGCAGTCTGCTGGCTCTGACCAAATCAATCTGCAGGGTTCTGGAAAAAGAAGAGGACTCCGCGCCTGGGGAGGATATGATACAGATTCTGCTGTTTAACGAGGTATACAAACGCCGCCACGGGGGATGCCGGGGCAGGATTACATTATAAATGAAAACGGGAATTTGACTCAAGACAGAGATAGGGTATATGGATGAACTGAGAGAGCTTTTCCGGCATATGCTGGATGAGGATTTGATACAAATTGTACTGAGCAATACAAGGGATCCAGGCCGGGGAACAAAAGTGAAAGTTCGTCCGGTGCTTCTCAAGGGACAGATTTTGTTTCAGGAAACCCTTTACAGAGAAAATAAGGTATTTCATTCCAATCATACAGGGGAAGAAATGCAGGAGCGGCTGCTGGAAGCCATGAAAAATTGCTTTCGCCAGGCGCAGGTGAACCATAAAGCCAAAGATGCCACAGTGCTGGTGAGTAAAAAGGGGAAAGCCGCCATAAAATACAAAAACCACAGAGATGGAGGGACGCAAACGGAAAAAACCGCCGACCTGTCCCATAATCGTTCGAAGCAGTATATCCTGCAGGAGGGACAGCCGGTGGATTTCCTGGTAGAGCTGGGAGTTCAGCTGCTGGACGGACGGGTTATTCGGGCAAAATATGACAAATTCCGGCAGATTAACCGATATCTGGAGTTTATCAGAGATGTTTTAGACAGACTTCCTTCGGGCCGAAGGATCCGCATTGTGGATTTCGGCTGTGGAAAGTCCTATTTGACGTTTGCCATGTATTATTATCTGCACCGGCTTCAGGGCAGGGACATCCAGGTCACAGGGCTGGATCTGAAGGCTGACGTGATCGAACACTGCAGCAGGTTGGCAGAGAAGCTTCACTATGAGGGACTGGAATTCCTGGTAGGCGATATCAGCAGTTACTGCGGGGCAGATTCAGTGGATATGGTGGTGTCCCTTCATGCCTGTGACAGAGCAACCGATTATGCTCTGGAAAAAGCCGTAAAATGGGGAGCATCTGTCATTATGGCAGTTCCCTGCTGCCAGCATGAATTAAACAGACAGATGCAGTGTGAGATGCTGCAGCCCATGCTGCGTTACGGAGTGATCAGAGAACGTATGGCTGCGTTGGTTACAGATGCCCTGCGGGCTGATTTGCTGGAAGAGAAAGGCTATGATACGCAGATATTGGAGTTTATTGAGATGGAACATACGCCGAAGAACCTGATGATCCGTGCCGTGAAACGGACTGGAATGCGGCCCAGGACTGGTGTATTTGATACGCAGAATCAGATGGCTGCTGACAGAATGATGGCATTTCTGCAGGTTAACCCCACTTTGAAGGAGCTGCTATGAAGAAAAGCGTCATAAAAATATCCGTTTTTTTAATTGTTTTTATACTGTCACTGGTGATTGTCAGTAAATTCATGAACAGAGGACATGACAATCTGACCATGGAGATGGCTCCGGCCAGTTTGCCTCTGGTGACCATGGTTCTGGATGGGGTAGAATACAACCAGCTTCACGGATATGTGGCGGATACGGATATTGCTTTTCAGAGAGAGGCCGTAACCGTGTTGGGACAGGGCCGGGATACCGGTTTCGTGGTGGACACTTACGGCGAGATTATAGACGGCATTTCCATTGAGGTCCGCAGTGCAGACGGTTCCAGATTGATTGAAAATACAGATATAAAGGAACTACAGGCCGATAATGGGAGAATCAGAGGGAGAATTGTCTTAAAAGATCTGATAGAGAGAGAGACTTATTATGCGCTGAAGATTCTGCTGGATCTGGAAGATGGCAGACAGGTTTGCTATTATACAAGGGTGATTTGGAGCGAGAATCTTTTTGCAGAAGAAAAGTTGGAATTTTGCAGGGATTTCCATGAAAAGCTTTATGACAGGGAGGCAGCCAGGGAGCTGACAAAGTACCTGGAGACCAATTCCAGGCTGGAGGACAACAGTTCTTTCCATAAAGTGAATATCCACAGCAGTTTCCGGCAGATTACCTGGGGAGATCTTGGCGTACAGGAAGTGGTTGCGCCTGTGGTCAGATTGGCAGAGATCGCCTCGCAGACAGCTTCCATACTGTTGGAATCCGTTGTATGTACTTCGGAGGGAGACAATACGGTTTACTATATGGTGGAAGAATACTATCGGGTTCGATATACAACGGATCGTATGTATCTTTTGGATTACGAGCGAACTATGGAGCAGATTCCGATGAGGGAACAGCTCTGTGTCAATGACAAAATCGTCCTGGGGATTACGGGGACAGATGTGGATATGATGGAGAGTGAAGATGGAAATATTATTGTTTTTGAGACGGCAGGCAGACTGTTCAGTTACAATGCGACCAACAATAAACTGACTGTGGTTTTCAGCTTTTACGGTGAGGGCAATGCGGACGCCAGAACCATGTACAATCGGCATGGAATCCGGATACTGCATGTGGATGAGGGCGGAAACGTGCAGTTTGCTGTCTATGGCTATATGAACAGAGGCCGGCATGAGGGCCAGGTGGGGATCGTGCTGTATACTCATAACAGTGCCCAAAATACCGTAGAAGAGCTGCTATATGTTCCCTATGACAAGCCCTACGCGGTTCTGGCCGCGGAGATGGAACAACTGCTGTATCTGAATCGTGAACAGAAGCTGTATTTTGTCCGCAACAACAGTCTGTATGGAGTGGATCTGGTGGCAAGGACTTATTCCAGGATGCTGGAGATCATCCAGGATGAAGGCCTGCAGGTTTCGGAAGACCGGAGGATTGCGGTCTGGCCCGTGGGGGATGATATCTACCACAGCTCGTCTATGGAGATCCGAAATCTGAGCAATGATACCCGAAAAACCATATCCGTAAGCGAAGGCGAAGTGATCAGGCCGCTTGGATTTATGGAGGAGGATATCATATACGGCGTGGCATATGCTGCAGATGTGGTGGAAGAAAATTCCGGCAGTGTATTTTTTCCTATGTACAGGATCTGTATCTGCAATGCTTCCGGTGAACTGTTGAAAGAATACCGGCAGGAAGCTGTCTATGTAACGGAGTGTATTGTGACGGACAACCAGATTACGCTGGAACGGGTACAGCGTCTGGAGTCCGGCAGTTATCAGGAGGCGGAGCCGGAACATATTACCAACAATATGGAAGCAAAAGCCGGAAAAAATGTAATTACAGCAGTAGATACGGAAAAGTATGAGCGCTATGTGCAGATCCAGATCCGCAGGACCATTGACAGTAATACGGTGCAGATACTGACGCCCAAGGAAGTGGTATATGAGGGTGGGAGAAGGATACAGATTCCGGATGAGGAAGACAACATCAGATACTATGTGTTCGGGCCTTATGGTGTGGAGGGTATTTTTGTCTCACCTGCAACAGCTGTGAATCTTGCCAATGAGGTGTCAGGTACCGTGACGGATAAGAACGGAGACCAGGTCTGGACCAGAGGGATTCGGGCGGCCAGAAACCAGATCATGGCGATTCATGAGGCTGGGGTCACGGAAGAGAAGAGTGCATTGGCAGTATGCCTTGACACCATGCTGGAATATGAGGGAATCAGCAGGAATACCCAGTATCTTCTGGACAGAGGGGAGAATATCCTTCAGATTCTGGAGGAGAATCTGATAGATGCCGCTGTTCTGGATCTGAAAGGCTGCAGTCTGGATGCAGCACTTTACTATGTGAATCTGGATATTCCCGTGCTGGCGTTGCTGGAGGACGGTTCGGCGGTGCTGCTGGTGGGATTCAATGAATACAACACGGGCATTCTGAATCCTGAAACCGGGACCATCGACAAAATGGGGATGAACGATTCGGCAGAATGGTTTGCGGAAAATGGGAATCGGTTCATCACATACATGAAAAACAGATAGAAGAGACCGGAAAAACTGGAATGGAGGGAAGAAACATGAAAGCAGAGAAGATTCCTTTGTTGTTGGGAAGCGTATTGATTATTTTACTGGCGTTCCTGATTGTGTGGCAGGCGGACGTGCTGGGGGTTTCGGCAAGCCGTCTGGAGGATGACGCCCGGGAGAACCAGGACATCAGGAATAACTGGGAAATGGTACAGGCGGTTACGGATGATATGTGTGCGATGCTTTTCTATGATGAAGAGAAAGATGACTGTGCATATTCCATCTATTTAAGCAGGGAAGGATTTTCTTTCGGATATTTTTTCCGACAGGGCGGTTCGGACCCTTCTATGGTAGAGAAAGTAAAAGGAATTGTATTCGAGGACAAGGGGATAGCGCTGCTGTCCTTAAACGAGGATTGTGTAAGCAAAATCGTGGTGGATAACCAGGCCGGAGAAAAAGTTATCAATGTGGATCCAAAGGAACCTTTTGCGGTAGTTATTCCCATCGACTGCGAATGTATTACCATGTATGATAGCCAGGAGAATATTGTAACGCTCTATGACACAGATACAGGGATCTAATATTGACTGAAATAAATAATCGGGTCAGCACACTAATGAAGAGGATACCGATTTCACTGCAAAAAGGCTGCCTGCCGGAATTATCCGCAAGGCAGCCTTTTTAAAAGGAAAGTACTGTTTGCCTGAAGGAACAGGGGGATGATTTTTCTACAATTTACCCTTTTTATATTTCGCAACAACATTCTGAATTCTCTCATTTGGATTCAGCAGATCACTGATGGAAGAATCATGGTTTAATGTATCAATAATATATGCCACATATTTGCTCATATCACAGTTGATATACCATTCTCTCTGCAGCAATTCCGGAGTCTGATAGATCAGATTTGTGGTAAGTACTCTGTCAATGAGTCCTTTTTCATAAGCCTCGTCAAATTTGGCAAGTCCGCCGGTAAACAATCCAAAGGTAGAGAATACAAAAATCTTGCGGGCCTTCATCTCTTTTAACGCGGCCGCCACTTCAAGCATACTGTCTCCCGAAGAGATCATATCGTCAATAATGATCATATCTTTGCCTTCTACACTGGTTCCCAGAAATTCATGAGCAATAATGGGATTGCGGCCATTTACTATCTTGGTGTAATCGCGTCGTTTATAGAACATACCCATGTCCAGTCCGAGCACATTGGCAATATAAATAGCCCGGCTCATGCCGCCTTCGTCCGGACTGATTACCATCATGTGGTTGGAATTGAGTTTGAGATCGTCTACGTTTCGCAGCAATCCTTTAATAAACTGATAAGCGGGCTGTACGGTTTCAAAACCATGCAGAGGGATGGCATTCTGCACCCTGGGGTCATGAGCGTCAAATGTGATAATGTTATCCACTCCCATCTGTGTCAGTTCCTGCAGAGCCAGGGCGCAATCCAGAGATTCTCTGGAAGTACGTTTGTGCTGGCGGCTCTCGTAGAGGAAAGGCATGATCACAGTGATGCGCCGGGCTTTTCCGCCCACAGCTGCAATGATTCGCTTCAGATCCTGATAGTGGTCATCCGGAGACATATGGTTTTCATGACCGCATAGAGAGTATGTCAGCGAATAATTGCATACATCCACCAGGAGATACAGGTCATGTCCGCGGACAGATTCCAGGATCATGCCTTTCGCTTCTCCGGAGCCGAAGCGGGGGACTTTGGTCTGCAGCAGATAGGAGGCTCTCTGGTAGCCGGAGAAGGCGAGGGAGTCTTTATGCTCGCTTTCTCTTTCCGCTCTCCATTTTACCAGATACCGGTCAATTTTTTCGCCGAAGGGTCTGAAGCCTTCCAGCGCAATAATGCCCAGAGAGCCGGCGGGAATGGTTTCCAGATTCCTTTTTTCTTCACGTTTGCCCATTGGATTATCCTTTCTTTTTGTAGTGCTATATCTTTTGGCTGCGTTTTAAGATGTAGTATTGTTTTCCTGTATTGCAGGAGAGGTATTTGCCATCCGTTTTTTTAAAATACGGATATCCGGACCGGTGAGCTTGCACAGGGTAAAACCGCTGGTGACCCGGGAAAAGATTCTGTCAGAATATCGATCACGGAGCTTCTCCAGTCCCAGATTGGTGGAGATCAGTGTGGACCGGCTGCGCAGATGACGTTCGTTCAGACAGGAAAAAAGCTGGGAAGTCACAAAGCTGTTGGTAATCTCGGTACCAAGGTCATCAATAATCAGCAGATCACAGCTGTAGAGATCCTCGTGAAAATCCGCCAGCCCGTCTCTTGCATCAAATGAATAGTGAGCCAGGATGTCAAACAGTCCGGATGCGCTGAAATAGATGACAGAATGGCCCGTCTGCAGTAATTCCCCGGCAATACAGCCGGACAGGAAGCTTTTTCCGGTTCCTACCGTACCATAGAAGAAAAGATTGTGGTATTCTGTATCGAAATCCCGTATAAAGTTTCGGCCAAGCTCCACAGCAGCTTCAAAACGGTTCAGGTCACTGCCCTGATAATACTGGTAGGAGAGTGTGGAGAAATTCTCCTGTCGAATCATGTCCTGTATATTGGACTGAGCATAAAGAAGACGGATTTCCTGCTGTCGAAAGCACCGGCATTTTTCACGCAGTCCGCTGTCGGCCGTAACATATCCTGTATCCTGACAGCTGGGGCAGGTGTAAACAGGCTCCAGATAATCGACAGGAAAGCCGTATTCTGTCAGGAGTTCTCTCTGGCGGCAGCTAATCTCCCGCAGCCTTCGGTGCAGCTGTTCCAATGCCTGGTCATCACCATCCAGCATGCGGCGGGCACTGGAGACGGCAAGCGTGCTGACCGATTCGGCCAGTTCACGGAAACCGGGGATGGCAGTATTGACTTCTTCCCTTCTGGCGGAGGAAAGAGATCTGTTGACATCCCTGGTATGTTCGTAATTCCGAATGATGGATTTGTACTGTGAATTGCTTAGTGCCACTTTGTATCTCCTATATTATGTTCGACAGGATTCAGTTGCTTACCAGTTCCTGTTCCAGGATATCGAAATCATAGCTGTTCTGGGTAAACTGGTTAAAACGGTTTGCCGTTTTTCCAGGGGCAGGGGGCTTCTGCCGCTGCCGGTAGGCATCGTCCAGCCTGGAAATGTCAGACTTGTGCCGTACCCCCTGGCGTTTCCAGCTGTTTAAGATACTTTCCGCATATTCGAAGCGGTGCTTGTCCGTTGCCAGTACAGTGCGTTCACAGGCCTCCAGAATTACGTCCGGGGAGAAACCGTATTCCTTTGTCCAGCGGCTGATGTATTCTGCCTCCTTCTTGGTGGGAGAACCGCTTTTCCCCAGGGCATTCATCACAGCATAGATATTCTTGTCGTAACGACAGGCCTGTTTCTGTGCCTGTCCTGGGGTAGTGATACCTTCCTCGGCCCAGTTTACGGCTACCTTTTCTATGTATTTAAAATCTTTTTTCCCTTTGTCCACACAATATTGAATCAGGTAATCGATCAGGTCATGGGAAAAATGCAGTATATCAATGAAATATAAAATGGTCTTCATTTCGGAAGGGGTCAAAGGTCTGCCGATATAAGATTCTGCAATAAAGAGAAGCTGTGCAGTTTCCTCACAGTTCCGAAATTCTTTCAGCCGGTCTGCAGAATAAGACGGCTTCTTATAGGGAGAAGACTCTCCGTTGGGTATCGGTTCCCGGGCTGCAGCAGTGTCAGGGCCGGATTCCGTATAAGGAGCAGTATCGTTTCCGGCATCTTCCGAAACAGAAGGCCCGGGAGCAGTGCGCTCTGCAGTGGGTGAGGGAACAAAACAGGAACCCGCACGGGTACTGCGGCCGGAGCCTGTCCCTTTATCGGAAGACAGATCGCGGATGTGAATCCCCACCAGATTCTTATCTTCGTCATAGTCCAGATCAAGGAGCTTAAGTCCCTGCCAGTATTTGAGGGCGCGCAGAACATCTTTTTCCGTATGGTTGAATTTGTCCGCCATATCGGATACACTGGTAGCCTGACGGGCATTCATCATACGAAGGAGATAAAAATAGACTTTCAGCTGGGCATCATTGGCATCTCTCATGTATTCATCAATAAAAAGATTGGATACAACGGTGGAATCCGAATTCGTTTCTCTGTAAATTGTCAAACATGCCATTTTGCTACACCCCTGTCTGATTATTGCATTTTCTGTTTTCTGCGGTAGAAAAAGTATAGCACAGGGCTTTCGAAAAAGAAATAGTCAATTTGCCTGAATCTTTTGGAGGAATTCAGGCAGAGGAAAAATGTGGATAATGTGGATAATGTGGATAAATCTGGGAAACCGCAGGATATCGTATTCTATGATGGAACCAATATCCACAGGAGAGAAACCCTTTGTCAGATCTGCATCCTGTGGATATTGTGGATAATTAATTGCCAAGCAGTGTTTCGCCGATTTTTACCACATCTCCTGCTCCCATGGTTATCAACATATCTCCGTTTATGCAATTTTCCAACAGAAAATTTTCAATTTCATCAAAGGTGGGGAAGTAATGACAATCTTTTCCCAAAGCCGCCAGTTCCTGCTGCAGCAGCGCGGAGCTCATGCCCAGGTCGTCCGTTTCCCTGGCAGGGTAGATTTCCGCCAGTACCACATGGTCGGCCAGAGACAGAGACAGGGCGAATTCTTTCAGGAAAGCCTTTGTCCTGGAATAAGTATGAGGCTGGAAGACACACCAGAGTTTCCGGTGGGGATAATGGGCCGCGGCTTTCAGCGTGGCTGTAATTTCCGCGGGATGGTGGGCATAATCGTCAATCACGGCAACACCCCCTACACTGCCCTTGTATTCAAACCGGCGGTCAGTACCTGTGTAGGCCCGGAGTGCTTCCATGATAACGGCGTCATTTACCGCCAGCAGATCTGCCAGAGCAATAGCAGCCATTGCATTGTATACATTGTGTTCGCCGGGAACCTGTAAGGAAAAGGAACGCTCCTGTCTGTTGGGGCCGTGCAGCAGGAAGGAGGGATTGCCCAAGGCATCATACTGAAGATCGGAAGGATAGTAATCCGAGGAGGAATCCCCGCCGAAGGTGATGACACGGCAGGAAAGGCCATCCGTGAGTTCGGACAGATTCTCGATCTCTCCATTGATGATCAGGCAGCCGTCTTTCGGCAGCAGCATGGCAAACCTGCGGAAAGAATGCCGGATATCCGCCAGATCCTTAAAAAAATCCAGATGATCTTCGCCGATGTTCAGGATAATTCCCACCTTAGGGGCAAAATCCAGGAAGCTGTTGGTATATTCGCAGGCTTCCGTCAGAAAATAGCCCGATTTTCCGATCCGCATATTGCCGCCGATATCTTTCAGGATACCGCCTATGGACAGGGTGGGATCCAGATTGGCATGCATCAGGATCTCGCTGGCCATGGAGGTGGTAGTGGTCTTGCCGTGGGTACCGCTGATGCCGATGGGCATGTCATAATGTTTCATGATCTGTCCCATGAGCTGGCCTCTGGTCAGACAGGGAAGATTTCTCTCATGAGCGGCCATATATTCCGGATTATCCGGACGGATGGCGCTGGTGAATACAACGCAGTCAATGGGGCCTGTCATATTTTCAGCCCGCTGACCATAGAATACTTTAATCCCCTTTGACGACAGCAGATCGGTGAGGGCACTGCGGGACCGGTCGGAACCGGATACCGTAAATCCTGCATCCGCCAGCAGCTCCGCCAGGCCGCCCATACTGACGCCCCCAATGCCAACAAAATAAACGGAACAGGGGTGGGAAAAATCAATTTGATACATTTGGTATGCTCCTTAACATTTTTTCTATCTATATTATAGGCTTTTTTGGTAAAATGTAAATAAAAATAGTAACGGAAGTGGTGGCAGGGGCGGAGAAAATTAAATTTTAGCAGAAATACACAAAAATTTCAGCAAAGATTTCTGAAATATATAAAAAATTAATATATTTGGAAGCAGAGAAAAGATTTTTTTCGACAATTAAATATTCCATTTTGTTGAAACGTGTGATATAATATAATAAATTTGAGGTACTATACGTTTCAATGGTCATTGTACCTGTGGTGTCCAGAAGAGGACACGGCGTATACAGTCTGCTTCCAGAGAGGATTAAGATCCGGACAGAGGTGACGATATGGTCAAGAAAGAAATGATAGCCATGCTGCTGGCAGGTGGGCAGGGCAGTCGGCTGGGTGTCCTCACATCCAAAGTAGCAAAACCTGCCGTGACTTTCGGAGGGAAATACCGTATCATTGATTTTCCCCTTTCCAACTGTATCAATTCCGGCGTGGATACGGTAGGTGTCCTGACCCAGTACCAGCCGTTGCGGCTCAATTCCCACATCGGCATCGGGATTCCCTGGGATCTGGACCGTAATATTGGCGGTGTGACTGTGCTGCCGCCCTATGAGAGGCTTTCCAACAGTGAATGGTATACGGGTACGGCCAATGCCATATACCAGAATCTGGAGTACATGGAGAGCTATCATCCCGAATATGTCCTGATTTTGTCGGGAGATCATATTTATAAAATGGATTACGAGATCATGCTGGATTTCCATAAGGAACACGGGGCGGAGGTGACCATTGCGGTGATGCCTGTACCCATGGCGGAAGCCAGCCGTTTTGGTATTATGACGGCGGATGACCGGAGCAGGATCGTCAAATTTGAGGAAAAGCCCAGGAACCCGCAGAGCAATCTGGCGAGTATGGGAATTTATATTTTTAACTGGAAGACATTGAAGAAGGCGCTGGTCACTATGGCGCAGCAGCCTGCGCTTGATTTCGGCAAGCATGTGATTCCCTACTGCCATCGGAAAGGCGCCCCCATGTTTGCCTATGAATTTACCGGATACTGGAAAGATGTGGGTACGCTGCAGTCCTATTGGGAAGCCAATATGGAGCTCATTGATATTGTACCGGAGTTTAATCTGTATGAAGAATACTGGAAGATTTATACAAAAAGCGAGATTCAGCCGCCACAGTATTTTTCCAATGAGAGTGTGGTGGAACGCAGTATCATCGGTGAGGGAACGGATATCTACGGAAAGGTTTATAATTCCGTTATAGGCTGCGGGGTCACCATAGGCCGGGATACGGTGGTGCGGGACTCCATCATTATGAATTATACCCAGATCGGAAATCAATGCGAACTATACAAAGCGATAGTGGCAGAGGAGGTGCGCCTGGGCAATCAGGTGCGTCTGGGCATCGGTGAAGAGATGGAAAATGACAGCGCACCGCATATTTATAATCATGGTATTGTGACTGTGGGAGAGAAGAGTGTGATTCCCAATGGCATTTCGGTGGGTAAGAATTCCGTGATTTTCGGTGTGACCACAGGAGCGGATTACGAGAATGCGAATCTCCCCGGGGGTAAAACTTTGATTAAGGCAGGTGAGCAGCTATGAGGGCGATCGGGATCATTTTAGCGGGAGGCAATAACCGCAGGATGGGTGAACTGTCGCGGAAGCGGGCGGTCTGTGCCATGCCAATCGCGGGAAGCTACCGCAGCATTGATTTCACCTTGAGCAATATGTCCAATTCCCACATTCAGAAGGCAGCGGTACTGACACAGTACAATGCCAGCAGTCTCAATGAGCACTTAAGCTCTTCCAAGTGGTGGGACTTCGGGCGCAAACAGGGCGGTCTGTTTATCTTTACGCCGGTAGTCACGGCGGAAAACAGTAACTGGTACAGAGGGACGGCGGATGCCATATTCCAGAACCTGGCCTTTTTAAAAAGCAGTCATGAACCTTATGTGGTGATTGCTTCGGGAGACGGGGTATACAAGCTGGATTTCAACAAAGTTCTGGAATTTCATATCCGGAAAAAAGCGGATATTACAGTGGTGTGCCGGGAGATGGAGGAGGGCGCGAACCTGGAGCGCTTCGGTACCATAAGAATGAATGAAGAAAGCCGCATTGAGGAGTTTGAGGAGAAGCCGCTGCAGGCCAAATCCAGTGTGATCTCATGCGGCATCTATATCCTGCGGCGGCGTCAGCTGATAGAGATGGTGGAAAAGTGTGCGGAAGAAGACCGATACGATTTGGTGCGTGACATTTTGATTCGCTATAAGGATGTAAGGAGGATTTACGGCTATAAGATAAGAGATTACTGGAGAAATATCGCCTCGGTTGAGGACTATTACGGGACCAATATGGATTTCCTGAAGCCGGAGGTGCGGAATTATTTCTTTAAACAATACCCGGATATTTATTCCAAAGTGGATGATCTTGCACCAGCGAAATACAATGTAGGTGCCGATGTGAGAAACAGCCTGATCTCCAGCGGCTGTATCGTGAATGGTGTAGCAGAGAATTCCGTGGTTTTCAAAAAAAGCTACATAGGAAACAACTGTATCATAAAAAATTCCATTATACTGAATGATGTGTATATCGGTGATAACACATGCATTGAAAACTGCATTGTGGAGAGTCACAGCACCATTCGGGCGAATTCCCACTATGTGGGTGAGGACGGTCATATCCGCATTGTTCTTGAGCGGAATGCAAGATATACAATGTAACACGGGGCGGTCTTAGGTTCCTGGATAAGGGGGTTTTGCAGATGCAGGTTACAGATGTGCGCGTACGCAAAATTGCGAAGGAAGGCAGGATGAAAGCTGTTGTATCCATCACCTTGGACGAAGAATTTGTAGTACATGATATCAAGGTGATTGAAGGAGACAAAGGTTTGTTCATCGCAATGCCCAGCAAGAGGACGGCTGATGGGGAATACAAGGATATTGCCCATCCCATCAATTCCTCTGCCAGAGATGCGATCCAGAAGGTAATTCTGGAAAGCTACGAGAAGGCTCTGTCGGAGCCGGACGGGGAATAGGACGTGACAGCATTGGTATTGACATTAGAATCCCCCAAATGCCATGGCAGCAAGCCATGGCATTTTTTTGTGGTGCAGACCCGTGCAGAGGAAGTAACACGCTAAGGAGGCGTCTCTGACAGCTGTTTTTTATTTTTCCGAAATTTCCATGAGATTTTAAATGACAATCGGGGTATTTTATAGTAAAATCGATTTGGAAAAATTGAAAAATCTGACATTCGAAGGTGAATAGGAGCAGGGTATGTATATCATTGTAGGACTGGGGAATCCCGGCAGGGAATATGAGAACACCAGACATAATATCGGTTTCTGTGTTTTGGAGAAGCTGGCAGCGAAGGAAAATATTTCCGTATTGGAGAAAAGACATAAGGCCATTATTGGGAAAGGTATTGTCGGCGGGCAGAAATGTCTCCTGGCCAGACCACAGACCTATATGAATTTGAGTGGAGAGAGCGTCAGGCAGCTGATCGATTTTTATAAGGCGGACGAGACGGAAGAGCTGATTGTGATTTCAGATGATGTCAGTCTGGAACCCGGACAGATCAGGATCCGGAAAAAGGGAAGTGCCGGAGGGCATAACGGCCTGAAGAATATCATCACCCATCTGGGGCATGATTCTTTTATCCGGGTGAAGATGGGGGTTGGAGAAAAACCTGCAGGCTGGGATTTGGCGGACTATGTGCTGGGGCATTTTTCTTCCAAAGACAGAGAGGCTGTGGAAGAGGCGGCGGATAGGGCGGCGGATGCCATTCGAATGATCATTGCCCAGGGACCGGACGCTGCCATGAATCACTATAATGGGACAAAGAAATCAGGGATGGGCAGCGGGAAAGGGGAAAAAATTGCCGGTGCTGCAGAGAATTTTTCCGGAAAAGAGGAAGACAGAAGCCGGACACAGGGCGAACAGGAAGCGTCGGCAGGAAGTCATTGACAGAAGGCGGACAGTTACCCAACTGGGAAAATCTTCCGCCCCGGGAAAATCAGGAAAGGCCCTGCCGGAGACGTGCCGGGGCAGGAAATCAGGAGGCAGACAATGCAGGCATTACTGACGCCGCTTCAGGAGCTGGCGGAATACGGGAATATCAGGGAGGCCATGAGGAAGAGATCCGGAAAATCGGAGGCCCAGGGAGCGACAGCAGCGCTCACAGGCTGTGTGGACTCTCAGAAGCTGCATATGGTTTACGGACTGAGCGATGGCTTTCGGATCAAGGTCATCGTTACTTACAGTGATTTGAAAGCCAGGGAGCTTTATGAAGAATATAAATTTTATGACAGAAATGTCATGTTATATCCTGCAAAGGATTTGATCTTCTTTCAGGCAGACATCCATGGAAATCAGCTGGTAAAAGAGCGGGTGAAGGTGCTGCGCAGGCTGATGGAGCGCAAACCTGTCACCATTGTTACCACCTATGCGGCATTGATGACGCCACAGGTCATGTGGGACAGAGCCAGGGATGTGATAGATGTGGAGAAAGGCGGAACCTTGGAGGAGCGTGAGTTCTCCAGACGTCTGGTGGCCATGGGTTATGAGAAGAGTTATCAGGTGGAGAGTCCGGGACAGTTTTCCGTTCGGGGCGGTATTGTGGATATTTATGATCTGACGGAGGAGAATCCTTACCGCATAGAACTGTGGGGGGATGAGGTGGATTCCATCCGCAGTTTTGATGTTTTAAGTCAGCGTTCCATCGAGAATCTGGAGAGCATCAGCGTATTTCCGGCTACGGAATTCGTATTGGAGGAAGAGCGGATCCGCAGCGGCTTAAAGAAGGTGGAGGAAGAGGGCAGAAAGCAGGAAAAACTGTTCCGGGAAACATTCCGCACAGAAGAAGCCCATCGGATCGCTGCTCAGGTGAAGGAATTGAAGGAGCAGCTGCTGGAGTTTCAGGTACAGGTCAATCTGGAGGGGTATATCCGGTATTTTTATGAAGATACGGTGACTCTGCCCCAGCTGTTGCTGCAGATTGTCCGGGGAAACGGCACAGGAACACATGGTGGAGCAGCCCGGGTTTCGGTAACCGGTGCAGGAAACAGGACGGCTGCAGCAAATGGCGGTCCGGTCTATTTTATTGACGAGCCCAACCGCGTGAAGGAGCAGGCGGAGGCAGTGGAGCTGGAATTTCGGGAGAGTATGGCTCAGCGTGCGGAGAAGGGGTATATTCTGCCAGGCCAGATGGACATTTTATACAGTGGGGAGCAGGTGGCGGCCGCACTGCTTTCCGGAAGTGTTATCACGCTGTCCACCATGGATACCAGAGGGTACTTTAAGGCAGAGCTGCGAACCGATGTGGCTTCCCGGAATGTGGCACCCTACAACAACAGCTTTGAGGCCCTGGTGAAGGACTTAAAACTCTTCCGCAGGAACGGCTATCGGGTGCTCTTGCTGTCCGGCTCCCGAACCCGGGCAAAGCGTCTGGCAGAAGATTTGCGGGATCAGGAGATTTCTGCAGTATACACAGAGGATGCCCTCCGGGAGGTACTGCCCGGGGAAGTGCTTACGTACTACGGCCATGTAAACAAGGGGTTTGAGTACCCCATGCTGAAGTTTGTGGTTCTGTCAGAGACGGACATTTTCGGTGCGGAGAAAAAGAAGAAAAAGGCAAAAAAACTCTATCATGGGCAGAAGATTAAAGATTTCAATGAGCTGAAGGTAGGAGATTATGTGGTCCATGAGAGCCACGGTCTGGGTATCTATCAGGGAATTGACAAGGTTGAAATGGAAGGTGTAGTTAAAGACTACATCAAGATAGAATACCGGGACGGAGGAAATCTCTATGTTCTGGCCACCGGGCTGGATGTGATCCAGAAATATGCTTCAGCCGACGCCAGGAAACCCAAATTGAACAAGCTGGGTTCCAAGGAGTGGGAGCGCACCAAGACGAAAGTGCGCAGTGCTGTCAGTGAGGTGGCAAATGACCTGGTGGAACTGTATGCCCTGCGGCAGCGAAGCCAGGGGCATCCCTTTGAGAAAGACACAGTATGGCAGAGGGAGTTCGAGGAGATGTTTCCTTTTGAGGAGACTGAGGATCAGCTGACAGCCATCCAGGATACGAAGGCCGATATGGAGAGTACCAAAATCATGGATCGCCTGATCTGCGGAGATGTGGGGTATGGCAAGACCGAGATTGCTATCAGGGCTGCCTTTAAGG
>CAJTXE010000002.1 GCA_910580225.1 uncultured Acetatifactor sp.
GAGACAGAGATGAAGGAAGCAAAGCTTCGTATGGAAGATGCACTGGCCGCTACCAGGGCAGCTGTGGAGGAAGGCATCATCTGCGGCGGCGGTTCCGCTTATATTCATGCGGCAAAAGAAGTAACCAAGCTGGCTGATACACTGGAAGGCGACGAGAAGACCGGTGCCGGAATTGTGCTGAAGGCTCTGGAGTCCCCTCTGTATCATATTGCGGCGAACGCAGGTCTGGAAGGCAGCGTCATTATCAACAAGGTACGCGAGTCTGATCCGGGTGTAGGTTTTGATGTGCTGAAGGAAGAGTATGTGAATATGGTTGACGCAGGTATCCTGGATCCTGCAAAGGTGACCAGAAGTGCTTTGCAGAACGCTACCAGTGTGGCAAGCACCCTGCTGACCACCGAGAGTGTTGTAGCCAACATCAAGGAAGAAACTCCTGCTATGCCCGCCGGCGCAGGCGGAATGGGCGGTATGATGTAAAATTAGAATCGTCGAACCGATAATTGGAAGCACGGAAATAGAGTAAGTATGTCCCGGATGGCAGATTTCGGTCTGCTATCCGGGATTTTGTAATTCTAAAGGCAGATGTGATATATAAAATCCAAAGGAGGAGTATTACAATGAACCGTTTTGAGTATGTGGTAGTGTCAATTGAGGGGGATTATGCCAATTTGAAACGCACAGACATTGAGTCTGATGAGCTGAAACTGGTGGCCAGAGCCCTTTTGCCGCCGGAGATTACCGAGGGGACGAAGCTGCTCTATGAGTGGATGAGCTACAGTATCATGGCTTGAGCAGTGTGTCATGAGAAACAGGATATTACCTTTTATCACCGTAAAATAACCTCTTACGCATAATCTGTTTACAGATTCGTCATTTGCTGTATACTGGAATCAGAAGTACAGGAAGGAGCCGTTTGGAACAACAGACGCGGCATTGACGGACCCTTATGGAAAAGGAAAAGGGCTCTCATTGAAAGGACTGAAGGAAAGGAGGTTCAGAGAAAAGATATGAAGGTAAAGATCGAGATTGAAGAAGGGCTTGCAGAAGAAGAGGTCATTATCCGCTGCAGTCGGCTGAGCGATTCCGTCATCAGTCTCCAAAACTACATATCCGGGCAGGAAGGCGGAAAGGAATCCCATGGAAAAAGATGCCTTTCTCTGAAAAATGCTGAGACGGAGTTCTATGTGCCTCTGGACGAAATCTGTTTTTTCGAGACGGAGGGACGCCAGATGCGGGCCCACACGGCGGACAGGATCTTTACCTGTGACTACAGGCTATATGAATTGGAGGAACTTCTGCCGGGAAGTTTTATGCGTATTTCCAAATCCTGTATTACCAATCTGGATTTAGTATATTCCGTTACAAGGAATCTGACCGCATCCAGTGTAATGGAATTTACGGGAAGCGGAAAGAAGGCTTTTGTATCCAGGGCGTATTTTAAGGCGGTGACAGAACGTCTGAAAACCAGAAAGTTGGGATTGTGAAAGAGAGGCGGAAAAGATGAAAGAAAAAGGAAATATTTTTGGGGGAATGGTATTGCTGATGGGGGCGGTGGCCCTGATTGCTAATAGACTTGGATTTTTGGAAGGAGTGGGATTCTGGACTATCCTGTTGAACATTTGTCTGTTGTCTATCCTGATACAGGGGATTTTTCGAAGAAAAGTCGGAACGACGCTGTTTTCGGCGGCTATCCTGCTTTTTGTCAACGATGAGCTGCTGCACATGGAGACGATTCTGGAGGGAATTGGATTCTGGACCATTCTGTTCAATATCTGTCTGTTGACTATTCTGATAAAGGGGATATTCCAGAGACAAATCGGAACAATTCTGTTTTCGGCAGCATTTCTGATTATTATCAATGATAAACTTCTGCATCTGGAGAGCATTACTCCATGGCCGGTGTTGGGAGCAGCACTGCTTGGGACCATTGGACTGAAGAGTCTGTTTCCCGGGTGGGGACATGACCACAGGGAATGTGATGACAATAGTTATCCGCTAGGGATCGAAGACGGGACATGTGATGGGGCGGATGCAGGGGACTGGGATGAGGACCAGGAAAACAGCAGGCAGGAGGTTTGTGACCAGGATGGAAAGTATGTCTCCTATGATGTCATTTTTAACCAATCTACCAAGTATTTATTCGGAGTAATCAGCCGGGTGGACATTGACATTATTTTCGGTTCTACACAGATTTATTTTACGGAAGCTTTGCTGCAAAGAGGAAGAGCCGATGTTGATGTGGACTGCTATTTTGGCAATGTGACACTCTATGTTCCCTCATCATGGACAGTGGAACTGGATACGGAAAACATATTTGCACATGCAGAGCAGAGAGGCAGGGGCAGCAGGTCTGGAGTAAATGTACTCCGGGTGGACGGTGATGTCATATTCGGAAAGCTGGAGGTCATACAGATCTGAAGGGATTTCGTTTTAAATTACTAAAACTTTCATAAGAGCTTTGCAGAATAGGTTTCAAATATTGTCACATAATCATGCCCTTCCGCATATCATAAAGAGAGATATGCGGAGGGCTTTTTTATGGTGGTGATCGATGCAGGACATGGCGGTAATAATCCGGGAGCAGTATATAACGGCAGACAGGAGAAAGACGATACTCTGGCCCTGGCTCTTGCTGTAGGGCGAATACTGGAACAGAACGGCGTGGAAGTTTTTTATACCAGAACAACGGATGTCTATGAGGCTCCGCTGCAGAAAGTACAGCAGGGAAATGCGGTCGGTGGGGATTATTTTGTATCCATTCACCGGAATTCCAGTCCATACCCAAACCAATATACAGGAGTGGAGTCCCTTGTATTTAACCGGTACGGGGAAGCGGCGAGACTGGCCAATCATATCAATATGCGCCTGGAGCAGGTGGGATTTGAAAATCAGGGTGTCAATGAACGTCCGGATCTGGTGGTTCTGAATCGGAGTGAGATGCCTGCGGTGCTGGTGGAAGTGGGTTTTATCAACACGGATGCAGATAATGAGCTTCTGGATACAAGGTTTCAGGAGATAGCCCGGGCAATAGCGGAGGGAATCCTTGCAACGGTATGGAGCACATGAGGAGTCTGCAGGGAGAGGATGGCGGAGGAACCAGGAGGCCTGAAAGAGAGGAAACTGTAGAAATCAGGTCTGGAAGCGTGAAGTCAGGAACAGTTTGTTCCGAAGAGGGGTATTCGGAAACGCAGTCAGAAAAATTCAGGTCCGGAAGCAGGGGATTCAGAGGACAGGGGGGAGACTGGTGGAGAGCGATACTGCTGCTGGCGGGTATGCTCCTGGTTTTGGGGAATCTGGTATTCTCCGGCCCGAATTCCAGGGAATCGGCACGGGAAGCAGAGCAGACAAAAGAGGGGCTGTATCTGTCCGATTGTCTGCGGATTGCCGGCAGTTCTTCCATGGAGCGGTATGTCAGTGCCCTGGCGGAAGGTTTTATGGATAACTATCCGGAAGTGGAAGTAACGATACAGTTTACCGGATCAAGTGCAGGGATTGCTGCCGTGATAGGAGGCACTGCGGATATCGGGCTTTCTTCCCGGGATTTGACGGAGGAAGAGAGAGCACAGGGAGCAGTGGAAAATCCGGCAGGGCTGGACGGGATTGCAGTATGCGCCAATTCGGCAAACGGAGTGGAAGGGCTTACCGGGAAGCAGTTGGCGGAGATTTATACAGGAGGTATCTATCACTGGAGGGAATTGGGAGGAAATGATGTACCGGTTGTAGTAATCGGAAGGGAAGCCGGTTCCGGAACCAGGGATGCTTTTGAAAAATTTCTGAAGGCGGATGGTTCCTGTGTCTATACCAATGAACTGGACAGCACAGGGGCTGTACTGGCAAGAATCCTGTCCACGCCGGGAGCAGTGGGATATGCGTCTCTGGAAGCGGCGGACAGGGTAAGAAACAGGGCATGGGAAAAAGAGCAGTCTGAGCTGACCATTCTGTCTCTGGATGGTGCAGAGCCTTCTCTGGAAAATATCACAGACGGAACGTATCCGCTGAACCGCCCTTTATTCATGGTTACCAAAGGAGAAACCGCCCTGCTAAGTCCGCTGGTTCAGCAATGGTTTGCTTACATATATGGGGAAGAAGGCCGTGCCGTCAGGGAGAGGTTGGGTATTGCGGGACAGTGAAGTTCCGAATGCCCGGAGAGTGGGAGGCAGTGCATATCCGATATCCGGGACAGGGAATCTTTCGGCAGCAGGCTAACAGTTTGGGGCAGGGAGCAGTGTGTAAGCAGGGAATTTCTGGCTTGAGATCTGCAAAGTGAGGTGTAAAGAGGAAGATGAAGAGAGGGACCAGGGAGACATTGGCCCGCTGTATTTTCGGGAGCTGCGGGGCATTGGCTCTGTTTGCAGCTGCATCAGTTGCCTTCTACATGATTGTTATGGGGATTCCCGCTATCCGGCAGGTGGGCCTGGAAAAAATTCTTTTTGGCGTTCGGTGGAATCCTACGGCAGCGGAACCGGAATACGGTATTTTTTATATCATTCTCACCTCCATTCTGGGGACTTTTCTGGCAGCTCTGACAGGGGTTCCACTGGGGATTCTGACTGCTGTGTATCTGGCAGAGCTGGCGGGCAGGAAAACGGCGGAACTGGTCAGAAACGCCGTGGAGATTCTGGCAGGCATTCCTTCCGTTATATACGGTTTAATAGGAATTTACGTTCTGAATCCCGCAATCTACAGGCTGGAGCGGAAGATTTTTGCCGGATCCGGGACACATCGTTATACGGGAGGGGCAAACCTTCTTTCCGCATCCCTGGTTCTGGCGGTGATGATTCTTCCTACTGTCATACATATCAGCGAGACAGCCATACGGGCAGTCTCCCCGGAAATCCGAAAGGGCTCCCTGGCTCTTGGAGCTTCCGGAATCCAGACCATATTCCGCTGTATCCTGCCAGGGGCCCGTTCAGGAATTTTTGCGGCGGTGGTACTGGGGGTTGGCAGGGCAGTGGGGGAGGCTATGGCCATTACTCTGGTTTCCGGCGGCAGTGTCAATGCACCATTTCCTTTTCAGTCAGTCCGTTTTCTTACTACGGCCCTTGTGAGTGAGATGGCATATGCCCAAGGACTGCACAGGCAGGCACTGTTTACCATAGGGCTGGTACTCTTCGGTTTTATCATCCTGGTAAACGGCACTGCAGATATATTTTCAGGGAAAGGAGCCGGGAAATGAGCCCTGTCAGCTTATATGGGAGTGGAAGAAGACCAGGAGAGCTGTTTCTGGAGGCGGCGGTTTACGGAGCGGCCTGTATCTCGGTATTTCTGCTTCTGGGGATTGTGGGATATGTTTTCTTCAGAGGATTCCGGGGGTTGAGCCTGCGCTTTTTTGTGTCAGTTACCAGTTCCCTGAAGGGTACGGCAGGAATTGGGGGCAATCTGGTGAATACGCTGTATCTGATTCTGCTTACACTGGCGACGGCGGTGCCTGTGGGTGTTGGGGCGGCTGTGTGGCTGAATGAATATGCGGGAAGGGGAGTTCTGATACGAATGGTGGAATTTGCCGTGGATACCCTGGCAGGAATTCCATCGGTGATTTTCGGACTCTTTGGCATGGTATTGTTCGGGGAGGTGATGGGTCTGGGGTATTCCCTGCTGACCGGGTCTCTGACTCTGACCTGGATGGTGCTTCCTCTGATGATCAAAAATACCCGAACCGCGCTGGAAGCTGTTCCGGAGATCTGGCGCCAGGGAGCCCTTGGCCTGGGGGCAGGAAAATGGGATTTGATCCGTACTATATTGCTTCCGTCTGCGGGAAAGGGCATTCTGTCCGGAATCATCCTGGCTGTGGGACGGATCACAGGAGAGTCGGCAGCGCTGTTGTTCACTGCAGGCAGTGCAAGGTTTCTGCCCCGTCTGGGGGCCGGATTCTGGAGAAATGCCGTGGGCCTGGGAGAAAAAGTTCTGGAATCCGGCGGGAGTCTTACGGTGGAGCTGTATCTTCAGATGCAGAACGGAGAGTATGACACGGCTTTTGCCATAGGCTGTGTTCTGATTCTTATGGTCTTTCTCATGAATTTCCTGGTGAAGCGTGCCTGCAGGCGGACGCTGTAGGCCCGGAGCTTATCCGACAACGGATAGGGGAAAATCCGGTAGCAGACAAGTGACAGGGTGCCCTTGCTGACAGAAGATGGAAAGCTGTGGCTGTACAGGAAGGAAACCAACAGGAGGGCGCATTTGGTTTGTGAAGATAGGAAGCGCGAAATGGAGAAACCCAAAATGACAGTTCAAAACCTGAATCTCTTCTATGGTTCCAAACAGGCGCTGAAAAACATCGGCATGGAGATCCGGAAAAATACCGTGACGGCTCTTATCGGTCCAAGCGGGTGCGGAAAATCTACTTTTTTGAGATGCCTGAATCGTATGAACGACTTGATGGAAGACCTGCGTCTGGAGGGAAAAGTGTATCTGGACGAGGAGGATATCTATGACAGAAAGGCGGATGTCACGCTTCTGCGTAAACGGGTGGGAATGGTATTTCAGCAGCCAAATCCCTTCCCAATGAGCATCTATGACAATGTTGCTTATGGACCCAGGCTGTTCGGTAAAAGAGACAGACAGGACATGGAAAAGCTTGTGGAGGCAGCGCTGCGGAGAGCTGCCCTTTATGATGAAGTGAAGGATAAGCTGAAAAAATCTGCTCTTGGATTGTCCGGCGGGCAGCAGCAGCGACTTTGCATTGCCCGGGCACTGGCTGCAGAACCGGAAGTACTGCTGATGGACGAACCCACATCTGCCCTGGATCCCCTTTCTACGGGCAAGATCGAGGAACTGGTCCGGGAGCTGAGGAGGAGATATACCGTTGTCATTGTGACCCACAATATGCAGCAGGCAGCCAGAATATCTGACAATACGGCATTTTTCCTATCAGGGGAACTGGTGGAATACGATTCTTCAGATGCTGTATTCTGCCGCCCCAGAGACAGACGGACAGAACAGTATATTACAGGGAGATTCGGTTAGAAAATGAAAACTGCCCCGGATGTCTGTTCTGCAACATTGCACAGTTCAAACAATTCCGGGACAGCTCTCAGTGAATCTGAAAGAATTTTAAACAAACCGGTTATGAATCGCCGGCTCCGTCCTCTGCCTCATGTTCGGAACCTTCTTCCGCTGCCGTCTCTTTTTTCTCCGGAAGAGTCATCAGCACCTTTACAATCCGGTTCTGTTCGATGCCCTGGACTTTCAGCCGGACACCGTTTTCTAAGGTGACTTCCTCATTGTCTTCGGGCAGCCGGTCCAGATTTTCTATAATAATACCGCCTATGGAGTCGTAGTCTTCGCTGTCCAGCTCAGTATCCAGTTCATCGTTGATGTCATCCAGTTTCATACTGGCCTCCACCAGATAGACATTCTCATCCACTTTCTGAATATTTTCTTCCTCGTCTCCGTCATATTCATCCCGGATTTCTCCTACGATTTCCTCCAACAGGTCTTCCAGGGTAATCATACCCACCGTGGCGCCGTATTCGTTCAGTACAAAAGTCACGCTGGTGGCTCTTTCCCGCAGCTCATAGAGCAGATCAGACACCTTTTTGAATTCATATGTAAAATGGGCATCCCGGAGAATGGATTTCACCTGGAAATGCTCTTCGTCCTCTGTGAGGATGAAGTCTTTGATGTTGATCAGGCCGATAATATTGTCCTTGTCGTCCTCGTAGACAGGAAAACGGGTGTACATAGATTCCCGAAACGTGGACAAAACTTCGCTGAAAGTGGCATTCACATCCACTGTCACCATATTGATCCGGGGTATCATGATATCCTTTGCCAGAGCATCCGAAAAATCGAACACATTGTAGATCATTTCCCGTTCTTCGGTTTCGATGACGCCGTCTGCATGGCTGACTTCCACATAAGTGCGCAGTTCGGCCTCTGTCATGGTGGTGATCTTCTTGCTGGGATCGATGCGCAGCAGGCGCAGTATGCCGTTTGACATTTTGTCCACCACAAAAATCACCGGCGTCATGAGCTGCATCAGCCCGAAGATAATGCCGCTGTAGGCGAGGGTAAGCTTTTCCGAGGTAAGCATGGCCCAGGTCTTGGGTACGATCTCGCCGCAGAGCAGGATGATAATGGTGAGGACACCGGTGGCAACGGCAACCGGGATGCCAAACTGTAGGGCAATGGTGGTGGTCAGGGCAGAGGTGGACAGGTTCACGATGTTATTGCCGATAAGCACGGCGCTAAGCATCTTGCTGTAGCTTTCCAGTATCTTGTTCACTCTTGCGGCGCGTTTGTTCCCCTCCTCTTCCAGGGTACGCATCCGCACGCGGTTCACCGTACTGTAGGCTGTCTCTGCCGAAGAGAAAAAGCCTGACAGGATAATAAGAATGATGAGAGCTATAAATTGTATACCTTCTGGAACGTCCAAAAAAATTCACTCCTTTTCTTTTACATAAATTTGACAGAGATCTGCCGTAATTGTGACGATTACCGTTAAGTAATTACAGTTAACTATACCGAATCGGGAAGTAGTTGTCAAGTTCTTGTAGGGGTGTGCATATTATTTTATAAAAAGTTTATAGACTTATCGTCTCCTGACAACTTTTTGCCGGGGCTGCCGTTTTGGGAGTGCCGAAACAGGCTGTTCCGGGGGCTGTGGGACAGGGGACGGAGTCGGAACAGGGGGAAGAAATGGAACAGAATCCAAATACAGAAGGGATTCCGGTTGGCTTTCTGGTAAAGAGCCTGCTTTTTTCGTACATATTGACGGCTGTGCTCCTGGCGATACTGGCTTTTTTGCTGTATAAACTGGGACTGGATGAAAAAACGGTTTCCGTGGCCATCATTGCCATCTATGTGGCCGGGACATTATTCGGAGGATTTGTCACCGGGAAAAAGATGAGGAACCGCAGATTTTTATGGGGGCTTCTGATGGGGACACTGTATTTCCTGGTTCTGGCCCTGGTGTCACTGGCTGTGGGGAAGGGAAATATTCAGATGGGAACTTCCTTTTTCACCACATTGGCTCTGTGTGCCGGAGGAGGAATGCTGGGCGGTATGGTGAGTTAGGGAGCCTGTGAAAAGAAAAAGCTGTGGAAAGCAACATGGAGCCGCTGAGCAGCAATGCCGAAAAAGTGCGGGCATTTTCAAAAAAACCTTTTACAAACAGAAATTTTATGATATACTACAAAAATAAAAAGTCCTACAGGAAAATAAGGAGGCTTATAGCAATGAAGCACATTAAGACTTTGACCACCAGAAATCTGAAGGAATCCATGAAGAAGGGCGGATGCGGCGAGTGCCAGACTTCCTGCCAGTCCGCATGTAAGACTTCCTGCACAGTGGGAAACCAGAGCTGTGAGAAAGCAGCGAAATAAGAGGCTGCGCTGACAATGGCCCGCACTGTGCCGAAGGTACTGCGGCAGTTCCATGGAAAATCGGATCTGTTACGGATAATTACATAGGCAGAGACGCAGGACCAGACAAGCAGCGGATCCCTTCGCTGCTTGAACTTTGTAGAAATACGCCCCGGAGGAGACGAACGTTTTGGCGTCTGGAAAGGAACATTTGAGTGATACATCAATATAAAAGCAACGGATACAATATCATAATGGATGTGAACAGCGGTTCCATCCATGTGGCAGACGACCTGGTTTATGAGATTATCCCCCTGGTGGAGGAATTGGTCAGCTCAGGGAGGAAGGATGCAGGCGTGATCCGGGCTGCGCTGAGGGAGAAGGCGGATCTTTCCTGCTCCGACGAAGCGCTTGGGGAAGCCGTGGAGGAAATTCTGGAGTTGGAAGCGACAGGGCAGCTGTTTGCTCCGGATCTCTATGAGAACTATGTCTATGATTTCAAAAAGCGGCAGACTGTGGTGAAGGCTCTGTGCCTTCATATCGCCCATGACTGCAATCTTGCCTGCAGGTATTGCTTTGCAGAGGAAGGGGAATACCACGGCAGACGTGCCCTGATGAGTTTTGAAGTGGGGAAAAAAGCCCTGGATTTTCTGGTGGCCAATTCCGGCAGCCGGGTCAACCTGGAGGTGGACTTCTTCGGCGGAGAACCCCTGATGAACTGGCAGGTGGTAAAGGAGCTGGTGGAGTATGGCAGGAGCCTGGAAGTACCCAACAATAAGAAGTTTCGTTTTACCCTGACTACAAATGGAGTGCTTTTGAACGACGAGATCCTGGAATTTGCCAACCGGGAGATGGCAAATATCGTTTTAAGCATTGACGGCCGCAGAGAAATTCATGACTTCATGCGTCCTTTTCGGGGTGGACAGGGAAGCTATGACCTGATCGTGCCGAAGTTTCAGAAGGTGGCGGAGAGCAGAGGACAGGAGCGGTACTATGTGAGAGGAACCTTTACCCGTAATAACCTGGATTTCTCCAAAGACGTGCTGCATCTGGCGGATTTGGGGTTTGAGCAGATCTCTGTAGAGCCGGTGGTGGCAGGGCCGGAGGACGATTATGCCATCCGGGAAGAGGACATACCCTTGCTGAAAGAGGAATATGACATCCTGGCTGCAGAGATGCTGAAGCGCCGACAGGAGGGAAGGGGATTCCATTTCTTCCATTTTATGATTGACCTGGAAGGAGGTCCCTGTGTGGCCAAACGCCTTTCCGGCTGCGGATCCGGAACGGAATACCTGGCAGTAACGCCCTGGGGGGATCTGTATCCCTGTCACCAGTTTGTGGGAAATGAAAAATTTCTCATGGGAAATGTGGAGGAAGGCATCAAGCGCACGGATATTCGGGACGAGTTCAAATGCTGCAATGTCTATGCCAAGGAAAAATGCAGAAAATGCTTTGCAAAATTCTATTGCAGCGGAGGATGTGCAGCCAATTCCTACAACTTCCATGGCAATATCAACGACGCCTATGATGTGGGCTGCGAACTGGAACGCAAACGCGTGGAATGTGCCATCATGCTGAAGGTGGCGGAAGCAGATGCGGAACAATAAAACAGCATCTGCTGGTAAAGGTTTGGATTTGGGCAGATGCGGAACCATAAATTAAGAAAGGGATAAAAGAAATGAAAAAAAACAAAGCGATAGTAGTGCTGCTTTGTATTCTGCTGATCCTGGCAGGTGTCACCTATATTGACATCTTTGGGGTAAATCCGGAGGGTGATGGAAGCGCTTCGGACATCAACCTTGGTCTGGATTTGGCAGGAGGCGTCAGCATTACGTACCAGGTGGTGGGGGATGAGGATCCCAGTGCCACGGACATGAATGATACCATTGCTAAGCTCCAGAAGCGTGTGGAAGGTTACAGTACCGAGGCTATTGTGTACCAGGAAGGCTCCGACAGGATCAATATCGAGATTCCCGGGGTCAGCGATGCCAACGCCATTCTGCAGGAACTGGGCAGACCCGGCACCCTGTACTTCATTTCCCAGACGGATCCGGAGGGAAATCTGAACTACAGCCTGCAGACCGTGCAGACACCGGACGGCGGCTATGGAAGTGCCTATGTATTGAACAAATCCATTGAGGAGCTTCTGGAGAACGGTTCTATTCTGGTACAGGGTACGGACGTGAGCGATGCTCAGGCAGGCAGCATTCAGACCCAGATGGGTTCCGAATTCGTGGTGAGCCTGACTATGACGGAAGAGGGCAAAGCCAAATTTACCCAGGCAACCCAGAATGCATATGACAAAGGGGAGAGTCTTGCCATTTACTACGACGGAAGCATTATCAGCGCTCCCGGCGTCAATGCAGTTATCAAGGATGGCAGCGCCCAGATTTCTCCCATGGAATCTTATGAGCGGGCGGAAAGTCTTGCCTCCACCATCCGCATCGGCGGACTGAAACTGGAATTGGAGGAACTGCATTCCAAAGTAGTGGGCGCACAGCTGGGCGTGGAGGCCATTGACACCAGCTTGAAAGCAGGAGCTGTTGGCCTGGTGCTTGTGATTGTGTTTATGATAATGATCTATCTGGTTCCCGGTGTGGCATCGGCAATTGCCCTGCTTGCTTATGTAGCCCTGGTGGTTCTGCTTTTGAACGGTTTTGATATGACATTGACGCTTTCAGGTGTGGCAGGCATCATTTTGTCCATCGGTATGGCAGTAGACGCAAATGTGATAATTTTTGCGCGTATCCGCGAAGAGCTGGCTACGGGAAAATCGGTGAGAAACGCAGTGAAGATCGGTTTTGACAAGGCACTGTCCGCCATTATAGACGGTAACATCACCACTTTGATCGCTGCCGCCGTACTTCTTTTCCTGGGACCGGGTACCGTGAAGGGATTTGCCCAGACTCTGGCGCTTGGTATTGTACTGTCCATGTTTACCTCGCTGGTGGTGACCAGATACCTGCTGTATGCGTTCTATGCGCTGGGACTGAAGAGTGAGAAGCTGTACGGCGTGGGAAAAGAGCATAAAGTATTGAACATTCTTTCCAGAAAAGGTATTTTCTTCGGAATATCCACTGCAGTTATTGCTGCAGGCTTTATTGTAATGGGTGTGCATAAGGCATCCTCCGGTGACGCGTTGAATTACAGCCTGGAGTTCAAGGGCGGCACGGCTACCACGGTTACCTTCCAGGAGGCCATGACTTTGGAGAAGGCCACCGCAGAGGTGGTTCCGGAGATTGAGAAGATTGCGGACAGCTCTGTGCAGGTTCAGACCGTACAGGATTCCAATGAGGTTATCTTTAAGACAAGTACCCTGAATGTTGACCAGAGGACAGCCCTGAACCAGATGTTTGTGGACAAGTTCGGGGTGGAGGAGAAGATGATCACTTCCGAGACTATCAGCTCCACTATCAGTAACGAGATGAAATCGGATACCATTATTGCAGTGGTGGTGGCCATTATTTTCATGCTGATATATATTCGGATCCGCTTCAGCGATATCCGCTTTGGGGTCAGCAGTATCGCTGCACTGCTTCATGATGTTCTGGTGGTGCTGGCTTTCTACGCGGTGGCAAGAGTTTCCGTAAGCAATACCTTTGTGGCATGTATGTTGACGATTGTGGGTTATTCTATCAATGCCACTATCGTGATCTTTGACCGGATCCGGGAGAATATGGCAGGCATGACCCATAAGGATGACCTGAAAGAGATCGTGAACAGAAGCATCACTCAGACTATGTCCAGGAGCATTTTCACATCCCTGACCACTTTTATCATGGTGGCGGTGCTGTATATCCTGGGTGTCACCAGTATCCGGGATTTTGCGTTGCCCCTGATGGTAGGCATTATCTGCGGCGCCTATTCCTCCATCTGCCTGGCGGGAAGTTTGTGGTACATCTTGCGTATTAAATTTGCGCCGAAGAAAAAGGTTGAAAATTAGGAAGCATTATTTGAGAATCATGTGATCTTACAGATAAGAGAGACTGCCGCACCGGAGAGAACCATCAACGGTGGGGTGGTCTTTCTTTTGCTGTTCGGACCCGTTTTCCAATATCAGTTTTCTGTTTACAGAGTAGACAGAATGTGATATATTTGTTTACAAAGTAGACAGCAGAAATATGTTTGGTGAGAAAAGGGGAGTGGTGCGGATGAAAACATTAAGTGAAGCGGAATGGCATATCATGGAGAGCCTGTGGGAGGAATCCCCCAAGGTGGGAAGCCGTATTGTGGCGGACATGGGGGGGCGGACCGGATGGAGCAGGAGTACCACCCTGACCATGCTGAAGCGTATGAATGAAAAGGGGCTGATAGCCTGTGAAGACAATGGAAGGATGAGAGCCTACATCCCCCTGTTAGAACGGGAAGATGCCGTGAAAAAGGAGACTGAGAGCTTTCTGAAAAGGGTCTATCACGGCAGCATCAGCATGTTGGTTAGCGGATTTGTGGAGAAACAGAGGATAAGTTCTGAGGAACTGGCAGAACTTCGGGCAATTTTGGACAGGGCAGAGGAAAAGAGGAATGGTTGAATGGATGATTACTTCCAGTATCTTGATTGCTTTGATTATCTTGATACGTGAGTTATTTAAAAATAAGATCGGATCGGCGGCAAGGTATGCGCTTTGGCTTGTGGCAGCTGTGCGTCTGCTGGTTCCTGTGACGGTTTCAGAGAGCAGTTTCAGTGTTCTGAATATTCTGAAGTGGGAGAAAGCGGCGGGACAGTCCCACGTGCAGCAGGAAAAGGAGTCGTTCATGGGAAGGGGCGTTTGGCTTTTCATACAGGATCTATACGAGGCAGTCGGGCAGACCTCGGAGGAGATCCGGACGGACAAAATGGATCCGTACCAGAAGAAAGCTTATGAAGCTGATAACATGGAGATGATGGAGGAAACTGCCATCTCCATGGACCCACAGGTTCGGATGAATCACTTGTCTGCAAACGGGGAATTTGGAGAGAATCTGCTGTCTTCTGACTGGGAAGATCACAATATATTTTTTCGGATATGGCTGTGGGGATCTCTTTGTGTCGCTGGAATTGTGGCGGCATCCAACTGCAGTTACCACAGAAAAATTTATAAGGCCCGGGAGAGATATCGGACGAAACCACAGAATGTGCTGCCGGTTTATGTCTCTCCGGAAGTGGCTGCGCCCTGTATGTTCGGATTGTTTCATCCTGCAGTGTATCTGACGCCGGGAATAGAGGGTAACGACAGGGCGCTTAAATATATACTGCTGCACGAGAATACGCATTTCAGGCACAGGGATAATGTCTGGGCGCTGGTCAGGGTGATCTGTGTCTGTCTTCATTGGTACAATCCGCTGGTGTGGATTGCGGCGGTACTTTCCAGACAGGATTGTGAACTTGCCTGTGACGAGAGAACACTGCGGCTGCTGAGAGAGGAAGAGAGGATTCATTACGGGCGGACACTGCTGGATTTCAGTGTGCAGCGCGAGGATTTTCCCGGAGGGCTGCAGCTTTCCACATCGGTATCAGGGGGAAAGAAGCAGCTGAAGGAACGGCTGATGATGATTGTAGGAAGGCCCCGGAGATCACCGCTTTCCCTGGCAGTCACGATGGTGCTGGTGTTCCTGGTATCGATAGTCACGTTTACCGGCAGGGTCAGAGGACAGGAGAGAAATAGGACGACAGATAGGGAAGCTACAGTTTCGGACACGGAAGTGGGTAGCTTCCGGAACGGGCGGGAGAGTGTCCTGGATACCGCCATCGTTTCCGTAGACCTGAACGACGGGAAAGATTACGCGCTGAAAGCAGGGGGAGAAAATACGGGGAACGGCGGAGAATACCGGATCGAGCAGCTGGAATTCAATCAAATACGGGACAGGGCGGAAGTGACGCTGCAGAAGATTCACCTGGAGGATGTGAAGGTACTGTATACCATGTCTCCAGAGGAAATCAGGGAGAACGGAGGGCAGATGTGGTGTTTTGCTACAGAGAAAGAGGTGCTGTATGCAAAGCCCCTGTACACGGCGGCGCAAATGCCGGCGTACGAAGCGCGCGCCTTTTCGGAGGGAGCAGGGGAAACTTTATCGGAGCTTTTTGCCGGAGGCATCCTTGCGGCGGATCTGAACTTTGACGGATATCAGGATTTTTGTCTTAAAGGCAGAGCAGATGGGGAGAATGTGCCCTATTACTGCTATCTGTGGAATCCTGTGGAGAAACGGTTTGAACCGGGGTATATGGTGCCCAATCTGCGTGTGAATGAGGAACTGCAGCTGATCGAAAGTATCACCAGTGATGAGGAGAATGTAAAAACAACTAAATACTATCAATTCGACGATATGAATGTTCTGCACCTGGTGCGTTATGTGGAGGAGAATCCGTCCCCGGATGCGGTATTTCCCAAATTGGATCTCACCTACTGTGAGACTGCCTATGCGCTTCCGGCTGTGGATGAATGGGATTATGGCACCGTGTACGGCGGAGCTCTGACCGAGCGGGCTATCTGTCTGGCAAAGGATGCACTGGAAGAACTCTATGACTGGAGCGGTACGAAAATAGATACTGTATGCTTTTGCATAACCAGCGGCGGAGAGGTAATCTTTGGAAACACATCGGCGGATATGGATGCTTCCAGAACGTTTTACCATAGATGTTATGGGGAATCGGCGGGTTTTGATAATTGGATCCAGCATATGATATTGGCTACGGAGAGGGTGGTATGGTATTCGCCGGTGACACAGTGGAAGAAACCGGAGAATCTGTCCCGGATGGCAGACGAGGAGGCGGCGGTCTGGTATTTTGAACAGTCTCCGCTGACAGAGGGAGAAACCGTGGATACGATAACGACAAATGGAGACGAATATTTGATCAAGACTGAGACGGGCAATTATTTTGCGGTGTACCTGCAGCCTTCTACCAGAGAGCTGAACAGTATTTATGGACCTTATGGGGAAATACCCATCCATTGACAATATCTTTCATACAAAGTAATGGGGGAAGAGGAAGGAGAGAAAAATTGTCTGTTGTAACAATAAACGGAGTATCTCGTCAGGTACCGGAAGGAACAGGCCTGGGGAAATTGCTGGCAGAGGACGATAAAATTCAGATGCCCTGCGGAGGACATGGACGCTGCGGCAAATGTAAAGTGAAGGTCCAGGGAGAGACAAATCCGCTGACGGAAACGGAGAGACGGTTTCTGTCGGGGGAGGAAATTGCCGGGGGAATGCGTCTGGCTTGTCTGTGTGCGGCGGAAGGGGACTGTACGGTTTGGACTGCACGGCAGGAGACCTCCCAGGTGGCCGTCGGCAGTACAGATATCAAAATTTTACTAAAGCCTACTTTTTTGTCTTATGGATGTGCGGTAGACATCGGCACGACTACACTGGCAGCGGGCCTGTGGGACAGAAATGGGAAATGTCTTGCCCGGGCAGGAGGCAGGAATCCTCAGGCAGGCTGGGGTGCGGATGTGGTGTCCAGAACAGAAGCGGCTATGGGGGGCGCAGGGGAGAAACTGCGTACTGTTATCTGTAAGGCAGTGGATGATCTGCTGCTGGAGCTGGCGTCTGAGGCTGGCATTCCGGTTCAGGAGATCGGCAGTCTGGTGATTACCGGAAATACGGTGATGCTTCATCTGTTTACCGGTACAGATCCGGAACCCCTGTCTCATGCGCCGTTTGCGGTAAAGCGGCGGTTTGGGGAGAATCTGGCCGCCGGCAGTCTGGGACTTACCGCAGTGGCCCCGGATACCTGTGTTTATCTGCCCCCCTGCATGAGTGCCTTTGCAGGAGCGGATCTTGTCACGGCGCTGCTGGCGTCCGGCATCTGTGAGAGGGCAGGTACGCAGATGCTGGCGGACATCGGAACCAACGGGGAGATGGCGCTGGTCCGCAGCGGGGAGCTCTATGTCTGTTCTGCTGCCGCAGGACCTGCTTTTGAGGGAGCAGGCTTATCCTGCGGAATGCAGGGAAAGGTCGGTGCCATTGACAAAGTGCGGCTTCGCGGGAGAGAACTGGAAGCGCATGTTATCGGTAAAGGACCTGCCTTGGGAATCTGCGGCAGCGGAGCGGTGGATGCAATTGCCTGTCTGCTGGAGTGCGGGCGAATCGAAGATACCGGTTATATGGAGGAAGAACGTATTGTGATCATTCCGCCGGTTGCCATTACACAGGAGGATGTGCATATGGTGCAGCTGGCCAAGGGAGCGGTGCACGGAGGGATTCGGACACTGCTCCATGCGGCGGGTACGGATGATACAGAAGTGTCAGGTCTGTATATTGCAGGTGGTTTCGGCAGTTATCTGAACGTGGAGAATGCAGGACGGATCGGATTGATTCCGAACGAACTGGTACCTAAAGTCCATGTTATCGGCAATGCTGCCCTGGAGGGAGCTGTCATGCTCCTGCTGAATGGAGACTATCGCGGAATCTGCAGGAAATATGCGGATGCAGCGAAGAAGATTGAACTGTCAGATGATCCGTTTTTTTCGGAAGCATATGTGGAGGAAATGATGTTTTAAGGTTTCAGGACTGTAAAGAAAAAATACTTGACACCATTTTCCTTTTGTAGTAAGATACACAAGGTTGGTGGAGTTATGGATAAAATTTATGAACAGGCAATGCTGTTTGACTTTTATGGAGAACTGTTGACCGAGCACCAGCGCAGCGTATACGCGGATGCGGTATATCATGATCTGTCTCTGCGGGAGATTGCGGAGGAGCGGGGGATTTCCAGGCAGGGTGTGCATGACATGATCAGGCGCTGTGACAGGATACTTCAGGAGTATGAGAGTAAGCTGCATCTGGTGGAGCGTTTTGCCAGGGCAAAGAAGGTCGTGGAAGAAATCGGCCGGCTTACGGAAGATATGGCCGGCATGGGAGAGGAAAGAGCGGTTCCGGCTGAAATCGGTGGTCCGGTCAGGGAAGATGCCATAAAAATGCATGAGAAGCTGCTGGTCATCAGAAGGCTTGCCAGGGAACTGCTGAAAGAGCTGTAAGTTCAGGTGACAGATGGAAGCTGCGGCCATGCTCCGCTATATGGACAGAGAATCAGATAGGGAAAACCAACAATAAGGAGTCACAGGTGGCATTCGAGAGCTTAACAGACAAACTGCAGAATGTATTTAAAAATTTGAGAAGCAAGGGCCGCCTGACGGAGAACGACGTCAAAGCTGCCATGAAAGAGGTCAAAATGGCCCTGTTGGAGGCGGATGTTAATTTTAAAGTCGTGAAACAATTCGTCAGGACAGTGGAAGAGCGGGCGGTGGGACAGGATGTGATGAATGGTTTGAATCCTGGCCAGATGGTAATCAAGATCGTAAATGAAGAAATGATCCGTCTCATGGGAAGCGAAACCACAGAGATCGCCATGCAGCCGGGGAAATCCATTACCGTGATTATGATGGCAGGGCTTCAGGGCGCCGGCAAAACCACCGCTACAGCCAAAATTGCCGGAAAGCTGAAGCAGAAGGGGAAAAAGTCCCTGCTGGTGGCATGTGATATCTACAGGCCTGCTGCAATTGAACAGCTGCAGATCAACGGCAGAAAGCAGGAAGTGGATGTCTTTTCCATGGGAACTGATCACAAGCCGCCGGAAATTGCGGCAGAAGCAGTCAGGTTTGCAGAGAAAAACGGACACAATGTGGTAATCCTGGATACGGCAGGCCGTCTTCATATAGACGAAGATATGATGACGGAGCTGCAGGAGATCAAGGACAGCATCACGGTGCATCAGACTTTGCTGGTGGTAGATGCCATGACCGGTCAGGATGCCGTGAATGTGGCGAAGGAATTTGACGAGAAGGTGGGCGTGGACGGTGTCGTCCTGTCCAAGATGGACGGCGATACCAGAGGCGGTGCAGCGCTTTCGGTCAAAGCGGTGACCGGGAGGCCGATTCTGTATGTCAGCATGGGAGAGAAGCTCTCTGATATGGAGCAGTTCTATCCGGACCGCATGGCAAACCGCATCCTGGGAATGGGAGATGTGATCTCCTTGATTGAGAAAGCTCAGGAAAGCATTGATATAGATGAAGAAAAAGGCCGTGAGATGGCCGGCCGGATGAAAAAGGGAAAGTTCGATTTTGAGGACTACCTGGAAAGCATGAAGCAGATGCGAAATATGGGCGGATTGTCCAGTATCCTGAGTATGCTGCCGGGGTTGGGAATGAAGGGAGCCGAGCTGGACTCTCTGATTGATGAAAAGCAGCTGAAGCAGATGGAAGCTATTGTTCTGTCCATGACAAAGGAGGAACGGCGCAATCCAAAACTGCTGAATCCCCGCAGGAAGCACCGCATTGCAAAAGGCGCCGGTGTGGATATTGCACTGGTGAACCGGTTTATCAAACAGTTTGAGCAGAGCCAGAAAATGATGAAGCAGTTTGGCGGCGGGAAAAAGGGCAGGGGAAAGTTTGGCGGTTTTCCCGGTATGGGGGGAAGATTCCCTTTCTGATCAGGGTGAATAAGGAGAGGAATGCTCCTTTTCATATTAAGAAATAAGTTAAGAAACAAGATGAAATCACAATGAGCCCAAGGGGCGGAAAGAGGTAAGAAAATGGCAGTAAAGATCAGATTAAGAAGAATGGGACAGAAAAAGGCACCTTTTTATAGAATCATTGTAGCTGATTCCCGGTCCCCCAGAGACGGCAGGTTTATCGAGGAGATCGGTACCTATGATCCCAGCACGGATCCCAGTACTTTTAAGATCAATGAGGAACTGGCTAAAAAGTGGCTGGCCAACGGCGCACAGCCTACAGAAGTAGTAGGCAAACTTTTCAAGGCGGCAGGAATCGAAAAATAAATTCTAACCCGTGGGAGGTGGCTTATGATAGAAGAGAGGCATTCCATGGAAGAGAGAATTTCCATGGAAGAAAATCATTCCAGGAAATTGGTGGAAGTGATCGCAAAATCACTTGTGGATAATCCGGAGGAAGTGAGTGTTACCGAGAAAGCCGAGGGGCGTAATGTGATCCTGGAACTTCATGTGGCATCTGCGGATATGGGCAAGGTGATCGGAAAGCAGGGGAGAATCGCGAAAGCGATTCGCTCCGTTGTAAAGGCAGCGGCATCCAGGGAGAAGAAGAACGTGGATGTGGAGATTATAGGGTAATCAGATGGAAGATTTTTTTCAGGTCGGCATTATTACTTCTCCTCACGGGGTGCATGGGGAGGTAAAAGTATATCCGACTACGGACGATGTCAGACGTTTTAAGCGGCTGAAGGAAGTGATCGTGAGGGCGGTTCCGGAACAGGAGACGGCGATGGATTCCCAGGCGGCAGACCGCATTCTGGAGATAGAGGGTGTGAAATTCTTCAAGCAGTTTGCAATTCTGAAATTCAGAGGAATCGATACCATGGAGGCGGCACAGAAGTACCGCAGATGTTCGCTGATGGTACCCAGAAGCAATGCGGTGCGGCTGGCAAAGGATGAGTACTTTATAGCAGACCTGATCGGCCTGATCGTACAGGATGAGGACGGCAGTGAGATTGGTACGTTAAAGGACGTAATCGAAACGGGAGCGAATGATGTCTATGTAATCAGGCTCCACAGCGGGAAAGATCTGCTGCTGCCGGCCATCAGACAATGTGTGCTTGCGGTGGATGTGGAACAGGGATTTATGAGAATACACGTATTGGAAGGATTGATGGACGAGACGTGAGAAACCTATTTCATGTATTGACCCTGTTTCCGGAGATGGTGCTTCAGGGCTTAAGCCCCAGTGTCATCGGAAGGGCATGCGAAAAGAATATTATTACTCTGAATGCGGTAAATATCCGGGATTACACCAAGGACAGGCATGGAAAAGTGGATGATTATCCCTATGGCGGCGGCGCGGGGATGCTGATGCAGGCGCAGCCCGTGTTTGATGCCCACAGAGCTGTGACGGGAGGAAGGAATATCCGAACGATCTATGTAACGCCTCAGGGAAGTCCTTTTACTCAGCAGATGGCCAGAGAATTGGCAGAAGAAACGGAACTGGTCTTTTTGTGCGGCCATTATGAGGGGATAGACGAACGTGTATTGGAAGAGATTGTGACGGATTTCGTTTCCATAGGTGATTATGTGCTTACGGGAGGAGAACTTCCGGCCATGGTGATGATTGATGCCATTGCAAGGCTGATCCCGGGTGTTTTGGGGAATGACGGTTCTGCGGAGGAAGAGAGTTTTTATCGTGATCTGCTGGAGTATCCGCAGTATTCCCGTCCAGAGGAATGGCATGGCAGGAAAGTGCCGGCGGTATTGCTGTCAGGGGACCACAGAAAAGTGGCTAAATGGCGGCTGGAAGAGGCAAAACAGCGCACTGCCCGGAGAAGGCCGGACCTGTATGAAAAATATCAGCAGAAGCAGCTGTTGATCCGGCTGCTTTCCCGCCAAAAGCGAAATCATATTCATATAATGGAAAGCCTGGACCGGGGAAATGGAGAAATCGTGTATTCCCATAACGGGGAGGGGACACTGTCCGTACTGGTGTATGACCGGAACAGCAGAACCAGCATGGCCATTGCGGCGGATTGCAGCTTTGGAGAGAAGATCGCGGATTGTCTGCCGGGAGAGGGAAGGTTTATCGTCATATCTGATCTTTTTCTGAAGGATATTTTGGCGAAACGGCATTATAGGGTGCTGGGAGAATACGACCAGATGTTGTATACGAAGAAGGAAGTACTGCGTGTAAAGCACAGGGATATCCGGTGCCTTACCATGGAACATTTTCCGCAGGTGTGCCGTCTATACTGCCCGGAAGGCGGGCCGGGCATTGAGGAAGGGTATCTTCGAGAACGGATTCTGGCAGGTGCCATGTATGGCGCCTTTCTGGAAGGAAATCTGGCAGGATTTGTGGGGGTTCATTCAGAAGGAAGTCTGGGTATGCTGTATGTGGAGGAACCATTCCGAGGACAGGGGATTGCCCTGTCTCTGGAATCGTATGCCGTGAACCGTATGCTGGAACGGGGACAGACGCCTTACTGCCATGTGTCGGCAGAGAATACGGAATCCGGGAGGCTGCAGGAGAGACTGGGTTTTTATAAAGCCGAAAAAACTTTCTGGTGGCTGGAAAAAGTGCTTGCAAAGTAGAAGTGGATATGCTAAGATTTTAATGTTGTGAAAAAGATGGTCCTCTGTTACTAAGGAACAGGATTCCTGCGGCATTTCGCTGTTTGGAAACGGGCGTTTTCAGGCGAAAGATCCGGTATTAAGAACATCCATTTTATAAAGGAGGCTCACAATGAGTGACATTATCAGAGAAATTGAGGCAGAGCAGTTAAAAACACAAGTTGAAGACTTTAATGTAGGCGATACTGTGAGAGTTTACGGTAAGATCAAGGAAGGAAACCGTGAGAGAATTCAGGTATTTGAAGGTATCGTGCTGAAGAGACAGGGCGGAAGCAGCCGTGAGACTTTCACTGTCAGGAAGACTTCCAACGGTATCGGCGTAGAGAAGACATGGCCGGTACACTCTCCCAATGTGGAGAAGATTGAGGTGGTCAGAAGAGGTAAGGTAAGGCGTGCGAAGCTGAACTACCTGAGAAGCCGTGTCGGTAAGAAGGCAAAGGTAAAAGAAGCCGTAAAATAAGCGGACAAGAGGGCAATTACTTGGGTAGTTGTCCTTTTTATGTTTAAAAGGAGCAGATAGGATGGCGCTGCAGGCCGTCTCGGATCGGATGCGATATGGCAAAAAAGAAGGGTCTCAGTTTTTATAACCGAAAAAAGAGAAAGATCAGCCCTGCTCATGTGAAGGAGATTTTCAGCTGGCTGTTTGGTATTGTGGCAGCCGTTTTCATTGCGGTTGTATTGAATTTGTATTTTGGGACAGCAACCAATGTGGTGGGAGTATCCATGGAGCCCACACTGTATAATGGGCAGCGTATCTATATCAATTCGTTTCTTTATATGATTACGTCTCCTCAAAGAGGAGATGTGGTGGTGTTTCTGCCCAACGGGAATGAGAATACCCATTATTATGTAAAACGTGTGGTGGCGGTACCAGGGGACAGAGTATGGATCCGTGAAGGGGTTCTGTACGTGAACGGTGAGGAAAGCCCGTGGGTCACGGAAAAACTGGCGGATGCCGGGATTGCGGCCAGCGAATTTACAGTGCAGAACGGAGAATATTTCTGCATCGGTGATAATCCGGGCAACAGCGAGGACAGCCGTTCTCCCAATATTGGACCGGTGAGAGAAGAAGACATGCTAGGAAAGGTATGGTTCCATGCTTCCTGTGAAGAGCTGGGCATGGGATTTGTAAAATAAAGATGAATTATCAATGGTATCCTGGTCATATGACAAAGGCAAAGCGTATGATGCAGGAAAATATAAAGCTGATCGACTTGATCATTGAACTGGCAGATGCCAGGATACCGTTTGCCAGCCGGAATCCGGATATCGATGAACTGGGAAAGGGAAAATCCAGGATCATACTTTTAAACAAGTCAGATCTGGCGGATGCAACGTGGAACAAAGCATGGATTGACAGTCTGGAGGCGGGTGGTATGTATGTTTTGGAAGTGAATTCCAAAACCGGTGCCGGGATCAGGTCAATCAACGGTCTGGTGCAGAAGGCCTGTGGGGAAAAAATCGAGAGAGACAGAAGGCGGGGGATTGTAAACCGGCCTGTCAGGGCGATGGTAGCCGGGATTCCCAACGTAGGGAAGTCTACATTTATCAATTCTTTTGCGGGAAGGGCCTGTACCAAAACAGGCAATAAGCCCGGTGTCACCAGAGGAAGGCAGTGGATTCGACTGAATAGCAGACTGGAATTGCTGGATACGCCTGGTATTCTGTGGCCCAAGTTCGAAGATGATGTTGTAGGCATGCATCTGGCGTTTATTGGTTCCATGAATGATGAGGTTATGATTGCCGAGGAACTGGCCTGTGACCTGCTGGATTGCCTGCAGGAACTTTACCCGGATTCTGTCCCAGGCAGGTACGGGATCTCGTGGGAGGAGCGGGCGGTCCATACACTGGAAGCCATAGCACGCAGCAGGGGCTGTTTTCTGAAGGGGGAAAGTCTGGATCTGAAGAAAGCTTCCGCTATTTTGCTGGATGACTTCCGAAGCGGACGACTGGGGAGAATGACGCTGGAGCGTCCATAAGGCAGGGAGCAGACCTGCCGTGAAGAGGCTGTCAGGAAGAAAGTCAGCCGGATTTCCTGTTTGAACAGCCGCTTCAGTATATTGAAATACCTGGCAGGGGCTGCAGTGAGAGGAAACGGGGAGGATGCGCGATGAATAAAGTAATGAAAGAGATGATAAGTACTCTGGTCTATCTGCTGGGGGTGCTGTGTCTGACTTGGCTTGTAATTACTTTTGTAGGGCAGAGGACGGAGGTAGATGGTTCTTCTATGGAACCCATGCTGTCTAATGGAGATAATCTGATTGTGGATAAGATTTCCTATCGGTTTCGGGATCCGCAGAGATATGACATAATCGTATTTCCCTTTCAATATCAGGAAAATACCTACTATATCAAGCGTATCATCGGATTGCCGGGGGAGACGGTGCAAATTGACCAACAGGGGAATATCTATATCAATGGGGAGCTGCTGCAGGAGAATTACGGCAGAGAGGTCATTCGGGCGGATACGGTGGGCATTGCCGCAAATCCCATTGTGCTGGGTGAAGATGAATACTTCGTCATGGGAGACAACCGCAATAACAGTACGGACAGCCGCACAGAGATTGTGGGGAATATCCGGCGGGGAGATATCATAGGAAGAGCCTGGGTCCGCATCTGGCCATTGGACAAAATCGGTGTTCTGAAACATCAGTGATACAAAGGAGTCTGTCATGAAGAAGAGGACGAAAGAGATTTTAAGTAATCTGCTGTATTTTGGAGGAGTTATCGGTGTGGCGCTTCTGATCATAACTTTCGTAGGGCAGCGGATAAATGTGGACGGTTCTTCTATGGAGCCCATGCTTATGGATGGGGACAATCTGATTGTGGATAAGCTCACATATCGTTTCAGAGAGCCCAGACGTTTTGATGTGATCGTATTTCCGGTCAGATATGATGATAACAGGAGATATATCAAACGGATTATTGCTCTTCCGGGGGAAACGGTACAGATCGACGAGACGGGAACGATCTATATCAACGGGGAGGTGTTGGAGGAACATTACGGCAGCGAAACCATCAGACCCGACACCATAGGTTTGGCAGCACAGCCTGTCACTTTGGGGGAAGGGGAATATTTTGTCCTGGGAGATAACCGCAACCACAGTTCGGACAGCCGCATTGGGATTGTGGGGAATATCAGGCGGGAGGATATCATAGGCAGGGCCTGGGTCCGTATCTGGCCTTTCAACCGGCTTGGATGGATTCCAAATCAGTGAGGGAAGGAATTTGGGGCGAAAATGAAAAGTACGATTGAGATAAAGAAGATTCTTCAGGCAGCATCTGTAGAGGAGCTGCCTGAATTTATAGCAGCATATGCGTCGGATGAGCGCCAGGGGGTTAGAAAGTTGGCGGAGACGGCGGCAAAGCGGCTGGCAGCACTGGAAAAGGAACGCGCCAGGATCGAAACGCTGCGGCGCTATGAGGAGCAGTATTCGGAATACGAGTATATCTGCGGTGTGGATGAGGTTGGAAGAGGTCCGCTTGCAGGTCCGGTGGTGGCAGGAGCGGTGATCCTTCCAAAAGGATGCCGTATTTTATATATAAATGATTCCAAGCAACTCTCCGAAAAAAAGAGAGAGGAGCTTTATGACGTGATTACAGGGCAGGCTGCTGCCTGGGCGGTAGGATGCGTCTCTCCGGAACGAATAGACGAAATCAATATTCTTCAGGCCACTTATGAGGCCATGCGGCAGGCAGTTGGGCGGCTCCGGCCAGTTCCGGATCTGCTGTTGAACGATGCAGTTCAGATTCCGGGCATCAGCATTCCCCAGGTACCTGTCATCAAAGGGGATGCGAAAAGCATCACTATCGGTGCTGCCAGCATTGTGGCAAAGGTCACCAGGGACAGAATGATGCAGCAATACGACAAAACATATCCGGAATATGGTTTTGCAGAGAACAAGGGCTATGGGAGCAGAGAGCACATTGAGGCACTCCAAAAACATGGTCCCACGCCCATCCACCGCCGAAGTTTTATTCGGAATTTCGTCGCAACATAATGTGTCTGCCCATTGTGGACACAGAGCAAAAACGAAAACAGGAAGCGGAATCAAATGAAACTTTCACAATTATTTTCGGGAGAGGTACGCACAGACAGCGCTTCTTCCCATACAAATCAGCTCACACCGGCTCAGATGGAACAGGCGAACCGGCAGCTCCGTTCTCTCGTGCCGGGACAGACCATCAGCGGGGAGATCCTCTCCAGAAACGGCGGCGAGGTACAGATCAGAATTTCAGAGGACATTATCCTGAATGCCCGAGTGGATCGGAACCTGAATCTCGAAGTGGGAAAGAATATGACATTTGAGGTGAAAAACAATGGCAGTTCTCTCACATTAAGTCCCCTTTTTACCAATGTGGCTACCGACATAACCGTATTAAAGGCATTGGACATGGCGGGGCTGCCGGTGAATCGGGTTTCCATTGATATGACTCAGCAGCTGATGGCGGCAGGTATGCCGGTCAACAGAAATAATCTTCAGCAGATTTTCAGGGAGATCAACAGCTTTCCGCAGGGAGAAGTGTCAGATATTGTCAATCTTCACAGACTGCAGATGCCTGTCAACGAGGCAAATGTGAACCAGATGATTTCCTATCGGAACCTGAACCATCAGCTGACTCAGGGGATGGATGCCATTCTGGATGCCCTGCCGGAAGTCTTTGATTCCATGATGGAGCAGGGAGATGCAGCAGGTGCGGTAAAGCTGTATCAGGAGGTGCTGCAGCTGATACGGGACGGCGGTATGACGGTTTCCGGCGAAGGGGCTGCAGACGGACTGCCGGGACAGATAAACGGAGAGACAGGGACGGAAAATGCACCGGGAAACTTTGCCGGAGACGGGCTCCGTCTCCCGTCAGGAGATGTGTCCGGTATCATGGGAACAGGAGAAAATGTGGGACCGGAGGGGGTGCAGGGAGGCGTTCTGTCTCCGGAAATGCTGCAGGAGATATTCACGGGGTCTGAGGAGATGCCGATGGGAGCGGAAGAACAAAGCAGGGGCCAGATGCTTCCGGGAAAGGGAGCAGAGGGGATGGAGACCGCTGCGGCAGAACAGCCGGTGCAGGGAGGCGGGACCGGGGAACAGGTTCCCATGCAGATTCGGACAGCAGCAGCCCGGGAAATGCTGGAGATCCTGGACAGTGTGAAGCTGCCCTCCGGAGAAGCTTCTGCTCTGCGGAGCCAGATTCTGCAGTTTGTCCGGGGGGAAACGGACGTTCGAACTTTTTTCGGTATGCTGAGTTCATATGCCCAGGAGACCGGGATTTCCGCAGGATCTGCGCGTCTGCTTGAAAAATTATTCTCAGGATCAAAGTTTCGTCAGCTGCTGTCCGGCCAATTGAAGGCAGGCTGGATGCTGCGCCCGGAAGAAGTAGCTTCCCCCGGACGGGTGGAGGAGATGTACCGTCGTCTGGACAGACAGTTAAGGAGTCTGGAAAGTGCGCTGGAAAGTGCCGGGCAGACAGGCGGTACGGCATACAGAGCAGTATCTTCCATGTCGCAGAATCTGGATTTTCTGCAGCAGCTGAATCAAATGTATACCTATGTGCAGCTGCCGCTGCGCTTACAGCAGCGGGATGCCCAGGGGGAACTTTATGTCTATACCAACAAAAAGAAGCTGACCAGTCAGGACGGCACGGTCAGCGCACTTCTGCATCTGGATATGGAATATTTGGGACCTCTTGACGTGTATGTGTCCATGAAGAGCAGTAGGGTAACGACACGGTTTTACCTGCGCGACGATGAAATCATAGGTTTTATGGAGAAGCATCTGGATACTCTGACACAGAGGCTTCAGAAGAGAGGGTATGACTGCAGTTTTTCCATGGTGGTGCGGACGGGAGTCGAAGCCACAAAGGGGGGACTGGAACCCGTACTGGCGCAGAATAAGGGGATTATGCTTTCCCATTATGCTTTTGATGTGCGTACATGACAGAAGAATGACTGGGGCAGGGCATCCGGACACAGGAGCAGGTGAGGAGGATTTCTGAAATTGATGTATGGGAAAAAAGAGGAGAGGGATAAAGTAAAACAGGCTGTTGCACTGGAATATGATCCATCCGATGAAGCTCCAAGAGTAGTGGCAAGCGGAAAAGGGGTGCTGGCGGAACGGATTATCGAAAAGGCACAGGAAAGCCATGTGCCGGTTCACAGGGATGATAAATTGGCGGATACCTTGTCCAGACTGGATATTGGGGACATGATTCCGCCGGAATTATATGAGGTGGTGGCGGAGATACTGGTATTTGTGGATTCCATGGATAAAATAAAGGGGAAGATCAGAAGGTAGACAGTTGAATAAGAGGAAAACAGGTGCGGGCAGAGAACAGCAGGCAGCGGAATACCTGGAGGAGAACGGCATGCGGATTCTGGAGCGGAACTTCCGCAGCAGACAGGGGGAAATCGACCTGATCGGCAGGCATGAAGGGTATCTTGTGTTTGTGGAGGTAAAGTACAGGAGTTCTTCCGGCTGCGGTTATGCACTGGAGGCAGTAGGTTACCGGAAACAGTACAGGATATGCAGGGCCGCAGATTATTATAGATTTCTGCATGGAATGGGAGAGGATACCTGTGTCCGGTATGATGTGGTGGGAATTCAGGCAGGGGAAATGAAGTGGATTCAGAATGCTTTTCCGCACATATATAAATGATATATTGAAAAATCTTTGAAAGGACAGGGAAATGGGAGAAGATGTGTTCAGGATCAGGCGGAGCAGATGGGGAGAGGAAGGGATGAGGCAGCATGGAGTCATTATGGAAGACGGTACAAAGCTGGAATATCTGACCTTTCCGCTGCTGGATGGAATCCCGGGAGTAAGGCATCTGTTCAGCACGCGTCTGGGCGGCGTCAGCAGAGGGGAGTTTGCTTCCATGAATTTAAGCTTTTCAAGGGGTGACAGGGAAGCGGATGTGTTGGAAAATTACAGACGGATTGCAGGTGTTCTCGGCTGTAGTATGGAAGATATGACGGCTTCTCACCAGACACATACTACCAATATCAGGCATATCACTCCACAGGACCGTGGAAAGGGAATCGTACGGGAGCAGGATTACGAAGATGTGGACGGACTGATCACGCAGGAGCCGGGGATTGCTTTGGTAACCAGCTATGCGGACTGTGTACCGCTGTATTTTGTAGATCCCGTCCGCCGGGCCATCGGCTTGGCTCACTCGGGCTGGCGGGGGACTGCAGCCAGGATGGGAGCATGTATGGTCCGGGCAATGGAGCGGAATTTTCACACCAAAGCAGAGGATCTATATGCTGCCGTGGGCCCATCTATCTGCAGAGACTGTTATGAGGTCAGTCAGGAAGTGGCAGAGCAGTTTACGGAACTGGGGGAGAAGGTGGTACTGCCTGGCAGAGAGCCGGGGAAGTATCAGCTTGATCTGTGGCTTGCAAACCAGAGGATTCTGGAACAGACAGGAATTCCGAAAAAACAGATCGCAATTACGGATTTATGCACCTGCCACAACAGCAGCTATCTGTTTTCTCACAGAGCAAGCGGCGGGAAAAGAGGGAATCTGGGAGCATTTCTGATGCTTATGCCGGACCGGACACTTAAGAAACTGTGAGGATACAGCGGGCAGCCGGAGATTGTGGGGAGGCTGACAGCAGGTTCAGGAAAGAGAGTGAGGAAGATGGCAAATATACTGGTATGTGATGATGACAGGGAAATTGTGGACGCGATTGAGATATATCTGAAGCAGGACGGATATCGTATTTTTAAGGCATATGACGGGGAACAGGCCATGGAGCTGTTGAAGAAGGAGGAGATCCATCTGTTGATCATGGATATCATGATGCCCAGGCTGGATGGTATCCGTGCGACGCTGAAGATCAGGGAATACAGCAGTATCCCTATTATTATGCTGTCCGCCAAGTCTGAGGATACGGATAAGATACTGGGGCTGAATATCGGTGCAGATGACTATATCACCAAGCCCTTTAATCCGTTGGAGCTGGCGGCGCGGGTGAAATCCAATCTTCGCCGTTATACTTCGCTGGGAAGCCTGAATCCGGAGAGTAAGGCTGTCTTTCAGGTGGGGGGACTTGTGATTAACGATGATACCAAGCAGGTTACGGTAGACGGAGAGGCGGTGAAATTGACACCCATAGAATACAATATCCTTCTTCTGCTGATGAAAAACCAGGGAAGAGTCTTTTCCATTGACCAGATCTATGAGAGTATCTGGAATGAGAATGCCATAGGGGCTGACAACACGGTAGCGGTGCATATCCGCCACATCCGTGAGAAAATTGAAATCAATCCCAGAGAACCCAGATATCTGAAAGTGGTCTGGGGAGTGGGATATAAAATAGACAGGCAATAGGATGAGCGTATGAAGAAATCAACATTCAAAAGGATGGGATTTGCCCTGCTTCAGCATATTCTGGCAGCAGGGCTTCTGCTGGCAGTGGCAGGGCTTCTGCTGAACTCCCATGTGGTAGTAAATTCCATTGACGGAGCCCAGGTGTACAAAATCTTTCCCACGGATATGGGTGTGGAATTTGAGGAATCGGAGATCTATCATGATCTGTTTCGAAATGCGGTTTCGGACATTACCCGTCTGGTGGCGATCAAGAGGCAGCTGGAGACGGACGGCATCTTTGACCCGTCAAAGGAAATTGATATCACGGCTGCGGCAAGAGAAATCGGGGCGGACCAGGGCTGCGGGGTCACTGCCGTTTATGAGCTGGACAATCTCATCAAATGGGGGAAATCCGGCGTAGAGTATGCCAGCCGTTTTTTGAGTATGTCGGATTTTATTAATTATTTCGGGAATTGTATTTATCCGGAAAATTTTATGCTGGACGAATATGGACAGCTTTGTTTTGACAATTTTTATCGGGTGGATGACGGCGGACAGGGTACCGGTCTGCCGGAGGACAAGGCCGGAGATCCGGTTGGAGGTGAGGAGGCAGCGGCTTTTTCCGGGAAAACAGAGGAAGAGGTGGCCATGCTGGCGGAAAAGCTGGAGGCCTGTACCCAGGACCAGCTGGAAGATCTGGTATTTTCTTATATCATAGCGGAAAAGCTGAAAGATGTGGATGTAAACAGGGAGGATGACGGAAGTCTCGTCGTCTATGTTCCCATGCTGAACTGTCGCTATGATACCATTGACGGGGAGCGGCAGCTGACTGCCTATGCCGATAACTGGGTGGATTATATACAGCTTCAGGAAAATGTTTCCGCGGTTATAAACGATATTTCATCCAATTATCAACGGTATCAGCTGTGCAACAATGCGTATGAGGAAGCCAACACCAATGTAAAATATATGGTACGGATGATGACGGACAGCGGTATGTGTACTTATACCAACCGGAAAGATCTGGAGGATGCAGAAGACGATTATGTCACGGAAGCCTTTAATGAATACAGATGGTATCTGATTTATTATCCGGACAGTCTCGTATTTATGGGCAACACCATATTGAGTGAGGAAGAGATTGACGGATATATCAGTGCCTATGGGTATGCCTATCCGGATACCACCCATATCTGGCTGGGGGTGGATGCCAATTATACGGTCAAGGGGGATGCATTTCAGTCTGCCAATGCACTTTATCAGAAAATTGTGCCCAATATAAACCGGATTCTGGGATTGATTTTTCTGCTGGGAGCAGTTTGGGTGGGAATCGGTATCTATCTGACCGTCACCGCCGGTACGGCAGAGGGAGAAAACGGAGAGCAGATCTGGTATCTGAACCGGTTTGACAGGATGTGGACGGAGATTCTGCTTCTGCTGACAGCGGTTCTGGTCTGGGGAGGGGCCCGGGGATATGGGGCTCTCCGTGAAATCGTGGAAAGTGCCGGTATCGCATCGGAACTCTGGGGGATACAGCTGACGAAACTGTACCAATATGGTCTGTTTGCAATGTATGGTTTGTATATCAGCATCGGTTTCCAACTGGTCTGGTACAGTTTGGTTCGGCGCACCAGGGCGAATAATTTGTGGTGTGACAGCTTCCTGTATCGGTTTTGCAGAGGATTTGAACATACTGTCAGATTTATTTTTCATCACAGGAACTCTGTGGTAAGCGTGCTGCTGCCATACAATGCCTTTCTGTTTTCCAATCTGGCAGGGATCGTTGCCGTGTATGTTCTGAGAGAGCAGCAGATGCCTATGCTTTTGATTCTGGCACTGCTGATCGGACTGGACGGTGTGGTGGGCGTCTTTATATTCAGACACAACGCGGAACAGAGCGAGATTGTGGACGGAATCCGGAGAATCCGGGAAGGAGATGTGACCTTCAAGCTGGAGGCAGATACACTGCATGGATCCTGCAGAGAACTTGCGGATGCGGTGAACAACATCGGCGAAGGGATCAGCAAGGCCGTGAGCACAAGCATGAAGGATGAGCAGTTGAAGACTGACTTGATTACTAATGTGTCTCATGATATCAAGACACCTTTGACTTCAATTATCAATTATGTGGATCTGCTGAAACGACTGCATATTCAGGAAGAACCGGCCCGGGGATATATTGATATTCTGGATGGAAAGACCCAGAGGCTCAAGCAGCTGGCAGATGACCTGGTGGAAGCATCCAAGATTTCATCGGGCAATATTGAGCTGGAACGGGAGAAATTGAATCTGACCGAACTTCTCAATCAGGGGATCGGAGAATTCTCTGAGAGAATGGACGCGTGCAGGCTGCAGGTGGTGTTTGACAAGGACAAAAACGCTGCTTACATCTATGCAGACAGCCGAAGAATGTGGCGCGTGGTGGAGAATTTATTCAACAATATCTGTAAATATGCCCTGGAAGGCACCCGGATCTATATTGATATGGTCAGACGGGAGGAACGGATCGAAGTATCCATTAAAAATATTTCCCGACAGCAGATGAACATACGCACCGAAGAGCTGACGGAGCGGTTTATCAGAGGAGATTCTTCAAGAACCACCGAAGGAAGCGGTCTGGGACTCTACATTGCCAGGAGTCTGGTACAGGTTCAGGGAGGAAGCTTTGAAATTTTTCTGGACGGAGACTTGTTTAAAACCGTTTTTTCCTTTGCAGAATATCGATCTGAAGATCCTTAATACAATGTAAAATCAATGGAGAAAAGCCGCGGCGGCATTTTAGGAGGACTCCGACAGAATAGAAGTATCTTGGAAAAAATAAAGAAAGGGATACAGGATGGAAATAGGGAAAAAGGCGCACAGAATCCGGAGGGTGCTTCCCGGAAGCATTGCGGAAGAACTGAATATAGAAGCGGGAGACAGGCTTCTGGCTGTCAATGGTACTGAGATTGAAGATGTTTTTGACTACCAATTTATGATACAAGATGACGCAATTGATCTGTTGGTGGAAAAAAGCGGAGGGGAACAATGGCTTCTTGAGGTGGAGAAAGATCCTGACGAGGATCTGGGCATCGAATTTGAGAGCGGCCTGATGGATGAGTACCGCAGCTGCAGAAACAAATGCATCTTCTGCTTTATTGATCAGATGCCGCCCAATATGCGGGAAACGCTGTATTTTAAGGATGACGATTCCAGACTCTCTTTTCTGCAGGGCAATTATGTCACATTGACCAACATGTCTGAACACGATATTGACAGAATCTGCCGGTACCGGCTTTCGCCGATCAATATTTCTTTCCACACCATGAACCCCCAGCTTCGATGTCAAATGCTGAACAACCGATTTGCAGGGGAGGCGCTGAAGAAAGCGGACGTGCTTTTTGAAGCCGGAATCCATATGAATGGGCAGATTGTGCTATGCAGAGGCGTGAACGACGGTCCGGAGCTGGAATACAGCATTGCACAGCTGATGAAGTATCTTCCCTGTCTGGAGAGTGTCTCCGTGGTGCCTGTGGGACTGACAAAATACCGGGAGGGCCTGTATCCGCTGGAACCCTTTACCCGGGAGGACGCCATTGCTGTGATAAGTCTGATCGAAAAGTATCAGCTGAAATGCTGTGAGAGATTCGGAACTCATTTTATTCATGCCAGCGACGAGTGGTATATTCTGGCAGATATGGAGCTGCCGGAAGCGGAGCGCTATGATGGTTATCTGCAGTTGGAAAACGGTGTGGGGATGCTGCGGCTTCTGCTGGAAGAATTTCAGGAAAGTATGAGAGAACATCAGAATAGGAACGCTTTTGCGGAGATAACCGGAAGGAAAGAGCTCTCCATGGCAACGGGAGAGCTGGTCTTTCCTTATGTCCGGGAGATGGCGGAGAAGATGATGAAAGCCTGTCCCAATCTTGATCTCCATGTTTATCCGGTTACCAATGACTTTTTCGGCAGGAAAATCACGGTTTCGGGCCTGCTTACCGGACAGGATCTGCTGGCGCAGCTGAAGGACAGGCCTCTTGGAAGCTGTCTGCTTCTCCCGGAAAACGTTCTGCGCAGCGGCGAGGATGTCTTTTTGGACGATATGCATGTGGGAGAGCTGGAAAAGGCTTTACAAGTGCCGATTTATATTGTAAAATCAAGCGGAAACGACTTTGTGGAAGCAGTCCTTTATGCAGGATAGCACATAAGCAGAAGGAGTATACTATGGCAAAAAAAAGTACAAAACCGATCGTTGCGGTGGTGGGCAGGCCGAATGTGGGAAAATCCACGCTGTTTAACGCTCTGGCGGGACAGAGGATCTCCATCGTCCAGGATACACCCGGCATTACCAGGGACAGAATCTATGCGGATGTCACTTGGCTGGACCGGACTTTTACACTGATTGATACCGGGGGAATTGAGCCGGACAGCAAAGATATTATTTTGTCTCAGATGAGGGCTCAGGCACAGATCGCCATAGAGACGGCGGATGTGATTGTATTTCTGGTAGATGTGAAGGACGGGCTGGTGGATTCCGACGCCAAGGTGGCGGATATGCTGCGGCGTTCCCATAAACCTGTAGTATTGGTAGTCAACAAGGTGGACAGTTTCGAAAAATATATGGCGGATGTCTATGAATTCTACAATCTGGGCATCGGAGAACCCCATCCCATCTCTGCGGCGAATAAGCTGGGCTTGGGAGATATGCTGGAGGAGGTTCTCTCTCATTTGGGAAATACTGAGGAGACGGAGGAAGAGGATGAACGTCCCAGGGTGGCCATTGTAGGGAAACCGAACGTGGGAAAATCTTCCCTGATCAATCGGCTGTTGGGAGAAGACCGTCTTATTGTATCCGATATAGCAGGTACCACCAGGGATGCGGTGGATACACAGATCATGCACAACGGAAAGGAATACGTCTTCATCGACACCGCAGGGCTTCGGCGGAAAAATAAGATAAAAGAAGCATTGGAACATTATATGATTGTGCGCGCTGTCAGTGCGGTGGAGCGGGCGGATATCGTGGTGCTGGTGATTGATGCCGTGGAAGGCGTCAGCGAACAGGATGCAAAGATCGCCGGTATTGCTCATGACCGCGGTAAGGCAGTTATTATCGCTGTGAACAAGTGGGATGCGGTGGAGAAAAACGATAAAACCATCTATGAGGTGACAGAGAAGGTTCGGAATGTTTTGTCCTATATGCCCTATGCGGAGATTGTCTTTCTGTCAGCCAGGACGGGACAGCGTCTGCCGAAGCTTTTTGATATCATTGATATGGTCAGCGAAAATCATGCCATGCGGGTGGCCACAGGTGTGTTGAACGAGATTATGGCGGAGGCAGTGGCAATGCAGCAGCCGCCTTCCGACAAGGGGAAACGTCTGAGACTTTATTATATTACCCAGGTGGCCGTGAAACCGCCTACCTTTGTCATTTTCGTCAACAATAAGGAACTCATGCATTTCTCCTATACCAGATACATTGAAAATCAGATCCGGGAGACCTTTGGGTTCCGGGGAACCCCCCTGCGATTTATCATCAGAGAACGAAATGAAAAGGAGCAATAGGAAAAAATGGAAAGGATTCTTTGCGTAGCGATCGGTTATGTATTTGGTTTGTTTCAGACGGCCTATTTTTATGGCAGAGCCAATGGAATTGACATCAGGCAGTATGGCAGCGGCAATGCCGGAACCACCAACGCTTTGAGAGTGCTGGGAACGAAAGCCGGTCTGATCGTGCTGGCAGGGGACTGTCTGAAATGCATGGCGGCGGTGTGGGTTTCCAGACTGCTGTTCGGAGGAAGCCATCCGGATATGATTTATCTGCTGAGCCTCTATGCCGGGGCCGGTGCAGTATTGGGACATAATTATCCTTTCTACATGCATTTCAAAGGGGGAAAGGGGATTGCTGCTACCGCGGGACTGATTTTGTCTTTCCATCCCTATTTTATCGTCATGGGTGTGGCTGTATTTTTCGGTATTTTCTTTGCTACCCATCTGGTGTCCCTGGGATCGCTGCTTGTATATCTCGGGTTTGTAGTCGAAATGGTGATCTGCGGTCAGATGGGGGTGTTTGCAGGAGTGACTCAGGTGCAGCTGTTGGAAATGTATCTGATTTCTCTTCTGCTGGCAGCATTGGCCTATTGGAAGCACAGGGAAAATATTGTGAGGCTGCTTCACGGAAATGAGCGTAAGACGTATCTCATGAAGAAGAATAAGATAAATGTGGAAGAAAAAGACGGTACGCCGGAAAAGAAATGACAGCAATGGAAACAGTTTAGGCAATATGGAAAGGAATAGCAGCAGGGAAATATTCTGCGGAAAAGAGGCATTATGGCAAAAGTAGGTATCATCGGTGCGGGAAGCTGGGGAATCGCCCTGGCAGTTTTGTTGCGGAAGAACGGTCATGAGGTTACGGTCTGGTCGGCGCTGGAGAAGGAGATCAGGATGCTTCGGGAGAAGCGGGAACATAAGATGCTGCCGGGGGTAAGGCTTTCTGAGGATATGGTAATCACCCCGGAGGAAAAGGAAGTTGCGGAAGGAAAGGATCTGCTGGTGTTGTCTGTGGCCAGTTCGTATACCAGGGAGACCGCCCGCCGTTTCCGGCCCTATGTGGGAGAGGGACAGAAAATCGTAAATGTGGCCAAGGGAATAGAGGAATCTACACTGATGACGCTCTCCGAAGTGATCAGCCAGGAAATCCCCCAGGCGGATGTGGCGGTAATGTCAGGACCTTCCCATGCGGAAGAAGTGGGCAGGGAAATTCCTACTACTATTGTAGTGGGCGCGAAGTCCCGTGATACAGCCGAGTATATTCGGAATCTGTTCATGAATGAAGTGTTCCGTGTCTATATCAGTCCTGATGTTATGGGGATGGAATTGGGCGGTTCCCTGAAAAATGTGGTGGCCCTGGCAGCGGGCATTGCCGACGGTCTGGGGTATGGAGATAATACAAAGGCGGCTCTGATCACACGGGGTATCATGGAGATTGCCCGTCTGGGAATTGCCATGGGGGGGAAGTTTGAGACTTTCTGCGGTCTGACGGGGATTGGAGATCTGATCGTGACTTGTGCCAGCATGCATTCCCGTAATCGCAGGGCCGGCATTCTCATCGGACAGGGGAAAACCTATGAGGCAGCCATGAATGAAGTGCAGATGGTAGTGGAAGGGGTATACTCCGCCAAGGCAGCCATGAAACTGGCCCAAAAGTATGATATTCAGATTCCGATTATCCAGCAGGTAAACGAAGTGCTGTTCGGCGGCAAAAGTGCGGATCAGGCAGTAAAAGAACTGATGCTGCGGGACAAGAAGCTGGAAGTGTCGGATCTGCCCTGGCCGGAGGGGGAAGCCGATATCTGACGGGCACAGGTTCTCTGTGGCGGAGGACAGAGGGCATGTTTCGCATGATGGGGAATATGGTTCAAAATGACGCCGTTTTTCCGCAGCGTGGGATTTGATTTCTGAAAATAAGGATCGTAATGTGATATGATAAACGAAAGACAATGCACGCAGGAAAAAAAGCCGGATTTCAATGTGCAGACGAAAGGGTCTCCCTGGCGCATCCTCCTGCTGTTTTCTCTGCCGCTGATGGCTGGAAACATTTTCCAGCAGATGTATACCGTCGTGGATACGGCTGTGGTGGGCAAGGTGCTGGGAGTGGAAGCACTGGCGGCTCTTGGGGCGGTGGACTGGCTGAACTGGCTGACACTTGGTGTGACGCAGGGGTTTGCACAGGGATTTTCCATATTAATGGCCCAGAAATTCGGTGCGGGGGAGCAGGAGAGACTGCGCAGGGTTATTACAAACTCGATTTTTCTTGCCCTTTTGTGTGCTGCAGGTCTGACTGTTCTCAGTGAGGCAGCTGCAGGGTGGGCGATTTCCCTGCTGAAGACACCGGAGGAGATTCGTCCTATATCCATGTCGTATCTTCGGATTCTGTTCGGCGGTCTGCCTGTTGTGATGGCATATAATCTGGCTGCTGCCATCCTGCGGGCACTGGGAAACGGACGGAAGCCGCTGATAGCCATGGTGATCGCATCCCTGACGAATATTGGACTGGATCTTCTGTTTGTTATGGGATTTCACTGGGGGGTACAGGGGGCTGCTGCTGCCACGCTGATCGCTCAGTGTCTGTCGGCGGCGTACTGTATCTGGCATATCCGGCGTATATCAGTGCTGCAGCTGAAGCGGGAAGACTGGAAAGCGGAAGGAAAGCTCTGCGGTACATTGCTGAAACTGGGTCTGCCCATGGCTTTTCAGAATACGGTGATTTCGGTGGGCGGTATGATTGTCCAGATGATTGTAAACGGATTCGGTGTGGCCTTTATCGCTGGAATGACAGCCACCAATAAGCTGTACGGTATCCTGGAAGTGGCGGCTACTTCCTACGGGTATGCCATGGTAACCTATTCCGGCCAGAATCTGGGGGCAGGGAAACTGCGCCGGATTTCGGAAGGGGTGCGGGCCGGACTGGTGATTGCCATGCTGACATCCGTCGCCATTGCTGCAGTTATGCTCGGGTTCGGGCGTTGGATTCTGGCCTGGTTTATGCAGGAGGATGGGGGTACGAGCGCCCGGGCGCTGGATATTGCCTATCACTATCTGGTAGTCATGTCCATCTGCCTGCCCATTCTCTATATATTGCATATCACCAGGAGCTGTATTCAGGGCTTGGGCAATACGGTACTGCCCATGGCGTCCGGCGTGGCGGAATTTGTCATGCGCACCGGTGCCGCACTGCTGCTTCCGGCAGCTTTCGGACAAGATGGGATCATGTATGCAGAGGTTCTGGCCTGGCTGGGGGCAGATCTGATTTTGATTCCCAGTTATCTGTACGTCATAAAGCGTCTGAAGCGGATAGAATTGCAGGGGGCTGAAACGGGTACAATTCCGGCCTAAAGCAGAAAGACTGCAGGAAGGGAGTAAATGACGGTGCCAGACAGGAAAAGGGCGGCGTGAAAAGGAGAGAAAGGAATGAAGGGATTTGGGAAGATGACCTTTCCCATGGAAGGCAGGGTCTGGGTTTTCACGGGAGGCGCTCATGGTGCAGGGGGATTTGAGGAAAATCGGGGATTCCGCAACAGCGCCGGGCTGTTTGAAGAGGTAATCCGCTGGGACATGTGCGGGGAAACACTGGGGGGAAGGGAGAATTTTGTATTCAATACGGCACGGGCGGGATATAATATCAAAGAAATTTTGAGGGAATTTGACAGAAGGATAGCCTGTTACCGGCCTTTTGCAGTGGTCTATGTCTCCGGTGAGGAGGATCTGTCATTGCCGCCTCAGACCTTGCGGGAAGGGATGGAAATACTTCGGAAGAAGACAAAGGAAATCGGTGCACAGCTGATAGAGCTGTCTGCCGAAGAAGGGGGAGGGGATTCTCTGAAGGAGGCAAATCTGCTGTTGGAACTGGTGGGAGGTCCCAGATCCCAGGTCATGGCAGCAGAGCGGGAACGACTGTTTCTGGAGCCGGCGGCAGAGACATTTTCCTGCAGCGGAAGCCTTATTCTGAAGCCGGAACCCATGAAGTGGCTGTTTGTGGGTGACAGCATCACCCATGGAGCGCTGCATACCTGCGGATATGACAGTCTTCCTCAACTATGGGAAAAGTATATCCGGAGAGACTGGGGCCGCAGGGATGACATTGTGCTGAATACCGGAGTATCCGGCGCCACTGCCGGCGAGTATCTGAAACGCCTGAATATCAGGTACAGTCCCTATGCGGGTGCAGATGTTGTAGTAATTATGTTCGGAACCAATGACTGCTGTTTTCCAGGAGAGATTGATACAAAACGATTCAAAATGCAGCTTTGTTCGATTGTGGATGATGTTCGGTCCCATGGCAGTCAGGCTGTTCTGCGTGTGCCTCAGCCCCAGAGAGAGGACGCAGGGGAGAGGACCAGAGCAATTGTGCCCTTTGTCCAGGCGGTCAGAGAAGTGGCGCAGGAGAAGGATGTGTTGGTGGTGGACCATTTTCATCATTTCAGTGTCCTGCGGCAGAGGGACCCGGAAGCTTTCTTAAGCCTTATGAGTGACGGTGTCCATCCCAATGCCCAGGGACAGTATCGCATGTTTCGGGAAATGGCTTATGCGGTGGACCTGGTGAAGGAAGATTCCATGGTATCTCTGGATTATCCGCGTGCAAAATGAGGGCTGAAATTTTTGGAGTGTCGTTTTCCAAAAAAGATCGAAAAAACAGTTGACATTCTCTTCCAATGTGCTTATACTGAATATCAGCTGTCAAAGTGAAAAAAGAAAGGAAAGGAGGCAGCAGCGGAGGATTTCAAAATTTTCTGTTGCAGAAAGCATGATGACAACGAGATTATTGTATGAAGCAGAGAATTATATTGTATCAGAAGGAAAGAGAACTGAGAAGATGCCTCCCGTAATGTCGTAGAGTGTGTTCATTTGTGATTTTGGTCTGTTGTTGATGACAGGGATAGAAGATGAGCCATGACTGCCTGTAGAAGAGGGTCATGGCTTTTTTGCGTACAGATATGGGAATGAGTAGTATGGTATTCTTTTGTCTGTCGCACAGAGCCGCCGGCTTGCTGACACAGATGGAATAGCGGGGAGAATGCACGGATATGACAGAGTGCGGTCCGGGTTCAGAAGGCGTGACCTGTGGGTGACGGCAGCAGAAGACCAAGGACATTTTCTACGAATGCGGGAGCGAGAGGTATATTCCGGGAATATGTATATGCCCGGAAGAAAGACGGAGGAAGGGAATGAATTTACCGAAAAGTTTTACTGCAGCAGCCGGTAAATACGGAATCAAAAAAGAAGAATTTATTTTTGCTGCCATGGCGGATTTTGATGCGGAATACCGATTTGCAGATTCCGTTATAGCGCTGACGAAAGAGAAACTGGTTCTGGCCGCCTATCCTTACCGGGAGAAAGCGGAATATCGGTTCGGCGGCTATGGAGGATGGCAGTTCACGGACAGTGTGCAGCCCAGGGAGAAAGCAGATTCAGGGGATGAAATGCCGGCCGTACAGATCTTTGCACTGGAAGGTATCGGGAAGATGGAGGTGCTGCGCCAGGTTGCAGCCGGTGTACTGTTGGCGGAAGTTGACGGTGTAGAGCGCAATCTCTGTCATTTTTCCAACACAAAGATGGAGATGTTTCTGCGGCTGTGTAAGCTGTGCGAAAAAGTGAAGAAAGGGGAGGAGATCACAGAGGAGGATCTGAATGTCCGAAAAGGAAAGGAGTGCTGCCCCAAGTGCGGCATGATTTATCCGGACCAGGAACGGAAGGTCTGTCCCAAATGTATGGACAAAAGGTCCATCCTGATGCGTGTGGTTTCCTATTTTAAGCCCTATAAAAAATATTTGGCGGTGATGGTGCTCTGTTACCTGGGAACAGCGGCCCTGAACCTGGCCTGGCCCTATTTGAGCGGAACCGTGCTTTATGACCAGGTACTGGCGCGGAACGAGGACTTTCTGGCGTTCTTCAACATTCCGGCGGGACGTTTCGTGACGGCTCTGACCATGTTGGTGGCAGCCATGATTCTGACAAAAGTGGCCATGCAGGCACTGGGAATCCTCCAGGGGGTGCTGACCGCAAAAATTGCGCCTGAGGTGGTGTCCACCCTGAAAAGTCAGGTTTTTACCTCTATGGGAAAGCTGTCCATCAGCTTTTACACCAGAAGGCAGACCGGCGGTCTGATGACCAGGGTATCCGATGATGCGGAGGAAATTTCCCATTTTTTTATTGACGGAATTCCGTATTTTTTTATCAATATCGGCAATGTCGTCGCTACAAGCGTAATCATGTTTCTGCTGGATCCGCTGCTGGCGCTGGTGTCCGTGATTTTAATGCCCATTCTGGTGATTTTAAGCTATCGGATGGTTCCGCAGCTGTGGCATTTTTATGGTAAGCGTCATAGGGCCAACCGTCGCCTGAAGGGACAGATGAATGAGAATTTCACAGGAGCCCGGGTGGTGAAGGCTTTCGGGCAGCAGGAACAGGAGATGACCCGTTTCTCCAAAAACAACAGGAAGGTAAAGGGCGCGGAGATGGATGTGGCCCGTTACGATATCAAGTTTTTTGCCCTGTATTTTGCGGTGGAAGACACCATCAGCTTTCTGGTGTGGGTAGTGGGCGGCGCCATGATAATCAGCGGCGCCAACATTGAGCTGGGGTTGCTGCTCACCTTTTCAGGCTATGTGGGACAGCTGAAAGGCCCGCTGGAATTCTTCTCCCGCAGTGTCCGCTGGTATACCGAATGCATGAATTCAGCCCAGCGTATGTTTGAGATTATTGATGCGGTGCCGGAGGTGAAGGAGGTACCGGATCCCTTTAGGCCAGACGAATTAAGGGGAGAGATTGAACTGAAAGACGTTACTTTCGGGTATGAATCCCATAAACCGATTTTGAAGAATATCAGCTTCCATGTGAATGCCGGAGAGGTGTTCGGTATTGTGGGACGGTCAGGAGCGGGAAAATCCACTCTGGTAAATCTGATCTCCAGACTGTATGATGCCCAAGAGGGAGAGATTCTGGTGGATGGCGTCAACGTGAAGCAGTACGGATTCCGGGAGCTGCGCAAAAACGTGGCCATGGTATCTCAGGAGACCTATATTTTCATGGGCACAGTGGCGGAGAATATCGCCTATGCCAGGCCGGAGGCCACCAGAGAGGAGATCATCCGCGCTGCGGTCCAGGCCAATGCCCATGACTTTATCTGCAAGATGCCGGAGGGATACGACACTCTTTTGGGATCTTCCAGCCGTTCTCTGTCAGGCGGAGAAAAGCAGCGGATTTCCATCGCCAGGGCCATTCTGGCAGACCCGAAGATACTGATTCTGGACGAGGCCACCTCCGCGGTGGACACGGAGACAGAACTGGCTATTCAGAAATCTCTGGAGCGGTTGGAGAAGGGTCGGACCGTGCTGTCCATTGCTCACAGGCTCTCAACCCTGCGCAACGCCACTCATCTGATCGTTTTGGATGACGGTAAGCTGACAGAATCCGGAACCCACGAAGAGCTGTTGGCCCAGAAGGGGACTTACTATAAACTGAGTGAGCTACAGACCAAGGCGCTGGCCATGCGGGGAATCGAGTGAGACAGGCAGGGGAATTTGTACAATCAGACTAAGAAACAAGACAGAAAGGCTATCATATGAACGAACATGAACATAACGGCACAGACCTGTTGAATTTACAGGAATTTGATGAAGAGGCCCTGAAAAAGGAATCGGAAGAGCTCCTGGAGATGCGTTTTCTGAACAGTGAAAACGCAGTCTTTGCCAGGACGCCCGGGGGCTTCATCAGTTTGAAGACAAAGGAGAAGGAATATGCCAGGGTGGGAGTATATCTCACCTTCCCGCTGACAAACCCGGAGGAATTCATTTCCATACGGGAAGCGGACGAGAAGGCGAAGGAGATCGGCATGGTGGAGAAGCTGTCACAGCTGCCGGAAGATCAGCAGGACATGCTGAGGGAACAGATCAGGCTCCGCTACTTTATGCCGGTGATCACCAAAGTTCTGGACGTGAAAGATGAGTACGGATATGCTTACTGGAATGTAGTGACTACTTTCGGCGCCTGCCGATTTACCACCCAGATGAGCGGAAATGCGGTGATTCATTTAAGCGATTCCAGGCTGTTGGTAACAGATATTGACGGAAACAGATATGAGATCCCTGATTTTTACCAGCTGGGTGTTATGGAGCGTAAGAAACTGGATCTCTTCATTTAAGTTGAAACAGTTTTGCGACAGAAAGGCAATGGAACCTTATGAAACTATTATATATATTGAACCAGGCTCAGACAGAGGCCCTTGGGCTGAAACAGGGAGAGGAGCCCATGTACTGTGTTCCGGTGGACCTGGGCTATGACAGCCGGAAAATGCAGGCCAGGGAGGCTTATACGGATAAGGTCTGGCTTGTGGTGACTCAGGAGCGTTTTCTGGTACTGGGAGAGGACGGTCTGGCAGCGGATTTTTCTCTGGACGACTGTGAGAAAATCCGCTGTGAGCATCAGGTCCACAGCGGAATCGTCACGGTGACCAAAAAGGACGGGGAGATGATCTGCGCGGCCCGTTTTTCCATGCGGCATATTGTCAGGGTGGCCTATGTGGTCAGAGGGGCTCAAACCATTCTTACGGCCCGCAGGAGCGGAGAGAAGCCGGAGCAGGTGGAGAGTCTGGAATACGAGAAATATTGTGAGAAATGCGGCAGGGCTCTCCCAGGGACCAGCAAATGTCCTTACTGCGAGGGGAAATCCGCTTTGTTTAAGAAGTTTATGGAACTCTGCGGGGACTATGTGGGCAGACTGCTGCTGATCTCTCTGCTGATGGCATTTGTCTCTGCCATGAACCTGATCATTCCCATGGTACAGCGTAATTTTATCGACGGTGCACTGTCTACAGGAAAGGGAACCTGGGCGGACTGGTGGACTTTTGTGGGGATCACGCTGTTTATGCTTATCGCCCGCATTGTTTTGGACAATTTTCGTTACTGGCAGTGCATGTCCCTGGGCACATCCTTAAGCATGACGCTGCGGCAGAAACTCTATTTCAAGATCCAGGCGCTGTCCCTGTCCTTTATCAACAACAGGAAACCGGGAGAACTGCTGAACCGTGTCTCCCGGGATACCCGGATGGTCCGTGATTTTATGGAGGGAGTATTCGGGGACATGTTTTCCACTTTGCTGACCATGGTGGTTTCTCTGGTGGTAATGTTTCTCATCAGCTGGGAAATGACATTAATGTCACTTGGATTTATTGTGATTGTGTTTGCGGTTACCAGGATGTTCTGGCATCATATCCACACGATTTTCCATAAGCAATGGCTGAAATCCGATGACCTGGCCAGCAGTCTCCAGGACATTATCTCCGGTATGCGGGTGGTGAAGTCCTTTGGAAAGGAAGAGCGGGAAGCGGAGCGTTTCCGGAGGAAAACGGAAGATTTTGCCGCAATCAGTAAAAAGAACGAGACTTTCTGGGCTGTCTTTTTCCCCATATTAACTTTCCTGTTGGGAGCAGGGTCCTATATTGCCGTGTATTTCGGCGGTATGGATGTGTTGGACGGGGACATGACACTGGGGGAACTGGTACAGTTTATTGCCTATTGCGGCTACCTGTTCGGTCCTCTGAACTGGATGACCCATATGCCCAGAATGGTGATGCAGATGGTCACCAGTATGAACCGGATCTACGATGTACTGGACGAAAAACCGGTGATTATGGACGCAGAAGACAGCCGGGAATTTCCCATTGAGGGTGCATTTCGCTTTGAGCATGTTTCCTTTGGATATCATACCTATGAGCCGGTTCTGGAGGATATCAATTTTCAGGTGAAGCCCGGAGAGATGATCGGTCTGGTAGGCGCTTCAGGAACGGGAAAATCCACCCTGATCAACCTGATTATGCGTCTTTATGATGTGGATCAGGGGAAAATTACCATAGACGGGGTGGATCTGCGCAAGATGAAGACGGAGTGTCTGCATTCCCAGATCGGCGTGGTGCTTCAGGAGACATTTCTGTTCTCCGGCAGCATCCTGGCCAATATCCGATTTGCCAGGCCGGAGGCATCTCTGACTGAGGTGATTCAGGCGGCCAAGGCAGCGAATGCCCATGATTTCATCTGTAAGACACCGGATGGCTACAACACATATGTGGGAGAGCACGGTTACAATCTGTCCGGAGGCGAGCGGCAGAGAATCGCCATCGCCAGAGCCATCCTGAACAATCCCAGGCTGCTGATTCTGGATGAGGCCACTTCTGCGCTGGATACAGAGAGTGAATTCCTGATTCAGCAGGCACTGGACCGTCTGGTGAAGGGCAGAACCACATTTGCCATTGCCCACCGACTTTCCACGCTGCGAAATGCGGACAGACTTGTGGTGATTGATAAGCACGGCATTGCCGAGATCGGCACCCATAACGAGCTGCTGGAGAAGCAGGGGATTTACTATGGTTTGGTGACGGCGCAGCTGAAGATGGCGGAGGGGAAATAGGTCCGGGATTCTACTGTGCAATTCCGGTTTCCACGGATAAAATCCATGGATAATTTTCCAAAAACCAATTGTACAAACCCAATATTTTGTGTTAGAATAAGGGCGGTTATGCAAATGTGGTATAACCGTCCTTTGTTTTTCTGCCATACTACGAAAGAAACAGAACAGGAGCGATACCAATGCCGGAACAAATTCCCGTAGAAGAACTGACCCCCATGATGCAGCAGTATATTGAGACAAAGAAGCAGTATGCCGACTGCATCCTTTTCTACCGTCTGGGAGATTTTTATGAGATGTTTTTCGAGGACGCCCGGATTGTATCCAGTGAGCTGGAACTGACTTTAACGGGGAAAGCCTGCGGACTGGAGGAGAGGGCTCCCATGTGCGGCGTCCCCTACCATGCTGTGGAGGGCTATTTGACCAAATTGGTCAGCAGAGGCTACAAGGTTGCCATCTGTGAACAGGTGGAGGACCCCAAACTGGCAAAGGGGTTGGTGAAGCGGGAGGTGACCCGTATCGTAACTCCTGGCACCAATTTGAATCTTCAATCCCTGGAAGAGTCAAAAAACAATTTTCTTTTAAGCATTGCTTATACGCCTACAAAGATCGGTATCTCTGTTGCGGACGTCACTACCGGAGATTACTATCTCACAGAGGTGGAGGATTTAAAGAAGCTGAATGATGAACTGATGAAATATGAGCCATCGGAAATCATCTGCAATGAGGCCTTTCTGTTCAGCGGCTATGACGTGGAGGAGCTCCGAAGCAGATACCATATTTCCGTCAATGCCCTGGAGTCCCATCTGTTTGACGACGACAGCTGCAGGAGACTGCTGCAGCGGCATTTTAAGGTCAATACACTGGCAGGGCTTGGGATCGGCGATTTCCCTACGGGTATGACAGCTGCAGGAGCTCTTCTGCAGTATCTTTATGATACCCAGAAGACGGATCTGGCTCATTTCACCCGTATTTCTCCCTATCTTACCAGCAAGTATATGCTTCTGGACAGCTCTACCAGGCGGAATCTGGAATTGACGGAGACCCTGCGGGAAAAGCAGAAGAGAGGCTCTCTGCTCTGGGTACTGGACAGGACAAAAACGGCTATGGGAGGACGGCTCCTGCGAAGCATGCTGGAACAGCCTCTGATTGACAGGGGAGAGATGGAGCGGCGTCTGGACGCTGTGGAAGAGCTTACGGGGGACAGTGTGTCCAGGGATGAGATTCGGGAGTACCTGAACCCGGTCTATGACCTGGAGAGACTCTTGAGCAAGGTTACCTACAAGACGGCAAATCCCAGAGATTTCATTGCCTTCCGCAATTCTCTGGAAATGCTGCCGGCTATCAAGTCCGTGCTGAAAGGTTTTACGGGAGAGGAACTGACAGGAGTGGAAAACCGCATGGATGCTCTTCAGGATATTTATGAGCTGATCAGAGCTGCCATCGAGGAGGAACCGCCTGTAACCATCAGAGAGGGCGGTATGATCAAAGATGGTTTTGACGAGACCGTGGACACTCTGCGAAGCGCCAAACGGGACGGAAAACAGTGGCTGGCCCGGCTGGAAGAAGAGGACCGGGAGCGGACCGGTATCAAAAACCTCAAAATCAAGTACAACAAAGTCTTCGGATATTATTTCGAAGTTACCAATTCCTATAAAAATCTGGTGCCGGAGGACTATATCCGGAAACAGACTCTGGCCAATGCAGAACGGTATACCACGCCCAGACTAAAGGAACTGGAGGACACAGTTTTAAATGCGGAGGACAAGCTTACCACCCTGGAGTATGACCTGTTCTGCAAGATTCGGGATTCTATCGCCATGGAACTGGAGCGGATCCAGACGACGGCAAAAGCCGTCGCAAGACTGGATGTGTACGCTTCCCTGTCTCTGGTGTCGGAGCGGAACCGCTATGTCCGTCCGAAGCTGAACGAAAAAGGCGTCATAGATATCAGGGACGGCAGGCATCCGGTGGTGGAGCAGATGATCACAAACGATATGTTTATCGCCAATGACACCTTTCTGGACAACAATAAGCATTGTATCAGTGTGATCACAGGTCCCAACATGGCGGGCAAATCCACTTATATGCGCCAGACGGCTCTGATTGTCCTGATGGCTCAGATCGGCTGCTTTGTCCCGGCCAGGAGTGCAAATATCGGCATTGTGGACAGGATCTTTACCAGAGTGGGAGCTTCTGACGACCTGGCCAGCGGTCAGTCCACCTTTATGGTGGAGATGAACGAGGTAGCCAATATCCTGCGGAACGCAACTTCCGACAGTCTGCTGATTCTGGATGAGATCGGCCGGGGCACTTCTACGTTTGACGGTCTTAGTATTGCCTGGGCCGTCATAGAACATATCAGCAACCGCAAGCTTCTGGGGGCCAAGACCCTTTTTGCCACCCATTATCACGAGTTGACGGAACTGGAAGGCAAGATAAATAATGTGAATAATTACTGCATTGCTGTAAAGGAGAGAGGGGATGACATTGTCTTCCTGCGGAAAATCATCAAGGGCGGAGCGGACAAAAGCTACGGCATCCAGGTGGCAAAGCTGGCCGGAGTGCCGGATATGGTGATAGACCGTGCAAAGGAGATTGTGGAGCAGCTTACGGACAATGACATTACGGAGAAGATTCAGAATATTGCCGTGGAAGTAAAAGAGGCCAGGACCAAAAAACAACCCAAAATAGACGAGATGGAGCTGTCCCAGATGTCTCTGTTCGACACGGTGAAGGATGAGGATGTGCTGCAGGAGCTGATGGATGTGGAGGTGAACACATTGGCTCCCATCGATGCTCTGAATGTACTGTACCGGCTGCAGAATAAGCTGAAGAACCGGTGGAAGGGGTAGGCGGAAAATAGTGTTGGAAAAGCGAAAGAAATGCTTGCCTGACAGTACAATCTGATATATAATAGGAAAAACACAAAGCGAATCTGCTTTTACGAAGGAGGTATGGCGGCATATGGCACCGTCTTCCAAGACAGATACAGAAGTGATCATCGGCGGAAAGGTTTTAACCTTAAGCGGATATGAGAGTGAAGAATATTTGCAGAAAGTCGCATCCTACATCAACAATAAAGTCAATGAATACAGCAGGCTGGACAATTTCCGCAGGCAGCCCGTGGATATGCAGAGCGTGTTGCTCCAGCTGAATGTGGCGGATGATTATTTTAAGGCAAAAAAGCAGATTTCCGATCTGGAAGAAGAGCTCCAGGCCAAAGAGAAGGAGCTTTATGATCTGAAGCATGAGCTGATATCAACCCAGATGAAGCTGGAAAGTGCGGAGGATCAGGTTAAGACATTGCAGAAGGCACAGAATGAGGATGCGAAAGAGATCGTGCGTCTGGAAACAGAGCTGAAGAAAAAGTAAGGAATGGCTGTCCATAGCCCGGGCAGCCTTTTTTCTTACAGGAAAGTCCGATGTGAAACGGACATGGAATCGGAACAGTGTGCAGGCATTGTTCTGTCATGGAGGATGGTATGGAAGACAGGAAGGTGGAGCTGTTGTCCCCGGCAGGCAGCGAGGAAGGTTTTTATGGTGCAATTCATGCAGGGGCAGATGCCGTCTATCTGGCGGGAGAGAAATTCGGCGCCAGGGCTTATGCGGAAAACTTTACCCGTGTGTCTCTTGTGGAATGTATCCGATATGCACATCTGCTGAAGAGGAAGGTTTATCTGACCGTGAATACGCTGCTGAAGGAGAACGAGCTGGCAGGGCTGTATGAATATCTGCTTCCTTATTATGAAGCGGGATTGGATGCAGTGATCGTGCAGGATCTGGGGGTCTTTCGATTTGTCAGAGAACATTTCCCGGGATTGAAGCTTCATGTGAGTACCCAGATGACGCTGTGTGCGGGTTTTGGGGCATCACTGCTGAAAGAAATGGGAGCGAGCCGGATTGTACCTGCCAGAGAGCTTGGGCTGGGAGAACTGAAGGCCATGAAGCAGGAGGCAGATATAGAGATTGAGACATTTATCCACGGTGCCATGTGTTACTGTTATTCCGGCCAGTGTCTGTTCAGCAGCATTCTGGGAGGCAGAAGCGGCAACAGGGGACGCTGTGCTCAGCCCTGCCGTCTGCCCTATCGGGTCAGTACCGGTGACGGTTTTGGGAAGGAGTGCTACCCCTTAAGCCTGAAAGATATGTGTACCATAGAACATATTCCGGAATTGATGGAAGCAGGCATCGATTCCTTTAAGATTGAGGGACGGATGAAGAAACCGGAATATACGGCCGGTGTGACGGAGGTTTACCGGTATTATATAGATCAGTATTATGAATTGAGGGAACAGACAGGGACGGAGGAGGCGCAGCAGGCATACCGCGTGAATAAGGCGGATTTGGAACGTATAAAATCGCTGTATATCAGAAGCGGTATTCAGAACGGCTACTATTTTCGGCACAGCGGCCGGGAAATGATCACTCTGGACAGCCCGGCATATAATGAAAATAATGATAAAATACTAACGGAAATACGGCAAAAACATCTTGCCGGAAAGGCGAAACGTCCCATTCATGTGAAAGCTTCTTTTCATGTGGGATATCCTGCGGAAGTTACATTTTCCTGTCAGGACAAATGCTGCCGGGTGACAGGAGACATGGTGGAGCGTGCGGGGAAGCAGCCGGTCACACGGGAAAATATCGAGAGACAGCTTGGAAAGCTGGGAGACAGCGCATTTAGGGCGGCAGAGATGGAGATTGCTGCGGATCAGGATTGCTTTTACCCGCTGAAACGGATCAATGAATTGAGGAGGGCGGCGGTTGCCGGGCTGGAGGAACAGATTCTGGCCCCGGATTTGGTCCGGCAGCAGGAAAAACGTGAGCCGGGCGATCAGGAGGTACTTTTGCCCATGTGTGAGAAAAGTCAACACATGGGGGGAGCGGAAGGAGAGCAGCAGAAAAGCCATGTGATTTCCGTGGTTACATTGCCTCAGCTGGAGGCTGTGGCAGACTGGTTTTCCAGAGAAAGGGCGGACAGGCCTCTGCGTTTTTATATAGAAGGTGATCTGTTTCTGCAGGAGAGGGAGAAGGTGGAGGCGCTCTGCCGCCGCATGCCTGGGGAAAGCACTTTTTTTCTGGCGCTGCCTTATATTCTGCGGAAGACGGATCAACCCTGTCTGGAGAGGATGTTCTCTGCCATGCAGGAAAACGGAATATTTCAGGGTTTTCTGGCCCGCTCCATGGATGGATTGGGCTTTGTCAGGGAGATGAGAAGATATCTGCCGTGGGGAGGAGATCTCTCCGAAACAGTACAGAGCCGCAGCGGGGAGGAAACTGCGGCAAAAGAGAAAGTGATGCCGCCGGCCTGCCGGACAGATGCGGGTGTCTATCTCTGGAACAGACAGGCGGGGCAGGAATTGTCTTCCCTTGCAGAAGGGTTCTGTCTTCCATGGGAGCTGAACGGGAGCGGGCAGCGGGCGCTGGCGGAGGGACTGCCCTGTGAAAAGATTGTCTACGGCAGAATTCCCATGATGATTACGGCAAACTGTCTGCTGCGTACTCTGGGGAGGTGCCAAAATTTCCGGATGAACGGCAGGCGTCGGGAGGCCGGGGACAGCGGAAATGCAGCGCAGCGTAAAGACCGTCCGTATACGGTATTTGAGGACAGGTATCATGCGATACTTAAAGACAGGTATCATGCGATACTTAAAGACAGGTATCATGCGATACTTAAAGACAGGTATCGCAGTGAGTTTCCTGTGGTTGCAAATTGTCTTCATTGTATAAACATTATATATAACAGTGTCCCCTTTTCTCTCTATCAGCAGCGGTCCGTATGGGAGGGACGGGCGGATCTTCGCATGGATTTTACGCTGGAAACGCCGGAGGAGGTGAAAGCGCTGCTGTATGCTTTCCTGAAAGGAGCGCCGTTTCCGTTTCAGGATTATACCACCGGCCATGAGAAACGTGGTGCGGAATAAACCCATAAAGGAATGGTAATATGCAGGAATATGTTACAGAATTATCCAAATTTGCAATCCCCATATTGATGGCAGTCCATACGGTCTGCGGGTTTCTTTCCATGTTCGACAGGCTGGAAAACAGCAGAGTGATACATGTACTTCAAACCATGCTTCTGTTTTCGATTCAGTTTCTCATGTTTGTGGATCTTGCTTTGGTGACCAGAGACATGCAATATCTGTTTTTTTATGTGTTTGTCCAGGCTTTTCTGCTGGCGGCTGCAGTGATGGTGCCTGTTGTGTATGATAAGGTGAATTGTCTGCTGCTGGATAATATGTGTCTTCTGATCGGTGTGGGAATGTGTGTTATTTCAAGGCTCTCCTTTAAAAAGGCTGTAAAGCAGTACATTATTGTGCTGGTATCGCTGGCAATATCCCTGTTTATTCCGCTGATCTTGTCGAAGATCCGTTTCCTTAAGAAACTGACCTGGGTTTATGCCGGTGTGGGCATTGCCATGCTTAGCGTTGTTCTGATTTTGGGGGAGGTTACACATGGTTCCAAGCTTACCTTCAGTATCAGGGGGGTGTCGTTTCAGCCCTCGGAATTTGTTAAGATCCTATACGTTTTTTTTCTGGCAGGTGCGCTCTGGGAAAATACCTCTTTTGTGCGGGTGGTGTGGACTGCTGTTATAGCAGGGGCTCATGTGGTGGTACTGGTGATTTCCAAAGATCTGGGAAGCGCATTGATTTTCTTTGCAGGCTATGTATTTATTGTCTTTGCCGCCACGAGGAATTATCTCTATCTTTTTGCAGGAGTTCTGGGCGGAATGGGAGCCGGATGGGGTGCTTATCAGCTTTTTGCTCATGTGAGGGACAGGGTGATTGCCTGGAAGAATCCTTGGATTTATATTGACAGTAAGGGATTTGCCATTACCCAGTCGCTTTTTGCCATCGGCAGCGGAAGCTGGTTTGGTATGGGACTTTCTCAGGGGAATCCCAGAGCGATTCCCTATGTGGAAGCCGATTTTATCTTTTCTTCGGTATGTGAGGAGCTGGGTGTGATCTTCGGGATCTGTGTGATTCTTGTGACCGTGATATGTTTTCTGGGGATGCTGAAAGTAGCTGCCAGGATCAGGGATCGCTTTTATCAGCTGATTGTATACGGAATCGGAATCATGTATATTTTTCAGATATTCCTTACCATCGGCGGAGGGATCAAGCTGATTCCTCTGACAGGGGTGACGCTGCCCTTTATCAGTTATGGAGGCAGCTCTGTCATGACGACGATGATTATGTTCTTCATCATTCAGGGAATCTATATCCGCCTCCAGGAGGGAGGAAGACACAATGTCAGGAAAGGATGACGGAGAAGGAATGAGAGAAATACCAAAAGGGCAGGAACAAGACCGGGAGACAGCAGGGGAGCAAAGGGCTGACGAAGAAGGGATGAGGGAAATGTCAAAAAAACAGGACCAGAATCGGAACGGGACAGCGTCACAGAGGGCTGACAGAGACCAGAAAAATAAAATACAAAAAAAGGCAGGAGGACAGGAACGTTCCGGGAAAAACGAGACGCGCCGCATGGACAATAAAAGGGAGATTTATGTGACCGGATTTTTCTTCGCGGCTGTGTTTGCGGTTCTGATCGGGTATCTGGGATATTTTACTGCAACCAGTCAAGAGCAGATGATCAATAACAGTTACAATTCCAGGCAGGAGATTCTCCTGTCCCGGAATTACAGAGGAACGATTTACTCCAGAGATGGGGAGGTACTGGCCGAAACCGTGCTGGATGAGATGCAGAATGAGATGCGGGTGTATCCCTTTGGAGACTTATTTGCACATATTGTGGGATATTCCACAAAGGGGCGAATGGGGGTGGAGGCTCTGGCAAATTTTTATCTGATCAATACCCACACCTCCCTGCGCAACAAAGCTGCCAATGACGCGGCGGGGGTTAAAAATCCGGGAGACAATGTTTATACCACACTGGATGTGAAGATACAGGAGGTAGCGGATGATCAGCTTAATGTTTACAAAGGTGCCGTGGTGGTGACAGAGGTTGCTACAGGTAAAATTCTGGCAATGGTATCTCATCCTGATTTCGATCCCAACCAGATTGGGGAAATCTGGGATTCTATTGTGGAGAATAAGGACAGTTCCGTGTTGCTGAACCGTGCCACACAGGGGCTTTATCCGCCGGGCTCTACTTTTAAGATTATTACAGCACTGGAGTATATCAGAGAAAATCCCGATACTTATAATACCTATTCCTACCAGTGTACGGGAACGTTTACAGCAAGAGGAAGCCGAATCAGCTGTTATCATGGGACAAAACATGGAGAGGTAAGTTTTGAACGATCTTTCGCCAAGTCGTGTAATTCTTCCTTTGCCAATATCGGCATGGGACTGGACAGGGAAAGATTTGAGGTCACTCTGGAGGGACTTTTGTTTGATCAGCCTCTGCCGCTGACACTCTCCTATACCGAGAGCAAAGTCACCATTTCAAAAGATACTTCCACGGATGAAATGCTGCAGACTTCCATTGGTCAGGGCAAGACCCAGATTACACCCCTTCATTTAAATATGATTACCTCGGCCATTGCCAACGACGGCGTGTTGATGAAGCCCTATGTGATTGACCGGGTGGAAAACGATGCCGGACACGTCATTAAATCCTATTATCCGGACAGTTACGGGCAGCTGATGGATGTATCCGAGGCTGAGATTCTCAAAGGTCTGATGACTGCAGTGGTGGAAGGCGGCACTGCGTCCAAGCTGTCAGGTCAGTCTTATACAGCTGCAGGGAAGACAGGTTCTGCGGAATACAATGACACAAAGACGGATTCTCACGCCTGGTTTACAGGGTTTGCACCGGCAGAAGAACCGGAGGTATGTGTTACCATTATTGTGGAAGGCGCCGGAAGCGGCGGCGATTATGCCGTTCCCATTGCCAGAAGGATTTTTGATGCATATTTTGACCACTGAATGTAAGCATTCCGGGAAAAATAAGTATTGCACTTCCCGGGAGATTGGACTATACTAGGTATAATCAGGTTGTATCAAAAACACACCAGTCAGGAGGAATTGCAATGCTGGAAGCAACAAGCTGTGGTGGTGTGGTAATTTTTCGAGGAAAGATCCTGCTTTTGTACAAGAATTACAAGAACAAATACGAGGGCTGGGTCTTGCCGAAAGGCACAGTGGAGCAGGGAGAGGAATATAAGGATACCGCTCTGCGGGAAGTGCTGGAAGAATCGGGGGCAAAGGCGACCATCATTAAATATATCGGTAAGAGCGAGTATACCTTCAATGTGCCCGAGGATATCGTGGAGAAGGAAGTTCACTGGTATCTGATGATGGCGGACAGCTATTACAGCAAACCACAAAAGGAAGAATTTTTTTTGGATTCAGGTTTCTATAAATATCATGAAGCATACCATCTGCTGAAGTTTTCCAATGAGAAGCAGATTCTGGAGAGGGCGTATGATGAATATCTGGAACTGAAAAAAAGCAATTTATGGGGCAGCCGGAAGTACTATTAGTATTTTCGGCTGTGTCAGATAAAGGGACCCTCATATGGCACTTGAAATCGCATACCATCCCCATTTATATCTGGGAGAGAGCATGAAACGGAAAAAACTGGATAAGATAAAGAAAAAGCTGGAAAACAGACCTTTTTTTTCCGGTGTCTTTCTGGTGGCGATTTCACGTAATCCTTATGATCAGCTGGAAATCTACAGCGCAAAGCAGCTGCGCTGGCGATATTACAGAAAATATCCTCCCTGTGTGGTGGGCATTGCCGGAGACGAAAGGGAAGCCCTGGCACTGGTGGAAATGATCGTGAAAGAGTGTATGGAAACCCGGGGAGACTGCGCGTTAAAGGAGTATTTGAGATGCTGATGATATGTTTGCGGGTCCTGTCCATACTCGGCATGGTCCTTCTGGGATTGCTTGCAGCGGCAGCAGTATTTCTGCTGCTGGTGTTGTTTGCACCTGTTATGTACCGAATATCCGCAGAAAAGGATGAGGATGGTTTTCGGGTCAGTGCCAGAGCCAGATGGCTGCTGGGATTGGTCAGAGTCAGGTGCGAATATCCGGATCCGGGATATCTTGTGGCCAGAATTCTGCTGTTTACACTGTATAAGACAAAGATACCGTCGGAAGAAATTTCAAAGAAGGACGGGAAAGACGAAAGCCGGGGCAGGCAGGAACAGAGCGGAATTGGAAAAGACCGGAACAAAAGCAGAAAAGAAAAAAGACAGATAAAGGGCGGGGAATTCAGGGGAAGAGCCGGGAAAGCGGAATCTGCGGACAACAAAGGATCAGAGAAGGAATGCGTCCCTGGGAAGCAGGAAAATGTGGGGAAAGAAGATGGGAGAACAGGTGCCTTACCGGAACGGAAGGCAGGGGAAGGAACCGACAAAACCACTGCAGCAGAGGATGTCAGCAAAGAAGGGGCGAAAACAGCAGCTGTGGGTGGTGGAAAGATTTTACAGAAATTTCAGAAGATAAAGTACACAATCCGCAGCATCTGTGATAAAATAAAGGAGATTTGGGATAATATTTCATATTACTTAGAGCTTTTGCAGGAGGAAACGACCAGACAGTTTATTACCCATGTGCGGCTTCGGGCAGGAAAGATGCTGAAAAGCATAATGCCCAGACGCATTCGGGCGGATATCCGTTTCGGTACCGGCTCACCGGACACAACAGGATATCTCTATGGTGTGTTCTGTATGATTTCACCGAGAATGGGAAGTTCGGTGACTGTGACACCTGATTTTGAAGAAGCGGTGCTGCAGGGAAAATTTGATGTATCCGGTCATGTTACATCGGGCATTTTGCTGTGGAATCTGTGCAGGGTGGTTTTGGACAGGCGGCTGAGGCATCTGATCCGGAAGATCAGGTTCCCGGGCAGCAAAGCGTCCGGGAAGAAGGCAGCTTAGGCGCAAAAGCTTTGGATTGGAGGAGAAATGGCAGAGAAAGAGAATCAGTTTCAGGGAGTGGTAGAGTCGCTGCTGAAGGGAATGGATACCGTATTGTCCACCAAGACTGTTGTGGGAGAGGCCACAAGGATCGGTGATACCATTATTTTACCTCTGGTGGATGTCTCCTTCGGCGTAGGCGCGGGAGCAGGCAGCAATGGTACGAAAAATTCCGCTTCGGGAGCGGGAGGCCTGGGAGGAAAAATGACGCCCAGTGCAGTGCTTGTGATCCGGGAGGGCGCGGTCAAGCTGGTAAATATTAAAAACCAGGATGCTGTTACGAAGGTTTTAGATATGGTGCCTGATCTGATTGAGAAATTTACCAAACCCAAGGCAAAGGAAGAAGAGGCTTCTGTGAAGGAAGAGGAGATATCTGATGCCCAGGTTGTGGATATTGCATTTCCGGAAGGAGAGTCCACGGAGTAAGAGAGGATAAGAGAAACGCTGCTTTTGGAGCAAGGACGGGAGCGGAAGCAGAGGGAATGCCGGATAGCGGAAGGGATAGTGTTGGAACTGGTCTCTTTCCGTATCCGGCAGTTTTTTGCAGAATGGATCTGTTTGCTCTATGGGTTTCAGCCGCATCCGTCGAGTCCGCAGCACATTCCTTTTGCAGAGGATATCTGGCCTTCCTGCAGGATACGGATCATTTCGTCCTTTGTATATTCTTCCACAGAGATCTTTTCACCGTTCAGATAGATCGTGGGGATACCAGCCACCTTCAGTTCATTCCTGGAATTGTCCGTCTCGGCTTTCACCTGCGCAGTATAGGTTCCGGCTTCCAGAGCCTGGCGGAATGCCGTCACATCCAGGCCCACCTGTTCTGCGATGCCGCAGAGGACGGTAATCTCTCCAATGTCCAGTTCTTTCTCGAAATAAGCCCGGTAAACCAGATCTGCATAGGGCGCTTCCAGGCCCTGTTCCCGGGCGAAGAACAATCCCTCAAAGGCAAGGCGCGTATAAGGACGGGGACATACGGCAGGGGGCAGTTTCATGTCCAGTCCGAGAGAGTTTGCAGGTGCTACCAGTACCTGATAGCGTTTCTTCCGCTCCTCGTCGTGGAAGGTATCCACCCGTTCTTTGGGTTCCTGGGTCAGTTCCAGGGCCTGGACCCGGATTTCGGCTTCGATGCCAGTCTCCTTCAGTGCTTCTTCCAGTGCTACTTTCGCCACAAGGCAGTAGGGGCATACAAAATCCGTTACGAATAAGATATCCAACATACAGTTACTCCTTTCGTTTCGCTTTTTACTCCATTATATATCATTTAAGGAACAAACACTATATTTTTTTACATATTTCTGTGGGATACCTGCATATAATAGAGTGATTAGGGAATGGGGACAATATGGCATTTCCGCTGTGGAGAGACGCCTGACCGGGATGCCATGCCGCAGAATAATGGACATGAAAAAAATCATAGGGCTGGTAGCCTTTTTCATAGCGATTGGCATGCTGATCATGCTGCTCACGCATAACCGGCTGGTGGGACTGATCATCATTGCACTCTTACTGTTCGTGGGATATAACTGTTTCTGCGGTGATTGAAGAATTGCCGCGGTCTATACCTCCGCAAAAAAAGAGCAGGTAAGACTACCTGCTCTTTTTCTCATTTTTAAGCTCTTTCCACTCTGCCGGATTTCAGGCAGTTAGTGCAGACATGCAGTCTCTTAGCTGCGCCGTTTACTTTGCATTTTACCCGTTTGACATTCGCTTTCCATATTGCATTGGTCTTTCTATTAGAATGGCTTACATTATGACCGAACTGAACGCCCTTCCCACAAATATCACACTTAGCCATCTTGACACCTCCTCGATACGCGCGTGTTTTTACGCTTAAGATTTATTCATAACATTAGTATATTAACAGAAATTTATGGAAAAAGCAAGTCTAAAAAATCTTTTTTTAATTTTTATTTTAATATTCCCTTTTTCAGGGAAAGCTGTTAAAATAGCTAGTATATATGTACAGAAAGACGTTTTTGGTTAAACGGGTATAAATTAAAAAGCGGAAGGAAGGGTTGAGGATGAAAGGTTCTTCTATGAATACGCATATGGGAAAAATAGTGGTTCATAATGAAGTGATCGCCCAATATGCGGGAAGCGTTGCGGTGGAATGTTTCGGTATCGTGGGCATGGCTGGTGTCAGCGTAAAGGACGGCCTGGTGAAGCTTCTGAAAAAGGACAGCATCACCAGGGGGATCAGTGTTACACTGCGGCAGAATAAGCTTATTCTCGATTTTCATGTCATTGTCGCCTACGGAGTCAGTATACTGGCTGTTACGGATAATTTGATCAGCAACGTAAAATATAAGGTAGAAGAGTTTACAGGCATTCAGATCGAAAAGATCAACATCTATGTAGATGGTGTCAGAGTGATTGATTAAGGAGGACTGTATCGTGAGTTTACAACAAATCGACGCTAAGATGCTTTCGAAGATGTTCTTAGCCGGTGCAAAAAGTCTGGAGAGCAAGAAAGAGTGGATCAACGAACTGAATGTGTTTCCCGTTCCCGACGGAGATACAGGTACTAATATGACAATGACAATTATGTCTGCGGCGAGAGAAGTGGCTGCCCTGGGGGACGGTATTGAAATGACAAGTCTCTGTAAGGCGGTTTCCGGCGGTTCCCTTCGGGGAGCCAGAGGAAACTCCGGTGTTATCCTTTCCCAGCTGCTTCGCGGCTTCACCAAGCGAATCAAGGAGGAGGAGATTTTAACCATTCCCGTTCTGACAGAGGCTTTTGACAAGGCGGTGGAAACCGCTTATAAAGCGGTTATGAAGCCAAAGGAGGGGACCATTTTGACGGTTGCCCGGGGAGGTGCAGAGAAGGCAAAGGCGCTGGTGGAAGACGGAATTGAAGATATGGAGGAATTTCTGACTGCCATTATGGAGCATACACGGTATGTGCTCAGTCAGACGCCGGAGATGCTGCCTGTGCTGAAGCAGGCCGGAGTGGTGGATTCCGGCGGACAGGGTCTGGTAGAGGTACTTGCCGGGGCAGTTGACGCATTTTTGGGAAAAGAAGTAGATTTTACCGTTCCTGTTGACAAAACTGCTTTTGGAATAAAAACGGTTTCCGGCAGTTCCCGTATGCAGGCGGAAGCGGAAATAGAGATTAAATTCGGTTACTGCACCGAATTTATCATCATGCTGAATAAGCCTTTCAATATTAAGGCAGAGATGGATTTCAAGGCTTATCTGGAGTCCATCGGCGATTCTATTGTATGTGTGGCGGACGAGGACGTCGTGAAAGTGCACGTACATACCAATGACCCTGGACTTGCCATCCAGAAGGCATTGAAGTATGGTGCGCTCTCAAACATGAAGATAGATAATATGCGTCTGGAGCATCAGGAGAAGCTGTTTAAGATGTCAGGGACACAGGAGAAGAAAGGGGGGCCGGAGCTGAGGGGAGCAGAAGTAACTGCAGATCCCGGAACGGCGGCTGTTTCTGAAGATCAGTCCATCAGGGATTATGGATTTATCGCTGTTTCTGCGGGAGAGGGCATGAGCGAGATCTTTAAAAGCCTGGGGGTGGACTATATTATAGAGGGAGGCCAGACCATGAATCCCAGCACTGCTGATATTCTGGAAGCAGTGGAAAAGGTCAATGCGAGGACTGTATTTGTTCTTCCAAACAACAAGAATATCATTCTGGCGGCGAATCAGGCGGCGGAACTGACTGCGGAGAAAGATCTGCTTGTGATTCCTACGAAAACCATTCCTCAGGGAATTACAGCCGTGATTAATTTTGTTCCGGATCTTTCACCGGACGAAAACGAAGCAAATATGATAAACGAGATCAAACATGTCAGCACCGGAGAAGTCACTTATGCGGTACGGGATACGGTTATTGATGATAAAGAAATCCGCAAAGGCGATTTTATGGGTATCGGCGACGAGGGGATCCTGGCAGTGGGCGGCGACATCAACGGTGTGGCCCGGGATACCATAGGTGGTATGATGAAGGAGGACTCTGAGCTGATCAGCATTTATTACGGCAGTGAGATTAAAGAGGAAGAAGCGGAGAACTTCCGTGCATTGATCGCGGAGCGTTATCCTGATTGTGATATCGAACTTCAGTATGGCGGACAGCCTATCTATTATTATATTATGTCAGTGGAGTAGGGCGGCGACATACACAGCAGAGACGGCCGGGATTGCTGTGACCACATGCGGAATATTTTCGGGAGACAGACAGGTGCTGTCTCCTTTTCCTGCTTTGGATGAAAAGGCTTTGAAAGGAAACTGTTTTATGGACAAGAATACTCCTGTCATAGAATTGAAGGGTGTGGGCGAGAAGACCCAGACGCTGTTGACAAAATTGAATATCAAAACAGTGGGGGACCTTCTGGCCTCCTGGCCAAGAGATTATGAGACCTATGGGGAGCCTGTGGAGATCAGATGTCTGGTTCCGGGAGAAATTTGTGCGGTTCATGCAGCTGTTACCGGAATTCCCAATGAGAAAAGGACAGGAAGGCTTCATATTCTGAACATGAAGGCCGCTGATGAAACGGGAGAGCTTCATCTGACCTTTTTCAATCTGCCATTTTTAAAGAAGACATTGAAGCGGGGGGGTTTTTATATCTTCAGGGGCATGGTGCAGAGTCGGGGAACGGAAAAGATTATGGAGCAGCCGAAGATTTTTTCCCTGGAGGAGTATCAGAAGCTGACAGGGAGGCTTATTCCCCGCTACTCCCTGACAAAAGGACTGACAGATCACGCGATGCAGAAATATATGAGACAGGCTTTGTCGCTCTGTGAGTTGGGGGCGGAGCACTTCAGCGGCCAGGTCCTGCAGGAGAACGGACTGATAACGGAGCGGGAGGCGGTGGAGAAGATTCATTTTCCAAATGACTACGGTGATTTAGTGAAAGCGCGGAGACGGTTGGTTTTCGACGAATTTTTTTCCTTTCTGTTTCTTATGAGGAAAAATAAGGAGGCTGGTGAAAGGCTGGAAAATCATTACCGGCTGCCGGAGACGGCGGATACGGTGCGCTTCCTGGAGCGGCTTCCCTTTCCGCTGACAGGGGCACAACGTAAAGTGTGGGAAGAGATTCGGTCAGATTTGGGAAGTCCTTATTGTATGAACCGCCTGGTGCAGGGAGATGTGGGATCCGGCAAGACCATTGTGGCAGTGCTGGCCTTGCTGATGACGGCGGCAAACGGCTATCAGGGGGCCTTGATGGCACCCACGGAAGTCCTGGCCATTCAGCATTATGAGACCATTCAGGAGTTTGTCAGAAAGTACGGACTTATTTTTCGTCCCGTTCTTCTGGTAGGTTCCATGAATGCAAAAGAGAAGAAGGAAGCATACGGGAAGATTGCATCCGGGGAGGTGAACCTGGTTATCGGCACCCATGCGCTGATTCAGGAAAAAGTACAGTATCGGTCCCTGGCACTGGTGGTCACGGATGAGCAGCATCGGTTTGGGGTAAGGCAGAGAGAGCATCTTGCCGGAAAAGGGGAGGTTCCTCATATCCTGGTCATGAGCGCAACACCCATACCCAGAACCCTTGCCATTATATTGTATGGCGATCTGCATATATCTGTTATAGACGAATTGCCGGCCCGGCGGCTTCCCATCAAAAACTGTGTGGTAAATACCGCCTGGCGTCCGAAAGCTTACAAATTTATCGCCGGCGAAGTGAAAAAAGGCAGGCAGGTCTATGTGATTTGTCCCCAGGTGGAGGGGGATCCGGAGTCTGAAGGGGGTGCTTCTCTGGAAAATGTGGTGGACTATACAGAGAAGCTGCGGGGAGCCCTGCCCCCGGGCGTACAGGTTACCTGTCTGCACGGCAGGATGCGTCCGGCAGATAAAAAGCGGATTATGGAAGATTTTTCAGCCCATGCCATCGACGTGCTTGTGTCCACCACAGTGGTGGAAGTGGGGATCAATGTGCCGAATGCAACGGTGATGATGGTGGAAAATGCGGAGCGTTTTGGACTGGCCCAGCTGCACCAGCTGAGAGGACGGGTAGGCAGGGGGGAATATCAGAGTTATTGTATTTTTGTCAGCGGGAATGAAAAAGAAGAGACCATGGAACGGCTGAAGATTCTGAACAGTTCCAACGACGGTTTCCATATCGCATCAGAGGACTTAAAGCTGCGGGGACCGGGAGACTTATTCGGTATCCGGCAGAGCGGAGCATTTTCCTTCCGAATGGGGGATATCTATTCAGATGCCCCGGTACTGAAGCTTGCTTCGGATGCGGTGGACAGACTGCTGGCCGGGGATCCGGATCTGAAGAAGGCTGAGAATGCGGATCTGGGCAGATATCTTGCGGAAGAGGCGAGAAACAGTGTTGACTTTCGTTCCATATGACAGTAAAATAATTTGTGATGTTTTAGGAGGAAGCGAGGAGATAGCATGTCGAATGTAGCAATCGTGACGGACAGCAACAGCGGGATAACCCAGGCGGGAAGCAAGGAGCTTGGCGTACATGTGCTGCCCATGCCTTTTATGATCAATGAGGAAACTTTTTACGAGGATATCGATCTGACCCAGGAGGAATTTTATGAAAAGCTGTCCTCCGGAGCTAACATCGGAACCAGCCAGCCGTCCCCGGAATCTGTGATGAAGCTTTGGGACAGCCTGCTGAAGGATTATGATGAGATCGTCCATATTCCCATGAGCAGCGGACTTTCCGGTTCCTGTCAGAGCGCCATGCTTCTGGCGGATGAATACGGAGGACGCGTCCAGGTGGTAAACAATCAGCGGATTTCCGTTACCCAGCGCCAGTCCTGCCTGGATGCAAAGCTTCTGGCAGAAAAAGGGATGAATGCAAAGGAAATCAGGGAATTCCTGGAGGCGGATAAGTTTAACAGCAGCATCTATATCATGCTGGATACTCTCTATTACCTGAAAAAAGGAGGACGGATTACGCCTGCCGCGGCAGCCATCGGCACCATGCTGCGCTTAAAGCCCGTGCTGCAGATCCAGGGAGACAAGCTGGATGCCTTTGCCAAGGCCAGGACCACTAACCAGGGCAAAAGTATCATGATCAACGCCATGAAAAACGACATTGAGACCCGTTTCGGCGGCATGACAGAGGATAAGCATATCTGGCTGCAGATCGCCCACACAGCCAACCTGGAGGCGGCATTGGCATATAAAGAGGAAATACTGGCACAGTTTCCCGGGTATGACATCCATATCGATGCCCTGTCTTTAAGCGTGGCCTGCCATATCGGGCCGGGGGCTCTGGCCTTTGCCTGCTGCAGGAAGATTGAAGTGTGAGTATGCCGAAAGTATTTAATGTAACAGGTCTATGTGTTTTGATAGAAAGCAGTTGAAAACAGGCAGGTGAAATAAAATGGCAAATACCAACAATTACGATGCTTCCAGTATCACGGTACTGGAAGGCCTGGAAGCCGTGCGGAAACGTCCGGGCATGTATATCGGAAGCGTTTCCACCAAGGGGCTGAACCACCTGATCTACGAGATCGTGGACAATTCCGTGGACGAACATTTGGCGGGATTCTGCGATCAGATCCGGGTCACTCTGGAGGCAGACGGATCGGCCACGGTCACGGACAACGGACGGGGAATTCCGGTGGGAATGCATGAAAAGGGCATCAGCGCGGAGCGTCTGGTGTTCACAACCCTTCACGCAGGCGGAAAATTTGACAATGCCGCATACAAGACCAGCGGAGGCCTTCACGGCGTGGGGTCTTCCGTAGTCAATGCCCTTTCCACCAGATTGACCGTAACGGTCAAGACCGGTGGCTTTATTTATGAGGACAAATACGAAAGGGGCAATCCGGTGATTCCTCTGGAAGACGGACTTCTGCCCGTGAAAGGAAGGACAAAGGAGACCGGAACCACCATCAATTTCCTGCCGGACGACACCATTTTCGACAAAACCCGGTTCAAGGAGGATGATGTAAAAAGCCGCCTTCATGAGACGGCTTACCTAAACCCCAACCTGACAATTCTTTTCGAGGACAGGCGCAGAGAAGAGCCGGAGACAGTAACCTTCCATGAGCCGGACGGCATCACCGGATTCGTAAAGGACATAAACAAATCCCAGGAATCCGTCCATGAGGTCATCTACTTCAAGGGAGAGAGCGAGGGAATCTCGGTGGAGGTTGCCTTCCAGTACATTAACGAATTTCACGAAAATGTCCTGGGCTTCTGCAACAATATCTACAATTCCGAGGGCGGAACCCATCTCACCGGCTTCAAGACCATGTTTACCAACGTGATCAACACCTACGCCAGGCAGACCGGTGTTTTGAAGGAAAAGGACGCCAACTTTACGGGAGCCGATGTGCGGAACGGCATGACTGCAGTGGTGTCCATCAAACATCCTGACCCACGGTTTGAGGGACAGACCAAAACAAAACTGGACAATCAGGACGCGGCCAAGGTGGTGTCCAAGATAACGGGAGAGGAGATCGTCCGCTTCTTTGACAGGAACCTGGAAACCCTGAAAAATATCATAGGCTGCGCGGAGAAGGCGGCTAAAATCCGCAAGTCCGAGGAACGGGCCAGGACCAATATGCTGACCAAGCAGAAATTCTCCTTTGATTCCAACGGAAAACTGGCCAACTGCGAATCCAGGGACCCTGCCAAGTGCGAGATCTTTATTGTGGAGGGAGATTCCGCCGGAGGCAGCGCCAAGATGGCAAGAAACCGCATGTTCCAGGCCATCCTTCCTATCCGGGGCAAGATTCTGAATGTGGAAAAGGCAAGCATCGACAAGGTGTTGGCCAATGCGGAGATCAAGACCATGATCAATGCCTTCGGATGCGGATTTTCCGAGGGCTACGGCAATGATTTCGACATCAAAAAGCTGCGCTACGACAAGATCATTATCATGGCGGATGCGGACGTGGACGGAGCCCACATCTCCACCTTGCTGCTGACCCTGTTTTACCGTTTTATGCCGGAGCTGATTTTCGAAGGCCATGTGTACATTGCCATGCCGCCCCTGTACAAAGCCATGCCCTCCAAGGGAGCGGAGCAGTATCTCTATGACGACAAAGCGTTGGAAAAATATCGGAAAACCCACAAAACGCCCTTTACCCTGCAGCGTTACAAGGGCCTTGGGGAGATGGACGCGGAACAACTCTGGGAGACCACGCTGAATCCGGAGACCAGACGGATGAAGCTGGTGGAGATCGAGGACGCCAGAATGGCCTCCGAGGTGACGGAACTGCTTATGGGCACGGAAGTCCCCCCCAGAAAGACCTTTATCTATAACCATGCAGTGGATGCGGAACTGGATGTGTAATGCCTGGCAATAAATCCGGGGTGAATGCGTAGGTCCGGGCAGCGCATCTGCCCATGCTTTAAGCGGAAAATCAGGGGGAATGAACATCATGGCAGATATTATGGAAATTCATGAGATAGAAGAAAAGCAGGCATTGGCCAGGGCAGTTCTGGAAGACCTTCCCGAATGGTTCGGCATTCCGGAGGCCAGAGAAGACGACATTCTCCAGGTTTCAACCCAGGTTGCCTTCGGCGCATTTCATCATATGGGTGCCTGTGAAAAGCCTGTGGGTTTCCTCTGCCTGAAAGAGACGGGCAAGGATACCCTGGAGCTTTCCGTGATGGGCGTGCTGAAGGAATGCCACAGAAAGGGAATCGGAACGAAACTGTTTACAGCGGCAAAATATTTCGCCGTATCCAGGGGCTATTCCTTTCTGCAGGTGAAGACCGTGCAGATGGGAAGATATCCGGAATATGACGCAACCAATGCCTTTTATCTGAGCCTGGGTTTTCGGGAATTCGAGGTCTTTCCCACGCTGTGGGATGAACGGAATCCCTGCCAGGTTTATGTGATGAGTTTGTAATGAGACGATTGGATGGAGCAGCTGCCAGGCGGCTGTTTTCGAAAGAAGCCATAGAAAACAACCGCCTGCAAATCAGTATCCGTAACATTTGAAAGTGCATTTCAGCTCCTCATCATCACCTTGCATTTTTTTCTGTTGCACGAAATCCCATATTTCAGTATACGCTCCATTCCATCCTGCCGAAGCTGCGCATCATAGTCCATTCTGTCTATCTGGTCCAGGGCTTCCAGACATCCCTTATCCAGATCTCCGTTGTCCTGGTATTTTACTTCAATGACTATGCCGGTTTCATCCTCATCGATCTCTATGAGGATATCGCTGAAACCATTTCCGGACTCCGCATTGGAGCGCATGTACCAATCCTCCCGATACCCCAATAGTCCTAAGAGAATGCCGTGATAGAAATTTTCTTTTTTATTTTTCCGGACGCTGGTGTCTCGGATGCTGATGGTTTTGGCCAGGTAGGCATTAAACTGTGTTTCCACAGCTTCCGCATTCCCTTCGAAAAATGCCCTGCAGAAAGCGTCCAGTTTCGACGTATCCTTTCGGGACTGCGTCTGGAACCATTCCATAATCTGATCAACAAAGATTTTTCGGATTTCCTGGTTAGGGATTGTCAACAGGAAGGTATCTCCCGGCAGCTGCTTTCTTTCATCCACCGTACCGCCCTGGGTCAGGTAACCGGTCATGAAAAGAACGCTCCACAGGTTATCAATATTGCTGTACAGGTCACGGTATGTCAGTTCCAGGTTTATCTTTTTTGCGACGCTTTCACCCTTGATCAGCTGTTCCAACTCTCGTTTTGTTCCCGGTTTTGCCATTTTTATGAAGTTTCGGATGATATCGTTGTCGCTGGTATTCAGCCAAAATGTTTTCGGCGGCGCGTCCGGCTCCGAAAGCAGCAGATCAACATAATTTATAACATCCCATGGACAGTATACATCTGACATTCCGAAGCGGTAGCCGTTGTACCATTCTTTGACAATATCGAACTTGTCTTTCAAATCATAATAACTTAACATTTCTTTGACTTCGCTGTCAGAAAAACCAAAATAGTCTTCAAATCGAATATTCACGATAGAAAAAATTTTTATATTGTTTAATCCGGTAAAAACGCTCTCTTTTGCAATTTTCAGGCAACCCGTCAGCACGGCAAACTGGAGGAAATCATTGCTTTTCAAAGCCTGACTGAACAGATTACTGATCAAATGAATCATTTCGTCGTAGTAGCCGAATTGCTGTGCTTTATCAAGGGGAACGTCATATTCATCAATTAAAAGGATTACCTTTTGACCAAAATGCCTGTATAAAAGCCGGCATAGCATGAACAGGCTTCCGGTGAGGGTTTCATCGTTCATGGAAAAATTCATTTTTTCCTGCCCTTCCCAGAACAAGAGACGCTGGTATTGAATTTTTTCATCTTCCACAAGTTGTCCGCTTTCTTTCAGAAAGGAAAAACGCATTGCTTCATTCCGAATAACGGAACATAGCAGCCCCCGGGCCGTCTCATAATTTCCGGCTCCTGCATCCTTCAGGCTTATGGAAATGACAGGGAATTTTCCCATATACTGCTGACAAAGCGCCGTTTCTTTTGCAATCTCCAGTCCCTCAAACAGTTTACTGTCGCAGCCATAACCAAAAAAGTATTTTAACATACTCATATTCAGGGACTTTCCGAATCTGCGGGGACGGCTGAAAAGATTTACTTTTCCCCAATGATTCAGCAGATCCCTGATAAAGCAGGTTTTATCCACATAGTAGAATCCTTCTGTGCGAATTTCTTCAAAATTCTCAATGCCAATAGGCAGTTTATCTTTCAAGGGCATGTCTCCTTTCTTTTTGGTGTCTGCGGTATGCATAGAGTTTTACGAATTTGTTGAAAAATCCAATGTTGTATCCATTATAAAATAATTGTTTGTTGTTTACAATGTAAATTTGTAACCTTAGTTTACAACGGATGTTTCGCCCAATTCTATACATTTTTCATACGCTTCTTTTGAATGTAATTCCTCTGGTTGAGTTCAGGCGGAAAAATATCAACCTCCGCTTTCTTGCAGGCCTTTTGTTACACGGGTATAATAAAGAAAGAATGAGGCACAGGAGTGAGGCATCCGTTCACTCCGGATGACGCCTGCGGAAATGGAGGATATAGCATGATAGATCGTGAACAAATCGGAATCAGAATAGCGGCTCTGCGGAAAAAGGCCGGATGGTCACAGCAGACTCTGGCGGAAAAACTGGGGGTCAGCCCTCAGGCAGTGAGCAAATGGGAAAGCGGCAAAAATCTGCCGGACATCGACATATTTCGGGAACTGGCCTGGCTTTTTCACATGACCATGGACAGCATTGTGGAGGGCGATCTGCTCTTTGCCCAGAAAAGCGGACAGAAGGCGCTGCCGCCCAATGTGGAGGCCCTGTTTCCCGACGGGGAGAGACGCAGGCTCCTGCAAAGCTTCCTGCCATATTGCTCCGATGCGGAGCTTTACAGCATTGCCAGGGAAATAAGTGAGGGAAGTCTGAAGCTGTGTGTGCAGGCAGGAATTACAAGAATAGATGCGCATTCCGGCGGAAAGGCAGAAGAGAGAAGGGCATCCATTCCTGCCAGTATTCTGGGGGAAAACACCCTCAGAGAGACAGCGCCCTATTTTGTCAAAGTTCTGGGGGAAATGATGGGAAATGCGGAACCGGGACTGCGGCGAATCTCCGAACTGCTGTGCTGCCCCCAGTGCCGGGAACCTCTTACTCTGGAAAGCAAAGATGAAAATACAATTTTTTTTCATTGTAAAAACAATCATCCGTACGATGTGACTGACGGTGTGGTATATTTTGGCTCCCGGGAAATCCAGGGAGAGCAATGGTCCCTGTTTATGAAAAACTACCAGGATTATCTGTACGAACAGCGCCATCCCGGAAATCCCCGTTATCAGACAGGGACGGTTCCCTGCAGCGAGGTGCGCTGGCAGGCCATCAAGCAGCTGCGCCCCAGGGTGATCCTGGACATGGCATGCGGCACCTGCAGCGGACTCAAATATGACCTGCAGCGCATTAACTGGCCCTGCCTTGTGATCATGGCTGACCTGTCCCACAGAATCCTGAAATACAACAAACGGTATTTCAGCGAGGAGATGGCAAATCCTTATGTGGATATTGTATGTCTGGCCTGTGACTGCACCACACTGCCTCTCCGGGACGGCTGCATCGACATGGTTGTCTCAAACGGCGGCTTTGAGAGCATGCAGTCCAAAATGATGGCAGGCTTCCGGGAGGCGTACCGGGTGCTGAAGCCGGGGGGCCATGCGGTATACAATATCAGCATCGTAGAAGACCATACTTCAGAAAATACCGCCAAGTGGGAACGTTTGTATAGGACATTGGAAGAAAGCTATCACCTGTCTGAAAAACTATTTGACATCCGGGAGTGGGAAAGCATCTGCGCGGAGACCGGATATGTATCCACACAGACAAAGAAAATTTATGGAGAACTTCCTGCCCCAGAGGACGATGTATTTCCCTTTACCAATGAAGTCATGCAGTGGATGGGGGAGTACCTTTGCATTTCCGAAAAGGGCAGTGTATCAAAATAAGAAAGAAACCAAAGCTGAGATAATCCAGGTTTTATATGCAGCCCTGTATCAATGGGGCTGCTTTTTGCTGTAGAGAATTCCTGACCAGGGGAATCTGTCACAATATTGAATGTCTGCTTTCCATAAACTGCTTTCGGCAGGCAGTTTATGAAAAGCAATCTATATAAAAGCCATTGTAATGTCATCCGGAATCCGTTATACTAAAAACAGGCGGTCAGACAGGGAAAACCGAATTTTTCGAAAAGGATTTTGAAGCCAAAATATTCTAATAGTTGTGTGATAAGAAAACAGAGGTATCAAACATGGAGATTAAATATTATGATATAGGTCTGAACCTGTTCTGCAGGCAGTTTCCGGATCCGGAAAAAATCATCCGGGATGCGGAGGCAGCCGGTGTATGCTGTATTCTCACCGGGACAGATACAAAGGAGAACAGGCGGATTGACCGCTTTACCGGGAATCATTCCGTGTTCGGAACCACGGGCATTCATCCCCACAATGCGGATTCTGCCATGAAGGAAGACTTTGTGCTGATGGAACAGATACTGGAAAACAATACCAGGATTGTGGCGGTAGGAGAGTGCGGGCTGGACTTCGACAGGATGTTCTCCACCCGGGAGAATCAGATCAGATGTCTGGAAAAGCATATTGTTCTTGCCGAAAAATTAAACAAACCGTTGTTCCTCCACGAGCGCAGCGCAGCCGGAGAGTTTATCAAAAGATTTCAGAAACATCCGGACATATGCAAAAGGTCCGTAGTTCATTGCTTTACCGGAGATAAAGAGACGCTGAAGCGTTATCTTGACATGGGCTTTTCCATCGGTATTACCGGGTGGATCTGTGATGACAGAAGGGCAAAGGAACTGCGGGAGGCGGTGAGGCTGATTCCTCCGGATCGGATTCTCGTCGAGACCGATGCCCCATACCTGACTCCCAGAAACATTCCCGGTCTGAACAGGACCAATGTCCCCCAAAATATCCGGTATGTGGCAAGGGAACTGGCACGTTATATGGGAATTTCGGAAGAGGTGCTGATACGCCGTGCAAAGGAGAATACAGAGCGCCTCTTTGGGCTGCCTGCGTCCGGTTCACAGGTGTAATTTCTGTCTGAAATTCTGTGCTCATTTTCTTTTACAAAATGATTAAAGTGTGATATACTTTTACTTATTTATGCGGGAAACCCCTTGGCAGGCTGCAGTCAATGCTTTCGAAGGGGGCGTTTTCTATATTTGAGCAGGCTGGAAGGATTGAAATAAATGGATGACAGCAGAATTATCAAAACCGAATATTCAGAGGAGATGCAGAAATCTTTTATAGACTATGCCATGAGCGTTATCATAGCCAGGGCTTTGCCCGACATCCGGGACGGCTTAAAGCCCGTACAGCGGCGTACTCTGTATGATATGTATGAGCTGGGCATCCGTTATGACAGGCCTTACCGGAAAAGCGCCCGTATTGTGGGTGATACCATGGGTAAATATCATCCCCATGGAGACTCTTCCATATACGATGCGTTGGTAGTCATGACCCAGGATTTCAAAAAAGGACTGCCCCTGGTAGACGGCCACGGCAATTTCGGCAACATCGAGGGAGACGGCGCCGCTGCCATGCGATATACGGAGGCCAGACTTGCCCGGGTGACTCAGGAAGCATTTCTGGGGGATTTGGACAAAGACGTAGTGGATTTCATCCCCAATTTCGACGAGACGGAGAAGGAGCCTTCGGTTCTGCCGGTGAAGATTCCCAATTTTCTGGTAAACGGTTCCGAGGGCATTGCAGTGGGTATGGCTACAAGCACGCCTCCCCACAACCTGGGCGAAGTCATTGATGCCGTGAAAGCCTACATGCAGAATGAAGCCATCACCACCAAAGAACTGATGCGTTATCTGAAGGGACCGGATTTTCCCACAGGGGGCATCGTCACCAACAAAGACGACCTGCTGAACATCTATGAGACAGGCGTGGGCAAGATAAAAGTCCGGGGTAAAGTGGAATTCGAAAAACTGAAGAACGGCAAGACCAATGTGGTGATCACAGAGATTCCGTATCCTATGATTGGCATGAACATCTCCAAATTTCTGTCCGATGTGGCAGGCCTGGTGGAGACGAAGAAGACCCAGGATGTGACGGATATTTCCAACCAGTCCTCCAAGGAGGGGATACGCATCGTGATTGAGCTGCGCAAGGATGCGGATGCGGAGAATTTTGTGAATCTCCTTTATAAAAAAACCCGTCTGGAGGATACCTTTGGCGTCAATATGCTGGCCATAAGTGAGGGAAGGCCGGAAGTCCTGGGCCTGAAGGCCATTCTCAAGGCAAATGTGGACTTTCAGTTTGAGGTTGCCACCAGAAAGTATAATAACCTGCTGGCGAAAGAACTGGAGCGGAAGGAGATTCAGGAAGGGCTGATCAAAGCCTGCAATGTGATCGATCTGATCATCGAAATCCTGCGTGGATCCAAGGACAGAACCATGGCGAAAGCCTGTCTGGTGGAAGGGAAGACTACGGGGATTCAGTTCAGGAACAAAGAGTCCAGAATCATGGCACAGCAGCTTTCTTTTACGGAGAAACAGGCAAATGCCATTCTGGAGATGCGGCTGTACAAGCTGATCGGCCTGGAGATTCAGGCGCTGATCAAAGAGCACGAAGACACCATGGCCAACATTTATCGCTATGAAGATATCCTGGAACGTCGGGACTCCATGGCTCAGGTCATTATCAATGAACTGGACGGCTACAGGAAAGCCTATGCGGGAAAGCGGCGAACAGTAATCGAAAATGTTCAGGAAGCGGTTTACAGAGAGAAGGAAGTGGAGGAGATGGAACTGATCTTCCTCATGGACCGTTTCGGCTATGCCAGAACCATTGATCTCGCTGCTTATGAGCGGAATAAAGAAGCCGCAGACGGGGAGAACCGATTTGTCTTCTCCTGTAAAAATACCGGAAAGGTATGTTTGTTTACTTCTTCCGGACAGCTGCATACCATCAAGGTGATGGATCTGCCCTACGGGAAGTTCCGGGATAAAGGGATTCCCATTGATAATGTAAGTAATTATAATTCTGAGAAAGAGGAAATCGTATTTCTAACCAGTCAGACGGAACTGAATCTGCGTCAGGTGGTCTTCGTGACGGCTCAGGGGATGGCCAAACTGGTGAGCGGCGGAGAATTTGATGTATCCAAGCGCACAGTAGCCGCCACCAAGCTGAGTAGTGAAGATACAGTTGTCAGCGTTGTGCCGGTCCTGGACCAGAAGAGCATTGTCCTTCAAACGATGGAGGGATTCTTCCTGAAATTCGATTTATCAGAGATACCAGAGAAAAAGAAAGCTGCAGTGGGTGTCCGGGCCATGAAACTGGGAGCGAAAGATGCTGTGGAACATGTTTATTACCTTTCCAGTGGACAGGATGTCTCCATTGAATACAAAGGAAAGACGATTTCGTTAAACAATATAAAATCCGGAAAACGCGACGGAAAAGGAACAAAGGTCAGAATATAGACAGCAGCCAGGAAGTGGCAGGCGCGACGGAAAATACAAAAATCAGACAGGAAAGAAAGTGGGACAGGTATGAGAGTAATTGCCGGAACTGCCAGAAGCCTTCCGCTGAAGGCACCTCAGGGGCTGGATGTGCGGCCTACGACAGATAAGATAAAAGAGACCCTTTTCAATATGCTGCACTGGGATCTTCCGGGCAGTGTCTTTGTGGATTTGTTCAGCGGCAGCGGAGCCATCGGCATCGAGGCTTTGAGCCGGGGAGCGGAGAAAGCATATTTTGCTGACAATGGACCCAAAGCAATCGCGTGTATTCGGCAGAATCTGGCATTTACAAAGTTTGAAGAACGGGCTGTGGTGATGCGGCAGGATGCCTGCAGTGCGCTGGACAGTATCCGGCTTGCCTGCAGGGAGGAGAAGGTAAATTTTATATTTATGGATCCGCCCTATGACTGCGGACATGAGAGGGATGTGCTGTCTGTCCTCGGCATCATGCCCTATGTAACAGAGGAGACGATTATCATTGCGGAGGCATCTCGGCAGACGGATTTTTCCTATGCGGAGGAGCTGGGGTTTTCAGTGATAAAGGAGAAACTGTATAAGAACAATAAACATATATTTCTGAAGAAGAGGATTTTGGTATGAAACGTGCGGTATACCCAGGAAGTTTTGACCCGGTTACCTTTGGACATCTGGATGTGATCAGGCGTGCTTCCGAAATGTTCGATGTGCTTGTGGTAAGTGTCCTGAATAATAAAATGAAGAGTCCGTTGTTTTCCGTGGAAGAACGTGTTAAGATATTGAAGGAGGCTACAAAGGATATTCCCAATGTGGAGGTGGACAGTTTTACCGGCCTTCTGATCAATTATACAGCAGACAAACAGATTCATGTGGCTGTCAGGGGACTGCGGGCCATCACGGATTTTGAGTATGAATTGCAGATTGCCCAGACCAACAGAAAGCTGTCCCACGGCAGATTGGATACCGTATTTTTGACTACAAGTCTGGAATACGCCTACTTAAGTTCCTCCAGTGTGAAGGAGATCGCCAGCTTCGGCGGTGATATCAGTGAATGTGTACCGGATTTTGTAGCTGCGTTAATGAAGGAAAAGTTTCGGAATAGGAGTGGGTTAAATGAGCAGCAGGATTGAACAGTTAATAGATGAATTGGAAGAGTATATCGAGAGCTGTAAGCCGAAATTTATGTCCAACTCGGAAATTATTGTCAATAAGGATGAGATCGATGAGTTGATTCGTGAACTGCGTATGAAGACTCCCGATGAGATTCGGCGTTATCAGAAAATCATCAGCAACAAGGATGCTATTCTGAATGATGCCAGGACAAAGGCCCAGGCTCTGATAGATGAGGCGACTGTACATACCAATGAGCTGGTGAGCGAGCATGAGATTATGCAGCAGGCCTATTCCCAGGCCAACGGGATCGTAGCGACGGCGGCAAGGCAGGCGCAGGAGATTCTGGACAAGGCTACCATGGAGGCGAATGAACTGCGGACGCAGGCTTCCAGGTATACAGAAGATCGGCTTGCAGAATTGGAATCCATTGTACTGGGGGTTCTGCAGTCTTCCAGTACTACTTATGAATCCCTTCTGGGTTCTCTGGGGCAGTATCGTGATCTGATTCAGTCCAATTTAAGGGCGCTGCATCCGGTGGAAGAGGATTTGGGGACGCTGCCTTTGGACGATGAACAGGACGATGAAGATCAGCTGGATGAGGGCTGAAACAGCCAGGAAGATACTTTATTTTGTATAGGGCCATACGGCAAGACGCTGATGATGAGAACCGGTTTTCAAAGGGAACTGGTTCTTCCTATTATAGGAAGCAGGAAGGGCTTTCCATAATCAAATGCGGCGCATATAGGACATGATAGCGGCAGCACAGCCGGAGACAACGTGGGAGGATGTTTTATGGGGAGAATTTGGAGAACAATGCTGGTTCTGATCCTGTCAGGATTTCTGTTGCCGGGAAAAGTTCTGGCTGCCCCGCGGCTGCAGGAAACCACAGGAAAAAAGGTCATTGTAATAGATCCGGGCCACGGCGGGGAGAACAGAGGCACCATAGAAAATAATCACGAAGAGAAGCTGATGACAATGACTACGGCGCTGGCCATGTATGAGGAGCTTCTTCAGTATGACGATGTGGAGGTATATTTGACCCATACAGAGGATGTGGATATGCCGCTGAAGAAAAGGGCGGAATTTGCACAGTCTGTGGAGGCTGATTTTCTGTTCAGTATCCATTATAATGCCTCGCTGAATCATGAATTGTTCGGATCAGAAGTATGGGTGTCCTCTGTGCCTCCCTATAACGGATACGGATATCAGTTCGGATATGAATTTCTGTCGGATATGAGGGATCAGGGGCTGCTGGTGAGAGGAGTCAAAACGCGCCTGGGGGATCACGGTGATTACTATGGGATTATCAGGGAGTCTGTTGCGCTGGATATTCCGGCCGTTATCATTGAACATTGCCATGTGGATGAAGAACGGGATGCATCCTATTGTGATGATGAGGAGAAATTAAAGGCATTCGGCAGAGCGGATGCCGCGGCGGTGGCAAGATATTTTGGTTTAAAGAGCAGCAGTCTGAATGTGGATTATTCCGATTATTCCCTGGCTGAAGCAAGTGCATCGTCAAATGTGGGAGTAACGCTGGTAGACAGCACAGAACCGGAGATCTGTGTGCTGGATTTCTTGAATGCAGATTATGAGACAGGGATGCTGGAGCTGACGGTTTCGGCCGAGGATTCGGATTCTGCCCTCCTGTATTATAGTTACAGCCTGGATGGCGGGCGTACATTCCGTCCCAGGGAGGCCTGGCCGGGAAGTGATACTCTGACAGGCAGTTATGAGAGCAGTTTTCTGCTGCAGCTGGAGATTCCGCCCAATACCTCACCGGAAGTTATCGTCCGTGCTTATAATATGTATGACCTGTATACGGAAAGCAATCTATATCAAAGCCTGCAGGTATTCCGCCCGGATCCCGAACCGGATCCCTCCGGAGATTCCGTGTTGGAACATGGTGAGGAAGAACCGGAAATACAAATTGTCAATGGGGATGCCATAGATCAGCAGGCTGCAGACGAGGGAAAAGAAGGAATGGGACTTTACGCATTTGTGATGATGAGCCTTGCCTTTATACTTGCCGTTCTTTTCATCATGATTGTTTTCCAATATATAGCATACCGAAAATACAAAAGGAACCGGCGTCACTGCAGGAAGGAAGCGGGGGATATCTGGGACCAGCAGAAATAATAAAAACCATTCAGCACTGTCAGAATAAGCTTGTTCAAGACATAGTTGCCAATGGACAGATCAGAATTCCGGATGCAGCTGTAGGTCTGAGCAATGCAGGAGAGTCCACCGAAGGACAGTACCAGAAAGCTGTAAAGAGGCAGGGCGTCGCCCAGAAGCCGTAACCCGCCTGTGATTTCCAACAGTGGAGACAGGAGTCTCAGCGGATGTCCCAGGAGTATGTGGGGAATCAGGTTCAGCAGGTTATATAGAATCATATATCCGCCCAGAGACAGGATAGCCTGTATGGAGGTCTGGATCGAACCGTCGGTTTCTGCCAGAAGTCTTGCACCCAGAGACTGAGGTTGAGACACGGGGATTGCCGAAATTTCACAGCTGACCAGATCAGGGGCAGGAGCCTTTTTTTCCGCCTGCTGCGGCAGCGGCAGGTCCCTGTAGCGGGTACAGCGCAGTACCAGGCCATACAGAAGCGGGATTCCGTACATGCCGAACAGATAGGGAAAGAGGAGACGGCGGCCCAGGAGCGGGAGTACAAAGCTGCAGAAATACACCGGTCCGATATTATTGCAGAAGGCCAGCAGGTATTCCGCTTCTTTTTTGGTGATCATCTGCCGTGTATACAGATCGTCCACTACTCTTGCACCCATGGGAAATCCGCAGAGAAAACCCACCAGCATGGCATAGCACACATTCTTCCGGACTTTAAACAGGGGTTTGACGACCGGATAGAGAATCAGAGAGGCTCTCTCCGTCAGGTTCAGGCGGACCATGATGCCTGACAGGATCATGAAAGGAAGCAGAGCAGGTATCATATTCTGCAGCCACAGCTCCAGCCCCATGGAGGCATAGCTTAGACTGAGCCGGGAGTGAGTCAGAATACAGCCTGAAAGGATGAAAAAAAGGATGGTCAATATGGTCATAGAAACGTTTTCCAGGGGGTTTTCCTAAATATATGTGCGTTTGAGACAGATAATGCCGAAAGAGGAGCAAAATTGTGAGACCGAAAAGAATGGGGAGAGGCTGAAGGAAACGGTGGGATTGGAGGAAGAAAAATCGGTCCGGGAGAAAGGCGGTCAGGGGAAAGCGCGAAAAGGAAGGAAAACGAAGAGGGAAAGACAAAGAGGTGAGGAGGATGCGGCTGGATAAATTTCTCTGTGATATGAATATGGGTACTCGAAGCCAGGTAAAAGCCGCCATACGGCAGGGGCTGGTGACAGTGGGCGGTGTGACGGCAAAAAGCGGAGAGCAGAAGATTGACGAGGCTGTGGATGAAATTACTTTTCGGGGAAAGAAGCTGCAATACCGTAAATATGTATATTATATGATGAACAAACCCAAGGGTGTGGTGTCTGCAACCGTAGATAATACGGCGGATACCGTGATTTCGCTTTTAAAGGAAAACTGCCGCAAGGATATTTTCCCGGTGGGGCGGCTGGACAAAGATGTGACAGGGCTGTTGCTGCTTACCAATGACGGCGCCATGGCTCACAGACTGCTGGCACCGGGCCGGCATGTGGATAAGGTTTATCATGTAACTCTGGAGCATCCGCTGAGCAAATCGGACATCTGCCGGCTGGAAGAGGGAGTGGATATAGGGGACGATATCATTACGCTTCCGGCCAGAGTAACGGTTCTGGACCGGAATGAGATTTTACTCACAATCCATGAAGGTAAATTCCATCAGGTGAAACGGATGCTGTTTGCCGTGGGAAACGGTGTGGTGAATCTGAAACGGATATCCTTTGGGTGTCTGCAGTTATCTGCAGAGTTAAAGGAAGGAGAGTATCGGGAGCTGACAGCAGCAGAGATTGCAATGCTTTCCCAAGAGGAATAACAGTTTCCGGACGGCATGGATGCAAATTCGGGCAGAGAAGTTGAAACCTATCATCTGTCCGGCATATGGGGATATGGTCCTGAGAAACAGTACAGCGGGCACAGAAGCCGAAATAGAGACAGGAGACAGAAGATGCGACATGAAATGTTACATGGAATTGATGCGGTTATCTTTGATATGGATGGTTCCCTGGTGGATTCCATGTGGATGTGGAGAGCCATAGATATTGAGTATCTGGGACGTTTCGGAATACCTTTGCCGGAAGACCTCCAGTCCCGAATAGAGGGTATGAGCTTTGGAGAGACAGCTCTGTATTTTAAGAAGCACTTTGGAATACCGGATTCTGTGGAAGACATCAAAGAGACCTGGAACCGGATGGCATGGGATAAATACATCTATGAGGTACCCCTGAAAGAAGGAATTCCGGAATTTCTGAACGGCTGCAGGGATAATGGAATCGCCCTGGGAATCGCTACGAGCAATTCGAGAGAGCTGGCGGAGAACGTTGCCGGAACGCACAGACTGCGGGATTATTTTACCTGCATTGTAACGGGCAGCGATGTGGAGCGGGGGAAGCCGGCTCCGGATATTTATCTGGAAGCGGCGCGGCAGCTGAAGGCAGATCCGGACAAATGTCTGGTATTTGAGGATATCGTAGCGGGAATTCTGGCAGGGAAAAATGCGGGAATGCGGGTCTGTGCCGTGGAAGATGCTTATTCCGCTCAGGATGCGGATAGAAAAAGAAAACTTGCGGATTACTATATCCATACTTATTTTCATTTATTCTAAAGGAGCTGGCGAAGCTTGAAAGTAAACTGACAAATATTGACTGGTATGCGCGCTAAAGCGCGCCGGGAGGTATAAGCATGAATATTGTGATTATAACAGGCGCTTCCTCTGGCATCGGCAGAGAATTTGCAGTAAAGATGGACCAGGGATTTCACTGTATTGATGAATTCTGGCTGGTGGCAAGAAGTCGTGATAAACTGGAGGAACTGGCGGGTACGCTGAAACACAATGCGAGGATTTTTGCATTGGATATTACGGACAGGAGGAAACTGACAGACCTGGAAGACGCGGTTTTTCGTCATAAAGCGATTGTCAGAATGCTGATTAACTGTGCGGGATATGGTATTATGGGGACTTTCTGTGAACATGACAGGGAGTTGGAGTTGGGGATGATCCGCCTAAACTGTGAGGCCCTGACTGAGGTGACTCACCGGATGATACCCTATATGCGGGAAGGAAGCCGTATTCTGCAGATGGCATCTGCTGCCGCTTTTCTGCCCCAGCCCGATTTTGCGGTATATGCTGCTACCAAGTCATATGTATTGAGCTTTGCCAGAGCGCTTGGGGAAGAATTGAAAGCTGCCGGAATCTATGTTACGGCTGTGTGTCCCGGACCGGTGGATACTCCCTTTTTTGACATTGCCGAAAGGGATACCTCTGCCCTTGCTCTGAAAAAATATACCATGGTTTCTGTTGATAAAGTAGTAGTAAAAGCGCTGAAGGATTCCTTACGCGGGCATTCCATGTCAGTGTATGGTCTATCCATGAAGTCATGTCAGCTGTTGTCCAGGATTCTGCCTCATTCCGTAATCCTGGAGGCTATGAACCGTATGAAGAAGATGGGATGAAGAAAGGATTTTGAACATGCAGCTGAAACGATTGTTTTCCACAGACAATGTAAAAGGTACCAGAGATTATCTGAATACACAGAAGCGATATGAGATTCTTCGGACACTGCTTTATTTCGGCATTTCCCTGTCGCTGTTTGCCGCCGGTTATATTCAGACTGGAAGCAGGGGAAACCTGTTGACTATTATTGCTGTCCTTGGGTGTCTGCCTGCCAGCAAAAGTGCGGTGGGAGCAGTGATGTTCTGCCGCTTTCACAGCTGCGGGGCGGAGGCGGGAGCGGAAATCGAGCGCCACAGCCAGGGGTTGAGCGGTCTCTATGATATGGTTTTTACTTCTTATCAGAAAAATTATGTGGTCAGCCATCTGGCTGTATGCGGGAATACGGTCTGTGGCTTTGCGGAGGACGGCCGATTCGCGGAAAATGAATTTTACAGGCATATCGGAGATATTTTGAAGAGGGACGGCCATAAAAATGTAACGGTGAAAATTTTTACCAATTTGGCCAGATACACGGAGCGGCTGGAGCAGATGAAGGCATTGGAGAGGGATGAGGATCAGAGCAGGGCTGTGATTGCCACGCTGAAAAGTGTTGCACTTTAAGGGGGTGGAAATGATAAAAGATGGGGGCTGCGTAAAAGGCGGATAATGAGATGAAGTCAGTTATCATAGGAAAGAACCAGGCGGGACAGCGTCTGGACAAATTTTTACATAAATATCTTCCTCTTGCCGGAGACGGCTTTCTATATAAAATGCTCCGGAAGAAAAATATTACATTGAATGGGAAAAAAGCAGAAGGGCGGGAGATGCTTGCACTGAATGACCGGGTAACCCTCTTTTTTTCGGACGAAACCTATGCAAAGTTTTCCGGAAGAGTCGATGATATAGATTCAGAGCGGCGAGATTCTGCCGGGCGAAAAGAAGGCGGCGAAACCAGGGACAGAGAGGTCAAGCGGCATTCGTCTGCACTTGAGGAGTATGAAAAGGCATATAAAAGCCTGCGTGGAATCAGCATCCTGTACGAAGATGCCGACTGCCTGATTCTGAATAAGCCCGCAGGTCTGCTGACCCAGAAGGCTTCAGCGGGGGATATCAGTCTGAATGAATGGTTAATCGGATATTTATTATCGAAAAATAAAGAACCAGAACAGGAGCTTGCCTTTTTTCGTCCCTCTGTCTGCAACCGCCTGGACAGAAATACCAGCGGTATTGTTCTCTGCGGGAAGAGTCTGGCAGGGCTGCAATACTTAAGCAGCTGCATAAAAGAGCGCAGGATAAGGAAGTTCTACCGGACGATTTGTACAGGATCCCTGGAGAAGGCTGCCATAGTCCGCGGTTATCTGGAGAAGGATTCCAGGCGAAATAAGGTGACAATATCCGCAGAGGCGCCGGCCGGAGGAAGCGGGGAGAAGGCAGCTCTCATTCATACTGCATTTTCGCCGCTGGAGATCACAGATTCGTATACTCTGCTGGAGGTGGAGCTGATCACCGGCAAGAGCCATCAGATTCGGGCTCATCTGGCAGACATTGGGCATCCTCTGATCGGAGATTACAAATACGGGCAGGAATCTGTAAACCGCATTTTGAAAGAGAGATATGGATTGGGGCATCATCTGCTTCATGCCTGTAGAGTTACTTTTCCGAAAGCTGACCAGGGACCGGGAATCAGGCTGAGTGGCATAAGTGTCAGCGCACCCTGTCCGGAGCTGTTTCGGCGTATGGAGGAGGATTTGCTGCACCATAAGCTGTCAAAGTCCAAAACAGTCCGCAGGTACAAAAACGAACCGGGAGAAGGAAAATAAGAAAACTATGGCTACATGGAATTCCAGGGGATTGCGGGGCTCCACGTTGGAGGATATGATCAACAGGACAAACGAAAAATATGCCGATGCAGGGCTGGCACTGATCCAGAAGATTCCCACTCCCATTACCCCCATTAAAATTGATAAAGAACATCATCAGATTACTCTGGCCTATTTTGAACAGAAAAGTACAGTTGACTATATAGGGGCAGTACAGGGGCTGCCGGTATGTTTTGATGCAAAGGAATGTGGGGCAGACACATTTGCCCTTCAAAATATTCATGAGCACCAGGTCTCCTTTATGCAGAAGTTCGAAAAACAGGGCGGAATCTCCTTTTTTCTGATTTACTACACCCACAAGGATACTTTTTACTACCTTCCGCTGGAGATGCTGCTGTATTTCTGGAATCGGGCGAAAGACGGGGGACGGAAAAGCTTCCGCTATGAAGAGCTGAATCCGGAGTATATTCTGCCCCGGAAGCATGGGGTTCTGGTGCCCTATCTGGATATGCTTGGGAAGGATTTGGAGGACAGGGCTTGACAGTAGTGGTATCATCCGATATACTACAGATAATTTGCTGTGGCAGCGTGGTGTTACGTTAAAGTGTTGAAGTGATATGCCATACAGGCCGTGGATAACGACAGGAGGTTTTTATGAGTCAGAGATTGCTGCATACACCTGAGGGTGTGAGAGATTTATACGGAAAGGAATATGCAGGGAAGCTTCATGTGGAAACGCGGCTTAAGGAAAGTGTCCGGCTCTATGGCTACGAGGAGATTCAGACGCCGACATTTGAGTTTTTTGATATCTTTTCCAGTCAGATCGGTACCACTCCCAGCAAGGAACTCTACAAATTTTTCGACAAGGAAGGGAATACCCTGGTGCTCCGTCCTGATTTTACGCCTTCTATCGCCAGGTGTGCTGCGAAATATTTCTGCGAGGAGCAGGTGCCGTTACGGTTCAGCTATCTGGGCAATACCTTTACAAATACTTCTAATCTGCAGGGAAAGCTGAAGGAGGCTACACAGATGGGGGTAGAACTGATCAATGACCCTTCGGTGGAAGCAGACGCGGAAATGATTTCACTGTTGGTTCGGGCTCTGCAGAATACGGGACTGGAACGCTTTCAGGTTGCCATCGGAGATGTGGAATATTTCAAAGGACTCTGTGAGGAGGCAGGTCTGGATGAGGAGACAGAGCTGGATTTGCGGACATTTATTTCCGGGAAAAACTACTTTGCCGCCCAGGAGCTCTTGCAGGAACGGGGGGTAGGGAAATCCTGTCAGGACAGACTTCTGGGCCTTGCGGATTTGTTCGGAGAGATGGGATCCCTGCCACAGGCAGGCGCTGCGGCTGGAAATCAACGTTCCAGAAAGGCAATCCAAAGACTGGAGAGGCTTTATTCCCTGTTGAAATTATATGAGGTGGAGACTTATGTCTCCTTTGACCTGGGAATGCTGAGTAAATATCGATACTACACAGGAGTAATATTTAAGGCTTATACCTATGGTGTGGGAGAAGCGATTGTGAAAGGCGGCAGATATGACAGGCTGCTGCAGCAGTTTGGAAAAGATGCGCCGGCAGTGGGATTTGTCATGGTGGTTGACAGTATCCTGGAGGCGCTTTCCAGACAGAGGGCAGAAATTCCGGCTCCGGAAGAGATCCGGAAGATTTCGTATGAGAACAGCAATTTTGCCGAAAAACTGGAGGAGGCGGAACTGCTCCGGAGAGAGGGAATTCCGGTACAGCTGATTCCTGTATGAGGAATGTCTGGAGCGTGTCTGAACATTGCACCGGAACCAATGGAACGGGATTTTTATGGGAAAGGCATATGACGGGGGAAGAAAATGATGCGGCACCGGTCCCAGGGCTGACAGATATTTGGGAGGAACAAAAAGGGATGATAAACGAGCGGTATCTGACCTTTGCTTTGGCCAAAGGCAGGCTTGCCAATAAGACATTGGAATTGTTTGAACACATGGGGATCACCTGCGAGGAGATGAAGGATAAGAAGACGCGGAAGCTGATTTTTGTAAACCAGGAGAGGAAGCTGAGATTTTTTCTTGCGAAAGGACCGGATGTGCCTACCTATGTGGAATACGGCGCCGCAGACATTGGGGTAGCAGGCAGTGATACCATTCTGGAGGAGAATCGGAATGTGTATGAGGTGCTGGATCTGGGCTTTGGAAAATGCAGGATGTGTGTCTGCGGACCGGAATCTGCCAGAGAACTGCTGCAGCACCATGAGCGGATCCGGGTGGCGAGCAAATATCCGAATATTGCAAAGGATTATTTCTATAATAAGAAACATCAGACCGTAGATATCATCAAACTCAACGGTTCCGTGGAGCTTGGACCTCTGGTGGGATTGTCCGAGGTCATTGTGGATATTGTGGAGACCGGTTCCACATTGAAGGAAAACGGGCTGCAGGTCTTGGAGGAAGTCCGTCCCCTTTCGGCCAGAATGATTGTCAATCCGGTAAGTATGCAGATGGACCGAGAGCGGATCCGGGAAATCGTTGTTGGGCTTCGCAGGGAGATGGCTGCAAATAACTGATACAGGTTTATTGCTGTTATTGGGCAATTTAGAAGCAGTGAGGATGTGAAGAATACCGGAAGCGGGAACAACGGCATTTCGGCAGGCATGGAGGAAGAGAGGAAAATATGAGAATCATTGAATTGACGAAGGAATCAAAAGCAGATCTGCTGAATGGTTTATTGAAAAGGAGTCCCAATCATTATTCAGAATATGAGAATAAAGTAAATGAAATATTGGATAATGTTCGAACGAAACGGGATCAGGCTCTGTTTGAATATACACTGAAATTTGACGGATTTGCCTTGAACGCGGAAAATATCCGGGTGACGGAAGCGGAGATAGAAGAAGCTTACCGCAGACTGGAGCCTGCCCTGGTGGATGTTATCCGACGCAGTGGGGAGAATATTCGGGATTTCCACAGGAAGCAGCTTCGCACCGGCTGGTTTGACACGAAAGAGGACGGGAGTCTTCTGGGGATGAAACTGACACCCATTGCCAGGGCAGGTGTCTATGTTCCTGGAGGAAAGGCGGCGTATCCCTCCAGCGTACTGATGAATGTGATTCCGGCGAAGGTGGCGGGAGTGAAAGATATTATCATGACCACGCCGCCCGGACCGGACGGACATGTGAATCCCGGTACTCTGGTGGCTGCAGATATTGCGGGGGTGGATGCCATCTATAAGGTGGGCGGCGCACAGGCAGTTGCGGCGATGGCCTTCGGAACAGAGTCCTTGCCAAAAGTGGACAAGATCACCGGCCCGGGGAATATCTTTGTTGCTCTGGCCAAAAAGGCAGTGTACGGTTATGTGGGGATCGATTCTGTGGCAGGACCCAGTGAGATTCTGGTGTTGGCGGATGGGCATGCCAATCCCAGATATGTGGCAGCAGACCTGCTTTCCCAGGCAGAACATGATGAACTGGCCAGCGCCATTCTGATTACAACCTCAAGGACATTGGCGGAAGAGGTTTCCAAAGAGGTAGAGCGTTTTACGCAGAACCTTTCCCGAAAGGAGATTATCCGCAGGTCTCTGGATAACTATGGCTGTATTCTTCTGGCAGATAATCTGCAGGATGCCGTGGATGCTGCCAATGAGATTGCATCGGAGCATCTGGAGATTCTGACGGAAAATCCTTTTGAGGTGATGGCAAAGATCCGTAATGCAGGTGCCATCTTTCTGGGAGAATCTTCCTGTGAGCCTCTGGGAGACTATTTTGCAGGCCCGAACCATATTCTTCCCACCAACGGCACTGCCAGGTTTTTTTCTCCTTTAAATGTGGATGATTTTATGAAAAAGACCAGCATCATCTCTTATTCCAGGGAAGCCCTGGAAAAAGTGCATCGGGAGATTGCGCTTTTTGCCGACAGCGAAGGTCTGACGGCCCATGCAGGCAGTATAAAAGTCAGGTTCGAAGAAGCTCAAAATTGAAATGAAGGAAATGATATCAGGAAATCATAAATAGAGATCTGGGAAAAGGAAGCGAATAGAATGACAAGAACGGCAGCCATACACAGGACCACAAAAGAAACGGATATTTCTCTTACTGTCAATCTGGATGGGACAGGGATATCTGATATTTCCACTGGAATCGGTTTCTTTGATCATATGCTGGAGGGATTTTCCAGACATGGCTTTTTTGACCTGAAATGCCATGTGAAGGGTGATCTGCATGTGGATGGACATCACACTGTTGAAGACACTGGAATAGTGCTTGGGCAGGCTCTGGCAAAGGCGGTGGGGGATAAGAGAGGAATCCGCAGGTACGGTTACTTTATCCTTCCCATGGATGATGCACTGGCCCTGTGTGCGGTAGATCTCTGCGGCAGGCCCTGGCTGAATTTCCAGTGCAGTTTTCCCGCACAGCAGGCAGGGGACCTGGATACGGAACTGGTGAGAGAATTTTTCTATGCGGTTTCCTATAGTGGGGGCATGAACCTGCATCTCAAGATACTGGACGGGCAGAATACACACCATATGATTGAAGCCCTGTTTAAGGCTTTTGCGAAAGCACTGGATCAGGCAGTGGGGACAGATCCCCGGGTGGCAGATGTGCTCAGTACCAAGGGAAGCCTGTAGAGAAAGGATATACCGGGGAAAGCGGGAAAACAAAAGACGGGAACAGGGAAAGACAAATGAGGTATTTATATGAACGGAAGGAATATCGTAAAAAAATTTGTACCATGTATCTATTTATACCACGGGCATGCTGTAAGACGTCTGACAGACTGTTCTGTGGTGGAGACAGATCCTCTGCGTCTGGTGAGTCTGTACAATGAAAACAATGCGGACGGACTGATCGTATTTGATATGTCCGAGGGAGATCAGGAGCATGAGGAAGCTCTCGATATGATCAGGGAAATCTGTGCCGCTGCAGAGATGGAAGTCATGGGGGCCGGTAATATCCGTCGGATGGAGGACGTAAAAAAGCTTCTTTACGCCGGATGCCGACGTGCAATACTGGATTATACCAGAGAGGATAATATTGCCCTCACGGAGGAGGTCTCGCTGAAATTCGGGAAGAATAAGATCCTTGCTTCCTATGAGAGCGCGGATGTGATAACTGCCAACCGGGAGCTTCTGGAGCAATACGTTTCCGCTCTTCTTCTCATGAATCCTCACCAGATCAGGGAAACCGAGAATACCACGGTGCTTCCCTTCTATGTTCAGATAAATCAGATCGCTCTGAATAAGCTAATGGAGATTTTCGCACATGAAAATGTGTGCGGCGTAACGGGAAATACAATCAACGACAATTACCGGGAGATTGATACATTGAAAAGTCTGTGTAAAGAAAATGGAATTCTGGTGGAGACCTTTGAGGCTGCGTATCAGTGGGCTGATCTGAAGAAGAACCGGGAAGGCCTGATGCCGGTAGTGGTGCAGGATTATCGGACCAGAGAGGTTTTGATGATGGCTTATATGAATGAGGAATCCTACAGTCAGACCATCTGCACCGGCAGGATGACCTATTTCAGCCGCAGCCGCGGACAGCTCTGGGTGAAGGGGGAGACCAGCGGACATTTCCAGTATGTGAAGAGTCTGACAGCGGACTGCGATATGGATACCATTTTGGCAAAGGTCTCTCAGGTGGGGGCGGCATGCCATACAGGAGCCAGAAGCTGTTTTTTCAATGAAATAACGAAGAAAGATTATGAGGAAACCACAAATCCTTTCCAGGTTCTGGAGGAAGTTCTGGAAGTGATAAAGGATCGGAAAATACATCCCAAGGAAGGTTCTTATACCAATTATCTTTTTGATAAGGGCATAGACAAGATTCTGAAAAAGCTGGGAGAGGAAGCCACGGAAATCGTGATTGCCGCGAAAAATCCCAGTGCCAATGAAGTAAAGTATGAAATGAGTGATTTCCTGTACCATATGATGGTACTTATGGTGCAGAAGAATGTCACATGGGAAGAGATTGCAGCGGAACTGGTAAACCGGTAGGATGCAGCTGTTTGCCTGAACAGGGACTGAGGTATTGTGAAGTATTCTCATTTTAAAGTGGGCCGTCCCTTGATAAGGGAGGCCAGGCAGAATAAAAACAGAGTATTTATCAGCATTCGGACAGTATCGTGGAAAAGCAGACTGGAGGCAGGCAGTGGAATTTACAAGTATATTGGATAAAAAGGACAGCCCCTTCAGGGAAAAGCCCCGTCCGGCTTTTTTCCGGGATCTGAACCTGGACCAGGTGATAGAGCGGATTCGTCTGGACTGGGGAGAGGAAGTTTCGGCTTTTTATTCCTATTTTCCGGCTGACAGAGATTGTTCGGATTATCGCCGGGAAGTGCTTTCGGATATGAAACAAAACGGATTGTATCCTACTCTCCATAATTTCTCAGGAGTCATGAAAGAAAGGCGGGAAGCCGCTGTGAGAAAAGGGGAGGCGAAGTCCGGACTGCAGAAGGCGGTGTGGCATCTGCGGGAGGTGGGATGTTACTGTAAGGCTTTCGGGCAGCTTTCTCGACGCATCGGGGAAATGGAACTGAAATCCCGCGGGATGCAGGCTTTTCGCTGTTATCTGCAGCAGTATCTCACCAGCGAAGGATTTCAGAAGATGCAGTCGGATACGGCAGGCCTTCTGAAGGAGCTGGAAGGCCTCCGGCTTGTGCTGACTTATGATGAAGATAGAATTACAGTCACTGAAGGAGAAACGGAAGGACAGTATGATGCTTTTCTGGAAAAGTGCTTTCCCGGACACGGAAAGTCTTTGGTGAGTCCTTTTTTGGCACAGACAGGTCTGGTAGAGCTGGAAGAGGCGCTGCTGAAGGCTCTCCGGAAACGGAAGCCGGCTTTCCTTAGCGGAGCGGAGCGTTTTTATGCGGAATATGAGACATATGCAGATGCAGTTCTGATCCGATTTGCCGGAGAGATCGGCTACTATCTTTCCTTTTACCGTTTTGAGACGAGAATGAGGGAGAGAGGATTTGCCTTCTCGGAGCCTTTGATTGCGGAGGAAAGATTCGGATTAAGGGGACAAACAGATAAGGAGGTCGGAATGTACGCCCGGGGGCTCTACGATCTGGCCCTTGCCTGTTCGGGGAAGGATGTGGTGGCCAATGACATGGCAATTCATCCGGGGGAGCGGTTTTTGCTTCTCACCGGCCCCAATCAGGGAGGAAAGACCACCTTTGCCAGAAGCATGGGGCAGCTGGTCTATTTTGCCAGGATGGGGCTGGATGTTCCGGCAGTTTCTGCAGCAGTATATCCTTTTACAGATATTGTAAGCCATTTCGCCGTAGAAGAGAGCGTGGAGACAGGCCGAGGAAAGCTGCGGGAAGAGTTGGAACGACTGGCAGACATCATGGCAGCATCCATGGAGGATGGGGCATTTCTGTTTGTCATTATGAATGAACTGTTTACTACGGCGGCGAATTTCGACGCCTGTATCATGGGAAAAAGAGTGCTGGAGCATTTTCTGAATCGGGGATGCAGGGGCATCTATGTGACGCATTTAAGCGGGCTGGCTGGAGAGGATTCCAGGCTGGTGTCACTCCGGGCCATGCTGGACGGGGAGGGGCGACGCACGTTCCGGATCGAGAGGAATACAGAGGAGACCAGGGCGGACACAGGCAGCCTGGTGGGGAAACATGGTCTCACATACAGGCAGTTAAAGGAGCGGCTGGCATGAAGGCGTGTTTGCTGTATCGGGAAAGAGAATGGTCAAACGAAGGGCATTATTCTGAAGAAAGAGCCGTAATACAGGATCTGGGGTTGGAGACACTGTTTTGGGCGTCTGCCAGAGATGTAATCCGGGACGAAAAAGAGCCGTCCCGGATGATTGCAGTGGGGGAACCGGATGCTTTTCTGGAAAGTACCATGAAAAAGGTGATGATGGTGTCCCTTTCAACGGAGGAAGAAATCAGGTATCGTCAGGAGATTCTCCGGGACTGTCTGGATACGGAATCCTTCATTTATGAATTATACGACTACGCGGCGGGTGTCCTGGGGGAGTGGGATCGCCTGGGGAGAAGGGCCGGAGCTAAGACAGGCAGCCGCAATTCTGCCAGGGCGTTGATCATGGAAATCCATGTGCTGCAGCTGTTTGTGACGAGCCTGGTGAGGCTGAAGGGCATTTTGGGGAAATATGGGGACAGACTGCAGGCAGAGGGGCTTTTGGCCTTTCAAAAACGGTTGTATGAGGAATTTTCCGATGAGAAAGAAGCGGCTCTGCAGACTATTCTGAAGGGAATCACATTCTATGCCAATGATAAGGAGCATGGGGAAGGCGTTTTGGGGCGGGTTGTGAACAAGCCAGGAATCGTTCTGGGCTGCGGCCTGGGGGATGGGCTGAAGCTGGGAGATTTCCGATTGGAGGAGGTGACCACGGATGCGAAGAAATACCGTAATCCCACATCTTTACTAAGCCGCGCCCAGAGTTTTGTCAGCGAAAGATCAAAAACCCTGGTGAATCTCCAGCGGGGAACAGAGCTGGCGGCACAGGCAGAGCAGCTGGAATTCAATACGGTGCGTTATGTTGTGTCTTGCTGCGAAGCTTTTGTGAACGCGTTCAGCGGTTTTTTTAATCAGCTCCACACTCAGGCGGCCTTTTACCGCGGAGCCGTCAATCTGGCGCATCATCTGGAACGGTTCGGAATAGGACATTGCTGCCCGGTTGTGGGCGGGCAGGAGATTTTAAGTTTTGCGGAGCTGAAGGAAGCGGTCATGGGAATGGAGCAGAAGCGTAATCCTGTCGGCAATACTTGCTGTATTGCAGGGAAACGGCTTCTAATCGTTACCGGGGCGAATCAGGGTGGGAAATCCACCTTTCTGCGAAGTATCGGGATCGCTCAGGTGATGATGCAGTGCGGCTTGTTTGTTACGGCAGACCGTTATAAGAGCGGCATTTTTCCGTATTTTTTCACCCATTTCACCAGGAGAGAGGACAGCGCCATGAACAGCGGGAGGTTGGATGAGGAGCTGGGCAGAATGAGCCGGATCGTGGACCATTTGGGAGAGGGAGCCATGGTGCTGCTGAACGAATCCTTTGCCTCCACCACGGAGAGAGAAGGGTCTGTCATCGCCTATGATATCGTGAGAGCATTGACGGAGGCGGGGGTGAAGGTGCTGGCGGTGACTCATCTGCTGTCCTTTGCACAGCGGGTGTATGAAGAAGCTGCCGGTTCGGAGGACGCCGGAGTGGAATTTTTGAGTGCCCAGCGCCTGGGGGATGGAAAGCGTACCTTTCGGATGGTGCAGCATGCGCCTGAGCTCACCAGCTTCGGGCTGGATCTATATGATGAAATCATCCGTTTTTGAAGGGGGATTGCTGCTGTAAAGGCGAACAGGAACAAGTCGCCGAAAAAAGATGTTAAAAACTGTAAAAAACAGTTGACGTACAGGACTTTTGTGGTATAATAAAAAATGTGTATATGCCATGTGCAGTACATAATAACCCACTCAGTCGAGAAGCTTGAGGGACTGAAGGGAGGTCGGGTGGACATGTCAAACGTAATCGTAAAAGAAAACGAAACATTAGACAGCGCTTTACGTCGTTTTAAAAGAAGCTGTGCTAAGGCTGGTATCCAGCAGGAGATTCGCAAGCGTGAGCATTACGAGAAACCAAGCGTAAGACGGAAGAAGAAGTCTGAAGCTGCACGGAAACGTAAATATAACTAAGCGACTGATTCCCGGCTAATATAGCCGGGGATTTTGTATTCCGCAGTGTATCAGGATGGCATATATTTTGCCGCATTCTCATATTCTATAGACAAAGAGAAGGAATATGGAGTGTGGTTTTTTTATGTTTGAAGACAAATCCTTCAAAAGCAAACCGGTAAAGCACGGCCGCAGGGGAAGCCGTGGTGTCCGGTTTCTGGCATTGCTTCTGGCAATGGCTGCATTTCTGTTACAGGCACTGCCTGTCAATGCCAATGTGGCGATCTCCTCTCCGTCGGTGATTCTGATAGAAAGTTCCACAGGAGAGGTGATCTATGAGGTTAATTCCACGGAGCGGAGAAGTCCGGCCAGTATCACAAAGATTATGACGCTGCTGCTTACCTTTGAGGCTGTGGCTGCAGGGAAAATCAGTCTTACAGATCAGGTCACCACCAGTGAACATGCCGCTTCCATGGGGGGCTCCCAGGTTTATCTGGCTCAGGGAGAAGTGCAGACTCTGGATACTATGATCAAATGTATTGCCGTGTCCTCGGGCAATGACGCCAGTGTGGCGGTGGCGGAGCATATCGCCGGAAGCGAGGAAGCCTTTGTGGCATTGATGAATGAAAAGGCCCGGGAGCTGGGAATGACAGATACGCATTTCGAAGACTGCTGCGGTCTGAGTGATTCTGACAATCACTATACTTCTGCCAGAGACGTGGCGATTATGTCCCGGGAGCTGACGGTAAATCATCCGGATATTTTTAATTATACGAAGATCTGGATGGAAGATATCACCCATGAGACCAGACAGGGGACTTCCAATTTTACTTTGAGCAGTACCAATAAGCTGCTGAAACAATACCAGTGGACCACAGGATTAAAGACGGGGTCGACTTCAAAGGCCAAGTATTGTTTTTCCGCCACGGCTTCTAAGGACGGTATCGACCTGATTGCGGTGGTGATGGGTGCTCCGGATTACAAGACTCGTTTCGGAGATGCACAGGCACTGTTGACGTATGGGTTCAGTGTGTGTAATATTTACATAGATGAAAACCAGGATGTTTTGGCACCCCTGACTGTGGAGGGAGGCACCGCGGAGGAGGCGGGGATCTGTTATCAGGGAGAATTCCGCTACCTGGATATCGTTGGCAATGACCTGTCTGTCGTGGAGAAGGTACTGGAGCTTCCGGAGAAAGTGCAGGCGCCTGTGGTGAAAGGCGGGGAGGCTGGCCGGGCCAGGTATTTCCTGAATGGTACGGAGATTGGCAGCGTGCCTGTTTTCTATACAGAGGATGTGGAGAAAGCGCTGTATTCGGATTATGTAAAGAAATTATTTTTCGAGTTCCTTCTCTGAACAATGAAAATCCCGGAGGTTTCGGCGATTGTCCGAAGCCTCTCGGACAGAGATGGGATATCGGCGGAAGATCCTGGAAGAGAGAGTTGTGCGGTCCGGTTTATGCCGGATAGAATAGCCGGACAGGGAAGGAAGTAAGGTAGAATGGATATTCTGATCACCTTGATCGTTGGGGCGGCAGTGGCTCTCTTGTGGGTCATGCTTTACGACAGCAATCGTTTTGTGGTAAAAAAATTTATGGTGGAAGACAAACGCATCAAAAAGCGCTGCAGAGGGATACTTCTGACAGATCTGCACAATAAAAGATATGGGAAAGATAACGGGAGACTGTTGACAGCGATTCGGGAGCAGCGGCCGGATTTCCTGCTGATCGGGGGAGATTTGCTGACGGCAAAGCCCAGGGCCTCTCTGAAACCGGCGTTGGAATTTCTTCGGGCGCTTGGGGGAGAATATCCAATCTACTATGCAAACGGAAACCATGAACACCGGCTGAAGCTGTATCCGGAGACTTACGGAGACATGGCACAGCGGTATGAGGCAGGGCTGGCAGAGATCGGTGTCAGACCGCTGGTGAACAGCCACATTGATCTGCCGGAGTATGGTATCTCCATATATGGTTCCGAGATCGGGAAGTATTTTTATAAGCGGTTTCGTCCCGGAAAGATGCATCCGGAGTATCTGCCGGAGATTTTGGGACAGGCTTCCAGAGATTTTTTTACAGTGCTGCTGGCCCATAATCCGGATTATTTTCCGCAATATGCTGCATGGGGAGCGGATCTGACGCTGTCCGGGCATATTCACGGCGGTGTGGCGCGTGTTCCATTCTGGGGTAAGGGAGTGATATCTCCGACATGGCGGATGTTTCCAAAGTATGACGGAGGTGTCTTCAAAGAAGGGGAGGCTGTGATGATACTGAGCCGGGGAATGGGAATCCATACGATTCCTGTGCGGGTTTTCAATCCGGCCGAACTGTGGGTGGTGGAATTTGCGCCTCCAAGCTGTCCGGACACAGCGGTTCAGACCGGGCGCTGAACCGTAATGTCTGGATATAACGGTTGGGTGACTGGTCCGTACTGTTATATCAGAGCGGAAGGAGACAGTGAAAACACGAGTTCTTTCTTGAAACAGGATGAAAAAAGGTAACATAAAATCGGGCTGTAGGAAGCTGTGATAAGAATGATGTGAGGACACCATGGCGATATCGGTAAAACTGGAAGTATTTGAAGGTCCGCTGGATCTGCTGCTTCATCTGATTGATAAGAATAAGGTTGATATTTATGATATTCCCATTGTGGAGATTACGGAACAGTATCTGGACTACATCAGGCAGATGGAGACCAGGGATATGAATGTGATGAGTGAGTTCCTGGTGATGGCGGCTACCCTGATCGACATCAAGTGCAGGATGCTGCTGCCCAGGGAAGTGGATGAGAAAGGGGAGGAGGAAGATCCCAGACAGGAACTGGTGCAGAAGCTGCTGGAATACAAGATGTACAAATATATGTCAATGGAGCTTCGGGACCGCCAGGTGGATGCGGCGAGGAATTTGTACAGGAATCAGAAGCTGCCTCCTGAGGTCGCCATGTACAGACCGCCTGTGGATTACGAAGCGCTGATCGGAGACATGACGCTGAGCCGGCTTCATGGAATCTTTAAATCCATTCTCCGCAGGCAGGAGGATAAGATTGATCCGATCCGAAGCCAGTACGGCAATATTGAAAAAGAAGAAATTGATATGGATGGGAAGATGCTGTATGTGGAGGCTTACGCCAGGGAGCATAAAAATTTCAGTTTTCGGAATCTTCTGGAGAAGCAGGCGGGCAAGATGGAGGTAATCGTCACATTTCTGATTATTCTGGAGATGATGAAGACCGGAAAGATCATGATCAGCCAGGAGGTTATTTTTGACGATATTCGGATAACATCATTACTTTGATTTTATGGCAGAGAGGTTTGGAAATGAAGAAGACAAAGGCGGAAGCGGTCATTGAAGCAGTTTTGTTTACCATGGGTGAATCAGTGGAAATCAGCCGTCTGGCTGATGTGATAGAAGAAGATGTGAAGACTACCAAAGATATATTGAAGCAGATGGAGACGCGCTATGCCAGAGAAGACCGGGGAATTACTTTGACTTATTTTGACAATGCCGTACAGTTATGTACCAAAGAGAATATGTATGAATATCTGATCAAAGTGACTAAGGCACCCAGGAAGATGACACTGACAGACACTGTCCTGGAGACACTTTCCATCATTGCATACAAACAGCCGGTTACCAGAGTGGAGGTGGAACGGGTCAGGGGAGTCAACTGCGACCATGCCATCAACAAGCTTTTGGAATATGACCTGATCACGGAACTGGGGAGACTGGATGCTCCCGGCAGACCTCTTCTCTTTGGTACCACGGAACAGTTTTTGCGCTGTTTCGGGGTGCGGAGCCTGGAAGAACTGCCAGAGATGAATCCTGTTCAGCTGGAAGAATTTAAGCAGCAGGCGGAAGCGGAAGTCCAGCTGCAGCTGGAAGTATGACGCATTATGGAGACGTTGCTCTAATGGAAGGCAAATTTGTTTCCGGTAAGTGCGGCATTGGTGTTTCCCAGACATAAAATGTAAAAGCGGCTTCATATATTATAAAAAATCCCATGGATAATGAATGAAAATGCGGATGAATAAAATAATCAGGAGTTTTTTCTGTATCTGCTTTCTGCTGCTGTCTCTGGTGCAGCCGGTTCAGGGAGCAGAGATGGAACTGTATGCAACAGGGGCAGTGCTGATGGACGCGGATTCAGGGAGGGTTTTGTACGGAAAAAACGAGGATGCAGTCATGGCAATGGCAAGCACCACCAAAATCATGACCTGTATTCTGGTCCTGGAGAATGTGTCACAGGATGATGTTCTTACAGTGTCCGCCTATGCCGCCAGCATGCCCAAAGTGAAACTGTACATACAAAAAGGGGAGCAGTATACCGTGCGTGATCTCCTTCGTTCACTGATGCTGGAATCTCATAATGATTCTGCGGTAGCCCTGGCGGAATATGTGGGGAAACAGTTTCTGTCCCGGGAACTTGGGGAGAAGGATACGGCAGACTATACCGCGGAAGAAAGCCGGATGGCAATGGCAGCGTTTGCAGCGCTGATGAACCGCAAAGCTGCAGAACTTGGCTGTACAGATACCTGGTTTATTACGCCAAACGGCCTGGATGCCACAGAAGTCATTGTACAGGAGGACGGCAGTACGGTTCAGAAGGAGCATTGCACAACGGCAAGAGAATTGGCCAGAATCCTGTCTTACTGTATCAGGGAGTCGTCTTGCCGGGATGCATTTCTGGAGATAACCCGTACCGGAAATTACAGCTTTTCTGCCAATGGACGCAGTTTTTCCTGTACAAATCACAATGCTTTTCTCAATATGATGGAGGGAGCTCTCACCGGAAAAACGGGTTTTACCAACAAAGCGGGTTACTGTTATGTGGGGGCGCTGGAACGGGACGGCAGGACTTTTGTAGTGGCCCTTTTGGCCTGCGGCTGGCCCAACAATAAAACTTATAAGTGGAGCGATACCAGAAAGCTGATGCAGTATGGACTGGACCATTATTTTTATAGAAGTTTCACGGAGGAGGGGATTGCCTTTGACGCAGAGGGGCTGGCTCCCATTCCGGTGGCAAACGGACAGACAAAGAGGCTGGGGACGGATGCTTATATGAAAGTACGGCTGGGGGAGACGCAGAACGGAGAAGGCTGCAGATGCCTGGAAGGTCTGCTGATGCGCGAGGATGAAAAAATCAGTGTGAAATATACGGTCGCGGAAAGTCTGACAGCTCCTGTGGAGGAAAATACACCTGTGGGAAGTGTGGATTATCTGGTGAATGATACGGTATATCGAAGAGAAATGATTGTTGCGGCAGAGCAGATTGAAGCGGTAGAACCCAAATGGTGCGTGCAGCAGATCCTGGTACGTTTTCTTCTTCTATAGTAGAAAATATTTTCGAAAAAAATGCAATTCGTTCTTTGCGAGTTGCTTTTTTTATGATATACTGTTACAGACAATAACCATGGGGGCATTTGCGGTCTTGCTGTTGCGATTTGTCGGGAATTGCCGGTTTCAAAAGCAGTTCTTCCGTCACGGCCCGCGAGAGGTTTTGCTGAATGGAGCCCCCGCTGTCAGGTTGTTTGTATTTATTCATTATAAATGGAGGACTGAGAGCATGAGTACTACTTCAAAAGCGAGCCAAAGAATAACAGCTTTGCTCGATGACAACAGTTTCGTTGAAATCGGCGCCCTTGTAACGGCAAGAGCTACGGATTTCAATATGAAACCCAATGAAACTCCCTCTGACGGCTGTATTACCGGTTATGGAGTAATCGGTGGTAAGCCTGTGTATGTCTACAGCCAGGACGCTTCCGTGATGAACGGAACCGTAGGTGAGATGCATGCCCGGAAGATTACCAGTCTCTATGATCTTGCCATGAAGACAGGCTCCCCTGTGATCGGACTGATTGATTCCGCAGGTCTGAGGCTTCAGGAGGCTGCAGATGCGCTGAACGCCTTCGGTACCATCTACAGCAGACAGGTGCTGGCTTCCGGCGTGATTCCTCAGATCACTGCAGTGCTGGGCGGCTGCGGAGGTGGATTGGCCCTGTTCCCGACTCTGACAGATTTCACTTTTATGGAGGAGAAAAACGGGAAACTGTTCGTCAATGCACCCAATGCCCTGGACGGGAATGTGATCACCAAGTGCGATTCTTCCAGCGCAGCGTTCCAGTCTGAGGAATGCGGTGTTGTGGACGTGGTGGCAGATGAGACATCCATTCTTTCCAGGATTAGAGATCTGATTGCATTCCTGCCTTCCAACAGCGAAGAGGGAAGTGATATGGTGGAGTGTACGGATGATCTGAACCGTGTGAACGAGGAGCTGGCTGGCTGTGTGGGTGATACCAGTGTGGCGTTGTCCATTCTGGCAGATGACAATGATTTCTTCGAGGTAAAGAGCAGCTATGCCAAAGATATGGTCACAGGTTTCCTGAAACTGGACGGTGTGACAGTAGGTGCTGTTGCAAACCGCAGTGAAGTGTGTGACGAGGATGGAAATGTGGCTGAGAAGCTGGATGCCGTATTGACGAAGCAGGGGTGCGAGAAAGCGGCTGATTTCGTGTCATTCTGTGATGCGTTTGGTATTCCTGTACTGACACTGACCAATGTGAAAGGCTACAAGGCTACAATGTGTTCTGAGAAGGGGATTGCAAAGGCGGCGGCAAAGCTTACCTATGCATTTGCAAATGCCACAGTTCCCAAGGTAAATGTTATCATAGGCAAGGCTCTGGGCACGGCGGCTGTGGTGATGAATTCCAAGGCCATCGGTGCAGATATTACATTTGCATGGCCCCAGGCTCAGATCGGTACCATGGATGGCAAGCTGGCAGCGAAGATTATGTATGACGGCCAGGGTGCGGATGTGATTCGTGAGAAAGCGGCAGAGTACGAAGCGCTGCAGCTCAGTGCAGGGAGCGCCGCAAAGAGAGGATATGTGGACAGTATTGTGGAGGCAGCCGATACCAGGAAATATGTGATCGGTGCTTTTGAGATGCTCTTTACCAAGAGCGAAGACCGTCCCGCAAAAAAGCACGGAACAGTATAGAAAGGGTGATTATAAAATGAAGAAATTTTTGACTTTGCTCTGTATGATTACCTGCATCTTCGGACTGACCGCCTGCGGAAGCGGAGAACAGCTGACAGAATATGAGCAGCAGAAGGTGGAATATGCACAGAGGCTTGCCGGTGAGGTGGTAGTGCCCATGCTTTCCCAGTTTCAGAAGGATGCTTATTTCGACGAATATACACTGGAAGAAGTAGAGTATATGGTCGGAAATCAGTATAATCTCAATGTGAGGGGATATGGATTCACCAGAGCACTGTCTTCTTTTGCGGCAGCAAAGGAGGAGATCGGTGAGATCACAGGAGTGGGCGATATCACGGCTTCCATTGACGGGAACGAAATCATTGTGGAAGTGGAGGTTACAGGCGAGAAGAAGAACGCCACGGCAGAGGTTATTATTTCAAATGACAGCTTTATGTATCTAGAGTCCGCTGCCCTGAATCCTGCTTCTACCACGCTTGATCTGATGGGAGTGGCAGGTCTCAATACTCTGATCGGAATGGGTACCGTTTTCTGTGTGCTGATCCTGATCAGTGCAATCATTTCCTGCTTCAGGTTCATTGCAAAGGCCCAGGATAAGGCAGCAAAGAAGAAAGCACCCGTAAAGGAGGCTTCCGGGGTTGACAATGCACTGGCACAGATCGTGGAGCAGGAAGCGGCTGTGGAAGAAGCCGATGATCTGGAACTGGTGGCTGTCATTGCGGCGGCGATTGCAGCCAGTGAAGGGGCGGTTACCACAGACGGATTTGTAGTGCGTTCTATCAGAAGACGCAGGTAGACAGGCAGCGGTCCCGAGACAAGGGGAGCTGGTCTGAAGGTATTTGAAGAGATATCAGAAAGAAGGATCCGGAAACGGACGGATCATCAAAGCAATCAATTTTAGGAGGAAATCGTAATGAAAAATTATACAATTACCGTAAATGGAAACGTATATGACGTAGTGGTAGAAGAAGGCGCGTCCACAGGCACACCTGTTGCGGCAAAGGCTCCGGCAGCACCTAAGGCTCCTGCAGCGCCCAAGACAGCTCCTGCGGCGGCCAGTGCAGCAGGCGGAGCAGGCAGCATTAAGGTTGAGGCCGGCGCTGCAGGAAAAGTCTTCAAGGTGGAGAAGAAGGTGGGCGATGCTGTGAAGAAAGGCGATGCTGTTGTCATCATTGAAGCAATGAAGATGGAAATTCCTGTTGTGGCTCCGGAAGACGGAACAGTAGCCAGCATAGACGTGGCAGTGGGCGATATGATTGAGGCAGGCGCCGTATTAGCTACCCTGAATTAATCGGATAAGAGGTAATGCGCATTGAAAGGCATAATCCGCCTCTTCGATGTTAAGAACAACAGGAGGTCAACAAATGGAATATATAAGTTCTACGCTGAACAACCTCATTCATCAGACTGCCTTTTTCAATCTGACCTGGGGTAACTATCTGATGATAGCGGTTGCGTGCTTTTTCCTTTATCTGGCTATCCGGCATGAGTATGAGCCTCTGCTCTTACTTCCGATAGCTTTTGGTATGTTGTTGGTGAATATTTATCCCGACATCATGCTCCATGCGGAGGACGCCCCCAACGGTGTGGGTGGTCTGCTGTATTATTTCTATATACTGGACGAATGGGCGCTCCTGCCGTCCCTGATCTTCATGGGTGTGGGTGCTTCCACGGACTTCGGGCCCCTGATCGCCAATCCCAAGAGTTTCCTTCTGGGTGCAGCGGCGCAGTTCGGTATTTTCGCGGCATATTTTGGAGCTATTTTCCTGGGCTTCAATGACATGGCAGCTGCAGCCATCTCCATTATCGGCGGCGCTGACGGTCCTACCTCCATCTTCCTGGCCAGCAAGCTGGGACAGACAGCGATTTTAGGACCCATTGCCGTGGCGGCTTATTCCTACATGTCACTGGTGCCGATTATTCAGCCTCCCATCATGAAGCTTTTTACCACCGAGAAGGAACGGAAGATCAAGATGGGTCAGCTGCGTCCGGTTTCCAAACTGGAAAAGATCCTGTTCCCCATCATCATTACCATCGTGGTCTGCCTGATTCTTCCTACCACAGCGCCGCTGGTTGGTATGCTGATGCTGGGTAATCTGTTCAAGGAATCCGGTGTGGTAAGACAGCTTACCGAGACGGCTTCCAATGCCATGATGTATATCGTGGTTATCCTGCTGGGTACTTCCGTAGGAGCTACCACCAGTGCAGAAGCATTCCTGAACTGGGGAACCCTGAAGATCGTTGCACTGGGACTGATCGCCTTTGCCTTCGGTACGGCAGCGGGCGTGCTGTTCGGTAAACTTATGTGTAAGCTGACCAATGGCAAGATTAACCCGTTGATTGGTTCTGCAGGCGTGTCCGCGGTTCCGATGGCGGCCCGCGTGTCCCAGAAAGTAGGTGCGGAGGCGGATCCGACCAACTTCCTGCTGATGCATGCCATGGGCCCTAATGTGGCGGGCGTTATTGGTACGGCTGTTGCGGCAGGTACCTTTATGGCGATTTTCGGAGTCTTCTAAATCTGTTCCGGAAGTTTTTTGGAATGAAGATGTATTATAAAATATGGTTCTCAATAATAGATGGAGGAAATTCGTAAATGTCAGAACAAGCAAAAACACCGATTAAAATTACGGAAACCATACTGCGTGACGCACACCAATCCCTGATTGCTACGAGAATGCCTACCGATTTTATGCTTCCCATCGTGGAGAAGATGGATAAGGTGGGATACCATTCCGTGGAGTGCTGGGGCGGCGCTACTTTTGACGCTTCCCTTCGTTTCCTGAAAGAAGATCCCTGGGAGAGACTGCGCAAGCTGCGTGACGGGTTCAAGAACACCAAGCTGCAGATGCTGTTCCGGGGCCAGAATATTCTGGGCTACAGACCCTATGCGGATGATGTGGTGGATGCCTTCGTACAGAAGTCCATTTCCAACGGTATCGATATCATTCGTATTTTTGACTGTCTGAATGACCTGCGCAATCTGCAGGAGGCCGTAAACGCCACCAACAGGATGAAGCAGCAGGAAGGCAGAGGCCATGCCCAGGTTGCCCTGTCCTATACTTTGGGAGATGCCTATACTCTGGAGTACTGGACGAATATGGCGAAGAAGATCGAGGAGATGGGCGCGGATTCCATCTGTATCAAGGATATGGCAGGCCTGTTGGTGCCTTATAAGGCTTCCGAGCTGATCACTGCCATGAAGAGCGGCACCAAGCTGCCCATACAGCTGCATACCCATTACACCTCCGGCGTGGCCAGTATGACCTATCTGAAGGCAGTGGAAGCAGGAGTGGATGTCATTGACACCGCCATGAGTCCTCTGGCTCTGGGTACTTCTCAGCCCGCTACCGAGGTTATGGTTGAGACTTTCCGGGGCACGCCTTACGATACCGGATTTGACCAGAATCTCCTGGCAGAGATCGCCGATTACTTCCGTCCTTACAGGGATGAGTGCTTGAAGAGCGGTCTGCTCAATCCCAAGGTGATGGGCGTGGATATCAAGACATTGTTGTACCAGGTGCCCGGCGGCATGCTTTCCAACATGGTGAGCCAGCTGAAGGAGCAGAACGCGGAAGACAGATATTACGATGTGCTGAAGGAGATTCCCGAAGTGCGTAAGGATCTGGGCGAGCCGCCCCTTGTTACGCCTTCCTCCCAGATCGTGGGTACCCAGGCCGTGTTTAATGTACTTATGGGCGAGCGGTACAAGATGGCTACCAAGGAGACCAAGGCGGTTCTGCGCGGCGAGTACGGTCAGACCGTAAAGCCCATGAACCAGGAGATCATTGACAAGGTTATCCCCGGCGAGGAGAGAATTACCTGCCGTTATGCGGATATGTTGGAGAATGAGATGGATAAACTGGAGTCCGAGATGAAGGAGTGGAAGCAGCAGGATGAGGACGTGCTGTCCTATGCATTGTTCCCCCAGGTTGCCATGGACTTCTTCAAGTACCGTCAGGCACAGCAGGAGAAGGTGGACATGACCCAGGCGGATACCAAGAACGGCGCTTACCCTGTATAAAGGGTAGGAGGTTTTTATAGAGTCTGTTCCGGGAGACGCGGCGGTTAAGCAGCGTAAAGTTCCTTTTCTGGAAAAGGATAGAACGGCAGGAAGTGCCGGCGCCAGGGCGATAGGCAGGACGCGTCGGTATTTTCTGCCATTTTCTGTAATGGAAGTAGGGGGGCTGAAAATATGTATGAGATATCTTATATTGAGACGGAAGAGCAGTTAAAGCCGGTATTGGATTTTTGCTATGATATTTTGGGACAGCATCTGCGGGATATTGAGAATTACAGATACGATGACTGGAAAGATAGAATAACGTTAGACAATAAGCTTTTGGTATATGCCCATGAGGGCGGCCATGTGATTTCCGCCGTCCTCGGCAGGCGGGAAAGCGCGGAGAGCCTTGTCTGCGGGTTTGTGGCATGTGCGCCGGATTACCGCAGGCAGGGGATTACCAGGGGATTGATGGATAGATTTGAGAAGGAAGCCGTCAAGGCAGGATTCCGGTATATTACTTTGGGGTCCGATGCGGATCCTTTTTACGGGAAATGCGGCTATAAGGTTATACACGAAATGAACGGGCAGAATATTTACCAGAAATTATTAGGGACATGAAGGAACGATATATTATGTTGAGCGGCGAAGCCGTGAACATGCGGCAGAAGTGAGATTGGGTTGGAACAGGAGAAGAGGGCGTTGAGAAAGGTGATTGTTGTGGGCGGAGGCGCCGCGGGAATGATGGCTGCATTGGCGGCTGCAGACCAGGGCTGCAGGGTCTGCCTCATTGAAAAGAACGAAAAGTTGGGCAAGAAGCTGTTCATCACGGGCAAGGGACGCTGCAATGTGACCAATGCCGCGGACATGGAGACGCTGTTTGCCAATGTCCGGAGCAATGGGAAGTTCCTGTACAGCGCCTTCTATGATTTTGACAACCGGGCAGTGATGGACTTTCTGGAGAAGGCAGGCTGTCCGCTGAAGACGGAACGGGGAGAGAGGGTTTTTCCTGTGTCGGATCATTCGTCGGATGTGATTGCCGCCTTTCAGAGAGAATTGAAAAAGCGGAAGGTGGAAATCCTTTTGCATACAGCGGTGAAGGAACTGATTCTGGAAGAACCGGAAGAACCACGGGCGGATGACAGGCTGCCCAAAGACAGCATGGGAAGACACCTGGACAGGGAAGAGAAGAAAAGCGGTGCAGCCTGGGATACGGATGTTACGGGGATGCAGAGCGCCGCAGTGAGGGAGGCCGGTGCGGCAGGAGCCGGAAGGCGTGGAAAAAAAGGCAAAGCGGAGACGGTGTGCAGGAAGATTACGGGTGTCCGTCTGGCTGACGGCAGGACGCTGTCCGCTGACGGCTGTATTGTCTGCACAGGTGGGATTTCCTATCCTTCCACAGGTTCTACCGGGGATGGTTATGGTTTTGCGGAAAAGACGGGACATCAGGTTACGGACAGGAGGCCTTCCCTGGTTCCTTTTCATATAAAAGAAAAGTGGTGTTCCCGAGTTATGGGATTGGCTTTAAAAAATGTATCACTGCGTATGGACTGTGATGGAAAGACTTGTTATGAAGGGTTCGGGGAGATGCTGTTTACCCATTTCGGGGTCAGCGGTCCGCTGATTTTGTCTGCCAGCAGTTTTTATGAAGGAACTGGTAAAACGGGGAAACCGAAAGAAACAAAACTTTACATTGACTTAAAACCTGCCCTTGACCTGGAGCAGCTGGACCGCCGTCTGCTGAGGGATCTGGAGACAAATAAGGGAAAACAGTTTAAAAATGCATTGGGCGGGCTCTTTCCTGCCAGTCTGATTCCGGTGATGGTGGAACTATCAGGCATTCATCCGGATAAAAAGGTCAATGAAGTCACCCGGGAGGAACGAAGGCGGTTTGGGGCTTTGATCAAGAAGCTTCCGCTGACAGTGACCGGGTTGCGGGGGTTCGAGGAGGCCATCATCACAAGAGGAGGAGTGTCCATAAAGGATGTGAATCCTTCCACCATGGAATCCAAAAAGGTGCAGGGACTTTATTTCGCAGGAGAAGTATTGGATGTGGATGCTCTCACAGGGGGATATAATCTGCAGATTGCCTGGTCCACGGGACATCTGGCGGGCAGCTCCCAGAAAAACCATTTGTAGTTCTGAAGATTTTAGGAGGGAGGATTAGGAAAATGAGCTTTAATGTGGCAATTGACGGTCCTGCAGGGGCCGGAAAAAGCACCGTGGCTAAGGCGGTGGCAAAGGAGATGGGCCTGATCTATGTGGATACCGGTGCAATGTATCGTGCCATGGCGCTGTTCATGCTGCGGGAGGGCGTGGACATTAAGGACAGGTTGAAGATAGCCGAAAAATGTACCCAGGCTGATATCACCATACGATATGAGGATGGTGTCCAGGTGGTATATCTCAATGGAGAAAACGTAAACAGGTATATCCGTACGGAAGAGGTGGGGGAAGCTGCTTCCGTCATAAGCCCGGTTGCCAAAGTGCGGGAAAATATGGTCAGGCTTCAGAAGGCCCTTGCTGCTCAGAGCGACTGTATCATGGACGGGCGGGATATCGGCACTTGTGTGCTCCCGGGAGCGCAGCTGAAAATCTATCTTACCGCCAGCAGTGACGTACGGGCAAAGCGCAGATATGATGAGCTTACGGCCAAGGGGCAAAGCTGTAATTTACAGCAGATCAAGGAGGATATCGAGGACAGAGACTATCGGGATATGCACAGGGAGATATCCCCCTTAAAACAGGCGGAGGATGCCGTACTGGTGGATACTTCTCATATGTCTCAGGAGGAAGTTATAGACGAGATAAAAAAACGCTGCGGGCAGGCCAGGGAAAAATAGAAATCAGCAGTAATTTACAGAAATAAAAAATGCGGCTACTTTGGCTTGAGACAGTTAGACGAATACAGGTGATTGTATGGAAGTAAAACTTGCGGAACACATCGGATTCTGCTTTGGTGTGAAACGTGCGGTGGATACCGTGTATGAACAGATAAAAAACGGGAAAACTATCTATACCTATGGTTCTATTGTGAACAATGAGGAAGTGGTGAAGGATCTGACGGAAAAGGGTGTCAGGGTCCTGGAGACCATGGAGGAGCTGATGGAACTGCCCGGAGTTGGGCAGGCGGCAGAAGTTTCTGGGGCAGAGTCTGCAGGAACCATGTCTGGAAGCGCTGTATCTTTGAATTCTGACAGCAACCAATCAGATATTGGAAGCAGTGCAGAGGGAAACACTGCAGATGCCGGTTCTGCAGGCTGTTGTGCGGAGAGAGATGCGGCTTCTCCCGTCAGCGTCGTCATCCGTGCCCATGGTGTTCCGGAGGCTGTCCATACCATGCTGCAGGAGAAGCATTTGGAATGTATCGACGCAACCTGTCCCTTTGTGAAGCGGATTCAGAAGAAGGCAGAGGAGGAGAGCCGCAAGGGCAGGCACATTGTCATTGTGGGAAATGCGGGCCATCCGGAGGTGGAAGGCATTATAGGGTGGTGCAGGGGACCGGTCACAGTCATTAAAAATGAGGAGGAGGCCAGGAAATTTGAGCCTTTCGAGGGTAGAAAGATATGCGTGGTGGCACAAACGACATTTAACTACAATAAATTTCATAGTATAGTTGAAATTTTGGAAGAAAAAGGTTATAATGATAATGTTGTAAATACTATCTGTAACGCTACGGAAGAGCGCCAGCGTTCGGCGAGGGCGCTTGCGGCGGAAGCTGACGTAATGATTGTGATAGGCGGTAAGCATAGCTCCAATACCAGGAGGTTATATGAAATCTGCAGTGAGGAGTGTGCGCATACCTATTTTATACAGACACTCGAGGACCTGTGTTTAGAATTACCTAAAACTGCTCGACTGGTGGGTATTACAGCGGGGGCTTCCACCCCAAACAAATTAATTGAGGAGGTTCAAAATTATGTCAGAATTAACTTTTGAACAGATGTTGGAAGATACTATTAAGACGATACACTCAGGAGATGTGGTCGAAGGAACAGTCATCGATGTCAAGACAGATGAGATTGTATTGAACATTGGGTACAAATCCGATGGTATCCTCACCAAGAGTGAGTACACTAATGATTCCAGTGTGGACCTTACCAGTGTGGTAAAACCTGGAGACATTATGGAAGTGAAGATTCTGAAGGTGAATGACGGAGAGGGACAGGTGGTATTGACCTATAAGCGCCTGGCCGCAGACAGAGGAAACAAGAGAATTGAAGAAGCCTACAATAACAAGGAAGTTCTGAAAGCCACCGTCGTACAGGTGCTTGAAGGCGGCTTAAGTGTTGTTGTGGAGGAAGTGAGAGTGTTCATACCGGCCAGCCTTGTATCTGATACTTATGAGAAGGATCTGACCAAGTATATGGGCCAGGAAATTGAGTTTGTCATCAGCGAGTATAATCCTAAGAGGAGAAGATATATCGGCGATCGCAGGCAGCTGATTACAGCAAGGAAGGCAGAGATGCAGAGAGAGCTTTTCGAGCGCATTCACGAAGGGGATGTGGTGGAAGGCGTCGTGAAGAATGTGACCGATTTCGGAGCATTTGTAGATCTGGGCGGTGCCGACGGACTGCTTCATATCTCAGAGATGTCCTGGGGACATGTAGAGCATCCCAGGAAGGTATTCAAGGTTGGGGACAAGCTGGAAGTATTGATCAAGGAGATCAACGGAAGTAAAGTGGCCCTCTCCCTGAAATTTGAGGATCAGAATCCCTGGAGAGATGCTGCGGAAAAGTATGCGATCGGTAATATTGTGACGGGCAGAGTTGCCAGAATGACTGATTTCGGTGCATTTATTGAGCTGGAGCCCGGTGTAGATGCGCTGCTTCATGTATCTCAGATTTCCAGGGAGCATGTGGAGAAGCCGGCGGATGTACTGAACATCGGCGAGGAAATTACTGCCAGGATTGTTGATTTTAATGAGATGGACAGAAAGATTTCCTTAAGTATCAAGGCTATGGCTGCTCAGGAGGCAGCAGAAGAAGTGGCAGTTGAAGATAAGACAGAGGAAGAGGCCTAATAATAACAGGATGGTACTGCCATGGTATATGATTACGAGTACTTTAAAAAGGAAATTCTGACGCTTACCGGTATTGACCTGAACTGCTATCAGGAAAGGCAGATGAAACGCCGGATTGATTTTCTGATTTCCAAGAATAAGATAGAGGGCTATGATAAATATGCCTCTGTCTTGCGGACAGACCGCAACAAGTTTGAGGAATTCGTAAATTATATTACTATTAATGTGTCTGAGTTTTACAGAGATTTCTCGCAGTGGAAAGTGTTGGAGGAGAAGGCAGTCCCAGAATTGATCAGCAGGTTCGGGCGGAATTTAAAGATCTGGAGCGCTGCCTGTTCCACGGGGGATGAGCCTTATTCCCTCGTGATGGCGTTGTCAAGGCATTTGCCTCTGGGGAGTATTCGGATCCATGCCACTGACCTGGACCGGCAGGTGATTGCCCGGGCAAAAGAGGGAATCTATCCTGCAAGAAGTCTACAGTCTCTGCCGTCAGATCTTAAGCGACGTTTTTTTCGTCAAACCGGAGAAGACGAATTTCGGATTGCAAACGAAATTAAGGCATGTGTAGAGTTCAGGGAACATAATCTGTTGAAAGACCCTTATCCACCAGGGTATCATTTGATTGTCTGTCGTAATGTGCTGATCTATTTTACGGAAACGGCTAAAGATATGGTATTTCGTAAATATTATAAATCACTGGCGGAAGGGGGCATTTTGTTTATCGGGAGTTCGGAACAGATTATGAATCACAGAGAGATCGGATATCAGAGAAAGAATGCTTTCTTTTATCAGAAACCCTGAAAGGAAAGCGGTGAAAACAGGATAAGCGGCTGCTGACTGATAGACAGGCAACCGCTTAATTTGTGTATAAAAATATGTTATGGAAATGAAACGGCAGTTAATGGCCGGCTCCGAAAAGAGAAAAGAGGCTGTTTAGGTACAGCACTTTAATAAGCGGAAACTATCATATTCAGGACATGGGATGCATATTGGGAAAATGCCTGCCGGTCCTTTTTCAGTTCGTCGGTCAGTTCAAAAAAAAGTTCCTGACTTTTGTAATCCCGCTTGAAAAAAGGCTGAAACAGATAATCCCACTGAGGCAGGTAGCTGGACAGCTTGCGGGTGTAGCAGTTGGCGGCCGAAGCCGGAATCCGGTAAGCTTTATTTACAAAGCTGGCTACGGATTTATGAAGGGCCACATCTTCGGTGGGAAGGTAATAGTAATCATGGTAATTGGAATAGAAATATTTCAGTTCTTCCTCAAAAATAGGTATTTTCAGAGAACAGACGGCATCTTCTCCACGGAAAATACACTGACCTGCGGCTGCTGAAACCGGTTTTGGCAACGGAGTCTTTAAATGGAACAGGATGACCAGTTCCCGGCGGCGTTTCCCAGTCATATCTCTATAATAATTTGCCTGTACCTTTTTGGCTTTCACGGGTTGATTCAATAAATCATAATAGGCTAATATGGGCAGTGTCTGCAGCATTCCCTTTAAATCGTCCGCATTGTGAAGGAACAGGACTTTCTCCGAATATTCGGAAGGATTCTGTATGAATTCCTGATAAATTCCGATCATCTCACTGCCGGAAAAGACATCCCGGCGGTTTATGCCCAAAAATTGCTCCAATGTTCTCTGTTTGCAGTTGGGAAGCTTCAGAAAATATCGGTAGGGCGCAATTCTTTTATAGAGATCGACTCCCTGATATTCATCAAAATGGCAGGAAAGTGACAGCTGGGCACATTTCTGTGTAAGGAACGGAAGATCAAAATTATTGCCGTTAAAATGAACCAGGCACCGATAAGTTCCGGCAAATGCGAAAAACGCTTTCAGGATCTCCGCTTCCTGACTGTGGTTTTCCGCCATCCACTGTATTGTCCGCCATTTTTCATCCGCATAGTAAGCACAGCCAATCAGATACAGATAGGAGGATTTGGCAGTGAATCCTGTGGTCTCGATATCGAGAAAAAGGATTCGGTCCAAAGGTGCTATCTGTTCCAGGGGGTAAGTGATGGAAAAGTTTTCCAGTGTTTCCTCGCAAATACGCATGGCATCCTCCCTATTTTCAATGGTATTCCTAATTATAGCATAAAATTAAAATTTCCAGTAGTATTTTTGGAAAAAAAATAGTATATTTATAGGTAGAATGAGGAATAAAACGATACTCTTGGAAAGGACTTAAGAGAAGATGGCAAAGTTGACATTTATAGGCGGGATACACCCCTATGACGGAAAAGACCTGTCAAAGGACAGGGCCATTCAGGATGTTTTGCCGGGGAAGGAGTTGGTGTACCCTCTGTCCCAACATATCGGGGCGCCGGCCAGGCCGATCGTAGAAAAAGGCGACCGGGTTCTGGCAGGGCAGATGCTGGCAGAGGCAGGAGGATTTGTTTCTGCCCCGGTACATACATCGGTATCCGGCACGGTCAAGGCGCTTGAGCCGCGGCGGGTGGCAACAGGCGACATGGTAATGAGCATTATCGTGGAAAATGACGGGCTTTATGAGGATGTTGGCTTCAGGGCGAGAACATCCCTGGAGGAAGTGAAAGGGGAAGAGATCGTCCCTCTGGTTCGGGATGCAGGCATTGTGGGTATGGGAGGTGCCGGTTTCCCTACACATGTAAAGCTATCTCCCAAGGAGCCGGAGAAGATTGACGTGGTGATCGCAAACTGTGCGGAATGTGAACCCTATCTGACTTCCGATTACCGCAGGATGCTGGAAGAGCCGGAGAAGCTGGTAGGCGGGCTGAAGCTAATTTTGAAGCTTTTCCCGAATGCTCACGGTGTGTTGGCGGTGGAAGACAATAAGCCGGACTGCATTGCGCTCCTGCAGAAGGTTACCAGGGATGAAACCAGAATCAGCGTCAAGGCGCTGAAGACAAAATATCCTCAGGGTGGGGAGCGTCAGCTGATCTATGCAGTTACCGGCAGGCGGATCAATTCTACCATGCTTCCGGCAGATGTGGGATGTGTGGTGAACAATGTAGATACCATGGTGGCAGTGTACAGAGCTGTAATGGAGGGCAGGCCGCTGATGGAACGGATTGTTACCGTGACCGGAGATGCGGTTGCTCAACCGGCGAATTTCCGTGTGCGGATCGGAAGCTGTTACGAGGAAGTTTTGGCGGCAGCAGGCGGCTTCAAGGAGAAGCCCGAGAAGGTGATCTGCGGCGGACCCATGATGGGATTTGCCATGTTTGGGCTGAATGTGCCCATTACCAAAACATCCACGGCACTGCTTGCGCTGTCAAAGGACGAGGTATCTGCTATGGAACCCGGTCCCTGCATCAACTGCGGGCGCTGTGTGGAAGTCTGTCCTGGCAGAGTTGTTCCAAGCAGGCTTGCGGATTACGCGGCACATTTTGATGAAGAAGCGTTTCTTGCCAATTATGGTATGGAATGCTGTGAATGCGGCTGCTGCAGTTTCATCTGTCCTGCAAAACGGCCTCTGACTCAGCAGATAAAATCTATGCGGAAAATCCAGCTTGCCAAACGGAAGAAATAAAAACAGATGCAGTACTGGAAAACAGCATCCGTCCGGACAGGATACGGGAAGGACGGATGCAGAACTGGAATAGGAGAAAAGAAAATGAGCGAATTATTTAAGGTATCGTCCAATCCTCATATTCGTTCCAAAGTGGCTACAAACGGTCTGATGCTGGCAGTCGTGATTGCCCTGATGCCTGCAGCCGGCTTTGGAATCTATAATTTCGGGCCCAGGGCGCTTGCCGTTATGATGGTGACAATGGCAAGTACGGTTCTGACGGAATATTTTTTCGGATTGTATACAAAAAAATTGACTATAACAGACTTGTCCGCTGTGGTGACCGGACTTCTTCTGGCTCTGAACCTGCCGGTATCCATACCTTTGTGGATGGCGGCAGTCGGCGGTATATTTGCCATTCTGGCAGTGAAAATGCTGTTCGGCGGGCTGGGGCAGAACTTTATGAATCCTGCCCTGGCTGCCAGGTGCTTCCTCCTGATCTCTTTTCCCACTGCAATGACAGCATTTGACTGTGATGCCTATACCGGGGCCACTCCGCTTGCCATGCTGAAGGCAGGTGAGCCTGTGAATCTTCTTGACATGGTGGTGGGGCGTACGGCGGGAACCATCGGGGAGACTTCCGTGATTGCGATTGCCGTGGGTGCCTGCCTGCTGTTGTTGCTGGGGGTGATCGATTTAAGGATTCCCGGCAGTTACATAGTGACATTTGTTTTGTTTGCGGGGCTGTTTGGCGGGTATGGATTCAATCCTTCCTACCTGGCAGCACAGCTTTCCGGGGGCGGTCTGATGCTGGGGGCTTTTTTCATGGCGACTGATTATGTGACAAGGCCCATTACCATCAGAGGGCAATATGTATTCGGCATCACTCTGGGGCTTCTGACAGGAATCTTCCGGATCTTTGGTCCCGGGGCAGAGGGGGTCTCCTATGCGATTATCCTGGGCAACCTTCTGGTGCCCCTGATTGAGAAGTGGACCATGCCCACTGCTTTCGGACACAGGAAAGGGGGGAAGCGCCATGAAAAATAAGAACGATATCTCAGTTATGCTCAAGGAGGCTGGTATTCTGTTTGCCATTACATTGATTGCCGGTTTTCTGCTGGGTGTTGTCAACGAACTGACGAAAGAACCCATCCGTATTCAGCAGGAGAAAGCGATACAGGAGGCCTGCAGAGCTGTGTTTGCCCAGGCGGCATCTTTTGAAAAATTCGAATATGCACCGGACCAGGCTCTGGCAGAGGAATTGTCCGGTATGGGAGTAAAACTCGGAAATGTCTATCAGGCACTCGGAAGTGACAGTTCCATGCTGGGATATGTGCTGGAATCTACTTCCACTCAGGGGTATGGGGGCAATATTGTCCTGTATCTGGGTGTTGCTATGGACGGAACCCTGAATGATATCTCGATTTTGGAGATTTCGGAGACTCCTGGGCTGGGAATGGCAGCGCCGGACGTACTGGTTCCCCAGTTCCATGACAGGAAGGCGGACAGTTTTGTATATACCAAAACAGGAGCAACAGCAGAAAACGAAATCGATGCTATTACCAGTGCAACCATTACCACCAGTGCGGTTACCAATGCGGTAAACGGCGGACTGAAGGCTGCACAGATACTGTTGGAAGGAGGTGCCGGCAATGAATAAAGCAGGAGAGAGATTATATAACGGGGTTGTGAAAGAGAACCCGACTTTTGTGCTGATGCTTGGCATGTGTCCCACACTGGCAGTGACAACTTCAGCCATAAACGGACTTGGAATGGGACTTACTACTATGGTAGTGTTGGCACTCAGTAATCTGATCATTTCCCTGCTGCGCAATATCATTCCGGACAGAGTGAGGATCCCGGGATTTATCGTCATTATAGCCTCCTTTGTCACTGCGGTACAGCTGATGCTGGAAGCGTATCTTCCTTCATTAAATAAGTCGCTGGGAGTTTATATTCCGCTGATTGTGGTGAACTGTATCATACTGGGCCGCGCAGAGAGCTATGCCTATTCTAATCCGGCGATTCCCTCTCTGTTTGACGGCATTGGTATGGGGCTGGGATTTACATTTGCTCTGACCTGCATTGGTTTGGTACGGGAGCTGCTGGGAGCAGGAGATATATTCGGGGTTCACATTCTGCCCGATTTCATTGAGCCGATCCGCATATTCGGGCAGGCGCCGGGGGCCTTTTTCGTACTGGCAGCCCTGGTAGCACTGCAGAATTACGTGAAAGAGAAGCGGAAGAATGCCGGCAGGGATTATGAAAAGATCGGATCCGGATGCAGTGAAGACTGTATGAACTGTAAGGAGAAAGGATGTTCCAGACGTTTTTATGATGAGACTGCCGCAGATGCACCGGACACCGGCAAAGGACGAAATGGGGCGGTTTCGGACAGGGAGGATAAATAAATGAATATGGAATATGTAAAGGAATTACTGGTTTTGCTGATTGGCTCTTCCCTGGTGAGCAATGTGGTACTTAGCCAGTTCCTGGGGCTCTGTCCGTTCCTCGGAGTGTCCAGAAAGACAAATACGGCCGCCGGAATGGGTGCAGCGGTGATTTTCGTGATCACATTGGCAAGTGCCGTGGCAGGCGTCATTTATGAATTTGTTTTGGTCAGATTTCATGTGGAATATCTGAAAACCATTGTTTTTATATTGGTTATCGCTGCTCTGGTGCAGTTTGTAGAGATGTTTCTGCGCAAATCCATGCCGTCTCTGTATGAGGCGTTAGGGGTGTACCTGCCTCTGATCACGACCAACTGTGCCGTGCTTGGGGTGGCCATCACCAATGTACAGAAAGAATACGGAATCCTGACAGGTATTGTGAACGGGTTTGCCACCGCGGCGGGTTTTACGATCGCCATCGTGATTCTGGCGGGTATTCGGGAGAAGCTGGAATACAATGATATTCCCAGATCTTTTAAGGGGATGCCCACAGTACTGTTGACGGCAGGGCTGATGGCCATTGCCTTCTGCGGATTTTCAGGCTTGCTTTGAGGCGGATAGACACTAAAATAAGAAGGAGCAGAACTTATGAGTATAGCAGGTATTTTTTCTGCCGCAGCCGTGGTAGGTGTGGTAGGTATCTTTGTAGGTCTGTTTTTAGGCGTTGCCGGAATCCGTTTCCATGTGGAAAAGGATGAGAAGGAAGAGGCCATATTGGCTGCCTTGCCCGGCAATAACTGCGGTGGCTGCGGATATGCGGGATGTTCGGGTCTGGCAGCTGCCATAGCAAAAGGGGAAGCACCGGTAAATGCCTGTCCTGTAGGCGGAGAACCTGTGGGCAGTAAGATCGCTGCCATCATGGGAGTGGAGGCAGGCGCTTCCCAGCGGAAGGTTGCTTTTGTGGCATGTATGGGAGACTGTGATAAGGCAAACAGGGATTATGAGTACAGCGGATATCAGGACTGCCGTATGATGGGATTTGTTCCCGGAGGCGGGCCGAAATCCTGTAACAGCGGCTGCCTGGGATATGGTACCTGCGCGGAAGTATGTCCCTTTGACGCGATTCATGTGGTGAATGGTGTGGCAGTGGTAGACAGGGAGAAATGCAAGGCCTGTGGGAAATGCGTGGAGGTATGTCCGAAGCATTTGATTTCATTGATTCCGTATCAGGCAGAATATGCGGTTGCCTGCAGTTCAGCGGATAAGGGGCCTGTAACGATGAAAGCATGTCAGAGCGGCTGTATCGGCTGCGGGCTGTGTATGCGCAATTGTCCGGCTCACGCGGTGAACGTAAAGGATTTCCATGCGGTGATTGATCAGGAAAAGTGTACCGGCTGCGGTACCTGTGCGGAAAAATGTCCGAAGAAGTGTATTGTTAAAATGTAGTAATATGTGTTCCGGCTTGATGGATTTGGATAAGACCGGAAACGCAAATGTGAAAGGAGAAAGAGCATATTGGATGAAAATGCCAGATGATTTTGATGATAATTCGAATATGACGCTGACAGTAGTGATGTCCATCGTGGCCGTATCTGCTTTTGTGGGGGTGATTCTGCTGGCAGTGCTTTTTCTGAATCAGAAGACACACACGGCAAGTTATTCACAGCAGAACAGTTCTGTGCAGGCTGCCACGGAGCCGGAACCTCCTGTTGTGCTCTATCCGGATACGGAGGAGCTGCTGACGGGGAGTTCTCTGCATCCGGATGACTTTGATTTCTGGGATATGTATCCGGAACCTACGGCTTCGCCTACGCCGGAGCCGACAAAGGAGCCGGAATCACCCCAGACAGATCCCTCTACAGACGGAAAGCACACATTGGTCCAGTATGCAGACGGAGAGGAAGAGTGGGTTCTGATCAGTCCTTATCTGCCGAAACATGAGTATGATTTTACCAAACTGGTGTGCCAGTCTGATCTGATGAAATATTATGAAAACGGAAAGCAGACTTCCTATGTGGGTGTGGATATCTCCAAATATCAGGATTATGTAGACTTTGTGAAGGTGAAAAAGGCAGGAATTGACTTTGTCATGCTTCGGGTAGGGGCCAGAGGCTACGGTACAGGGCAGCTGATTTTAGATGAATATTTCAGTGATAATTTGAAGCGAGCCACCGATGCGGGGCTGGATGTGGGAGTTTATTTTTATTCCCAGGCAATTAATAAAGATGAGGCCATAGAAGAAGCAAATATGGTTCTGGCTAATCTGGGAGACTACCAGATTACATATCCTGTGGCGTATGACATGGAACTGGTGGAAAACGATTCCGCAAGGACAGAGAATCTGACCAGGGCAGAGAAGACAGAGATTGCCAAGGCTTTTCTGGATACCATAGCTGCATCCGGCCGTAAGACCATGATTTACGGCAATAAGGAATGGCTGATTAAGGAAGTCGATATGTCGAAGCTGACAGCATTTGACGTATGGTTGTCTCAGCCGGCGGATATTCCGGATTATCCCTATAAGTTCTCCATGTGGCAGTATGATTTTGAGGGTTCTGTGGACGGCATTGTAGGTTATGTGAATATGAACATCAGCTTTGTAAACTTTGCAGAGAAATAGAAAGACATATTTTCAGGACTTTTCTCATATATTGATAGTACGGACAGGCTCTTATCCGGATGTTCGGTGGGGAAAGGACTGAGAGATATGTATAAAAAAGCGGTAACTTCGTTGCTATTGTTGGGTTTTGCACTAATGGCATGCGTCCTGTGCGTGAGAGAGTTGGACGGGTTGAAGCTGTACCAGCAGCCGGTGCAGGATCTGAGGCTGGGTCTTGAGGAGCTGGAGGAGGAATGGGCCGGGAAAGCGGAAGCAGAGAAAGAAGCCGGTGAAAAGGGTCTGGGAATCGCGGATGTAGCTGTATCCGGGCAGAGGACAGTTGCTTTTCTTGTGGTAGAGCAACAATATATGTATGATTTAACAGATACAGATCTGGAAGTGCTGCTGCGGATTGTGGAAGCGGAAGCCGGAAGCGAGGATGAGGATGGGAAACTCCTGGTGGCGAACGTGGTGCTTAATCGACTGAACAGCGAGGCATTTCCGGATACTGTGTCAGAGGTGGTCTTTCAGAGAGAGAAGGGAGTATCACAGTTTTCTCCTGTGGCCAACGGAAGCTACTACAAAGTGCGTGTCAGCGAGGAGACGGTCAGCGCGGTGGAACGGGCCCTGATGGGGGAGGATATTTCTCAGGGAGCACTCTATTTTGTTGCCAGAAAATATGCTGACAGCAGTAAAGTAGAATGGTTTGACCGAAATCTTACATATTTGTTTGTACATGGCGGACATGAGTTTTTCAAATAATGTCCAGATGATGGTTGGTGCCCGGATGCTTGCACCGGATGTGAAATTATGGTATACTTTCACAGTATCCCCATACATTCAGCAGCCAGACCATGCAGGAAGGACTGGGGGTAGATTTTGATCCTTTCAAAACAAAGAGACAGCAGATCGAAGGAGAATATATGGAAGTATTATATGGAAGTACAAGAAGCAGAGGAACATCGGTGACGGCTTCACAGGCTATTCTGCAGGGGCTTTCCCATGACGGAGGATTGTTTGTTCCGGATCATATTCCTGTACTGGACAAGAGTCTACAGGAACTGGCAGGGATGGACTATCGGCAGACTGCCTATGAAGTGATGAAGCTGTTTCTGACCGATTTTACGGAGAGCGAGCTGAAAGCCTGTATTGACAGAGCTTATGATACAAAATTTGATACGGCGGATGTGGTGTCTTTCAGAGAGGCCGGGCAGGCTTATTATCTGGAACTGTTTCATGGCCCCACCATTGCGTTTAAGGACATGGCATTGTCGATTCTGCCCCATCTGATGATAACTGCCGCAAAGAAGAATCATGTGGAGAGGGAGATTGTTATTCTGACTGCTACTTCCGGAGATACGGGGAAGGCAGCACTGGCCGGATTTGCGGACGTAGAGGGTACCAGGATTATTGTCTTTTATCCCAAAAACGGTGTCAGCCCCATTCAGGAGAAGCAGATGCTTACCCAGAGAGGGGAGAATACCCTGGTGGTGGGAATCCATGGTAATTTTGATGATGCCCAGACCGGTGTGAAGAAACTTTTTTCTGACAGAGCACTGGCTGCGGAGCTGGCGGCCGGAGGATATCAGTTCTCCTCGGCGAACTCTATCAATATCGGACGACTGGTTCCACAGATATGCTACTATGTATATGCCTACGGGAAAATGCTGCGGCAGGGAACCATTAAGCAGGGAGAACTGGTGAATGTGGTGGTGCCTACAGGAAACTTCGGCAATATTCTGGCGGCTTTCTATGCCAAAAATATGGGACTGCCTGTGGGTAAACTGATCTGTGCCTCCAATGACAATAAGGTGCTGTATGATTTTTTTCGGACGGGTGTGTATGACAGAAACAGGGAGTTTGTGCTGACGACTTCCCCGTCAATGGATATCCTGATCTCCAGCAATCTGGAGCGCCTGGTGTATCGGATTGCCGGAGACGACGGGGAGCGGACAAAAGAACTGATGGCAGCGTTGAGCGGAGAGGGAAAATACCAAATAACGGACAATATGAGGGCATTGCTGTCGGATTTCTATGGAAATTATGCCACGGAAGAAGAGACAGAGGCGGAAATCCGTCGACTTTACGAGACGTGGGGGTATGTGATCGATACCCATACCGCAGTGGCATCTGCAGTATATCGGAAATATCGGGAAGAGACAGGAGACAGGCATAAGACGATCATTGCATCCACGGCCAGTCCCTATAAATTTACCAGAAGCGTCATGAAGGCCATTGATGCGGGGTATGACGAAAAGGGAGATTTCGAGCTGGCGGATGAACTGGAGAAACTATCCGGCGTGAAGATTCCGGCGGCGGTGGAGGAGATCCGCATTGCTCCCATATTGCATGATAAGCAGTGTGAGGTGGACGGAATGAAGGATGTGGTAAAGGAATTTCTGCAGTTATAAAACAGCATTGGCGGGAATAAAGAAGTCGGAACCGAAGAAGTCGGAACCAGGTGAGAAAGAGGCGGATGCAGATTGGAAGAAACGATGAAAATGACAATGGAAGAAATGCTTGGCAAGGTGGATCACACCCTGTTAAAGCCTTATGCCACATGGGAGGATATACGGAAACTTTGTGATGAAGCGCTGGAATATCATACCGCAAGTGTGTGTGTGCCTCCTGCTTATGTTAAATCCATTCATGAGGCATATGGGGAAAAGATCAATATCTGTACAGTGGTGGGTTTTCCGCTGGGTTACTGTGTCACGGCAGCCAAGCTGGCCGAAGTCAGGGAGGCGCTGGCTGACGGCTGTAACGAGATTGACATGGTAATCAATATCGGTGATGTAAAAAACGGAAATTTCGATAAGATAGAGACGGAAATCCGAATCTTAAAAAAGGCCTGCGGAGAGCATATTCTGAAGGTTATTATAGAAACCTGCTATCTGACAGAGGAGGAGAAAATTGCTCTCTGCCGGGTTGTGACAAATGGGGGAGCGGATTACATCAAAACTTCCACAGGATTCGGAACAGGCGGCGCCGTGAAGGCGGATGTGGAGCTGTTTCGAAGATATATCGGCCCGAATGTGAAGATTAAGGCTGCCGGAGGGATATCAACATTGGAAGAACTGGAGATGTTTCTGGACCTGGGCTGTGACAGGGTAGGAACGTCCAGGGCAGTCAGCCTGTGCAGAAAAGCCTGAACAGAAAAAGGGAAGGCTGAACTATAGACAAATAAGAGAGAGACAAAGAGAAAGGCGAAGAGGAAAATGGAAAACACAATCATTCAGGGCAGGCTTGCGGCACTGAGGTCGCAGATGAAAGAGCATGGAATCGACTATTATATGATTCCTACCGCGGATTTCCACAATTCCGAGTATGTGAACGATTATTTTAAGGTGAGAGAGTATTTCTGCGGGTTTACAGGCTCCAGCGGAATATTGCTGGTGTGGCAGGAGGGAGCAGGTCTGTGGACCGACGGCAGATACTTTATTCAGGCAGAGCATGAACTGGAAGGTACTACGGTTACATTGTTCCGTATGAGGGATGAAGGGGTTCCCGATATTCCGGAATTTCTGCAGCAGAATATGAAACCGGGGCAGACGTTGGGATTCGACGGCAGAGTGATTTCTGCACAGGCAGGAAAGGACTATGAGAAGAGGTTGGCTGCCAAGCAGGTTTCCATCGTTTATGACAGGGATCTTGCCGAGACAATCTGGACGGACAGACCGGCATTTCCGGCAGGAAAGGTGACTGTACTGGAGGAGGAGATCGCCGGCAGGAGCTTTGAAGAAAAGCGCGGGGATGTGATGCAGAAGGTGGAAAAAGAGGGGGCAGAGAGCTTTCTTCTGACCAAACTGGACGATCTGATGTGGCTGTTTAATATCAGAGGCTGCGATGTGGAATGCAATCCGGTGGCCATCTCTTACGGTTATCTGACCAAGGAGAAGACTGTGTTGTTTATTCAGAAGAGTGCGCTGGATGACAGTGTATGGTCCTATCTGAATGAAAAAGGAATCGAGGTAGAGGAATATGATGAAATCGTGAAGTATCTGCAGAATCTGTCCGCAGAAGGAAAGATTTTGGTGGACGGGCGCTATTGCAGTTACTGTCTGTATAAGACCATGGCAGAAAAACAGACTTTGGTGGAGAAAAAGAATCCTACTGAGCTGTTAAAGGCAATCAAGAATCCTGTGGAGCTGGCCAACATGGAGAAATATTATCTCAAGGACAGTCTGGCTCTGACAAAGTTTATCCACTGGCTGAAGAAGAATATCGGCAGGATGGAGATCACAGAAATTACCGCGGCGGATAAGCTGGAAGCCTTCCGAAGGGAGATTCCGGAATGTCTGGGACTTTCCTTCCCCACTATCGGCGGCTACAAGGCAAATGCAGCCATGATGCATTATGAGGCTACTCCGGAGAGTCATGCAGTGTTAGCACCGGAAGGTCTGTTTTTGGTAGATTCCGGCGGACAGTATCTGGGAGCCACCACAGATGTGACCAGAACCATTGTACTGGGACCCATTTCCGAGGAGATCAAAAGGCACTACACAGCCGTAGCGGCAGGTATGCTGCAGATGACCAATGCCAGATGGCTTCACGGCTGCACAGGGCGGAACCTGGATATCCTGGCTCGTCAGCCCATATGGAATATGAGTTTGGATTACAAATGCGGTACCGGTCACGGTGTAGGCTATATTCTCAATGTGCATGAAGGCCCGCAGGGACTTTCCTGGCAGTATGCGGAGGGACGGTCTGAGGCTGTGATCGAGGCCGGCATGGACGTAACCAATGAGCCCGGCATCTATATCGAAGGAAGCCATGGCATCCGCATTGAGAACGTGATGGTGGCGGAGAATGATGTGAAGAATGAGTACGGTCAGTTCATGCATTTCAGGACCATCACCTGGGTGCCTCTGGACATGGAAGCCATTGATGAGAAATATATGACGGAGACTCAGAGAGATTATCTGTATGCTTATCAGAAGGAAGTATTCGAGAAGCTGTCCCCTTATCTGGATGAGGAGGAGCGGGAATGGCTGCGGGCAGAGACAGGGGTTTTGTAAATGTTAAATCGTTATAAAATATCAAAGGGCTTTCTTGACTTTTAGGCATAGTTTTGAGATAATAAGGAAGATCCGTAAAAATATCATTTACTTCCCGCAGGCCCTGTGCGGGAGAGTAGGAAATACCATTTTAAGGAGGACGATACCAATGTCAACAAAGGCGTATTACCCCATTTCAGAAATCGGTGCCGGAAAGCCCGGTTTCAGCAAGACACGTTCTATCATTGAGGGCGCTTTCTACGGCAACAATGTAGTAAAGGTGAACACCCTGAAGGAAGCATATGAGCTGGCTAAGAATTCCCCCGGCACAATCGTTACCGATATGCCGGTCTACCGTGCAGAAGAAATCGGTCTGGAGAAGGATGCCAAAGTTCTGCTGTTCAACGACGGCGCAGTTACCGGACGTTATGCACAGGCGCGCCGCATCAAGGGTGAACCCGGTGTAGATGCTGCCAAGCTGGACAAGGTGGTTATGGACGCTATCTACAAGACCCGTTGGCAGACTCTGTATCATGTGGAGTGCTACATCGGCCTGGATCCCGAATTCATGGCAAAGGCACATCTGCTGATTCCCGAAGGGGAAGAGAATATCATGTACAACTGGATGCTGAATTTCCAGTACATGTCCGATACTTATGTGAAGATGTATAAGGAATCCCAGCCTATCGGCGGAGGCAAGGAGCCGGATATCTATATCTTCTCCAATCCTCAGTGGGTACCTACACCCAGTCCCGATGTGGACTACAGCTGCTTAAGCGATGATCTGACCCTGTGCTATTTCGACACAGATCAGAACTGTGCCGCTATTTTGGGCATGAAGTATTTCGGAGAGCACAAGAAGGGGACATTGACCATGGCATGGGCTATGGCAAACAGGAACGGCTATGCTTCCTGCCATGGCGGACAGAAGGAGTATCTCCTTGCTGACGGCAGCAAATTTGTTGCTTCTGTATATGGTCTGTCAGGATCCGGCAAGTCTACTCTGACCCACGCAAAGCACAATGGCAAGTATGAAATTAAGGTTCTTCATGACGATGCATTTATCATCAATACAGATACCTGTGCATCCGTAGCTCTGGAGCCTACCTATTTCGATAAGACAGCAGATTATCCTACCGGCTGTGCAGACAATAAGTTCCTTCTTACCGCTCAGAACTGCTCTGCTACTCTGGATGAGGACGGAAAGCTTCAGCTGGTGACAGAGGACATCAGGAACGGCAATGGCCGTGCCATCAAGTCCAAGTTGTGGAGTCCCAACCGTGTGGATAAGATTGATGCTCCAGTGAATGCTATTTTCTGGATTATGAAAGATCCCACCATTCCGCCTGTAGTGAAGCTGAAAGGTGCTGCACTGGCATCTGTAATGGGTGCTACTCTGGCTACCAAGACTTCCACCGCAGAGCGTGTGGCAGCAGGTACCGATATGAATGCACTGCGTATCGTTCCTTATGCGAACCCGTTCAGGACCTATCCTCTGGTAAATGATTATGAGAAGTTCAAGAAGCTGGTTGAAGAGAAGAATGTGGACTGCTATATCATCAATACCGGTGACTTTATGGGCAAGAAGGTAAAACCTGCTGATACTCTGGGCATTCTGGAGGCTATTGTGGAGAAGAGAGCGACCTTTACACAGTGGGGACCTTTCGGGGATATCGAGATTATGGATTGGGAAGGCTTCACACCTGACCTTGGCGATGCAGATTACGTGAAGGCTCTTCAGGGTGCTATGCAGAATCGTGTGGACGCTGTGGAAGGCTTCGCTACCAAGAAGGAAGGTTATGACAAGCTGCCTGATGAGGCGCTTGCTGCTTTGAAGAAAATTGTTGACGAGGCTGCCAGTCTGTAAGCAGACGAGAGTTTTCTGTTCTGCGTGATGTACCGCTGTAACTCAGTTAAAGACAGAGCGGTTGTTTCGCAGTTATATAAGAATGGATTAAATAAGACAGAACGGTGGGCGATTGTCCGCCGTTCTTTTTATGGGTAGATCCGTGCAGTGGAAGTTTGCCGCTAAAGCGGCCCACGGGCCTCACGGTGAGTGGGGATAAAATCTCCCCTACTGGATTACAAATGGATTTCGGGAGAAATCAATAGGAAGAATCAGGAAACAAAAGAATCAGATAAAGTTTACCGTCTCTGTATTCTGCATTTATGCTTCCGCCCATGCGCTCGGTCAGTGTTCTGGCAATAGACAATCCCAGGCCGGTGGATTTTCTGCCTGATTCCACGGTGTAAAAGCGGTCGAAAAGCCTGCCGGCCTGAACGGTGTTCAGGGCTTGGGCGCTGTTGGAGAAAATAATTTCACCTGTTTCGGACAGCCGGATCTCCAGATCACCGTCGCTGTATTTTACCGCATTCTGCAGAAGATTGGAAAACACCCGGGACAGGGCGGAACGGTCCAGTCTTCTGCAGATTTTTGCTTCCGGGATCAGGATTCTGGGTTCGATGCCCCTCTGATGCAGGACGGAGTAGAAGGCGGCAATGCTTTCCTCCAGAACCTCCCCAAGAATCACGCGCTCCGGAGAGAGCACCTTTTCCCCGGACAGGATGACGGAATAGCGGAACAGTTCCTCTGTGAGCTGGGTCATCATCTGGGCCCTGTTTCTGATGATATCGGTATAGCGTCTGACCGTATCGGATTTTTCCTCTTTCTCCAGAAGATCCAGGTAGCCGAAGATGGCGGTGAGAGGCGTGCGCAGGTCATGGGAGATATTGGTGACGGCATTTTTAAGCTCCAGGTCTCCCTGCTGAAACCGGAGGCGCTGAGAGCGGAGCCTGCGCAGCTGCGTATTGACGGATGCAGCCAGGTTCCGCATATGTCTGTCCCGGCAGGAAATGTCAATGAGAGTGTTGGTATCCCCCATGAGTTTTTCCTCAAAGCCGCGCCGGATTTCTTCCGCGGCTTTTTGCAGGAGTATTATTTTGATCATCAAGATAACCAGGATAACGGCCAGGGCGCCGATGACGGTCCAAAGCAGGATAGTATTCATGCCGAGCCTCCCATCTGTTTTCTGCTGCTGCCTTTTCAGGGATTCATATAAGGACAGGCCGCAGCTTGGATTTTCTGTTCTGTACAACGGGCCGCCGGAAAATTCAGTTCAGGTTTTTCTTCCGGAAAAGGAAGATTCCCGCGGCTGTGGTGATAGTCGTGATGGACAGGGAAGACAGAATCATCCGCAGGGGATGCAGCAGATTCAGTTCAGTCATCTGTATGCACTGTCCTGTGGGAAGAAAATCCGCCAGAAACTGGTAGATTTCCCGTTTCATTCCGGTGAGATAGTCCGGATTCGGCGTAGGAGGGGTGGTTTTCATGCCCTCTTCCGCAGTAATAATGATATTGTTGACGAATTCCGGCTGCTGCAGGCACTGATAAAGGAAGGAACCCAGGAACAGAAGGACGAAAAAGAACAGCAGGGATCCGACTTCCGCAAGGGCCTTGCGGGAGACCAGCATGCCGATAAAGGTGTAAATGGCGGAAAAGGCGGCCAGGTAGCAGATACTCACTACTAAATACAGCAAAACGCCAGTGCCCATTTTCAGGAAACCCAGCGTGGGAACGCCCGCCAGCCCGCCGATCAGCCATACGGACAGCAGCAGCACAGAGGCCAGGAAGCTGACGATCAGATTGGACAGATAGATGGCGGGACGGGTATGGCCCACAATGAGTTTATTCCGCAGGGTGCCTTCGCTGTATTCCGGGCCCAGAAACATGCCCGTGACCACGGAGCAGAACATGCCGATCAGCAGGGCATACTGAAAATAATAACGGTCTAAAGAATAATTGTACTCTGCCATGGCGGAAGAGGTTGCCTGTCTGCAGCCGTTCAGGATATAAAAAATTGAGTAGACCAACAGGACAGCCATGGCCCCCCACAATATTTTGTCTTTTTTCAGCCGGTTTAAATCGGCGGATAATAATTTTCGCATATCGTTTTCTCCTTTTTTCTGAAATATACCGGGAATGGATTCCGGAGGAAGGGATATTATCTGCCGGAACCGCTGCCGGAGTGGGTTCTGCCGTTCACCAGGCTCATGTAATAGCTTTCCAGACTTTCGTCCCGTTCCTGCATGGAAATGATCTCGCAGTGTTCCTTTTCCAGGGCGGAGGCCAGCTGGGATACATTGAGCTTTGCAAACACATCGGCCTCCGTGGCTGAGTGGATTTCATAGTCCGTGCTCCTGCTTTCCAGAACCCGGGCCAGAGCCGCAGTATCGCTGACCGTCACATGGACGCATTTCCGGCAGGCGTTTTCCAGTTCCTCCGCGCTCATTTCCTTCAGAATTCGTCCGCCGTCGATAAAGCCGTAGTGGGTGGCCAGTCTGGAAAGCTCATCCAGGATATGACTTGAAATCAGGACGGTGATCTGCCGCTCCTGGTTCAGCTTCAGGATCAGTTCCCGCATTTCGATAATGCCCTGGGGATCCAGGCCGTTTACCGGTTCGTCCAGGACCAGGAAATCGGGATCTCCGGCTAACGCAACGGCAATGCCCAGCCGCTGCCGCATGCCCAGGGAGAAGTTTCCGGCCTTTTTCTTTCCCGTGTCCGTCAGACCCACCAGATGCAGGGTATCCTGGATGCCTTCAAAGGACGGAAGGCCCAGAATGCGGTATTGATGCTTCATGTTTTCCTCGGCGGTCATGTTCAGAAAAATGGAGGGCGTTTCCACAATGGCGCCGATTCGCCTGCGGGCTTTGGAGATCTGTTTTTGGGTGTTTTGGATGCCGTACAGATTGTAGCTTCCGGAGGACGGGTTCTGAAGCCCGCAGATCAGCCGGATCAGGGTGGTCTTGCCTGCGCCGTTTTTGCCTACAAATCCGTAGATTGCCCCTTTGGGGACACGCATGGACAGGCCGTTTAATGCCTTGAAATGTCCGTAGCTTTTTCCAAGGGCATTTGTTTCTAATACATAGTCCATAATTTTTCTCCTTTCATGCTGCTGAAAGAATTTTACCCGCATAAAGTAAAGAATACCATAAAGAAAACAGTATGGAAATGGTAAAGATTTTTACGGACTATGAAAAAAGGAGATGAAAAGACGTGTTATGTTTCTTCAGACCGCATTTTAAAGCCGATCCCCCAGACAGCCTCGATATAGTCCTTTCCGTCAGCTTCCCGGAGTTTCCGGCGGAGGTTGCTGACGTGCATTTTCAGGGAATTGTCCGTGCAGTCCGGAGTGTCCTCGCTGATGCGGTCCAACAGCAGGGATTTGGTGATGACCTGGGAGGGATTCTTAAGGAGGAGCTTTAAGATGGCATATTCGGTCCGGGTCAGATGGACTTCGCTGCCGGATGCAGTTACAGTGTGGGTATCCGAATCCATGGACAGGCCGCCTAAGGTCAGGACAGAGGAAGCGGCGGAAGCGGGACGGAGGCGCAGCTGTACGGCGATCCGTGCAAGAAGTTCCCGTGTGTCGAAGGGTTTGGTGATGTAGTCAACGGCACCCTCCAGGAGCAGCTTTACCTTGCCGGGCACATCGGTTTTTGCACTGAGTACAATGACGGGGATGCCGCAGCAGCGCTGTGTCTCCGAAAGCTGGGCCAATACTTCCTCGCCGCTTAAGCCCGGCAGCATTAAATCCAGAAGAATAAGGTCTGGCCGGGCGGGACCGGACAGATACAGAAGGGCCTCCGTTCCGGAAAAGGCCCGTGTAATGCCATACCCCTCCCGGGAGAGGGTTTCTTCCAGAACATTTCCGATATGCACATCATCGTCTACGATCAAGATATTTTTCAAGGATAATGCCTCCTGTTTGTGTATAACTGTCGTTGTGGACGACAGGGAATCATGACTATGAGGGACATTATAAGGGAGGTCGTGAGTCAAGTCAAGAGGCAGGATAACGGATCGGTGTAAGGTTTTCATCAAAATTTTCGAAATATTACTTTAGGGTGTTGTATGCTTACAGGATATCTGATATAATAGAACAGATGTTTGCGATTAGAGCCGAAGCAACGCCGGATTGTTTCGGCTTAAAAGAGCAGTCGGACAGCAGGAGATTATGGGGAGCTATGGGGAAATACAACAAAGAGTATGAGGCATTTGAGATATTTGAGCAGATACAGAATGAGAAAAGCCGGGAAGAGACTGTTCAGCAGCCATTGCCCCAGGGCAGAGTCCGGGAGATTCTTTCTTTTGAGGAAGCTCCCTACTATGAGTTTGCGTATGATACAGAACCGGTACAGGATGGTGTGACGGCAGCGGTTCCGGAAGCATTCGCCCTGCCTGGTGACAGGGCAGGAGCAGAGGAGGAGAGACGGACCGGGGCAAAGGAAGAGAAGAGGGCAGAAGCAGAAGTCTGGAGCCAGACAGAAGCGGAAGAATGGAGTCGGGCAGCAGCGGGAGTCTGGGTTCACAGGGAGACGGAGGAGATAGGAGTAGAAACCCGGAGTCAAACAGAAGTAGAAGTACAGAATCCAACGGCAGTGGAAGCCTGGGTTCATAGGGAGACGGAGGAGGCAGGAGCAGAATCCCGGAATCAGGGGCAAGCAGCGGAAGTACCGTATCAGGCAGCGTTGACACAGACCCGGAGTCCGTCAGGTTGGCAGCAGGCAGGCCCGGAAAAAATCGGGATTCGGGAAGAGGATCCTGTGCGGGAGCAGTTCAATCGAATGCGGGATATTGCCAGGGAGGACAGATACCTGAATTTCCGCAGCTCCCATTTTTACAATCAGAAGATGCAGCAGGAAAACGCCAGACTGTTTTACCGCCAGGGCATGTTGATGAAGGATTTCCGGGATGCCTATGCAGTGACGGTGCCCTATGCTTCCTATTATCCCAGTTACCAGATGATGGGATATGAGCAGCTGCGGACTTTTTTTACCTGGCGGACACAGGTGCGGGAGGGAAGGGTGGAGCATGTATCCCTGTCGTACGCTTTTTTGTATATTTATGAACTGCTGAACAATATCGGCGTGGAGAACCCGGGGGAAGGCCTGGAAAGACTGCTGTTTTTCTGGGATGCTTTCCGGGTATATGACAGGTCTGTGGACAAATATGTTGTGAGATGGCTGAAGGATTACTACATTTATTACGGACTGCCCGGAAGTTTCCGGGATTTTGTGGAGGAAAATAGCCTGGGCGGTTACTATCCGGAGCTTTCGGGGGAGGAAAATGCCTTTGAGCTGTTCTGTGGTCGGTCCAAATATGACATCCGAAAATCCGCCTTTTATGCAGGGAGGGAGGAACAGGTCAGGAGATGCTTTCTATTTACCCTTGAGCGGCTGCGGGAGGCATTGGCGGCAGCCGGATTTGAACTGGACCGGTTCCTGTTTCAGCCCACCAGAAAGATGGCTCCATGGGTTCCCTTCCTGGGGGCGCTGTTCTGTCCGGCAGGAAAACAGGCGGACAGGCAGGTGATGCTTTCCCGGAAGGAAATCTATGTGTGCAGCAGGAACCAGTGGACCTTCAGCGCGTTGGTGACCACGGACAGCGGAAAGCGGCTGATGGGATATTGTTTGAAACAGATGGAGTCCCTGCTGCGCAAAATGACGAGGTACAGGCATAAACTTACCGCAAATCCGGATATGATCAGCTCTGTGACGGCGGAAGAGCTGAAGCAGGCGGGGATCTGCCTGGAAACCGTAATTGCGGAGGCGGTGACGGCATTTTACAGAGAAGAAACCAAAACGGTGGTCCAGGTAAATAGAGGGGCACTGGAAAAGATCCGGAAGGAAGCGTATGTGATTCAGGAAAAACTCACGGTACCGGAGGACGGGGGTATGGTTCCGGGGCAGACGAGGACAGGGACAGAGGCCGTTCATGCCGCACATGAGGGAATATCCGCAGGGGATGGGACTGCTGATAAGACAAATCCGGCGGAGGGGCAGGAGAGAATCCGGGAAGCCGAAAAGAACCAGGAAAGCGTTCAGGGTTTGGCGTATAATCAGAGCGTGGATGGTAGCCGGAAGCAGGACAGCCGGGAAAAAGAACCGGATACAAACCAGAATTTGCAGGATGCCCGGAATGACAGGGCATTTCAGTCTATGGCGTTGCCAGAAATCACAGAACAATTCAGAACTGCAAACATGGAGGGCAATGAGGGGAACGGAACATTACCGGAAAGCGGGGGAGAATGGGACGTTTTGCGGGAGCGTCTGACGGATACGGAACGACAGGCTCTGGATATTATTTTATACGAAAAAGCGAATCTAAAGGAGTTTGCCCACCAACAGGGGATTATGCTAGAGGTTCTTGCGGAGGGGATCAATGAGAAGGCGGCAGACGTGGTGGGAGATGGAATTCTGGATAATGAATTTGCGTTCTATGAGGATTACCTGGAAGAGGTAAGGAAAATGTTGGATGTGAACTGAAGACGGGATGTCTTAAAAATGGTGCGGAAGAATATAGATCTTCAGGGGGAGGGCAGGGAACAAAATGTTAAGATTTGAAAAATCAATGGAAAAAATGTATGGGATATTGTAGGATTAAGTGTCAAAGGGGAGCAGAGGCATTTTGTGGCGGAGAATAAAGTCAGCATAATTGAAGCATACACCACCATCACGGGAGGCGGCCGGGCTTTTCCGTTCGGAATTTACGATGGCAGCGTGCCGGTAGGCTTTTGCATGATAGGCTATGATGTGGATGACTATTGGGAGGATGCGCCGGAGATTGCCTACAGGAATTATAATCTTTGGCGTCTGATGATTGATAAACGCTGTCAGCATCATGGGTATGGGAGAGAGGCGGTAAAGCTTGCGCTGGATTTCATCCGGACAAAGCCCTGCGGAGATGCGGAGTACTGCTGGCTGTCTTATGAACCGGATAACGAAATTGCGAAGAAACTTTATCATTCTTTTGACTTTGTGGAAACCGGGGATATGGATGGCGAAGAAATTATTGCGGTTCTTAAGCTATCGGCTCCGGAAACGGTTTGTTAAGGGATTCCCTGTACATCATCTTGAAAGAGCTGCCATTCCGTTTATGTGATTTTTCCTGCATGTTTCTAAATATATCTTCACTGCCGCGTAATACTTTGGGGCTTCTTTACTGTCAAATTTAAATGATCTGTTGTTTATAGTCGGAAGTTTTCTACCCATCTGAAAGTATTCTCCTGATATTTCCCAATTCGGTCCAGAACCGTTTTTCAAAGGATGAAGCATGCTTTTTTGGGGATTCTACGCAAAATCTACGGAGCGTGGGTTGTATTTCGGAGGGAGATTCCGTATACTGGCGTCAACAGTCCAGCTAAGACAGGTGTGTCGAAGCAATTAAAACTGGTCCAGCAAAGAAATGTGAAGAGCTTTTGAAAAGTGATTTCTGCTGGACAGTAAAGTCGCAATTACAAGTGCGTTGAAGCGACTTTACCCTTTCGTGCCGTCGCGCAGCGACTATATTAGGAGGGAAAAGAGATGGATCAGGTAAAAATCGGACAATTTATTGGCATATGCCGCAGAGAAAAGAATCTGACACAGCGACAGCTGGCGGATTTGGTTGGCGTCAGCGACAAAGCAGTATCAAAATGGGAAACCGGCAGGGGATTACCGGAAGCTTCCTCTATGGCGCCGCTTTGTGAAGCACTTGGAATCAACGTCAATGAACTGCTCAGGGGCGAACGGATTCCGGGTGAGGAATACCAGGAGAAGGCGGAAGAAACAATGGTGAAACTGGCCGAAATGAAGGAGGATATCAAAAAAGTGAACTGGAAGATGAATTCAATGAAAAAAGGGATTGGATTTGGCGCAGCGTTGGCCATGGTGATTTCCTACCAGACATACTCCTCCATCGCACTTGCCATAGTGCATGGGATATTGGGGTGGATTTATGTAATTTATCATGTACTCAGGTATTGATTGTGTCTCTGCCTGACTGTATAATAGAAGCAGCGACTGATGTGACAAAGGCTGCTGACATGCAGGACAGCTCTTTGGTAGAATTCGGTTCTGAAGAAGTGAGGAAGGCCATATGGACAGACAGGTACCTGCGAGAATTGCAAATATTTTAATCAATGCCCTGAAAGGCGGTGTGGTGCCCAGGGCGGGGCTGGAATACATCACGGTGGGCCGCGTCCGGGAAATTTCGGCCATACTGCATGATATTGATATGATTGAGGAGGGCGGCGCTTCCTTCCGCTTTATTGTGGGTAAATACGGCAGCGGCAAAAGCTTCCTGCTGCAGACCATCCGGAACCATGCCGCCGCCAGGGGCTTTGCGGTGGTGGATGCGGATCTTTCACCGGAGCGGCGTTTTGCAGGGACCAAGGGCCAGGGGCTTGCCACCTACAAGGAACTGATTCAGAACCTTTCCACCAAGGCAAAGCCCGACGGCGGCGCGCTGCCGTTGATATTGGAAAAATGGATATCCGGAATCCAGATGACGGTGAAGACCACTACGGCTCTGGAAGGGGCGGAATTCGAGGCAGAGGTGGAAAGGCAGATTTATGAGGTGGCCGGTTCCCTGGAAGGTATGGTGAACGGTTTTGAGTTTGCCAGGGCGGTGGCACTTTACTGGAAGGCCTACAAGGAGGACGACGCTGCCTTGAAATCCAATGTGCTGCGGTGGTTTCGGGGAGAATATCCTTCCCGGAAAGAAGCCAGGGAAGACCTGGGGATTAACTTCATTGTAAACGATGAGACCTGGTATGATTTCCTGAAGCTTTTCGCCGCGTTTCTGGCGGGGGCAGGCTATAAGGGGCTGCTTGTGATTATCGACGAACTGGTGAATATATTCAAGATACCGAACTCAATTACGCGGGCAAACAATTATGAAAAAATTCTTACCATGTATAATGATGTTCTCCAGGGCAAGGCCAGGCACATCGGTTTTCTTATGGGAGGAACGCCCCAGTGCATTGAGGACAAGTATAAGGGGGTATTCAGCTACGAAGCCCTGCGCTCCCGTCTGGCGGAGGGGCATTTTGCCGCCGGGGAGGTGCGGGATTTTTCAGCGCCCATTATCCGGCTGCAGATGCTGAACCAGGAGGAGATGTATGTCCTGGTGGAAAAGCTGCGGGACATTCACGCGGGACTCTATAAATATGAACCGGTTCTGACCCATGAGGATCTTGTGTATTTCCTCACTGTGGAATACAACCGGGTAGGGGCGGAAAGCCATATCACTCCCAGGGAGATTATCCGGGATTTTATTGAGTTGGTGAACATTCTCCATCAGAACCCGGAAAAGAGCGTGGCGGAAATTCTGGGGGATAACAGCTTCGAGATGGCCAAAGGCGGGATTGCCGGAGAGGAAGTGGCGGATGAATTCCGGGAGTTTGAGATTTAAGGATTCAGAGCGTGTTTGAAAATTCATACCTGCTATCTGCCGGAAAGCAATTTTCAAACACGCCCCAGATTGGAAGGATGGAGGCAAACTGCTGAAAGGAACGGGGTACAGAAGAACAGGGGAGATGTGGGTAAAATGTCGGAACAGAAAAGCGTAAACAGGAAAAACAAATCCAATCAAACAACGAAGGATTTGGACAGGAATTATGCTGACAACGCATATTTACACAAGAACAAAAATTGGAACAATATTAAAAATTCGGACAACAACATAATTTCAGACAATAGAAATAATTCTGACAACGACGAAAATTTGAAAAACAACGAAAACTCGGACAACAGCGACAAGTCGGAAGACGACGGCAAAGAAGTATTAAAGGACGGCTCTTACAGAACCGCTTTGCTGCAGTATGTGCATAAAGCCTATAAAACCAGACCGGATTACCCCTGGAAGGGGGACTCGGAAAGCGCGGTGCTCCGCCATGAGGACAATCAGAAGTGGTATGGTCTTGTAATGGAGGTGGACAGGGCGAAACTGGGACTTTCCGGAAAGGGAAAAGTCTGCGCCCTCAATGTGAAGACCAGGGATCAGCTGTTTCATGACATGCTGATTACACAGGCGGGCTATTTTCCGGGATATCATATGAATAAGGAGAAGTGGATTACAATCCTTCTGGACGGCACGGTTCCCTTTGGAGAGATCTGCGGGATGCTTGACACAAGCTACGAGACAACCGCATCCAGGAAAAAGAAGCAGAAAATCCGGCCGCCCAAGGAATGGCTTGTCCCCGCCAACCCAAAGTTCTACGATGTGGAAGCTGCCTTTCAGCAGGCGGAAGTGATTGACTGGAAACAGGGCGCCGGTATCCGGACGGGAGACACGGTGTATCTCTATATGGCGGCGCCGGTGTCCGCAATCCTGTATCAGTGTAAGGTAACGGAAACCGATATTCCCCGCCGCTATCAGGATGAAAATCTGACGATTACTTCTATGATGAAGATACGGCTCCTGAAAAGGTATCCGCCGGAACAGTTTCCCTTCGGGCTATTGAAAAGCCAATACGGGATTTTTGCGGTGAGAGGACCCAGGGGGATTCCTGCCGGTTTAAGCCAGGCGCTGCGGTGTGTATGAAAATTGTTTTAAAACAAAAGAACCATCAGAGAGGAAAAGGATTATGAAAGAGAAGCAAAAAACCAAGAAAGCCAGTCAGGCAGATCAGGCCAGTGAGCAGGGGCAGCAGCCGGAGGGAAAGAAGCGCACAGTCCCGGAAAATCTACTGTACTGGATGAGGACGCTTTACCGGGAGTCCCCCGGATTTGTCTGGCTGTATCTGGCGGGGTGCGGGGTGGCCATAGGAATTTCCCTGCTTGGCGTATACATGCCGTCGGCATTGGTTTCGGATATCACTGAGGGCGGAAGCGTGAGAAGTATACTGGGAGACCTTGCCGTATTGGGAGGGGGACTGGTATGCCTGTACCTTTTAAGCAACTGGCTGGAGCGGACAAAGGGGATTCTTGGCAGCCGGATAGGACAGAGGCAGGCTCTGCAGACGGCAGAGCTGGCTTTGGAGACAAATTACGATAATATTGAACGGGCGGATTTTCCGGAAGAAATCTGGCAGCAGGTGGACCGTCATATGTGGAGCAGGGACTATAACACCGGATTTCTGGAAGCATTTGCCGCCGTGCTGACGGCAGTGGTGGGTATGACTCTTTATACGGGAATGCTTTCCGGGCTGTCTCTCTGGATTCTGTTACTGGTCATTGCAGGGACGGCGCTGAACTATGTGGTGGGGATACGGTGCAATAGGTGGGATGCCAGGAATCGTCATAAGTGGATGACACTGGATTACAAAATGGTATATCTGTCCAGGAGTACCAGTACCTATGAAGCTTCCAAAGATGTCCACCTGTATTGGATGCCTCCTTGGCTTCGGAAGCTGTTCAACCGGGAGCTGAAGCAGCGGCTTCATTATACTCTGCGGCAGCAGGGAAATTATTTTCTGGCGGGCGCAGTCTACGGCTTCAGCCAGATGGTCTGGGAAGGCGCAGCCTATCTGTACCTGATTTACCTGGTCTGTGAGGGCCGTTTGGATGCGGCGGGATTTGTGCTGTACATTGGGGTGGTCAGAGGTTTTGCAGGCTGGTGCGGCTCTATTGTTCAGGCGATACGGCTGCTTCACGAGAAAGCTTCCTATGTAGAAGAGCAGAGGCATTTTTTTGAGAAACTGCAGCGGGGCAGAGAGAAGGAGAAGGAAGGGCTTGTGTTGGCGGCAGGGCATGTTCCCGAGATTTCCTTCGAACACGTAACCTTCCGGTATGAGGGCGCCCAAACATCTGTTCTTCAGGATCTGAACCTGACGCTGAAGCCGGGGGAAAACGTGGCTCTGGTAGGACTGAACGGTGCAGGAAAGACTACCTTTATCAAGCTGCTCTGCGGCTTTTATGATCCTACGGAGGGAAAAATTCTCATAGACGGCGTAGACCGTTCCAGGTACAGCAAGGACAGCTGGCTAAAGTATTTTTCCGGAGTGTTCCAGGACGCGGAGTTTTTTCCCCTGTCTCTGGAGGAAAATCTGGCCTTGGGGGAGAATCTGGATTTGGGTGAGGATGAAGAGGAGGAGAAAGCCGCCAGAAAGGAGTCCAAGGCGGCGCAGATCTACCATCAGGAGGGAGAACCTCACAGGGGGAAACTGTCAGATGGGCAGAATCAGTACAACGGAGAGCAGCAACAGTATGGGCAGCGGGATAGACAGGGGCAGTATCAGAATGAAGAAAGCCAACAGCATGGGCCGGAGCAGCACAATGAGCAGAGGCAGCGGCATGAACAGTGCGATGGACAGGAAAGCCACGTCACACGCATGGATGCATGTCTGAAAATGGCGGACTTGGAGAATAAGGTCATAAAGCTGCCTAAGGGTCTGAAAACCATGTTCGGCAAGGAGAGCTATGAGGATGCGGCGGACTTTTCCGGCGGAGAGATGCAGAAGCTGATGCTGGCCAGGGCCTTATACAAGGAAGCGCCATTACTGGTACTGGACGAGCCTACGGCGGCGCTGGACCCTCTGATGGAGAGTGAACTATACCAGAAATACCGTCGGTTTTCGGAGCACAAGACCACGGTTTTTATTTCTCACCGCCTGGCAAGCACCCGTTTCTGCGACAGGATTCTGCTGATGGAGGACGGAGGGGTGGCAGAGAGCGGAACCCATGAGGAGCTCTTGGAGAGAGACGGAAAATATGCCTGGATGTTCCGGCTGCAGAGTAAATACTATCAGAAAAAGGAAGCCCAGAAGGAAGCAGGACTGGAAGGCGAGGAGGTGGAGAAGGAAATATGAGTAAGGCAGATAAAAAGGCAGCAAAACAGCAGGTCCAGGAAACGGAAGCATCTGCAGCGTCAAAAGCAGGGGCAGCGTCAAAGCAGATTAAGAGGGCCATTGTCTATCTGGCAAAAGAATCTCCGGGCATCTTCCCTCTGGCATTGCTGCAGGCAGTGATGGAGGCTGCCTATCCCTACATCGGCATCCTGCTGTCTGCCGGGATTCTCACCGAACTGGCGGACCCGGGCAGAAGCATGTCCCATTTGTTCCGGATGGCGCTGCTGCTGGTGGGACTGAACTTCCTGGGCAAAAGACTGATGGATTTCGGAGGGCAGCTTCTGGATGTGCTACAGTATACGGTGATGAAACACATTGAGAGGGCGGTGGCGGAGAAGGCCTGGAAGATGGACTACGCCATGAGCGCGGACCCCAAGATTAACGAGACAAAGCAGAGGATTACCAGATGGCATTACGGCAGGGGCGTGCTGGCTTTGGTGGGACAGCTGCGGGGGGTGTTCCAGGCCCTGGTGACCATCGGCATTTCCATTGCCCTGGTGGCGGAATTTTTCCAGGCGAAGGCGGTGGGGGAGGACCGGACAGCCGCCCTTCTGAATCACTGGGCCGTGTCTGTGCTGTTTCTCATGCTGTTGTCTTTTTCCATTATTTACAGCATTTATACGTCATTTCGTATACAAAAACATTATTTTAAAACAAACGAAACATCGGAAAAACCCATAAACCGGATGATGTACCTGATGGACAGCTGTTTTAGCAAGTATCGGAACGGGAAAGATATCCGCATGTTTCATGCAAAGGAACAGATCTCCGGGAAGCTTCGGGCACTGGGCGGGGAATATCTCCGGGAGATTGAGCCTGCTTTTCGATATGAGAGAAGGAAAACTTTTTACTCCATCCTGATTTCCAGATGTTTTGACCTGCTTGTGTATCTGTTTGTGGGGGCAAAGGCCATATTCGGAGCCTTCGGTGTGGGCAGCATTCTGAAATATACAGGGATGGTGACTCAATTGGGAGACGGCGTCACCAGACTCTGCGATACTGTCAGGGATTTTCTGCAGAATCTGGAGTATGTGGAGGTGTATTTTCGGTATCTGGATATGCCCAATGCCACGGCGGAGGGAACCCTGCCGGTAACACAGGAAATCCGGGAAAACTACGAATTCGAGTTCCGGAACGTGACCTTTGCCTATCCGGGAGCTCCGGGTCCCAGTCTCTCCGGCATCAGCTGCCGCTTCCGCAAGGGAGAGAAGATTGCCATCGTGGGCCGCAACGGCTCCGGCAAGACCACTTTTATCAAACTTCTGTGCAGGCTCTGTGACCCCCAGGAGGGAGAGATTCTGCTTAATGGCGTGGATATCCGGAAATATCAGTACCAGGAATACCTGTCCTTCTTTTCCACCGTGTTCCAGGATTACCAGATCTTTGACTTTAAACTGGGAGAAAATGTGGCGGCGGAGAGCGAATATGACGGAGAGCGGGTAAAGGAAGCCCTGGAAAACGCAGGCTTTGGAGAGCGGCTGAGTACTTTGGCGGACGGATTGGACACGCAGCTGTTCAAGCGGTTTTCTGAGGATGGGGTGGAGCTGTCCGGCGGGGAGTCCCAGAAGGTGGCCATTGCCCGATGCCTGTACAAGGATGCGCCCTATGTGGTGTTGGATGAGCCCACTGCGGCGCTGGACCCGGTGGCGGAGGCGGATATCTATCAGAGGATGAACCGCTTTACCAGGGACAAAGGGGCAATTTATATTTCCCACAGGCTTTCCAGCTGTCATTTCTGTCACAGGATACTGGTTTTCGAGGAGGGCAGGATTGCGGAACAGGGCAGCCATGAGGAACTTCTGGCGGCAAAGGGGCTCTACCGGAGGCTGTGGGATGCCCAGGCGCAGTATTATGCATAAGGTAAAAGTGATAAGATAATATATAGAAATGAGGCTGTGTGACAGCCTCATTTCTATATGCGCAGATCCGTGCAGAGGAAGAAAGCCGCTAAAGCGGCGCATGGGGCGCGCCGCAAGTAGGAGAAAGTCTTCCCTGCTCAATTGACAGGCAAGTTCGTTTTCAGACCGACATGGAATGGGTGGGTCAGCTGAAAAGCGATATACCGTGTTTTATTTTACGGTATATTTTATATCCGAGAGTGCCGAATAAAGACACAATAATGTATAGGGTGGAAAGGAATCCGGCGGCTCCGCCTACGATCATGATCAGTAAAGCTACGATATTCATATTTTTTCTCTCCTTTTATGTTCCTGCTTTCAGGTATCCCGGGGCGGTCGGATTCCCTATTTTGTGTATCCGAAATAAACCCATGGGGACAACACAGGTAAATGAAATAAGCTTTCTAAAAGTATTTTTCGATAAGTAATATTTATGGAAAGAAAAGGGAGGATGCCTTCTGACCATCCTGGCGATGAATATAATTTATAATGACTGTATTGCTGAATATTTCATGAAAGATTCCATAGCAACAGGTGTAAGTCCTGTATGGGAGGATCAGAGAAAAAATATCCGCCGTCATGGGGACGAAACCAAAAGTCCGGCCTGGGCGGGCAGAGGGAATCCTTGTTGATTTTAGGAAAGCAATTGATATAATATAGGCAGCCGTACCTGCTGCAGAATTGAGCAGATACGGCTGCTGAAGAAGACCAGATTATGCTGTCACAACGCCTTTTTGCAACATGATATTAGCGTACAGTGCGCTTTCTCCTGTAGCGATAATGGCATATGCACTCCGGGACTGCTCATAGAAGGCAGATCGCTCTACCTCTGTAAAGGCATTTTCTCCTCTGGCATCGTTTTTCTTCACAAGTCCTTTATAGGAGTCCCAGATGGGAGTTTCTACCGGATCTCCCGGAATCACCTGCATCAGGCTGACCGGATGCTCCGTATAGGAATCCAGAGGGAAGACCTGCAGGATGGCTTCCAGTACTTCACAGGCGCCGTGGCCGTCCATACGGATGACTTTGTTGTTTTTTCCCATGGATTCGGAAGGGAAATTGCCATCTGCGATTACCAGTCGGTCTCCATGTCCCATTTCGCATAACACTTTTAATAGTTCAGGCGATAGAATTTTCGGAATTCCTAATAACATTGTGTTGTCCTCCTCTTTTTGTCAGGTACGTTTTTGAATGGCGTAAAACGAACAGATACGTGTTTTCTGCAAGTATTATACAAAAAAACTTACCTGTTTACAAGAAAAATTATAATACTTTCTGGTTTTTTACCTGGAAAGCGATTGTAACCACAAAGAGATCCGCATCCGTCTTCCGGGAAAAGGTCCCGCCGCAGGCTTCCGTAAAGTTTGGGCAATGGACAATCCCAGTCCGCTGCCGCCATCAGTGCGGCTTTGATCGCCTCTGGTAAAACGTTCCGCAAAATTTTTCTCCCTGTCCAGTTCCTGACAGGAAGTGTTCTTCACACTGGCCACGGCCAGGCTGCCGTATTGCGCATCAGGATATGGGATGGGCAGAAACGCTTTATATACCGGGAAAAGGATTCGTCAGGTCATGGTTTTGATATAAATTACAGAATCAGCTTGACACCGGAGAACAGAGGCGTAATATGGATGTTAAGATGCGGCGGCAGACCGCGTGCAGACAAGGAGGAAATATTATGATACGACAACAGGCATTCGCAGGAGAGGAAAAGATGTTGAAAGGAGGGCTTCACTGTCATACTACCCGCTCTGACGGTGCAGGGAGCCCGGATGAAGTGATCCGGTACCATCATCAGCATGGTTATGAATTTCTGGCGATTACCGATCACAGGATTTATAACTACAAGAATTATGCGCCGGATGTGCCTATCACAATTATACCGGGCATGGAGATGGATGCCTCATTTGATGTTGGACAGGGATTTCGCTGTTTTCATGTGGTGTGTATCGGCCCGGAGCGGGACAATGGAAACGGATATGAGCAGGATCAGCGTCTGGAATCAGGAAAGGCAGATAATCAGGAAGAATTTCAGCCTTATCTGGATGATATCCATGAGAAGGGTAATCTGACTATATATTGCCATCCGGAATGGAGTTCCACCCCGGCCCGATACTTCGAAAATCTGAAGGGTAATTTCGCTATGGAGATCTGGAATACCGGATGTGCCATGGAAAATGAGATGGACAGGGATGCAGCTTATTGGGACGAACTTCTGGGCCAGGGGAAGGTAATCTACGGCGTGGCCACGGATGACGGACACCCTATGCGTCAGCATTGCAAGGGATGGGTAATGGTCAGAGCGGAAAATACAATATCGTCGATTCTTGAGGCATTGAAGAACGGGGCGTTTTATTCTTCCTGTGGTCCTGAAATTCATGATTTCTATGTAGAGGACGGAAAGGCGGTAATCAAGTGTTCTCCTGCGGCGAGAATCCGATTGCATTGCGACAGGCATCCTACCAGAGTAATCCGGGCAGAAGAAGGGCTGCTCACCTGCGGAGAGATGGATCTCACAGCCTGGGGGCAGATGGACTATTCTTATATTCGGGCAGTTGTCATTGATGAAAAGGGAAGATATGCCTGGACGAACCCGATCTTTTTATCTTCCCGATCAGGAATATAAGGCCCCCGTTAAGAGTTCAGAAACCAGGACAGGTCGGCAGAACCGTTGACAACCCGGCAGGAATGCACTAAAATGAAAACAGTCTTTACTTATTCCAGCCTGCAGTCTCTTTATCTGCTGTTTTGCAGACCAGGGAAGCGGCTGGAAAAGCGGGAATGGGCGCTGAGGAAATTTCGGACAAAGACACAGGAATGAATACAGAAAGCCGGAAATGGAATGCAGAATTGACAAAGTGAGATGTAAGGGGGCGAAGGGATGGGACAGCAGGAGGAAAAACAGCAGGGGTGGGAAGAAAATAGAGATTTATGCACGGCAGAACAAGCAAAATCAAACGGAAAAACGATGCAAGGACAGAATGGGCTTCAAACCAAGAAGGAGAGTGTACAGGAGCACAATCCGGTCCATGCACCCATTCCCGGATTGGGGCTGCGGAGCATGAAGACGGCGTTGGCTGCTGTGCTTACGGCACTGCTGTATGCTTTTCTGCCAAACAGCAATCCCACCTTTGCCTGTATCGGGGCAATCTTCGGTATGGGGGCGGATATGGAGGACTCCCGGCGCAATGGAGGAAACCGTTTCTTCGGAACGATTATCGGAGGATTTATCGGGCTTGGGCTGTACTGGCTGGAGCACCGGATTTTTCCGGAAGGGAATTACTGGCTGCGGCTGCCGCTGGTTTTTCTGGGGATTGTCATCATGATTACGGTGTGTGTGCTGTTCCGCTGGCCGGGGGGTGTGCAGCCGGGAGGCGTGGTGTTGTGCATTATTCTGTTTAACACACCGGCACATCATATAGACTATGCCATAAATCGTATGATTGATACCGGTGTGGGAGTGGTAATTTCGCTTTTGGTAAATTATCTGCTGCCCAGGAGCAGGGTGGAACACTGGTTTCGGCTGGATCATCCAGGAAGGCAGCGAAAGAAGAGTGCTGCAGAAGAAGAGCGGAAGCACTGACAGGTATAGAGGGCTGGGGCTTTTTCAGATAAGCAGCAGGCTTTTGAGAAAGGGCAGAAGAGGCAGGGCAGGAATGACTTTGGCTGCAGAATGGAGGCGGGAAGAGATGCGGGAGAAGTTAAGAAATTATTATGAAGCGTATTGCGAAAGCATTCGGGAGGAGGCAGAGCGTCTGCGGCCGAAGCAGATGCCCCAGCCCACAGAGGAATTATTCGCGATTTTTGAGAATACGGGCAACCGTCTGACTTACGAGGCGGTCTATTTTCAGAGAAGAAAATTCCTTGCCATCTTTGGACTGAAAACGATTCTGGACGGAGAGGAACAGGATATTGCAAAACTGGAAGAGGTGCTGGAAGAGATCTGTGGGGAGGAATGCTGGGCCCTGCCTGCCCATGTAAATCGGGAAAAAGACAGGGACTGGAGGATCTATGTGGATTTGTTTGCAGCAGAGACAGGGCAGACATTGGCGGAGATTCTTTCCCTGCTGGAAGGTAAGATATCCGAAAGAGTGGCCGGGATGATACGCAGGGAGGTGCGCCGCCGGGTGCTGGATCCATTCTGTCGCTCAAAAGCCCCTTACGGGATATGGGAGTACAATCGGAGTAACTGGTGCGCGGTCTGCGGCGGAAGCGTGGGGAGCGCGGCTATATATCTTATGCAGGAGGAGCCGGAACGGCTGGGAACTGTGCTGAAACGAATCTGCTATTCTCTGCAGCAATACTATTTGGAGGGGTTTGCAGAGGACGGTACCTGTCTGGAGGGGCTGGGCTACTTTACTTATGGGATGACTTATTTTGCCGGATTCGCGGAACAGCTATACCGATTTACAGAGGGGAAAGCGGATCTGTTTCAGGGAGAAAAGCTGGCGCGGATTGCGGCTTTTCAGGCAAAATGTTATTTTGACAGCGGCAGAACAGTGAGTTTTGCAGACGGTTTTTGTGCAGATACTTTTCGCCCCGGGCTTACCTGTTATCTGGCCATGCGTTATCCGGAGGCGGGCATTCCTCCCATGGAGTGTGCTGCCGGCATAAATGACGATACCTGTTATCGCTGGATGGGGCTGTACCGTAATCTGATCTGGACAAGGCGATATCTGGAGTTATGGGGGGCAGAGAGCGTTCCGGATGCGGCGGCATATCCTAAAATGGGGATATGTGTTCTGCCGGATGCACAGTGGGTGATCTGTCACAGCAGGAACGGAGCCGGGATGGCAGCAAAAGGCGGAAACAACGGAGAGCCTCACAATCATAATGATGTAGGCAGCTTTTTCTACCTGAACGGAGAGGATGTGCTGCTGACAGATCTGGGCTGCGGAGAGTATACGGGAGACTATTTTTCGGACAGACGTTACGGTTATCTGTGCTGTCGGTCTTTGGGACATAATGTACCGCTGGTGGACGGCGGGGAACAGCTGTCAGGGGAGGCATATGGCTGCGATCTGTTTGAAGCCGGGGAAGAAGGCAGGATTGTCATAGGGTTTGCAGGGGCGTACGGCAATCCTGCACTGCAGTCTCTGACTCGGAGACTGGACTGGAATCAGGAGGACGGAACTCTGCAGGTAGAAGACGTTTTTACCTTGTCCCGTGAACTGCAGTCGCTGCGGGAAAACCTGGTGACTGTATGGAAACCGGAGATTCAGGACAATGAGATTCGGATTCAGGGAGAGAAAAAGGGATGTCTGATCACAATCCAGGGAAAACCTGCAGAGATAGCATGTATTCGTCAGGATTTCAGCGATCACGACGGCATCCGGCGGGATGTGTGGCTGCTGCAGTGGGAAGTGTACCTGCCCGGGGAATCGGGGACAGGGAGTGCCTGTTTTTCGGTAAAGGCACTGTAAGCCGGGGAAAGAGATTCCTTGCAGCAAAATTGTTTTGACAATAGGGGAAAGGTGTGCAGAAATGAAGAAGATCTCTCTGGACCAGCTTCTGGCGGAGAGCAGGGCGGAAACCTATCCGGAGCAATACGACGATATCCGCCGTCGGATTGAAGATAATAAACTGATTCCAGTGAGAAAATCTCCGTTAAATGGTAAAAAACCGGCTCTGCATTTAAGTTATTGGATTGTGGAGGAGAAACCGGATTATAGAGAAGAGACGGAGGAACTGAAGTTTCGGATGGTTCCGGCGATACGGACGGATTATTATCTGAAGCATCCGAAGGTATACAGAGAGGAAGCGAAATGGGTGAGGCTTCTGAACCGTTATTTTCTGGAGCAGTCGGAAGGGGCGGAGGGAGTGTCTCTGGTTTCCCTCAATGAAAGAAGCTTTCAGATCTGGGGCAGGGAGAAGTTTCTGCAGCGGGAACAGGGCAGAGCCGTGTTGGCCCATTGTGGTGTGACACTGGATCAGCTGGGGGTATATGGTACCACAGAGCCGCTGGCTTATTATTCCTGCAGCAGGCAGATTCCGCAGACTGTGCTGATTTTAGAGAATAAAGATACGTTCTACAGTATGCGCAGGCATCTGCTTGGAAAGACGCCGCTGCGGAGCATATTTGATACGGAAATCAGTACGGTGATTTACGGCGCCGGAAAAGGAATTCTGCGTTCCTTCGAAGATTTTCGATTCTGTGTGGAGGCCCATGTGAATGATCCCCGCAACCGGATCCTGTATTTTGGTGATTTGGATTATGAGGGAATCGGAATCTATGAACGTCTGGCGGCGCTTTTCGCTTCGGGGGACACAGGGATGTCTACGACATCCGCAGAGAATCCGGCTTCGGAAGTGCCGGACGGATTGGAAGATATCCGCGGGATCAGACCTTTCGTACAGGCGTATGAGAAAATGCTGGAAAAGGCAGCGAAGTGGGGGACAGAGCTTCTTCCGGAGACAAGCCCCGGGCAGAACCGGAATCTTTCGGGTTTGTTTTTTCAGTACTTTTCCGAATCAGCAGGAAAGAGAATGAGGCAGATTTTGGAGGCAGACAGATATATTCCGCAGGAGATCTTAAATATTACGGATTTCTGAAATCGGGGAAACAGACAGGAGAGAGAGGATGCAGTATGAATTTCTAAATCAGTTTCCAAAACGTATGAAGCATGTGGGGGCCTATATCATACTGTTTGCCAACAGCAGTCAGAAGGCCATCTGGAAGCAATATGGGTTCGTGAAATCGGACGAACAGGTCAATATCATATTTGCGGTCATGCTGTACATTATGGAACAGTCTCTGCGGGAAATAAATTGTACTATTAATGATATCGGAGCCTATCTGGACAGCCTGAATATGTGCTATTTCGGGAAAAACATTGGCTATGAGGAATGCAAAAATCTGGGGGATTTTGTGGTCAATGTGGTACTTTCCAACGAAGGAAGGCCCATGTATTTTGACGGATATGACTTTGAGCGGCGGACATATCAGAGTATGAATGTAAGCTATGTGGCCAATCGGATCGTATATGTGGATTCGGATGTGCGCAGGACATCCTACTATCTGACGGAGGACGGCTATAATCTGCTGCTGTCCACTCTGGAGATCGAGAGCAATATGAAACTGACCATCCATGAGATGATATTCAGGCTGCATCTGGAGAAGCAGAGCTATGACAAAGCAGTGGATGATATCAAGAATGTATTTAATCTCCTCCGAATTCAGCTGCAGAAGATAGAGGAAGCCATGAGCAGAATCCGCCGAAACGCTTTAAGCTATTCGGTAGCGGATTACGAGGCGATTCTGGAGACGAATCTGGATACCATCAGCGATACCAAGCAGAAGTTTCAGGGGTATCGGGAGTTGGTGAAGAGCCGGGCGAAAGAGCTGGAAGAGATGAATCTGAATGTAAGACGCCTGGACGAGAAAGAGGAAGAGAAACTGAACAATTTGGGGCTGATTGAGAGCTATCTGAACCGTACTATTGATGAGCATCAGCGAATTCTAAACAGTCATTTTGATCTGAAATATTTATACACCAGGGAACTGGAGCAGCTTTCCCAGATGTCCTTTATCAGGCGTTTTTCCTTGAGGAATGATTTCTATGAGAAGGTACTGGAGCAGCCGGAATGCCTGGAACGCATGGAGATTTTCCTGCGCCCTTTATTCGGAAATGAGCCGGATAAAATCTATAATCTGAAGAAATCCGTGGAACTGCAGCGTCCTATTCGGAGGAAGGAGACAGAAGAGGTTCAGGTTTTGATGGAATTCGGAGATGACAGATGGATGGAGGAAGAAGAAAGGCGCAGGATGGAAAAGCTTGCCAGGTATGAGGACAGCCTGAAATTGCTGCTGCAGACTGCCATGGCGGCGGAGAACGGAGAGATCTCCCTGGAGATGCTGCGGGAGGAGATTTTGGCCGCAGATGCGGAGAAGGGAGACAGCGGAGGGCGGAGCGGAATGGCCGCACTGATTCCAAATGTACAGATTTTCAAGGAAATCATTGTGGAGCTGCTCAAGGGCAGGGAGATTGATATGGAAACATTGCGGGAGGAGCGGCGAAACTTTATCGGCGAGTCCTCCGGAGGATTTCAGCTGAACGAAATGCTGTTGAATCTGGCAGAAACCTGCGGCATGCAAATGGCTAAAGTGGAGGTCTACCGGATAGAGGACGGAAAGATAATTATCTTCGAAAATGTACCGGACGAGACGGGCAGAAAGAAGAATATCTGCTGTTCTAATGTTCTGATCCGGATTACGCCGTGAAGAGCTGTGGTGCAGCTTCTTTGAGATGTCTGAAAAAGAAAATCATGCTTTTAGCAGGATTTTTCGTGGGACGGAGAGTGTGGATTATGGGATATGAAGTGGATGAAATCAGAACAAGCCAGGAGATTTTTTACTATCTGCTGGAACATCATGAGCTGGACGGAGAGACGCAGGAGAGGCTTTTTCGAGGATATGCGGAAAACGAACGGATTCAGAACCTGGTAAAGTCCCAGGGGGAAGCAGCTCAGTGTGATATTGAGCGATATGGGGATGTGATCTATTTGATTCCCCGGGAGGACAATACTTTCCTGGGTTTTTCCAAGGCCCAGCTAAAGCAGCTTTTGTGCAGATCCAATGGCACGGACAAGGATTATTACCTGAGTCAGTTTGTTATTCTCACATTGCTGGTGGAGTTTTACGACGGACAGGGTGCTACCAGCAAAACAAGAGACTACATGCGCGTAGGAGAGTTGCAGAACTGTATTTCCGGCCGATTGAAAGAAGGGGCGGATCGAGCAGGGGAGATGGCAGATTCCGGCGAGGGAGGAGCAGCCGAAACAAAGAAGCCTTCTGCGGAAGAGAGACTTTCTCTGGAAGAAAAGCACGGAATTGCTTTTTCCAATATGGCGGAAGCCTATGAGGCCCTGCGCTCCGACGAAAAGGGGTCCAGAGCCAGGACCACGAAAGAAGGCTTTCTCTATAATATTCTGAATTTTCTGCAGAAGCAGGGACTGATTGAATATGTGGAGGAGGATGAGATGATCAAGACAACAAAGAAGTTGGATCAGTTTATGGATTGGAATCTTTTGAATCAGAATCATTTCCAGAGAGTGAAGCGGGTACTGGAGAGACAAGGGCATTAACGGACAAGCCGGAATCAGGAAGCAAAAGGCAAATCGGATTGCCTGCGGGAAGCGGGCAGATGGGAGAAGAAGTTGAGCAAAATAAACGCAGTCCGTCTGATTAACTTAAATTACAATAACAATGCCATCCGCATCAGCGACGAGACATTTCGGTTCAAAGGGGAGAGCACATTATTGTCTCTGCGCAACGGCGGCGGGAAATCGGTGCTGGTGCAGATGATCATGGCGCCGTTTGTGCACAGGCGTTATCAAAATGCAAAGGACCGTCCTTTTGCCGGTTATTTTACCACCAATAAGCCTACCTTTATCCTGGTGGAATGGATTCTGGATCAGGGGGCAGGATATGTACTGACGGGGATGATGGTGCGAAGAAGTCAGGAGATCCGCGAGGAACACCAGGATGAACTGGAAATAGTCAATTTTATTGCAGAATACAGGACAGCATGCCTTCAGGATATCAACCATATTCCGGTGGTGGAAAAGACGAAAAAGGATATTACTTTAAAGGGCTTTGCCGTCTGCAGACAGCTTTTTGAAGAATGGAAGCGGGAGAGACGGATTCCTTTTTTCTACTATGATATGAATAATACTTCCCAGTCCCGGCAGTATTTCAATAAACTTTCGGAATATCAGATTCATTATAAGGAATGGGAGGCCATCATCAAGAAAGTGAATCTGAAGGAATCCGGTCTGTCGGATTTGTTTGCGGACTGCCGGGACGAGAAGGGACTGGTGGAGAAATGGTTTCTGGAGGCTGTAGAGAATAAACTGAATCAGGACAAGAACCGGATGAAGGAATTCCAGGAGATCATGGAGAAATATACCGGTCAATATAAGGATAACCGCTCCAAGATTCAGCGTATGGATACCATTCGGGCTTTTGGCCAGGAGGCAGAACGGGTGCGGGAGGCGGCTGTGCGCTGTCAGGAGTCTGACAGACGGCTGGAGGAACAAAAGGGGCAGATCGGGGATTTTCTCTTCTGTCTGCATCAGTTGGAAAAGAGAGAGAGGGAGAATGCAGAGACAATAAGCCGGCAGATTCGGGACCTGGTGGAGCAGTTAGAGGAATTGCAATATGAGAAACTGTCAGGAGAGTATTATGAGATTATAGGCAGGGAGCGGCACGCTGTCAGCAATCTGGAAATGCTGCGGCTGGAGGAGGAAGACCAGAAGCGCCGGAAGGAGGAAATTCTATATAAACTCCATGTACTGTACTGTAGAAAACAGCAGGAAAATGTAGAGGAATGCGCTCTGGACCAGGAACAGGAGCTGCAGCGTCTGGCCCTGTGCAGGGAACGGAAGGAGGATCTGGAGCCGGAGAGAATGCGTCTGGGAGGACAGCTTCGGCAGTACTATGATGCACTGAGGGAGTGTAAGGCGCAGGAGAAGGGCCGGTGCATTGAGGCAATTTCCGGTCTGGAAGCAGAGAAGGAGGAGAGCCGCAGGAGGCTGGAAGAGCTGTGGGAAAACGAGAGTGATCTCACAGAACGCTGCGGGAGCCTGAATACCAGAACCCGGATGTTTGATGATACGGAGGAAAGGTTTAACCAGGAGTACGGGGAGCAATGGAACCGGAATCTCCTGGGTGAATACGAACCGGGTGCATTGGAGATAGCCCGGGCGGAGTATGAAAAACAATTAAGCGCGGATGAACGTACGAAAGCAGACACAAAAAAGGAGGCCGGGCAGTACAGAGAACAGATCAGAGCCATGAGACGGTTGCTGGAGGATCAGGCGGCGGAGAAGGAAAGACTGGAATCGGCCAGGAGAGAAAACGGCAGTCGACTGCAGGAATATGACAAGGAGTTGTCTGAGCGAGGTGTCATTTTACGATATTTCGGAATGGGGCAGGAGGAGCGCTTTGATACGGAAAAGATCCTGCTGGTAATCCGGCGGCGTCTTCAGGATACGGATCTGGTGAGGCAGGGGCTGGAGAAGGAAGCCTATGCTCTGGAAAAGGAATACCGGAGGATGGCCCAGGGACAGGTGATGGAACTCCCGGAGGAATTCAGCGAGATGCTGTCGGAGGCCGGAATTCATTTTGTATATGGTATGGAATGGCTGAAAAAAAATAACTTTTCTGCACAGCGCAATCGAAAGATTGTGGAGGAGCATCCTTTTCTGCCATATTCGATCCTTCTTTCCGGGGAAGATCTGAAACGTCTTTCGGGATTGGAGGAGCAGGTCTGTACTTCCTTTCCCGTGCCTATTTTAATTCGGGAGGAACTGGATCGGAAAATCCGAAGCGGAAAGGGAACCCTTTTTTCTTTCGATGAAGTGAATTTCTATGTATGGTTTAACGATAATCTGTTGGATGAACAGAAATTGAAGATCCTTCTGGAGGAGCAGGAAGCCCGTATCCAGAAGATGCGCAGAGCCATTGATGTAAAAAAGACGGAGTTTATGGAATATATGGGCCATCAGGAGAAAATCCGGATGCAGAAGGTGTCCGGGGAGGCCTATGAGGGAGTGACAGATGAAATCCGGCGTCTTGAACAGGCCTTGGGGGCTCTGGAACAGGACATGATAAGGAAACGGGAGGAGCTGGATGAGCTGGAAGTCCGCCTGGAGCAGCGGGAACAGCAGGCGGCTGGACTGGAGAAGGATATTCTGTATCAGGGCAGAAGATTGGCGGATTTTGATAGATTCTGCCAGGGATACCAGATGTACAGAGAGGATTGCAGGTTGTTGGAAAAGGCCCGGAGGGAACGGGAACGGGTGCAGAATCTGCAGAAGCTGGAACAGGGAAAGGCAGAAAAATGGGAGCAGGCCCTGGTCACGGAGAGAAACCGCCTGTCAAAATGGGAGCGGGATCTGGAAGACTGCGGGGAAAAGTGCCTGAAATATCAGGTATACGAGACTGGGGGGCGCCAGGAGGAAATGTCCGAGAAGCAGGCAGGAGAGGCAGAGAGCCGGTATGAGGTGATCACAAACGGGATCGGCACGGAGCAGAGGGAGTTGGAGCAGCGTGCGGAGAAAGCCGGGAGACGGTATGAAAAGGCGCGGAAAGAGTTGACAGACCTTGGAGAGAAATACGGTCTGTCGGAAAAAGACTGGATACAGGTCCGCTATGACAAAAAGGAAGAGACACATCAGGAGATACGCCTGGAGGATCAGGAGAGGAAATTAACCAGGCAGAACAGTCTGATTCATGAGGCAGAGATCAAATGCGAGCTTCTGAAGCAGGAGAAGAATACCAAGCTGAGAGAGATGAAGGAGCGCTGCGGCAAGGAGACGCCCATGGACAGGGAAGCAGTGAAGACTATCCGCTTTGAAGATGCGATCCGGCGTCTGGAATATGAGAAGGAAGAGGCAGTCCGGACAGAGAAGCGGGTCGGGGATAAACTACGGGATTATCAGAGTAATCTGACGGCACTGGCAGAATATGAAGACTTTGTCCGGGGAGAGCAGGTGGAGTGGGACGTGGATTTCGCTGCATTGACCGGAGCAGAGCTGACCAAACAGAAGGGCATCCTGATTCGGGATTACAATGCCTGCATGGAACGGCGCAGGGAGACCCGATTTGATTTGGAAAAGATTCTGAACCGAATGAGCAGGATGGAAAATTTTGCGGAGGATTTCTATCAGAAGCCCCTGGAGGCCATGCTGCAGCTGACCGAAGATGCGGACAGAGTGCTGAGACAACTGGAGACCACAGTATCATCATACAATAGCCTGATGGAGAAGCTGCAGGTAGACATCGCTCTGGTGGAGAAGGAGAAAACAAAAATTGTGGAGCTGGTGGGGGATTATCTGAAAGAAGTGCATGATAACCTGGATAAAATTGATCGGAATTCCACCATAACCGTGCGGGAGCGTCCGGTGAAGATGTTGAAGATAGAGCTGCCTGACTGGACGGAGAATGAGAATCTATATCAACTTCGGCTGCAGGATTACATTGAAGATGTGACAGCCAGGGGAATTGCTCTGCTGGAGGAGAATGGGAACCTGCAGGAATTTCTTGGCACCCGGATGACCACCATAGGACTTTATGATGGGATTATAGGCATTGGAAATGTACAGATTCGCCTGTATAAGATTGAAGCACAGAGGGAATATCCCATCACCTGGGCGGATGTGGCGAGAAATTCCGGCGGTGAGGGATTTCTGTCCGCCTTTGTGATTCTTTCGGCACTGCTTTATTACATGAGAAAGGATGATTCGGATATTTTTGCGGACAGGAATGAGGGCAAGGTTCTGCTGATGGACAACCCTTTTGCTCAGACCAATGCTTCTCATTTGCTGAAGCCTCTGATGGATATGGCAAAGAAGGCAAATACTCAGCTGATCTGCCTGTCAGGTCTGGGGGGAGAATCTATTTACAGTCGATTTGATAATATCTATGTGCTGACATTGATCGCTGCGAATCTGCGCAATGATATGCAGTATTTGAAAGCAGAGCATATCCGCGGTTCCGAGGAGGAGACTATGTTGGTATCCCAGGTCGAGGTGATGGAACAGCAGAAGTTTGTATTTTAGACAAGGTGTCCGGACAGGACACCAGATAGGGATGGCGTATATCAGACCGGGCCGGCTTTCCTGTGTTTCAGGTTTTACACATAATAAAAATCAGGATACCGGTATAAGCGGATTGGGAGAGGGAAGATGAATGATTATGTGACATATCTGGCGGAGACTATACCGAATAAGGACAGTCAGAAGCTGGCGAAGACGGAGGCAAAGAAGTATTACCAGTCCAATCCGCCGGAGGAATGCCGCGAAATGGGATATACGCTCTATCGGTCTGAAAATGTACAGATCCAGGAAATCGGGGTGCTTCTTCTGGGGTACTGTGCCCATATGTACGGAGATGCACTTCAGTTTCTTCGGGAAAACGTCAGTCACCACAAGAGCTGGAAAGTGCAGGAAATATTGGCGATGGCATTCGATATCTACTGCAGGAGTGTGGGTTATGAACAGGCGCTGCCTTTGATTCGGGAATGGATGGAGGATGACAATGCCAATGTTCGCAGGGCGGCAGCTGAGGGATTAAGAGTGTGGACAAGCCGCCCCTTTTTCAGGGAGAATCCGCGGATTGCAATAGAGCTTCTGGCGGCCCGCAGAGAGGATGTCAGCGAACATGTGCGTAAATCTGCCGGAAATGCTCTGCGGGATATCAGCAGAAAACATCCGGTGCTGGTGGCGGAGGAACTGCGTCAATGGAATTTATCTTCCAAGAAGACACAGCAGGTGCATGAACTGGCGGGAAAGTTTATTCATTGAAACAGAGAGACAGAGAAGTTTAACATGTGGAAATGGGGGAGAATTCTAAGATAGAAAGGGCAGAGATTCCGGAAGGGTCAGGAAGCCTGCCGGACATGGAGGGATTGAAATGCGGCATGAGATGAGTTATGAGGAAAAATACAGGATGATGGTGGAAACCCCGGTAAACCGGTTGATTCCCCGTCTGGCGGTTCCCACGATTATCAGTATGCTGATTACATCTATCTACAATATGGCGGATACCTTTTTCGTGAGCCAATTAAGCACCAGTGCATCCGGGGCCGTAGGCGTCAATTTTTCATTGATGGCAATGATTCAGGCCATCGGATTTACACTCGGCATGGGGAGCGGAAATTATATGTCCCGTATGCTGGGGGAGAAATCGGATGAGAAAGCTCAGAAGGCCTGTTCCACCGCAGTATATACAGCATTTGTCTTTGGCCTGGCCCTGGCAATTACCGGTATCCTGAACATTGACAGCCTGGTGCGGGTGCTGGGAGCAACGGAGACCATCGCACCCTTTGCCAGAGATTATGGGAAGTACATATTGATTGCGGCACCCTATATGACCGTGTCTTTCGTATTCAATAATCATCTGCGCTCCCAGGGAAATGCGGCATTGTCCATGATGGGTATTACCACGGGCGGAGTGCTGAATGTGGTGTTGGATCCCATCCTGATCTTCGGTTTCGGCATGGGGATTTCCGGAGCAGCTATCGCCACCATCATCAGCCAGTTTATCAGCTTTATGATTCTGTTGGTTCTGGTAATCCGTTCCGGAAATGTACTGAAGCCCCACCCCAAATATGTTACCTTCAGGGGCTGGGTGTACAAGGAGATTCTGGCTGCCGGAATGCCGACTTTGGGGCGTCAGGGGCTGGCCAGCGCGGCCTCTGTACTGCTGAATGTGGCCGCCTCCGGGTTCGGAGATGCAGCGGTGGCGGCCATGTCCATTGTCACCAGGATTATGATGTTTATCAATTCGGCACTGATCGGTTTCGGTCAGGGCTTTCAGCCCGTATGCGGCTTTAATTTCGGCGCAAAGCGGTATGGGCGGGTGCTGGAAGCATATTATTTCTGTCGGAAGGTGGCCTTCGTATTTCTGCTGTGCATGGCAGTGGTGATGTTTGCCGCATCCACCCCGATTATGTGGCTGTTCCGCAGAGAGGATGCGGAGGTGGTGCGGATTGGAGCCATGGCGCTGAAGCTGCAGTGCGCATTGCTGCCGGTCCAGTCCTTTACCATTATCGGCAATATGCTGACCCAGTCTATCGGCTACAGCTTTCGGGCTACACTGACGGCGATTGGCAAACAGGGCCTGTTCTTTATCCCGGCCATATTGTTTCTGCCGGGATGGCTGGGCATACCCGGTCTGCAGCTGGCCCAGCCTATTGCGGATCTGCTGACCTTCCTTCTGACACAGGCTATTGTGGTGATGGTGGTGAAGGAATTGAAAGAGATGGAGCGTCAGGGGGACTGACTTGGTGTGTGTTTGATCCCCCATTCTGCATCCTCCGGCAGAAAATAAACAGGCCGGCATACTTGTGTGAAGATCATGTACTGATTACCCGGAAGGGAATGCATTGGTATATCAGCGGAACCGCTCTCTGGTTTCAGCCATTCTGTCCGCAACCCTGACCCCGAAGGGGCAGCGGCTTTCACAGCCTCTGCATCCGATGCAGGCATCAGCATTGGCGGTCAGCTGCCGGTAATGTGCCTTCAGGGTATCCGGAACCTGCTCCTGCATGGCAGCCAGATCAAATAGTTTATTCACCATGGCGATGTCGATTCCCGCTGGACAGGGTGCACAGTGACCGCAGTAGGTGCACTGGCCGTAATAACCGTGGCGGGGTGCCTTTGCCAGGATGCTGGCGTAATCTTTTTCCTCCATGGAAGCCGTTTCATAGGCCACGGCAGCGTCCACATGTTCCACAGTGTCATAGCCGGCCAGGATGCTGGCAACAGCCGGCCGTGTGAGGGCGTAATGAATGCACTGCACCGGGGTCAGGGCGACGCCGAAGGGAGAGCGTTCCGCAGAGAAAAGTCTTCCGCCGGCATACCCTTTCATCACTGTGATGCCTACCTGATTCCGCTCGCACAGTTTGTAAAGCTCTGCTCTTTCAGGGGCGATGCCGCCCAGGCTTTCGTCGTAATTATCCGCGAAGTAGTCGTCAATATTTTCCGTGGCAGGCAGCATATCAAAGGCAGGATTGACGCTGAAGAGAATCATTTCGATCTCGCCATGCGCCGCTGCCAGTTTTCCCACCGCCGGATTGTGGGTGCTCATACCGATGTGACGGATATGGCCGGTACTTTTCAGCTGTTTTACATACTGAAAGAATTCTCCTTCCATGACCCTGGCAAATTCTGCAGGCTCATCCACAAAGTGGATCATTCCCAGGTCTATGTAATCGGTCTGCAGCCTGGTGAGCAGGTCTTCGAAGGCGGATGTCACTGCTTCCATCTCCCGGGTGCGTACATATTGGCCGTTTTGCCAGGTGGAGCCGATGTGTCCCTGGATATACCATTTTTCCCGTTTTCCTTCCAGGGCTTTGCCGATGTTGGACCGCACATTGGGCTCAGACATCCAGCAATCCAGAATATTGATCCCTTTTTCACCGCAGTGATTGATGATCTGCTTTACTTCTTCCAGGGTATGGCGTTCCAACCATTCCGCACCCAGCCCGATCTCGCTGACAAGCAGCCCGGTTTTACCTAATTTCCGATAATTCATAAGCGACCTCCTGTTTGTATTATTTTTTTCTTATTTTGTTTTCTCGGTGGCTTCATAAGATCAAGATGTTCTGAAAATCGAACAGGTGTATGGATAATTTTATATGATGTATAGGTATTTGTCAACAGGAAAAGGGGAAAACAGGACTGTTTGTTATGGACTGGGCTGTGTATCATGACAGAGGAGGACAGAAATAATTTTGAAATATAATAAATTAATAAACAATTTTACGAATATGTGCCAGAGAATCCTGGGAGGAAATCTCACAGGGGTCTATCTTCACGGTTCGGCGGTTATGGGATGTTTTCATCCCCTGCGCAGCGACCTGGACCTGTTGGTGATCGTGGAAGAGGAGGTTTCCCTCAGGGACAGGCTTGCTTTTCTGAAAGAGATGGCGGCTTTGAATGAGGAGGCGCCGGCCAAAGGAATCGAGATGAGTGTGGTCAGGCGGCGATTTTGTAATCCCTTTGTGTATCCCACGCCCTTTGAATTGCATTTTTCCGTCAGCCATCTGAAATGGTACAGGGAAGATCCGGAGGATTACGCGGCGAAAATGCAGGGAACAGATAAGGATCTGGCGGCGCATTTTACCATTCTGAAAAAGTATGGAATGGTACTTTATGGGGAAGGTGTGGAAGCCGTCTTCGGAGAGGTTCCTCCTCAGGCTTACAAAGACAGTATCTGTGAGGATGTGGCAGATGCTGTCCGGAGTATTTCCGCGGATCCGGTGTATATGACACTGAACCTGTGCCGGGTACTGGCTTATCTTCGGGAAGGGCTGATCCTGTCCAAGCGGGGCGGCGGAGAGTGGGGGATTGAGGCGCTTCCGGACCGATTCCATGGGCTGGTCCGCAGGGCGCTGTTCTGCTATGAGGCAGGGGAGGAAATGAAAGCCGGAGCGGAAGAAGGAGCGTGCTTTGCAGCGTATATGACGGAAGAGATTCGTTTCTGTAGAAGCGCTGAATCGGGTGTTTCGGAAATCCTGCCGAGATAAGAATACCGGTCAGCTGCAATTTTTACTATACAAAATGAAAATACATGATATAATAGATTCTATGATTACAGGGAGCAGCCTTTGCTTCCTGAGAATGGAATTTGTTTCGTTCGAGAAATACTGCGTATCAGCAGTCCCATACTCATACAGATTTTGGAGGAAGAACACATGAAACCCTACGGTGTAAACCAGTTAAGAAGAATGTATCTCGACTTTTTCGAGAGCAAGGAGCACCTGAAAATGAACAGTTTTTCTCTGGTGCCCCATAATGACAACAGTCTGCTGATCATCAACTCAGGCATGGCTCCCTTAAAGCCTTATTTCACGGGACAGGAGATTCCCCCCAGGCGCAGGGTTACCACCTGCCAGAAGTGTGTCCGCACCGGTGATATCGAAAACGTAGGCAAGACTGCCAGACACTTGACCTTTTTTGAGATGCTTGGAAATTTCTCTTTCGGGGATTATTTCAAACATGAGGCAATTCGCTGGAGCTGGGAGTTTCTGACGGAAGTGGTGGGCATGGACCCGGAACGTCTGTATCCTTCCATCTATTGTGAGGATGAGGAGGCCTTCGAGATCTGGACCAAGGAGATCGGCGTGCCTGAGTCGAAGATTACCCGGTTCTATCGGGATGAGAACGGAAAATGCGACAATTTCTGGGAGCATGGCGCAGGACCCTGCGGACCTTGTTCCGAGATTTACTACGACAGAGGAGTTAAATACGGCTGCGGAAAGCCTGACTGTAAGGTGGGCTGTGAGTGTGATCGTTTCATGGAAGTATGGAACAATGTATTCACCCAGTTCGACAGTGACGGACATGGGAACTACACGGAGCTTTCCCAGAAAAATATCGATACCGGTATGGGACTGGAGCGTCTGGCCGTAGTGGTGCAGGATGTGGACACTGTATTTGATATTGACACCATGAAGGCCATCCGGGATCGGATCTGCCGGATTGCCGGGACAGAATATGAGGCTGATCCGGAGAAGGATGTGTCCATTCGGCTGATCACGGATCATATCCGCTCCACCACCTTTATGATCAGCGACGGTATCCTGCCCTCCAACGAGGGACGGGGATATGTGCTGCGCCGTCTGATTCGCCGGGCTGCAAGGCATGGCAGGCTTCTGGGTATCCAAGACAAGTTCATGGCCAACTTAAGTGAGACTGTGATCAATGAGAGTAAGGACGGCTATCCGGAGTTGGAGGAGAAGCGGGCCTTTATTCTGAATGTGTTGACCCAGGAAGAAGATAAATTTGACAAGACCATTGACCAGGGCCTGAGCATTCTGGGACAGATGGAGGAGGAGATGAAGGCGGCTGGAACTACGGAGCTGTCCGGGGAAAATGCCTTTAAATTATACGATACTTACGGATTCCCCATGGACCTGACTCAGGAGATTCTGGAGGAAAAGGGCTTTACCATTGACGAGGCAGGCTTCGGCATCTGCATGCAGCGGCAGAAGGAGATGGCACGGAAGGCCCGGAAGGTGACCAATTACATGGGAGCGGACGTGACGGTATATGAATCCATCGATGCGGCTGTTACCACACAGTTTGTAGGTTATGACAGACTCCGGCATCAGTCTAAGATTACCGTACTTACCACGGAGAGTGAGCTGGTGGAAGCTTTGACAGACGGCCAGATCGGTACAATCCTTGTGGAGGAGACACCCTTCTATGCTACCATGGGCGGACAGAATGCTGACACGGGTGTCATTACTACCGTAGACGGCAGCTTTGAGGTGAAGGATACCATTAAGCTTCTGGGCGGCAAGGTAGGGCATATCGGAACCGTTACAAGAGGCATGATCAAAATGGGAGATCTTGCCACACTTACCGTGGATGCCGGGAAACGCGGCGATACCTGTAAAAACCACAGCGCTACCCACCTGCTGCACAAGGCCCTCCGGGAGGTACTGGGCAGTCATGTGGAGCAGTCCGGTTCCTATGTGGACGGAGAGCGGCTGCGCTTTGACTTCAGCCATTTTGCAGCCATGACGAAAGAAGAACTGGACAGGGTAGAGCAGATTGTCAATGAGAAGATTGCAGAGAATCTGGCTGTGGTCACTCAGGTGATGAATATCGAGGATGCAAGGAAGACCGGGGCCATGGCGCTGTTCGGAGAAAAATACGGGGAGGAAGTCCGTGTGGTAAAGATGGGCGGATTCTCCACAGAACTCTGCGGCGGTACCCATGTGGCAAATACGGGTTCTATCGCAGCCTTCAAGATCCTTTCCGAGAACGGCATTGCAGCAGGTGTCCGCCGGATTGAGGCACTTACCGGAAACGGTGTATTTGCCTATTATAAGAACCAGGAGCATATCCTGGAGGAGGCGGCCAGAGTACTGAAAGCAACTCCGGCCAGTCTGGTGGAGAAATGTGAACATATGTTGGCGGAAATGAAGACTCTTTCTTCCGAACTGGAATCCCTGAAAGCAAAAGCGGCAAGAGAAGCGCTGGGTGATGTGATGGACAGTGTTACGGAAGTGAAGGGTGTGAAGCTGTTGGCTGCCAGTGTGGACAATGTGGATATGAACGGACTCCGGGATCTGGGAGATCAGCTGAAGGAGAAGCTGGGAGAAGGCGTCATTGTTCTGCTTTCCAACGTCGGCGGCAAGGTAAACATGGTCGCCATGGCAACTGACGAGGCTCTGGCAAGGGGGGCACATGCCGGGAATTTGATCAAGGGCATTGCACCGAAAGTAGGCGGAGGCGGAGGCGGCCGTCCCAATATGGCTCAGGCCGGCGGCAAGAATCCGGCTGGCATTTCGGAATGTATCGCGGAGACGGTGAAGGTACTGGAGAGCCAGCTGAGCAGTCTAAACTGATGTGGCAGAATCAGGGAAAATATCTTGGTCTGAAAGATGGGACTTGTTGGTTCCGTTCGGGTGAAACAGGATGTACAATATCTTTTAAGATAACAGGCTGCAGGAACTGATTTCCTGCAGCCTGACTTCATATTCTATTCCTCGGACAATGTAAATTGTTCCACCAGCTGTTTCAGGCCGGCGGCTTCGGCGGAAAGCTGTTCGCTTGCGGATGCCCCCTCCTGAGCTGTGGAGCTGTTGTTTTGTACTACTATGGATATCTGGTTGATGCCTTCGGATACCTGCCAGACAGCCTCGGCCTGTTCATTGGATACCGTTGCAATATTGTCAATGGAATTCACAACAGACTGAATGCTGTTAACCACCTCCAACAGAATATCAGCAGTCTCCTTGGCAATGCCGGAACCTTCGTGCACTGCCAGGGAAGAGCGCTCAATAAGGGCGGAAGTGTTCTTGGCGGCCTGGGCGGATTTTCCAGCCAGACTGCGGACTTCTTCGGCCACAACGGCAAAGCCTTTGCCTGCCTCCCCGGCTCTGGCAGCTTCCACCGCGGCGTTTAGTGCCAGGATATTGGTCTGGAAGGCGATATCTTCTATGGTTTTCAGTATCTTTTCGATTTCGTTGGAACAGGTCTGGATATTATTCATGGCATCCATCAACTTCTGCATCTGCTGATTGCACTGGGATACTTCTTCACCTGCCAGGTGGGTTTGGGAACGAACTTCTACTGCGCCGGCGGCGGTATGTTTTGCCTGGGAAGAAATCTCGGTGACCTGGGATGCCAGTTCTTCCACTGCACTGGCCTGTTCCACAGTACCCTGACTGAGCGTCTGGGCACTGGAGGAGAGCTGACTGCTGGCTGAGGCAACCTGATTCGAGGAAGCGTTTACCTGGCGTATAATATGGTTTAACTCTATTTTCATATGGCGCATGGAGAGCAGAATATTCCGGAAACTGCCCACATACACTTCTTCCCGGCTGGTGTGGACATCCAGATTCTGACTTGCCAGCTGGGTCAGCAGATAGCTGATGTCGTTGATAACAGTGCCCAGACCTTCTACCAGAGAGGTGGTGGAGCGGGCAAGCATGCCTGTCTCATCTTTGCTGTTGATTTTCGGCATAGGGGTCTCCAGATCGCCTTCAACCAGTAGCTGCATCCGTTTTGCGCAGGCTTTCATCGGTTTGCTGATACTGCCTGCCAGAAGCAGGGCAACCACAATGGAAATGAGTACACTGCCTGCCATTACCAGGATATTGATGGCCATACCTTTGTATGTAGTGGACAGATAATTCAGCTGGGGGGCAGTAACTGCGATGCTCCATCCATCCGTCCCGTTTACAGGGGCATATGCCATAAACATTTTGCCATCCTGGCTGTCATAGCTTCCGAAACCGTTTTCTCCCCGGCGCATGGCGGCGTGAAGAGCAGCCAGGTCTTTGAGGGAAGAATTGCTGCCTGCCTCGGCTTCAATATTCTGGACTGTGATGGTATCCAGGGTAATATCGGCGATGGTGTCGCCGGCTTTGTTGATCATGTATGCCCTGCTGTTTTCTCCGATCTGGATGGAGGATACAATGTTGTTCAGAAAGGTCTCGGGAGGAACAAAATAGACTACACCTGCTATGGTGCCGCCATGGGCTCCGTCGGCGTAGAGGGGAGCAGCTACCATAATAGACAGTTCTCCGGTTATCTTGCTGATCAGCGGTTCCGATACATAGACGTTGCCTGCCATGGCCTGCTGCACATACTCACGGTCGGAATAATCCTTGCCGTCAAAAATACTGATGCCGTCTGTGCCGATGATGTTGCCCCTCTGGAAATTGTGCATGGAGCATCGTTCGTCGATGATGGATTTCTTCGCTTCCGGCGTGATGTCCGGATCGGATAACTGGGGAATACAGCCTGTATCCATGGCCACATTCCTGTAAGCAGTCAGTTCCTGCTCCACACGTTCTGCTGCCAGAACTGCGGTTTCGCTCATCATGTGGTCCACGGTGGTGATGGTGCTTCGGTAATTGGGCACAATGCCGGAAACGCCTGCTGCAACCAGGGCTGCCACTACGGTCACGATGAGGCATAAGGTGATTTTGGTTCGAATGCTTTTCATGTTGTCTTACCCTCACTTGTATCAGTAGTTTTTGGTTTTTGAATAAACCATATATTGATATTATACGAGTGAGGACTTCGGTTTGTCAACCCTTAGGAAATGCGGAAAACGTATGGAATGTGATATCTTTATAAAGATGGTTTCCAGGAAAGAGAAGTAGTTTCGGAAAGGAGGTTCTGCCATGCATTTTGTCAATGCCAAGGGAATATTATCTGCGCAAAGCGGCATGAATGTGTACAGGGGATGCACCCATGGCTGCATTTACTGCGACAGCAGGAGTGTCTGTTATGGATTTACCCATGATTTTGAGGATGTGGAGGTGAAACAGAATGCACCGGAACTGTTGGAAAAGGCGCTCCGTTCCAGGCGCAGAAAATGTATGATCGGAACCGGCGCCATGTGTGATCCCTACATGCATTGTGAGGAAACTCTGCAGATTACAAGAAAATGTCTGGAACTGATCGAACGCTATGAATTTGGTGCGGCTGTTCAGACCAAATCCGACAGGATTCTCCGGGATCTGGATTTGCTGAAACGCATCAACGAAAAGACCAAGTGTGTGGTGCAGATGACGCTGACTACCTATGACGAAGATCTGTGCAGGGTTCTGGAGCCGAATGTGTGCACCACCAGGAGACGGGCAGAGGTTATGGACATTCTGCGCGACAATGGAATTCCTGTCATTGTATGGTTGTCGCCTGTTCTGCCGTTTCTGAATGATACGAGAGAAAACATCCAGGGTATTCTGGAATACTGTGTTCGGGCAAAGGTATACGGAATTATTTGTTTCGGCATGGGGATGACTCTGCGGGAAGGGAACAGAGAGTATTTCTATGGGGCTCTTGACAGATATTTTCCGGGGCTATGGCAGAAGTATCATAGAAAGTATGGCTATTCCTATGAATTAAGAAGCGATCGACAGGAAGAGCTTATGGAACTTTTCCGGGGTATCTGTGAAAAACACGGGATTGTCCATGATGTGAAAGCCTGTTTTGAGTATTTGCATGAATTTCCGGAAAAATATGAGCAGCTGCAGTTTTTTGTGTAAAAATTTTCCATTTTTTAATGCTATTTTAATTGTAATGCCGGAAAGGCTTTTTTATAATAGAAGAACGTGCTCCGCCGGAAGAATCCGGCATATCGGTGCGGAAACGGAAATGAATTGTCAAACAACCTCTAAGGGGGGCAGTCTCTGGAAAGGAGAAGAAATTGATATGCTGAAGATTTTGAAATATCTGGCGGAATCCAAATGGTCGGTGCTGGCCATTGTGGTGCTTCTGGTATTGCAGGCATACTGTGATCTGGCGCTGCCTCAGTACACGGCGGATATTGTGGATGTGGGCATCGGACAGAAGGGAATTGAAAGTGCAGTGCCGGAGCGGATGAGGGAGTCCACCTATGAGGCATTGAGGAAACTGATGACTCGGGAAGAGCAGGAGCAGCTGGCATCCTCCTATAAACAGGGGGAGGACGGAAGCTATATTTTCTGCGGGGAGACGGAAGCAAAAGCGTCTCTGGAAGAAAGTATGGGCATATCCATTATGATTGTTTCCATGCTGGAATCCGGTACCGTTTCTGTCGATATCAGCGGAGAATTTACAGACCGTCAGGTACTTATGCTGCGTCAGCAGGTACTGGAAGGTTTGGGGGATACAGGGGAAACTCTCATTGCCCAGAGGGCCCTGCTGTTCGTTCAGGAAGAATACGCAAAAGTGGGTGTGGATCTGGGCAGGATACAGCGCAGTTACCTGTACCGTACCGGGGGAAGGATGCTTGCCTTTTCTGTGGTCATGATGATCACGGCAATCCTGGTGGGACTTCTGGCGTCCCGGATCGGCGCGAAGCTGGGTCTGAATCTGCGGGAACGGGTTTTCACAAAAGTGGTGTCCTTTTCTCATGCAGAGATGGAACAGTTTTCCACGGCGTCTCTGATTACCAGGAGTACCAATGACATTCAGCAGGTACAGATGGTGGTGGTAATGCTGCTGCGGATGGTGGTATATGCGCCTATCATCGGCATCGGCGGCGTGGTGAAAGTACTGGGAACCAGAACCGGCATGGGATGGATCATTGTGGTGGCGGTAGCCATGATCATGGCATTGGTGGCTGTGCTGATGGTGGTGGCAATGCCCAAATTTAAGAAGATGCAGACACTGGTGGACCGGCTGAATCTGGTTTCCCGGGAAATTCTTACAGGTGTTTCCGTCATCCGTGCCTTCAGCCGGGAAAAATTTGAAGAGGAGCGGTTTGACGCAGCTAACCGTGATCTGATGCAGACGCAGTTGTTTACCAATCGGGTGATGAATGTGATGATGCCGGTGATGATGCTGATTATGAACGGTATCAGCATTATGATTGTATGGTTCGGCGCAAAAGGGATAGATGCGGGAAATCTGATGGTAGGGGATATGCTTGCCTTTATCACCTATACCATGCAGATTGTCATGTCCTTTCTGATGCTGACCATGATATCCGTGATGCTGCCCAGGGCCGGAGTGGCCGCGGAGCGTATCCAGGAGGTTATTGGTACAGAGGCAGGTGTGAGGGATAAGGAGACCGTGCAGGATGGGAAAATAAAAGATGTCAGGGGTGTGGTGGCTTTCGAGAATGTGTCTTTCCGATATCCGGGGGCGGACGAGGATGCACTGGAAAATCTGGATTTTACAGCCAGACCCGGAGAAACCACTGCCATTATCGGCAGTACCGGCTGCGGTAAATCCACACTGCTGAATCTGATTCCCCGTTTCTATGATGTGACGGCAGGCCGGATTACCATAGACGGTGTAGATATTCGGGATCTTTCCCAACATAAGCTTCGAAGCATCCTGGGATATGTGCCCCAGAAGGCGGTGCTGTTTTCCGGAGATATTGCATCCAACCTGAAATTCGGCGGGTCGGATATCAGCGACAGCCGTATGGAAGAGGCCGCCGCAATCGCCCAGGCCACAGAATTTATCGAAAGCAAGCCGGAAGGTTTCCGCAGCGAGATATCCCAAGGAGGCACCAATGTGTCCGGCGGGCAGAAACAGCGGTTGTCCATTGCCAGAGCCATCGCAAAAGCGCCTAAAATATTTCTGTTTGACGACAGTTTCTCTGCACTTGACTACAAGACGGACTTGACCTTGAGGCGGGCTCTGCGGGAGAAAACAGGAGACGCCACGGTGATTATTGTGGCACAGCGCATCAGTACGATTCTTCATGCGGACCAGATTATTGTTCTGGACGAGGGCAGAATTGCCGGCATGGGTACCCACAGCCGGCTGCTGCGGGATTGTGAAGCTTATCGTGAAATCGCCAGATCACAGCTTTCAAAAGAGGAACTGGAGGGAGGTGCGGCAGTATGAGGGAGAAAATCAGGGAATCTACAGGTCGGACAGACGGAAATGTTGTGCAGAACGGGAAGCCGGCCCCGGACGGGAACGCTATGCAGAATGGAGAAAACAGTCAGCGTGGGAAAAGTATCCCCAGGCCCCATGGTCCCCATGGCCACGGAGGCATGATGCCGGGAGAGAAGGCAAAGGATTTCAAGGGAACATTTGCAAAGCTTATAAGATACATGGGTAACTATAAGCTTGCACTGATTGCCGTCATGATTTTTGCGGCAGGCAGCACGGTTTTCACCATTATCGGGCCCAAGGTACTGGCAAAAGCCACCACAGAACTATTCAACGGCATGATGGCCAAGTTTGCAGGGACAGGGGGAATCGATTTTGGACGGATCGGACAGATTTTGATTCTGCTGCTTGGACTTTATGGGATAAGTGCGCTGCTTTCTTTTATACAGGGGCTGGTGATGACGGAGGTTTCCCAGAAGCTCTGTTACAGATTTCGAAGAGAAATTTCGGAGAAGATTCATCGGATGCCCATGGCCTATTTTGAATCCAGGACAGTTGGAGAGATTCTGTCCCGGATTACCAACGACGTGGATACACTTGGGCAGAGCCTTGGGCAGAGCATTACCACACTGATAACCTCTGTGGCTACCATTGCGGGTATCTTGGTCATGATGTTGTCCATCAGTCCATTGATGACGCTGATCGCGCTGGTGATTCTGCCTGTGTCCGGAGGACTTATCGGCGTGGTGATCAAACATTCCCAGAAATACTTCGTTGCACAGCAGACATACCTGGGTAAGATAAACGGGCAGATCGAGGAGGTTTACAGCGGTCAGAACATTGTCAAGGCTTTTAACCGGGAGGAAGCCGTCCTGAGTGAGTTTGGCGGGACGAACCGGATTCTGTACCAGAGCGCCTGGAAATCCCAGTTTATCTCCGGCATGATGCAGCCCATCATGATGTTTGTAGGGAACCTGGGCTATGTGGCAGTGGCTGTCAGCGGCAGCATGCTTGCCATAAAGGGGATCATAGAAGTAGGGGAAATTCAGGCGTTTATCCAATATGTGAAAAATTTCACACAGCCCATTTCCCAGGTGGCTCAGGTTTCAAATCTGTTTCAGTCCACGGCTGCAGCAGCGGAGCGGGTTTTTGAATTTCTGGAAGAAACGGAGGAAAATGTGACTGCTGATGTTACAACAAAAGCCTGTTCTGCGGAGAAGAGGCAGGGGGCGGTCTCCTTCGAACATGTTAAATTCGGTTATCAGCCGGATAAGGTCATCATCCACGATTTCAGCTGCAGGGTAAAACCAGGGCAGACGGTGGCTGTTGTAGGGCCCACCGGCGCAGGAAAAACCACCATGGTAAAGCTGCTTATGCGTTTCTATGATGTAAACAGCGGTTCTATAAAGGTGGACGGCAGTGATGTGAGGAATTTCAACCGCAGTGAGCTCAGAGAGAATTTCGGTATGGTACTGCAGGACACCTGGCTTTTTCATGGGACCATTATGGAGAACATCCGTTACGGAAAACTGGATGCCACGGATGAGGAAGTAATGGCTGCGGCACGGGCAGCCCATGTTCATCGGTTTATCCAGACTCTTCCGGGAGGCTATCAGATGGAACTGGGGGAGGATGCCTCCAATGTATCCCAGGGCCAGAAGCAGCTGCTCACCATTGCCCGGGCCATCCTGGCAGATAATCCTATCCTGATTCTGGATGAGGCTACCAGTTCTGTGGATACCAGGACGGAGATCCGGATCCAGAAGGCCATGAACAACTTAATGAGGGGGCGTACCAGTTTCGTCATCGCCCACAGACTTTCCACTATCCGGGATGCGGATGTGATTTTAGTCATGAGAGACGGAGACATTGTGGAGCAGGGCAGTCACGACGAACTGATGGAAAAGGGCGGATTTTATGCCGAACTGTATAATGCGCAGTTTGAAGGGCAAAGTGCAGTCTGAATATTCCGGTATAGGCAGGGTTTTCGAAAGGCGGTATTTTTCCTTTCGGGGCGCTGCTTTTTACTGTGTTTTGGCACGCAGCATGGAGAAAACAACATGGAGAAAACAGGTGAAAAATGCTTTCTATTCTGAGAAAGTATGTTACAATGGAAGAAAAAGATTCTGACAGGAGTTTTCCATGAAAATTTCAGACATACAGATACAAAATTTTAAATCCATCCATAACATGCACATTCCGGATATTGAGAATGCACTGATTCTGGTGGGACAGAACAATACAGGTAAAACCACGGTACTGGATGCAGTCCGTGCGGTGGGCGGCGAGTATCAGATCGGTCCGGAGGACTTTGGGGAGACAGGCACCAAGATTCGGATTCGAGTATCTCTGTCTCTAACGGAAGAGGACCTGGAACAGCTTCGGAGCAGGGGAGTGGTCAGCCAGTATCGGAAAAAGGAGACCTGGATGCAGGATTTCTGTCAGAAACTACCCTCTTATTCCGATGGCGTGCTCACTTTTACCATGACAGCCAATCGGGACGGACGGATTCGATATCAGGATGGTGTCAACAAGAACAATCCTCATATCAGAGAAGTATTTCCCAGAATATACCATGTGGATACGGAGCGGCGTCTGGAACAGCTTCAGAGCGATATGCTGCTGTTGCAGGAGGATGAAATTCTGAAGCGGATGCGGTCAGGCTGCTGCATGTTCAACCAGGCCAGGGACTGTAACCACTGTTTCCACTGTATGGGGCTGATTGAGCAGAAGAGTCCGGCTCAACTGGATGCGCTGGAAACCTCCAAACTGTTGGATTACAAGCTGTATCAGCTGAATCTGGATACATTTGCCCGTATGGTCAACCACTGTTTTCACAAAAACGGAGGCCGGGAGAGCATTCTGTATTCCATGAATCGGGATGTGGAAAAGATTCTGGAAGTCACCACGGAAATACGTCATCCGGCCCAGAATGTACCCCGTCCGATATCCCATATGGGAAAGGGAATGCGTTCGATCTATCTGTTTTCCCTTTTGGAAGCCTATACTCAGATCGAAGAGACGCTTCCCAGTATTATTATGATTGAAGACCCGGAGATTTTTCTGCACCCCAGTCTGCAGAAAGTGTGTGGTACCATTCTCTATCGCCTGGCGGCCAAGAACCAGGTAATTTTCACCACCCATTCCCCCAATCTGCTGCCGAATTTCAGTAGCCGGCAGATACGGCAGGTAATTCACAGGGAGGACGGCTCCAGTGATATCCGGGAAAATACGGACATCAGTGCCATTCTGGATGATCTGGGCTACACGGCAGGAGACCTGATGAACGTTAATTTTGTGTTCATTGTAGAGGGAAAGCAGGATAAATCCCGCCTGCCCCTGCTGCTTGAGAAATATTATGCGGAAACCGTGGACAGTCAGGGAAAGCTGTCCAGAATTGCCATTATTACCACCAACAGCTGCACCAACATCAAGACTTATGCCAATTTGAAGTATATGAATCAGATTTATCTGCAGGATCAATTTCTTATGGTCCGGGACAGCGACGGCAAGGACAGGGAGTTTCTGGCAGGACAGCTCTGCCGCTATTATGAGGAACGCAATCTGGAAGACATGGATAAGCTGCCAAAAGTCCGGCCGGAGAATGTGCTGATCCTGAAATACTATTCGTTCGAAAATTATTTTCTGAATCCCAGAGTGATGACACAGCTTGGCGTTGTGGAGTCAGAGGAAAGCTTTTATGAGATTTTTCTGGAAAAGTGGCGGGAGTATCTTCACCGTCTGACAAGCGGCCGTCACCTGACAGAGATTCTGGGCCGGGAACTGGAGACTGCGGAGGATGTGAAGCTTCACATGGAAGACATCCGTGTCTATCTTCGAGGGCACAATCTGTTTGATCTTTTCTATGGAAAATTCAGAGATCAGGAGACAGAACTGCTGAAGCGGTATATTGATCTGGCGCCCAGAGAAGATTTTCAGGATATTTTTGCGGCGTTGGAGCGATTTCCCTATTTTGAAAGCAGGAGACGGAAGGAGAATGATGGGATCAGTCTCTTTGGGGATGAGGCTGGGAGCCTGCGGGGGCAGGGAAGAAATTCCTGCCAGGAGATGCTTGTATTGTAAAAATGGAGAAAAGGTTGAATTTTCCGCCTTAAATGTGTATACTGAAAAATGAATTTGATGCGCCGGGCAGTTTCGGACACATATTTTTTCAGACGATAATGAGACAGAACATCTCGCGAAGGAGGATATCAGGAAGATATGAAGATCAACAGCATATGCGTACAGGGCGGCTATACACCGGGAAACGGGGAACCCCGCCAGATTCCCATTATTCAGAGCACTACATTCAAATACGATACCAGTGAGGACATGGGGAAGCTTTTTGATCTGGAGGCAAGCGGTTACTTTTACACCAGGCTCCAGAACCCCACCAATGATTATGTGGCGGCAAAGATCGCTCAGCTGGAGGGCGGTACCGCGGGTATGCTGACCAGCAGCGGACAGGCGGCTAATTTTTATGCCCTGTTTAATATCTGTAGCTGCGGGGACCACATAGTAGCTTCCAGTACCATCTACGGCGGTACCTTCAACCTGATTTCCGTGACCATGAAGCGAATGGGGGTGGATGTTACCTTTGTAAGCCCGGACGCTACGGAGGAGGAGCTGAATGCAGCATTTCAGGACAATACCAAAGCCATGTTTGGGGAGACCATAGCCAACCCTGCGCTGACTGTGCTGGATATTGAGAAGTTTGCAAGATGTGCCCATGCCCATGGGGTACCGCTGATCGTGGACAATACCTTTGCTACTCCTGTGAATTGCAGGCCCTTTGAGTGGGGAGCAGATATTGTGACTCATTCCACCACAAAATATATGGACGGTCATGGGGCAGCAGTGGGCGGGGCCATTGTGGACAGCGGGAAATTTGACTGGATGGCCCATGCGGATAAGTATCCCGGGCTCTGCACGCCGGATGACAGCTACCACGGGATCACTTATGCCGAGAAATTCGGAAGGGAAGGTGCATTCATTACCAAATGTACCGCCCAGCTGATGCGTGATCTGGGTTCCATTCAGAGTCCTCAGAATGCATTTTTGCTGAACCTGGGACTGGAGAGCCTGCATGTACGCATGAAGCGGCACTGTGAGAACGGACAGGCTGTGGCGGAGTTCCTGGCCTCCCATCCAAAGGTGGCTTATGTGAATTACTGCGGCCTGCCGGGTGATAAGTATTATCCCTTGGCACAGAAGTATCTGCCCCAGGGCAGCTGCGGCGTGGTTTCCTTTGGCTTGAGAGACGGACGGGAGGCAGCAGGCAGCTTTATGAAGCGCCTGAAGATTGCTGCCATTGAGACACATGTGGCGGATGCGAGAACCTGCTGTCTGAATCCGGCATCCAGTACCCATCGTCAGATGACGGACGAACAGCTGAAGGAAGCGGGTGTACCGGCAGAATTAATCCGGATCAGCTGCGGAATTGAAGACAAAGACGACTTAATATCGGATATTGCCCAGGCGCTGGAAGGCTGATTTTTTTCGGCTCCAAAGAGCGGTGCTGGAGCGGGACACGGACGCATAGACAATATGGCGCAGCAGTGGGGCGAAACCTGCAGCACAGGCGGAAAACGGAATGGAAGATGCTGTCTGAAAGGCGGCAGAGGGCACAACCCGAGGTGTACTCGGGAACAGAGACCTGCAGAGAGAACTCTGCGGGGTACCCGGAGGAGGTGGATAGTTTGGATATTTTGGGCAGATGGGGAAAAAATGAGAGTATGGAGTGCAAGGAATTTGAAAAGCTCATTCCCGGTTTTATTACAAAAAAACTGGATTATCCCACCTTGAAACGCTTCTATGAACATGTGCAGCAATGCGGAGAATGCCGGGAGGAACTGGATATTCAGTTCCTGGTGCAGGAGGGAATGCAGCGCCTGGAGGAGGGGAATGCCTTTGACCTTCAGGCAGAGCTTGGACAGCGGATGGAGGAAGCGGGAAAGAGTATACGTTTTCACAGTGCATTTTTATATCTTGGTATTCTTATGGAGATTGTTGCTGTAGGGCTGTTGGCGGGAATTGTCATATGGATCTTGCTGTAGCTCATTGCGGCGGTTTTCGCGCGGTCTGCGCAGACAAAATTTCGGATCCGGCAGATCCGGACCAGGTAAAAAGGCGGTAAGAAGAGATGTCAAAGAATCGGAAATTAGTCCTGATAGACGGTCACAGTATCCTGCATCGGGCCTTTTACGGTGTACAGGACCTGACAAATGCCCAAGGGCTTCATACAAATGCAATATATGGATTTCTGAATATTATGTTTCGTTTTTTGGAAGAGGAGAAGCCGGATTATCTTGCGGTGGCCTTTGACGTGCATGCACCTACTTTCCGCCATCAGATGTACGAGGCTTACAAAGGAACCAGAAAGCCCATGCCCGAGGAGCTGCGGGAACAGGTGCCGGTGATGAAGGATGTACTCCGGGCCATGAAGGTGGTGGTGGTGGAACAGGTCGGACTGGAGGCGGACGATATTCTGGGGACTCTGGCGAAAAAGGCCCAGACAGAGGGTATGGATGTGTCGCTGATTTCCGGGGACCGGGATCTGCTGCAGGTTGCGGATGAACATATCAAGATCCGCATTCCCAAGACGAAGATGGGAAAGACGGAGGTGGAAGACTACTATCCGGAAGACGTGAAGGCGGCTTATCAGGTGACGCCTCTTCAGTTTATTGATCTGAAGGCACTGATGGGGGATACGGCAGACAATATTCCCGGTGTGCCCAAGGTGGGGCAGAAGACGGCCACGGATCTGATGGTACAGTTCGGTTCCCTGGACAACATCTATGCGCACGCGGAAGAAATTACAAAGAAAAGCATTCGGGAATCCCTGCTTCAGAACCGGGAGCTTGCGGATTTGAGCAAAGCCTTGGCCACGATCCGTACGGACAGCGATGTGTCCCTGGACTATGAGGAGGCCAAAGCGGAGGGATTCTATACCCAGGAGGCCTATGATCTGTTCAAACAGCTGGAATTCAAACAGATGCTGAACCGCTTTGAAAAGAAAGAGGTGAGCCGGGACAGCGATATCAGGGAGACCTTCCGGAAACTGGAAGACCAGGGGGATTTTATAAAATGGCTGAAAAAGCGGAAAGCAGATGCATCTGTTGGTTTGTATCTGGCCATGGACGGAAATGAGCTTCTGGCAGCTGCTGCCAGCACCGGGGAGGAAACCCTGGCATATGTTCTGCCGGTGCAGGAGAATGTGCAGCTGTCTCTGTTTGAGGAGTTTTCAGACAATGGAAGCATAGACAAGGATATCGGACCCCTTGTGGAAGGTATCAGGCAGTTGTCGGAGCGGGTTAACATCTCGGTCTTTGATATCAAGAAGCAGTACCGTTATCTGACCAGGGAGACTACGGAGCGGTATTTTGATATCCTTATCGGAGCCTATCTGCTGAATCCTCTAAAGAGTGATTATGATCTGGAATCCATTGCCCAGGAACATCTGGGAGTGACCGTTCCCGGTTGGGGGGAGGTTTTCGGAAAGAAGAGGAGCCGGGAAGCCGCAGCCTCCATGCCGGAGCAATTTGCCGAGTACTGCTGCTATGGCGCCTGTGTGTCGGTGAAGGCCGCGGAAGTACTGGCGAAAAAACTGGAAGATACGGGTATGGACAGGTTGATGCGTGATATGGAGATGCCCTTGTCCCTGGTATTGTATGATATGGAGCAGGAGGGTGTGGAAGTGCGCCGGGAGGAGCTGAAAGCCTACGGGGACGCCCTTGTGGCCCGGATAGAGGAACTGGAGAAATCCATCCATGCCCAGGCAGGGGTGGCATTCAATATCAATTCGCCCAAGCAGTTGGGGGAAGTGCTCTTTGAGACCATGAAGCTTCCCGGAGGTAAGAAGACCAAAACAGGATATTCCACGGCGGCGGACGTACTGGAAAAACTTTCTGAAGAGGCACCTGTAGTGAAAGATATCCTGGAATACCGGCAGCTTACCAAGTTAAAATCCACTTATGCGGACGGGCTTGCGGTCTATATTGGGGAAGACCACAGGATTCATACCAGTTTCAACCAGACAATCACGGCAACAGGGCGCATTAGCTCTACGGAGCCCAATCTGCAGAACATTCCCATGCGCATGGAACTGGGCAGAAGAATTCGGAAGGTGTTTGTGCCCAGGGAAGGCTGTGTATTCATGGATGCGGATTATTCCCAGATCGAGCTGCGGGTACTGGCCCATATGTCAGGGGACGAACAGCTCATCGAGGCCTACCGCATGGACCAGGACATCCACCGGATTACTGCGGCCAAGGTATTCCATACGCCGTTTGAGGAAGTTACGGATCTGCAGCGCCGGAATGCCAAGGCAGTAAACTTCGGCATTGTCTATGGCATCAGTTCTTTTGGATTGAGCCAGGATTTAAGCATCAGCAAGAAGGAGGCAGCAGACTACATTGAACAGTACTTTGCCACCTATCCCAGAGTGAAGGAATTTCTGGATCAACTGGTCAGCGACGGGAAGAAGAACGGCTATATCACCACCATTTTCGGACGCAGAAGGCCAATACCGGAGTTGAAATCTTCTAATTTTATGCAGCGTTCTTTTGGGGAGCGGGTAGCCATGAACTCTCCCATCCAGGGAACAGCTGCAGATATCATCAAGATTGCCATGATCCGTGTCTGGAAAGCGCTGAAGGAGGCCGGACTGAAATCCAGACTGATTCTGCAGGTCCATGACGAGCTTGTTATAGAGACATACCGGGAGGAAGAGGAGCAGGTGAGGCAGATCCTGACAGAAAATATGGTGGCTGCTGCGGATTTGGCAGTAACGCTGGAAGTGGATCTGCATACCGGGGAGAACTGGTATGAAGCTAAGTAGCGGCCTGCAGGAACCGATGAAAAAGAGGAGGTGCCGGAGTGCGCTTTATAGGGATCACGGGAGGAATCGGGGCAGGGAAGTCCGAGATCCTGGACTATATCAGAAGGCATTATCAATGTGAAATCTACCTGGCAGACGAGGTGGCCCACCTGGTAAAGCAGCCGGGGACAGAGGCATACAGGGAACTGGTGGATTTATTGGGGCAGGATGTAGTAGCAGGGGACGGCAGCATCGACAAGGCGGCCATGGCAGACAGAATCTTTGCCAGACCGGAACTTTTGGAACGGGTGAACGATATCATTCACCCTGCAGTGAAGGAATATTTATTGAAACGTCTGGAACGGGCCAGGGCGGAGGGGGAGGCGGAGCTGTTTTTTGTGGAAGCAGCTCTGCTGATCGAAGGGGGATACCTTGCACTGGTGGACGAGATGTGGTATATTTATGCAGATGAGGCTGTCAGGCGGGAAAGACTTGGGCGCGCCCGGGGCTACAGTCAGGAGAAGATCACGCAGATCATGGCAAGACAGCTGACGGAAGCGCATTTTCGGAAAAACTGTGACTTTGTCATAGACAACAGCGGGAGGCTGGAAGACAGTTTTGTTCAGATCGACAGGAAACTGGCCGGGTTTGTCCGCCGGGCATGACTTATACCCGTGAGCAGGTCATTTGCCATTTTCCGGTCTCCATTGCAGAAGTGTGGATTCTGCTGTCGGTCAGAAATTTTCAGCCGTAAGTATAAAATACATATAAAGGACGGAAAAGAAAATAAAATGAGATTATGCAGTATAGCAAGCGGAAGCAGCGGAAACTGTATCTATGTGGGATCCGACGCCACTCACTTGCTGGTGGATGTGGGAATCAGCGGTAAGAAGACTGAAAAGGGACTGAAAGAACTGGAATTGACGGGGCAGGATATTGACGGAATATTGATTACCCATGAACATGCGGACCATATACAGGGATTGGGGGTCATAACCAGAAAATATGGGATTCCCATCTATGCCACAGGGGGTACCATCCGGGCCATGAAAGACTGTGCCGGACTGGGCAGTGTAGACCCGGAATTGTTTCACGAAGTAAGGGAAGATCAGAAATTTATCATTAAGGATCTGACGATCAATCCCATGCGGATTTCCCATGATGCCGCGCAGCCCGTGGCATACCGCATTGCCTACGGCAGCCGGCGGGTGGCGGTATGCACGGACCTGGGTGTATACAATGATTATACGGTGGAATGCCTGAAGGGGATGGACGCCCTGCTTCTGGAAGCCAATCATGATGTGAACATGCTTCAGGTAGGTCCCTATCCCTATTATCTCAAACAGCGTATTCTGGGGGACAGAGGCCATTTATCCAACGAAAATACAGGCAGGCTGCTGTGCAGGATTCTTCACGATAAGATGAAGGCTATTCTTCTGGGCCACTTAAGCAAGGAGAATAATCTGCCGGAACTGGCCTATGAATCGGTGCGGATGGAGATCAACATGGGCGACAATCCCTATAAGGCGGGAGATTTCGATATCCGGGTGGCCAGGCGCGGCGAGGTGACTCCGGCGGTGGTAGTGTAAGAGAATGGAATTGAGGAGCTGGTTTCGCACAGCATGAACAAGACCCCTGGCAGGCAGAGCTTTATGTCTGTACAGTCGGAAAGTGTGATGGACGCAGAGAACGGAGGAATTTATGAAGAGGACGATTATTACCGTAGTAGGCAAGGATACCATAGGAATCATCGCAAAGGTCTGCACCTATCTGGCAGAGAACGGGATCAATATCCTGGATATCTCTCAGACCATCGTGCAGGGTTATTTCAACATGATGATGATCGTGGACACCAGTACCACTGCAAAAGCTTTCGGCGATATGGTGGATGAGATGACGGCTCTTGGGGCAGAGACCGGTGTACAGATCAAGTGCCAGAAGGAAGAGATTTTTGACAAAATGCACCGCATATGACAATTCTTCGGTCCGCGGTGTGGCATTTATAGGGTGAAAATGACTGCGCTGCCGTATGGAAAATGGTAAACAGACTCCATGTCCGATTGGGTAGATGGACAATATCCGGCGAATCAGAAAGGCGTTTCAGCTGCCCACGAGTAGTATAAAACGGGAGAATCAGAATGATAAATATATATGAAGTGACAGAGACCAACAAGATGATAGCAGAGGAGAACCTGGATGTACGTACCATCACTCTGGGCATCAGCCTTCTGGACTGTATCGATTCCGACCTGGGAAGACTGCAGGATAAGATCTATCAAAAGATTTATGAGTCGGCAAAGGATCTGGTGAAGACCGGGGAGGAGATTTCCAGAGAATTCGGTATACCGATTGTAAATAAACGAATATCCGTAACTCCTGTGGCTCTGGTGGGTGGCGCGGCGTGCAGGTCTGTGGAGGATTTTGCGGCTGTAGCCCAGACACTGGATCAGGTAGCTACGGAGGTAGGAGTGAATTTCATCGGCGGATATTCAGCTCTGGTGAGCAAGGGTATGACTGCTGCGGATGAGCTTTTGATTCGTTCCATTCCGCTGGCTCTTTCTTCCACGGAGCGGGTGTGCGCTTCCGTGAACCTGGGATCCACCAGAACAGGAATCAATATGGATGCGGTGAAGCTGATGGGTGAGATTGTCAAATCCACTGCGGAATATACCAGAGAGAAGGACTCTTTGGGATGTGCAAAATTGGTAGTATTCTGTAATGCTCCGGATGATAATCCGTTTATGGCAGGAGCCTTCCATGGCGTTACCGAGGCGGACAAAATCATCAATGTGGGTGTCAGCGGCCCCGGGGTGGTGAAGACTGCGCTGGAGAAGGTGCGGGGGGAGAATTTCGAGGTGCTCTGCGAGACCATCAAGAAGACTGCTTTTAAGGTGACAAGAGTGGGACAGCTGGTGGCTCAGGAGGCTTCTGCCATGTTGGGAGTGCCTTTCGGCATCGTGGATCTTTCTCTGGCGCCAACGCCGGCCATAGGGGACAGCGTGGCGGATATTCTCTGCGAGATAGGCCTGGAACAGGCAGGTGCTCCCGGTACTACGGCAGCATTGGCTCTTTTGAATGACCAGGTGAAGAAGGGCGGTGTCATGGCGTCCTCCTATGTGGGCGGTTTAAGCGGTGCTTTTATCCCGGTCAGTGAAGATCAGGGAATGATCAACGCTGTCCAGGCAGGTGCATTGACACTGGAAAAACTGGAAGCCATGACCTGTGTGTGCTCCGTGGGCCTGGACATGATTGCCATTCCCGGGGACACGAAGGCTGCCACTATCTCCGGTATTATTGCGGACGAGATGGCCATTGGGATGGTGAACCAGAAGACCACGGCCGTGCGCATCATACCTGTTATCGGCAAGGGCGTGGGAGAGACCGTGGAATTCGGTGGTCTGCTGGGATATGCACCTATTATGCCGGTGAACAGGTTCGGCTGTGAAGCCTTTATTAACCGGGGCGGGCGAATTCCGGCGCCGATACACAGTTTTAAGAATTAGAGCATGGTTAAAAATGCATTCTTGGCAGTACTGTTTTGCCCATGGGACTCCTTTTCCTTCTATATGTCTGTCAGTTCCGTGTTCTGGAACAGATCACCTTTGATTGAAAAGAGATGTCCTATGGGGAGTATGGTTCCGTCAGTGAAAAGAATCTGATGCTTGTATTCGTCGATCTTTTCTATTCTGCGGCGAACCGTTACATAGTTTCCGCCGTCTTTTTTCTGATCCGGCTGAAAATAGGTGATCTCGCATTCCGGTTTCTGCGCAAGCATTGCTTTGATGAACTGAAGCTGTCTGTTCAGCAGTTCCTTCCGGTCTTCATCCAATTCGGCAAAAGAATCTGTCTGCCGGGCTGTTTCCCGGATGGCGTCCTCATGTCCTGTGAGAGCCGCAAAGGGTGAAAATTGTGCCGCACGGTTTTGAAGTGACATTTGAGGGTGTCTTTTGGATACATGGTGCGGAAGATGGAGAATGTCGTCATATTTATGTTCCTCAGGATAGTTCATGCTTTGTGTCCTCCAATCTGATGGTTGCGGTCTACGGTGGTAGCGCCTTCCTGCAGATTCATTCCTTTTAAAATCGCATTTTTTCCAAACTTCTGTTTGATGTGCAGGAGAGCTTCCTGCAGCTTCCTTTCTCTGGAAAGCCGTTCTTCTTCCTCTTTCCGCTGCTGTTCCAGAGCAGCATAATCCGTAAACAGATCAAGCTGCTCAAACAGCTCCGTTTTCAGAGCCTGTGTCTCTTCCGCCAGATGATTCGCCACAACGGTCACTCGGCGGATGAAAAGCCCGGGAGTAATGATCTGGTCATAAAGCTTTGTGACGGCATCCAGGATGATTTGGGTGGAGGAAGTCTGGTGTTTCAGAGTAACGGTTCCATGGGCATGTTTGGGAACTTTCCGCCCATAATGGTCTGTAGTGATCTCACCCTGATAACTGATTTCCGGATTGGTGAGATTGCAAATATCGTAGCCGATGGTGAGAACCATTTGGTCGGTTACCAGTTTCTTCTCCACTAAATCTAGAACGATCTGGTCTGTCATTTCTCTTACGATTAATTTTCCTTTCTCTGTATCATAAGGATATTGCAGGACCTGACCGGAGCTGACGCAGTTTGTTTCCGGTTTATAGGCTTTGATCAGATCCATTGTGGTTGGCTCCCATCCCCAGGCATGGTCGATCAGAAGTTCTGCATTGACACCGAACATATTATATAAAAGGTTTTCATTGTAATATTCATTGTCTCCGCCCAGGGAGCATCTTGCGATATCTCCCATCGTAAAAAGTCCCACAGCTTCCAGCCTTTTTCTGTATCCGCGGCCAATTCTCCAGAAATCAGTGAGAGGACGGTGGTTCCATAGAAGTTTTCGATAACGCAGTTCGTCCAGCTGCGCAATCCGGACGCCGTGTTCATCCGGTTCTACATGTTTTGCCACGATATCCATTGCCACCTTGCACAGATACAGATTTGTGCCGATTCCGGCGGTGGCCGTGATTCCCGTACTGTCCAGAACATCCTGTATCATTCTTGAGGCCAGCTCTTTCGGAGACATCCGGTATGTCTTCAGGTAATGTGTTACATCCATAAAAACTTCGTCAATGGAATAAACATGGATGTCTTCCGGTGCAATGTATTTTAAATAAATATTGTACACGATTGTGCTGTATTCCAGATAAAAGGCCATTCTGGGAGGGGCCGTGATATAGGAAACTTCCAGTTCCGGATGCTCTGCCAGTTCCACTGCACAACAGGAAGAGCCGGAAAAGTGTCTGCCGGGAGCATAGCGTCTTCGCTCTGTGTTGACTTCCTTTATCCTCTGAACTACTTCAAACAATCGTGCCCTCCCGGAAATGCCGTAGGCTTTCAGCGAAGGGGATACGGCAAGACAGATTGTTTTTTCAGTTCGGGAGGCATCCGCAACTACAAGATTTGTGGTGAGAGGATTTAAGTGTCTTTCTCTACATTCCACGGATGCATAAAAGGATTTCAGATCAATGGCAATGTAAATGTGGTTGTCCTGCATGTGTATGATCCTCCTTCTGCAGATGAAAAGAAATTGCTGTTTTCTTATTTTTAACCTATGCAGAAATATTATAACAGAATATTTGTTCGATTGCATTACTTTTTTGAAAACAAATATATGTTCGGTTTCTTGAGTTTCCGCAAACTGTAATCGAGAAATGGATATAGGATCCCAAAGTACCA